>NZ_JBICVO010000002.1:0-723378 GCF_043199105.1 Streptomyces sp. NPDC048644
CCAAACCCCACACCTGCAGGGCAAAGGACCGCCCCTCCCCCACACCCACAACCAACGACACACCCAACAACCCAAAACCCGCACCCACAGCCACAGCCACAGCCACACTCGCAGCATTCCCCGCCTCCAGCTCCAAGATCACCTGCCCCGCGCCCAGCCGCTCGAAGGCAAACCCAGCCATCACCCGCACCGCCCGCACCGCCCGCACCGCCAACCCCCGACCGCGATACGCCGGGCCGACCGCGTAGCCGAGCTCAGTGCCCTCAGGAGCGCGCCGCAGCATCACCTCGCCGAGCGGTGCACCACCATCAACGGTGATGGCGAGCAGAACGGCCGTACCCTCCGCACGCAACCGCCGGCTCCGGTCCAGCCGTGCACGGGCAGCCGCCCCATCGAAGGGCGAAACAATCGGTGTCCAGTACGCGATGTCGGGGTGGTCGAACAACTCCGGCATCGCGGCCAGGTCCGCCTCCGTCCAGTCGCGGAGAACGAGGCCCTCCCCCGAGAGCTCCATCCGCTCGGGAAAAGACGACGCGGTGCTGCTCATGGTGGGAGACCTCCCTGGCCTGTTCAGGACAAGGCAGGATATCCGGGAGGGGGCGGGCACAGTCTCGCCAGCATCTTCCAGGGCCTCTCACACCCCGGCCGTGGCGGTGTCCGCCGTCTCGCGCCCCACGGTGGAGGCCGCATCACCGCGCACACCACCGGCCGCGTCCAGCTCCTTAGACAGCCTGGGCAGGCCGTTGTGCGGCGGGGAACTTGTGATGCGTCGACGCGTGTTCGTACAACCTTTCGGTGGCTTTCGCGGTCTGTTCCTGTCGTATCTGCCGTTTCCGACGCAGCCGCCATCCTGAGGAGACCCGTGCGAGCACCTCTGCCCCTGTTCCGCGCCACGGCCCGCGTGGGCGTCCTTGCTCTCGTGGCGGGGCTCGTGGTCACCGTCGCGCCGACCGCCGAGGAGGCCGCGGCGGCAGGCCCCGTCCTGGAGTTCAGCCACGACCAAGCGGCCGGCGGGCTGGAGACCTACCCCTACGAGGACCACCGGGCCAAGACCACTGTGTGGGGGCGCAACACCAGTGCCGAAGAGGTGAAGTCCTTCACGGTGACGCTCGATGCCACCGGCCTCAAGGGCATAGCCGACGTCTCGCTGGAGGATCCGGACTGCCGGCAGAAAGAGGGCCGCGTCTTCGTCTGCGACGGCGCCAAGCTGGCGGGAGGGCCGCTCAAACCAGGCAAATCCTTCGGCGTGGACGGTCTGAAGGCGCTCTCCGCCAAGGGCGCAGCGGTCGGTGCCTCGGGGGCGCTGCATGTCCGCGGGGAGGCGGGCGGCGTCACGCTGGGCGAGATGGACCTGAAGGTGACCGTCCAGGATGCCGGGCTGGTCATCGACCGTCAGGCAACGTCCGGCGGGGACAAGGTGAAGCCGGGCTCGCTGGTCCGGCCGTCGGTCGGTCTCACGCATTACGGAGCCAAAGAGCTGCGCGGCATCCACGTCGCCATGTGGACCACGCCGGGACTGTCGTTCGCCCAGGAGTTCAGCAACTGCGAGTACGGGCTCTGGGACGAGGAACCGGCGGCCCGCTGCTTCGTCGAGGTACCGGTGGAACTCGGGCACTCGTACGACCTCGGCCTGAGCGCGCTGAAGGTCGGCGGCGCCGCGCTGGCCGAGGAGTGGCAGGTGAGTATCGGGCAGCAGGCGAAGGACATCGACTTCCTTACCCTCACCTCGGCGCACCGAGGCACCGGCCCTGAACTGAAGCTCACCCCTCGCACCGACCCGAACGCCCCTGCCACCCCGCAGTTCGGGCCCGCCACAGGTCGCGTCTCCGCGGACAACACCATGGACCTCCAGGCCGTGGGGGCCGTTGTCGACGGCACCGGCAAGAAGACCGTGACGGCGGAGGTGGGGCTGCGCAACAACGGGCCTGCCGGCTCCAAGAGTTGGCTGGGCAGCGAACCCGGTGAGGACCCGGTGGCCGAGACCGAGGTCCTGCTACCGCCGGGCACGACCGCCGTGCAGGTCCCCGAGCTGTGCCGCAGCTGGGGCACCGCGGCAACCGGCCGGGGAAAGCCCCGCGCGCCCCGCTACCTGTGCCACCAGGACCTCGACGACTACCGCCTCTCACCGGGCGACTACATCCGCTTCGCCTTCGAGCTGCGCATCGACGAGCCGCGCGCCCTCGCCCCGGGCAAGGTGACGGTCACCCGTCCGGACAGCGATCCTGACGGCACCAACAACACCGCAGCTCTCACCGTCACCGTCGACGGCAAGCCGGGCGGCGGGACGGGCACAGCCACCGGCGGCTCCGGCTCCCCCTCCCCCAGCGCCTCCACCGGCGGTTCCGGGACGAGCACGGGCCCGGACAGCGGAGGTGCGCACCCGGCGGACGGCTCGACCGGCGGCAGCATGGCCGACACCGGAGCGGGCCCGCTCCCCCGGATCGCCGCAGCCGCGGCAGGCTCCCTGGCCATCGGCACAACCCTGTTCACCGCCCTCCGCCGACGTGCCCGAAGCTGAACCCGGGCGCAGATCGCCGTGGAGCCACAGGACCGGGCCGCCCAGTCGGGCGCGGCGGCGTCTTTCCCTGACCGCGTGCTCAGCTGCCGGCCGCGGCGGTCTGCGGAGTCCGTCGGCCGAGGCGGGCGGCGGCGTCCTGCGTCATCTGCCGCACCACTTCCCCGGCGGGCAGGATCTCCTTGACCAGGCCCACACTCTCGCCGACGATCATGTTCGCGACGTCGAAGTCCCGCTGTGAGACAGCGGTGTTGAACTCGGCGGCGGCCTCGGCGAGGTGTGCGCGGAGTTCCGGCTCCCGCCCGTGCCATCGGTCGGTGAAGCGGTTGCGCAGCAGGCGGCCGTTGTACTCGGCGGGCCAGGCGTACTCCCGCACGATGTCGTAGACGCTGGTCCGGACGGTGTCGTCGCCGCCGGCCGCCACCGCACGCGCGTGGGCGCGAGCGGAGACCCCTGCTTCCTGCGTCGCCCAGAAGCGGGTTCCGACCAGGGCACCGTCCGCGCCGAGGGCGAGTGCGGCGGCGAGTCCGCGGCCGTCCGCCACCCCGCCGGCACCCAGCAGGAGCGTGTGCGGGGAGCGGTCGGCGATCAGGTCCGCGATGTCGGGTACGAGGGTGAACGTCGAGCGCGTCCCGGCTCCGTGGCCGCCGGCCTCGCCGCCCTGGGCGACGATGGCGTCCGCTCCGGCGTCGAGTGCCTGGCGGGCCTGGTCGAGCGTGTGGACCTGACACAGCAGCGGTACGGCTGCGGCGCGGACCGTGTCGGCGAACGGCGCCGGGTCGCCGAAGGACAGCATCACCGCGGCGGGCCGGTGCTCCAGGGCGATGTCGAGCAGTTCGGGGCGACGGGCCAGGCTCCAGGTGATGAAGCCGCAGCCCACCCGGGTGCCGGCCGCGGCGGCGAACTCCCGCTCCAGCCACTCTCCGTCGCCGTAGCCTCCGCCGATCATGCCGAGGCCGCCCGCGGTGGTCACCGCGGTGGCGAGCCGGGCTCCGGAGACGAGGTCCATGGGGGCGAGCACGATGGGGTGCTCGACTCCCAAGGCGTGGGTGAGGCGCGTGGTCAGCAAGGCACAGTCCCCTTCGTCCGGGCACCGCCCGCCGGTGGCACGGCGGGCGGTGCGGCGTCAGCGTCAGGTTCTGCCGTCGAACTCCCCTTGTCTGCCCGGAGAGCAGACCCCGCGGCGTGCCAGACGCCGCGGGGCAGAGGGGAGTTCGGCGACAGCGCCTGGATGGACAGTAGATTCGCCGGGATTTCAGGTCCAACGATTGGTGGTGATGGGAGCCATCTCCGGCGGAGAACCTTTCCGATGGCCGAGGAGCGTCGGACCGGTGAACTAGCCGGTCGCCGTGGCGGAACCGCCGACCATCCGCAGGACAGGCGGTACCTGCTCCACCGCCCGCACGTGGGTGAGGAAGCGGGTCACGGCGGGCGACGGCGGTGCGTCGACGCGCTGGACGAAGACGGTCTCCGCGCGTCCCTCGTCCTCCGGCAGTTCGTGCACCCGTATCTGTTCGCGGGAGGCGTGCCGCTCGACCACGGCGGCGGGCAGCAGGCTGATGCCCAGGCCGGCCCCGACACAGCCGATGATGCCCTCCAGCGTTCCGAATTCCATGCAGCGAACGCCGACGGCGCCTCGCGCGTGCAGCATGCTCTCCAGGCGCCTGCGGTAGGAACAGCCGGTGCGGAAGACGAGGATCCTGGGGTCGTGCAGCACGGTGTCAGGATCGGAGACCCGGCGGGCCGTGACGAGGACGAGGCGCTCCTCGAACAGTGGGGTCTCCACCACGTCGGGCCGCCGCACCGGGCCGCTGACCAGCGCCCCGTCGAGCCGGTACGCCAGGACGTCCCGGACCAGCTGCTCGGTGGGGCCGGTGACCAGTGAGAAGTCGACGCGGGGACAGTCCTCGGCGAAGGCCGCCAGCACCGCGGGAAGCCGCAGGCCCGCCGTGGTCTCCAAGGAGCCGATCCGCAGTGGTCCGCACGGATCGGTCTCGTCGCCGACGACCTGCTGCGCCTCGTCGACGAGCCGGCTGATGCGCTCGGCGTACGGCAGCAGCCGCTCGCCGGTATGTGTCAGGGCCACGCCCCGTGCGTGCCGGCGGAACAGCGGTGCGCCGAGCTGCTTTTCCAGGGCGCGGATCCGGGCGCTGACGTTCGACTGCACGGTGTGCAGTTCCTGAGCGGCTCTGGTGATGCCTCGCGTGCGTGCGACGGCCAGGAAGATTCGCAGGTCGGACAGTTCCACGTCGGCCTCCACACGGGTCCGGGGTGGCCCGGAGCCTACCTCCGGCCGACGGCGCGAAAACCGCGGCACGAAGTCCAGGCCGTACGCGAAAGGGCTGGAACGCCTCAGTGGTGGCCATGTGCTCCTCGACCGCGACGGCCCTCATGCCCGCCGTCCGCCGTCGACCGACATCGCGATGCCGGTGACGTAGCACGCGGCGTCCGAGCAGAGCCAGACCGCCGCCGCCGCGGCCTCCTCCGGTGCGGCCAGCCGGCCGAGCGGGGTGATCGCCGCCTGCTGCGCGATCATGTCGGTGCCGGCCGCCACCTTCTCGAACCCGGCGGTGCGGGTCGGGCCGGGGCAGACGGCGTTGACCCGGATGTTCTGCGGCGCGTAGTCCACCGCGGCGGCCTTGGTGAGCCCGACGACGCCGTGCTTGGCGGCCACATAGGCGGGGGCGTGCGGGATCGCGTACAGGCCGCCGTTGGAGGCGATGTTGACGATCGCGCCGCCACCGTGGAGCAAGGGCAGCTCGTACTTCATGCACAGGAAGGTCCCGGCCAGGTTGACGTGGAGCACGCGCTCGAACTCGTCCAGGGTCATCTCGTCGAGCTGCCGGTGGTGCGAGGCCAGGCCGGCGTTGTTCACGGCGAAATCGAGGCCGCCGTACACCGTGACCGTGCCCTCGACGGCCGCCTGGACGGAGCGTTCGTCGGCGATGTCGACGGCGAAGGTCAATGCTTCCCCGCCGTCCTTCCTGATCATTTCGGTGGTCTCGGCCGCCGTGCGCTCGTCGATGTCGAGCACGGCGACCGCGGCGCCGCTCCGGGCGAACTCCAGTGCCGCCGCGCGGCCGATCCCGCTGCCGGCGCCGGTGACCAGTCCCACCTTTCGGGAAGCGCGGCTCATGCCAGCGGCTCGTGGTTCGCCCAGGCGACCCGGTACGGGTGCCGCGACTGCCAGTGGTCGATGACCTCGTGCATGCCGGGCGCGGCGAACGCCTTCGCCAGCGCGTCGGTGTCGGCCACGGCGACCTGCACGATCGCGGTCGCGATCAGCGCCGGAATGGCCTCCTCGCCGGGGACGGGGAGGTGGCGCCGTACCGCGACCGACCGCACGAGATCGGAGTCGAGCATGACCCGTTCGATGTCTGTGAGGTATTGATCGAGCTCGGCGGTCGGCAGCGGGTGATCGAAGGACACGATCATTGTGTGGTTGATCATGCGCCCATCCTTGACGGCATACGCCGCCGCCGTCCAAGACCGTTTCGTTCTTCGGCGATAACCTGGAGGCATGATCGAATTGGAGACCCGCGAGCTGGAGTACTTCCTCGCAGTCGCCGACGAGCTGCACTTCGGCCGGGCCGCCGTCCGGCTCTCGATCGCGCAGCCGGCGCTGTCGAAGGCGATCCGGCGGACCGAAACCCGGCTCGGCGTCCCGCTGTTCATCCGCTCCAGCCGCCGCGTCGAACTCACCCCGGCCGGGGAGGCGTTGCGGGAACACGGGCGGCACGCGCTCAACGCGGTCAGCGCCGCAGTCCGGAACGCCCGGCGCGCCGGCGACACCCGGGCCCATCTGCGGCTCGTGCTCAAGCCCGGCGGTGACGCCGGCCTGCTGTCCGGGATCCTGGCCGCGTACTCCCACCAGCCCGACGCCCGCCGGGTGGACATCCTGTTCAGCGGCCCCGCCGACCGCGCCGACTTCCTGCGCGACGGCCGGGCCGATGTCGGCCTGCTCTACGCGCCGTTCGACGATCTGGACGGCCTGGACCACGAGACGCTGTTCGCCGAGGACCGCGTGGTCATCGTCCCGTCCGGGCACCGGCTGGCCGGGCAGGCTGCGGTGCGGATGTCCGATCTGGAAGGCGAGACGCTGCCGCGTTGGAAGGGGGTTCCCGGGGGCGACGGCACCGGTCCCGAGGTCGCCGACGTGGTCCAGCTGCTCCACATGATCACGGTGAGCCGGATGATCGGGGTGCTGCCGCGCTCGCTGGTCGCACCGGTCCCGGCCGGCCTGCGCTGCGTCCCGGTGGCCGACGCGCCGCCCAGCCGCCTGGTGCTCGCCTGGAACGAGCAGGACCGCAGGCCGCTGGTCGCCTCGTTCGTGGCCGCCGCGCTCGGGTCGCGCCGGCACGAGACCGGGTCAGGCCGCGAGGAACCTGGCTAGAAACAGGCGCTCACCCATGCCCGATCGCCTCCGCCGAGGCTCTGCGCTCACAGTGCGCGGTGGTACTGGCTCGGCCAGGCCGCCTTGGCGCCGGGCCGGTTGCGCAGGGCGAGGTACGGATCGCGCAGCAGAGCACGCCCTATCAGCACCGCGTCCGCCCGGCCGTCGGCCACCAGCTCGCGGGCCTGCGACAGGTCGCCGATCGGTCCGACCGGGGCGACTGCGAGCCCCGACGCCCTCTTGAGCGTGTCCGCGAACTCGACATGGACCCCGTCCCGCACCGGCGGGCGGGCCTCCCGGTCCCGCGCCACCCCACCGGACGAGACGTCCAGGAGGTCGATGCCCACGGCTGCCAGTTCCTTGGCGAACGTCACCGCCTCGTCGATGGAGATGCCGCCGTCGGCCCAGTCCGTGGCGGTGATACGGACGAAGACGGGCTTCTCCGCCGGGAAGGCCGCACGGACGGCGCGCGCCACGCGCAGCGGAAGGCGCATCCGGTTCTGCAGGCTCCCGCCGTACTCGTCCGTCCGATGGTTGGACAGGGGGGAAAGGAATTGGTGCACGAGGTACCCGTGCGCGGCGTGGATCTCGACGGCCTCGTACCCCGCCAGGTGGGACATCCGGGCCGCCCTGGCGAACGCCTCGACGACCTCATCGATGTCGGCACGGCCGGCTTCCCGGGGAACGCCCAGTTCGCCGAACCGCGTCGCCGACGGCCCGATCGTCTCCCAGCCGCCGTCGGCCACGCTCACCGGGCCGTTCTGCCCCGCGCCTTCCCAGGGCACCTGGTGCGACCCCTTCCTGCCCGCGGCCAGCAGTTGGATCGCGGGAACCGCGCCGCGTTCGGCGATGAACGAGGTCAGGCGCCGGTGCGCAGCGGCCTGCTCTTCGTTCCAGATCCCGAGGTCTGCCGACGTGGTCCGGTGCGATGGCCCCACGGCCGTGGCCTCGACCATGGTCAAACCCACTCCGCCGATCGCACGCGCGCCGTAGTGCACGAGGTGCCAGTCGGTCGGCTTCCCATCGGATCCGGCGGAGTACTGGGCCATCGGGGACATCCACACACGGTTGGGGACCGTGACGTCCCGCAGCCGCAGCGGGCGCATCTCGGGTTCCGCACACTCTCGGCTGGACACAGCTGAACTCACTTCCTGAGGCAGGCGCCCCTCGCAGTGATCATTGCGTTTACAGCTTCAACGTACCACAATCGCAGCAACCACTGCGTTAAAAAAGCAGCGATCAATGCAATAATGAGTCGCGTGTCCTCAACGACTTCTCCCCCGCCGCACTCCGGCAGCCGGCCGGGCGGCCGGAGCGCCCGAGTCCGGGCGGCCGTCCACCGGGCCGTCAAGGAACTGCTCGCCGACGAGGCGAATGAGCTGCTGACGATTCCGGTGGTAGCCGCCCGCGCAGGCGTGCACGCCACCACCGTCTACCGCCGCTGGGGCTCCATCGGCGACCTGCTCGCCGACGTCGCGACCAGCCGCTTCTCCGGTGACCTCGTGGTGCCGGACACCGGCAGCCTCCGCGAGGACCTGGAACGCTACGCATCCGACCTCGCCAAGGACCTCAGCGACCCGGACACCCTCGCCCTGGTGCGCGCCACCATCGGCACAGCCGGCGGGCAAGGCGCCCTCGCATGCAGCGGAGAACGCGGCCAAGCACTCGAAGCCATACTCGAACGGGACCGGGCCCGGGGCCATCAGCCCCCGACCCTCGAACGCACCACTGACGCCGTGCTCGCCCCCCTCTACTACCGGGCCGTCTTCGCCGGCCAGCCCCTCACCCGCGAATGGACACACACCCTCGTGTCACATCTGCTGCCGGACTGAAAACACCACGCCACAAGGGACTTTCGCCTGTATCACCGCGCAGGGCAGCGGATGCCCGCGGTGGGGTGTCCGCGGTGTCTGCGCGGCAACAGCGGCCACGAGCCGCGCTACGGGCCGGAGCGAAGCGCGCTCGCGTGCCGCGTGGGGCTCGGTCGTGATGGTCTGCCGAGAATGACGACGGATCGTCGGCTCCGACATGAACACGCACGTCATCGACTTCCCGCACTGACGCCCCGCGTCGGCGACGGCTCACTTCTCGTCCGGCGCGTCCACGATGTTGCCCGTCTTGTCGACGGTGTGTGTGCGCCAGTACATGTCCCACTTGTCGTCGGTCTTCTGCGGCACCTTGCCCTCGGGGTAGCGCGTGTACCCCTTCGGAACCTTCTCGCTGTCCTTGACGCACGCGGAGCCGGTGGCCCCGACGGTCATGACGGGATACTCACCGTTGCTGCAGATGTCGTCCTGGAAGAGGGAGCCGGAGCAGCCGGCGAGCGCAACAACTGCGGCAGCTCCTGCGAGGGCCGCGGCAGCGCGGACGCGGCGGCGGCGAGAGGCGGAACGGGGGCAGCTGGCGCCGGGGATCACGGTCGTCTCCTGTGGGTTGTTCGGTCTGCTCTCACCGTGGTCGACGGTGAGAGCAAGGTCCTGAGTACATGTACTCAGGCCGGCACGTACATATCCAACTCGTCATGATCTGAACGCGAGTTCCAAGCGATCCGCCCTCGGTCGCCCCTCGTCAGGTCCTGTTGCGAACTCTCCAGCGCCGATGAGGACAGCAGGCCCTGAATTTGCCCGCGTTCGGGCGGGATTGGGGTGTATTACCGCCGGGTGACCGAGCGGATCCAGGCGAGTTGCTGGGAGATCTCCCCGGCCTCGGCGATCTTCTGCCGGTCGGAGCCGTCAAAGACGCCGAGGAGGGTTTCGGTGCCTTGCGGGGAGATGCTCATCACCGGGCTTCCGGAGTCGCCGCCGGCCGGAATCCCGGACACCTTTTCCATGCAGAAGTCCGAGCCGCCCGGTGCGGTGTAGCCGTCGCATCGGGGGTCGTCCGGCCGTACGACCCGCAGGTCCGACTGCTTGAGCACAGGGGACTGGCAGGTGTTTTCGTCCCCGGTGCAG
This sequence comes from Streptomyces sp. NPDC048644, assembly GCF_043199105.1. NCBI lineage: Bacteria > Bacillati > Actinomycetota > Actinomycetes > Kitasatosporales > Streptomycetaceae > Streptomyces > Streptomyces sp. NPDC048644. Next base: position 9,860 of record NZ_JBICVO010000002.1, read on the forward strand.
GTGGCGCCCCACCCGAACTGCCGCACGTCCTGGCCGGGTTGGACACCGGCCGTGGCCAGGCGTGCCGTACGGACCTTCATCGGCGGGACCTTGATGAGCATCATGTCGGCGTGGGCATTTCCCGCGCGTCCGCCGGGCACCGGGTGGACTGTGGTGCCCTTCCGCATGTCGAGGTTGCCGACCCGGAACGAGATCCGCTTGTCGGCGACCGGCTGTCCCTGCTCGAAGAAGCAGTGCGAGGCGCTGATGATCCACTGACGTGTGACCGCCGTCCCGGTGCACGCCGGTTTGCCGTCCACGAGCATGCGCACCGCCCACGGTCCATAGGCGCTCTTCGATCCGCCGATGACGGCAAAGGCCGGCGCGGACGACATCACCGCGCCCGTCACCAGCAGTAAGGCGGTTAGCAGCAGTGCACGAACTCGACGCACCATTCTGAACAGCTCCTCTCGTCGGGGCATGAGGCCCGTACTGCTAGTGAGATGCCCTGCTGGGCCGAAGAGTTCCGAAGGTGTCGACGCGGGGTCGGTGCCTGCTTCACCTGTGCCGTGCACAAGTGAGCCCGCGCCTGGCGGGCGGGGATGTTCTTCAGGTGTACCAATGCGTGGAGCCGGGGAAGACTTCGAGCCACTGTTCGCCGGTGGTCCGTGGGGCGAGGACGCTCTCGTAGTGGTGGTCGGTGGAGAGGATCACCGGCGTCTCCGGGACGAGCACGGGCTCGGGCAGCGGAAGTAGGCACCCGACGGAAGGCTCGACCGGCGGCAGCATGGCCGACACCGGAGCAGGGCCCCTCCCCTGGATTGCCGCAACCGCGGCAGGCTCCCTGGCCATCGGCGCAACCCTGTTCGCCGCCCTCCGCCGACGCGACCGAAGCTGAACCCGGGTGCCAACAAAGCTCGTTGGCACCGCTTGGCCACAGACACCGACGCCGACAGCATCGATATCGGACCAGCCCCTGGACGAACCTCACGCCTGGGGATTCAACAACCGGTAGGCGCACTCCCCCTGTGGGACAGCCGTGGGTATCGGGCTGAGACCATCCCCGTGGCACGGGGGGCAGGTAGGCATGCGCCTCGTCGATCGCCACAGCCTTCCCGCGACCGCGAAATGGCGCAGCGCCAGGTAGCAGCTCTTGAGCCCCGCGCACAACAACTGGTCCACCGTCCCGGCGACGAACGGCGACAGCATCGCCTTCTTTCCCCCCCGCAGCCAGGCATGAGCGGTCCGCTCCTCATCTCCAGCCCGTGCGCTCGCATACGGTCGGCGAGCTGATCCACCGGGCACGCGAACGCAGTCGCCGCCTTACCGATGTCGTGCACGGCGGCCAGCCACACCAGCAGCAGCCGACCAGCGCCTCACCCTCACCGGATAACGTCTCGGACACCCGCATCCGCACGTTCACAGGCAGCCAGTTGCTCCACAACAGCCCGGCTGTGCCGCGCTCACCTACTTCTCTTGGCCACTGCCCTGCGCTACAGATCTCCCCTCAGCGGCCAGTTCTGTAGCGCAGGACAGCAGGGCCGGTCCGAGACCGGCGACTTGTCGCGGCCCTCAGTTCAGCCGAGCGATGTGTGCAGTGCAACGAAGTACTGGGGGGATCTCGCGTCGGGTGATTACTACTTCAGCCTCGACAAGAGCAATGGTGCAGCGGGGCCGGGAACGTTCCACCTGTACGCCAAACCCGTCAAGATGACGTGGTAGTTCATTAATCGATGACGGGTCGGCCGGAAGCAGTGTGCTTCCGGCCGGCTTTCGTCGGCTCGCGAAAAGTAAGGGCGGCATGTCTCTGCAATTCCATCAGTGCTCCTTCCGGTACGGCCGGAAGGTGCCAGTCCTCGATCGGCTCGATCTTTCCATCGGACACAGGGCTACCGTCCTGCTGGGGCCGAACGGCGCGGGAAAATCGACACTCCTGGGTATCGCCGCCTCGTGGATTTTACCGGCCCACGGCAGCGTTACCTGGCGTGGTACCGACCCCTCTCAGGCGAAATCGCGTGCGACCTACCGCAAGGCGGTGGGATGGCTTCCCCAGGATGTGAAGCCCATGCCCGGCCTCACAGTGCGGGAAAACGTCGCGTACATCGGGTGGCTGAAGGGAATGTCGCGCTCGGATGCCTGGGACCAGTCCCGTGACGCGCTGGAACGGGTGAAACTGGGAAGCCTGACGGACCGGAAGAGCCACCAGCTCTCGGGAGGCCAGCTGCGGCGCATGGGAATCGCCGGAACTCTCGTCCACAGCAGTGAGATTGTGCTCCTCGACGAACCCACCGCGGGACTCGATCCGTCACAGCGTCAGATCTTCCGTGACCTCGTGACCCATCTCCTGGCTGATATCCAGGTGGTGGTGTCGACCCATCAGACCGAAGACCTGGATTCGATGTACGACCACGTCGTCATCCTCGATCAGGGCCAGGTCCGCTTCGAAGGCGACACCGAAAGCTTCCTGTCTCTGGCAGCAGCCGGCATCCCCGAAGGCCGGCGAGCCGAGGGCGCCTACACCCAGCTCATCGCCCAGGAGGTGTGAGCCGTGCTCTGGCGTACCGTACTGCGCTCCTCCTCCGCTTCCTGGCTGGCACCCCTCTTGGCCGCCTTCGTCGCTCTGCTGCTGTCGGACGACCTCACCAATGAGGTGACCGTCGGCTACTGGCCCAGCGCCCTGGGCTCCGCCAGCTTTGCCCTGCCCTTCATCGCTCCCGCATGCGCCGCGTCCGGGGCCTGGGAAGGATCACGCCTCACCCGCGGCCGGGTCACCCACTGGGCACCGACGCGCTCAGGACTTGGCATCGCGCTCCCCTTGCTGCTTCCCGTCCTGGTCCTGGGCATGGTCGGTATGGGAGTCGCCTCCGCCCTGACCATCTCCCAGAGCCACCCGAACGTCGGAGCGCCGCCACTGGGCATGGTCGCCGTGTGGCTGGTCGTTCTCTCGGCACACTCCATGGCCGGCTTTCTGCTCGGCACACGGCTCCCCTTGGTCGTCGCCGCCCCCCTCGCCCTGATTCTCAGCTTTTTCCTGACCGCATACCCGGCGGCTCTGGAGCCGCTGTGGCTACGCCACATGGTCACCGGAGGCATGCCGTCGTGCTGCTCCCTCGACCAGACTCCCAACTGGCGCGCCGCAGCGAGCGCGTTGGTCCTTGCGCTCGGTGTCGTCGGGGCCGCGGTTCTCGCCCTGACCGGCCTGCACCGCCGGACACGCGTCCTCTCCCTCTCCGCACTGCTGGTGATCGGCCTGGCCGGCAGCGGCACACTCGCCTACGGACTTCCCGCCGATCCCGTGAACGCCCGCTCCACCGACCAGTTGCAGTGTTCCGGTCACACGCCGCGCGTCTGCGTATGGCCAGAGCTCTCCCGGGACGCCACCATGATCCGGGAGAACGCTTCCGACGCCCGCCACCGCCTCCAGCAGGCCGGCCTGACCGTTCCCCCAACGCTCACCATGCAGGAACACCCGGGCCAGGACGCCCTGTTCATCGGAGTCTGGCCCGCCCCCTCCGCAGCGGACGTGCGTTCCGGCGTCGCCACCGGGATCCTGCCGTCCGGCCCGCCGTCCTGTGCCCGGTCGGGCCCGTTCCCCGGCGCCGAAGCGTACGGCCCCAGTACCGCGTGGCTGTCACTGACCGCCGGTACCGGCCGGCAAGAGGTCGCCGGCCGGTACGGTCCGCAGGACTCCGCGGTGGCCGAACGCGTCAAGCGCCTCTCCCCCGCCAAGCAGCTGGCGTGGTTCCGGCACAACCTGAACGCCCTGCGCGACTGCACGACCGGACCTGCTCCGGTGCCCTCCTCCCGCACCGTGGAGGCCGCACGATGATCTGGTGGCTCAAGGCCAAAGGCATCCCCGCAGTCGTAGCCGCGACCCTCGCGGTCTACCTCCTGGCGCTCGTGGTCCGGCAGGAAGCCATCCCCGTACCCGCCGTCGTCGGGGCCTCCGGCCGACTCCTGGTGACCCAGATCCTCGGAATCCTTCCCGTCGTCCTGCTTCTGCACGGCATCGACCGCGGCGACACCGTCACCGAAGAGGTCGCCCTGCGTCACAGAGGACGCCGCAACCTGGCGCTGTGCCTGGCATTTGTGCTCCTGGCCGTGCTGCTGGACGGAGGCATCCACGCGGTGTGGGACCGGCCGGAGGCCCTGTCGTTGGCCCGCAACTGCGCCGGATTTCTCGGGACCGCTCTCATCGTGCGCGCCGTCCTGGGGCCCGGCATCGCCGCGATCTGCGTTGCCGCGCTCCCCCTGGCCTGCGCCGCCGGGGGCCGCAGGCCAGGAGGCACCGCCCGGCCGTGGGCATGGCCCATCCAGGAAGCCGGCTCGGCCCTGGGCATGGGGGAGGCCGCCTTCCTCTTCGCCGTCGGCTGCGGCCTGATCCTGTGGAGGCAACGCCCCTTGTGCAATCCCCTCGCCCGCACAGCCTGACACCGGCCGAGCCCCGACGCCGCCTGTTCTGCTCCCGCCCGGCAGCACAGGTGCCGAGGTCAGTCGGCCGACCAGAGGCCATCGTCACCCGGCTCGCAGATGCCGAACCCGACGGTGAACTGGCGTGCACGTCGTTCGCGCTGCCGGTCAGCAAGTCGACCCAGAGCGGCCATTTCAAGGTGCTCCGGGAAGCAGGCGTGATCCGCCAGCGGGACGAGGGAACCCGGCGGCTGAACCGACTCCGCCGGGACGATCTCGATGCCCGCTTCCCTGGCCTGCTCGACATCGCCGTCTCCCAAGGGCTTGACGTGATCGCCAACTGGTGAGCGGGCCCCGGCACTTCTCATGCTTTACGTCATCGCGCCGTGCTGCGCCTTGCCCGGCCGGCCGGCCGCCGGCTGACTGCGCTGACCCGCCCACCACGTCGGAGTCGCGGAGTGAGCCGGGCCTCACAGCCCGGCTCGTCAGCCCTTCCCTGCATGGCTGGAGAACTACGTGAGCCCGGAGCTGCGCGGAAGCATCAGTTCCGAGTCCGTGTGGAGCGTGATGCGCACCGGTGCGAAGGTGGTGGCGTCGACCGGCGACTCCCCCGTGCCGGGATTGCGGACGAAGCGCGGATAGGCGCCGCCGCTGATCTGCCAGCGTATGCGGTGACCGACGGCGAAGCGGTGGGCGGTGGAGCTCATCGGCACGGTGACCTGCGAGGGCGCGTGTTCGGTCGTCCGGAGCCGGCCCAGCCCGTCACAGATGTTGACGGAGCGGCCTTGTGCGTCCACGTCGCACAGGCGGGTGAAGACGTCGGCGTGGCCGGTGTCCGTGGAGATGCTCAGCCGTGCGGAGACCGGGCCCAGGATGTCCACGGGCTCGGTCAGTGGGGGGCCGGTGAACGTCAGGACGTCGGAACGGGCCTCCAGGGTGCGGTTGTCGCGGGAGCCGGCGGTGCGGGAGAGCAGAGGGCCGCCGAGGGACGGGGTGGGGTCGGCCGGGTCGTAGCGGAATGACGTCAGCGGTACGGAGTCCGCGGGGGCCTGTCGGGTGAGGTGCCCTTCCGAAGTGGGGTACCAGGGGGTGGCAGCCGTGGCCGGCGGCCACTCGTCGAGGTCCCGCCAGGCGTTTTCGCCGCCGGTGTGCACGCGCACCGCGGTGGGGCGCAGGCCGGATGGGTCGGCGTACAGGTGGGCGCGCAGCCATGCGAGGCTCTCGGCGAACACCTCGGGCCACCCCTGTTGCAACGCGGAGGTGTGGGTCCAAGGGCCGACGAGCAGCGCGGTCTCGCATCCGGCCTGACGCAGCCGGCCGTACTGCTCGAAGGTCTGATCGGCCAGCACGTCGTGCCACCCGGTGATCAGGCTCGTGGGCACACGGAGCCGCTCCGCCGACTCCGCCAGTGACGCGCCGCGCCAGTACGCGCCCTTGGCGTCCGGGTGAGTCATCACGTCGTCCAGCCAGGGCACTTCACCTCCGAGAGCGGACACGTACGCCCCGCGCAAGGGCTGCGCGGTGATGACCTCACGCAGGCGGCGTTGCAGGCGCAGTGTCGCCTTCAGGAACGGTGCCACGCCCTGGTGCTGGTAGGTCACACCGGCACCGATGGTGAGGGCGTTCTCCAGGCGTAGCACACCGTCTGCGTGGAACAGTGCGTAGGGATCGTGCAGGCCCACCTGCACCACCATTGCCTTCAGTTCCGGCGGCGGGTCCAGGGCGAGGGCCCATTGCACGTAACCCAGGTAGCTGGGGCCGACGGTCCCCAGCGTTCCGTTGAACCAGGGTTGCTCGCGCAGCCAGGAGATCGTGGCCTGGCCGTCGGCGGCTTCGTTGCGCCACAGGTCGAACGTGCCTCCTGAACCGCCGGTGCCGCGGCAGCTCTGCAGGACCACGTGAAAGCCCTGTTCGGCGAAGAGCAGGCCGTACATGGGAGACCACGGCAGGCCGCGGCCGTAAGGCGAGCGGACCAGGAGGGTGGGGAAGTCGCCCTCGTCGCGCGGGAAATAGTGGTCAGTGATCAACGGGCTGCCGTCGGCGGCCGGCACCACCAGCCCCGGCTCCCATCCGGCATCGTGCCGTTTCGCCGGGAGACCTCGCCAGGTCGCCCTCATCATCCGTGAGGACAGTGGCGGTTTTCCTGCAGGTGACACCCAGGACGGCCTGGCCGCGGCATCGGGCATGCGTGATGGCATCGTTCCCCTCCTCTGTTACTACGTACAGTGTACGAGAATAGAGGAGGCTTGGATGGTCTGCGCACGGGCCGCCCCAACTACCAGGGGAAGGAGCGCGGGAGGGTGTCCCTTGGCGGAGGGACCGGCGCCGCTGGCCCTCGAATCCCGAACAGCTCCGGCTGAGTCCCGCTGCGCGGTTCGCTGAGGCAGTCCACGGCTTCCTGTGCCGTCCGACCTGAGAACTCCTGACGAAGGGTCTTCGGAAGCGGCTAACCCCTCCCAACCAGCCCTCGCCCGTCGGCCACCGCATGACAGATGTCATGCGGGCTCATGACAGACCGCACTCCCGTCGGGCCGGGCGTGCCGGAACGCTGGAGGACATGGACACAGTGATTGAAGCCGCGGATCTGCGGCGGCGGTATCGGGGCTTCGAGGCCGTACGCGGCATCGACCTCACCGTCGCACGTGGTGAGTTGTTCGCTCTGCTGGGCACCAACGGCGCCGGCAAGACCTCCACCCTCGAACTCCTGGAGGGGCAGGCAGCCCCCGCGGCCGGGACCGTCCGGGTGCTCGGCTGCGACCCGTACCGCGAACGCGCCGCCGTGCGGCCCCGCATCGGGGTGATGCTCCAGGAGGGCGGCTTCCCGACGGAGCTGACGGTCGTGGAGACCGCACAGATGTGGGCGGGCTGCACCAGTGGCGCCCGTCCCGTGGACGAGGCGCTGGAGCTCGTGCGTCTGGCGGAGCGCAGGAAGGTGCGGGTCAAGCAGCTTTCCGGTGGTGAGCGGCGGCGCCTCGACCTCGCCCTGGCGCTGCTCGGGCGGCCGGAGGTGCTGTTCCTCGACGAGCCGACGACCGGTCTGGACGCGCAGTCACGCCGCGATACCTGGGAGTTGATCCGGCAGCTCAAGGAGCAGGGCACGACGGTGCTGCTCACCACCCATTACCTCGAGGAGGCCGAGCAGTTGGCCGACCGGCTCGCGATCATGCACGAGGGGGCGATCGCCACCTCGGGCCGGGTCGCCGACGTCGTGGCCGAGCGGCCCTCGCAGATCAGCTTCGCGCTGCCCTACGGCCGGTTCCTGGGGGAACTGCCGCCGCTGGCGCCGCTCGGGGTGATCCGGCAGGAGGAGGTCGGCGGGACGGTCCGGCTGGAGACCGGCGACCTGCAACGCACCGCGACCGGGCTGCTGTTGTGGGCCCGGGACGAGAACATATCGCTGCGCGGCCTCGATGCCCGTTCGGCGACCTTGGAGGAGGCGTTCATGCACATCGCGAAGGACCTGGAGGTGGCACGATGACCGCTACGATCCCGGCCGTCCGGGCTGCTCGGCGCACCGCCGCCACGGGCCGTCTGGCCGCCCTCGGCCGCGCCGAACTGACGCTGCTGCTGCGCAGCAAGGCGTCGATGTTCACCGCGCTGGTGCTGCCCGTCACGATGGCCTTCGCGATGCGCGGCATGGTCAAGGGCCTGGACCTGGGCGGCACCGGTCTGTCGGTGGCCACCGTCCTGCTGCCCGGTGCGCTGGCGATGGCGCTGTTCTTCGCCGTCTACACGAACCTGGTCGGCGTATACGTGCTGCGCCGCGAGGGGCTGGTCCTCAAGCGGCTGCGCACCGGCGAGGTACGCGACTGGGAGATCCTCGCCGGCGGCGCGCTTCCGGCGGTGCTGCTGGCGCTGGTGCAGTGCGTGCTGCTGATCGCCGGGCTGACCGTGGCCCTGGACGCGCCCGCGCCGGCCGCCCCGCACCTGGTGGCCGTCGGGCTGCTGACCGGGCTGGCCCTGCTGATCGCCGGGGCGGCGCTGACGGCCGCCTTCACCCGCACCGCGGAGAGCGCGCAGCTGACGTTCCTGCCGTTCCTGCTGGTGACCATGGCCGGGTCCGGGCTGTTCCTGCCGCGTGATCTGCTGCCGGACACGGTCGGGCAGATAGCTGCCTGGCTGCCGTTCTCGCCGGTGATGGACCTGCTGCGGGGTGGCTGGACGGGCGGGCTGAGCGCCCTGGACCAGGGTCGGCTGACGCTCTTCGCGTTGATGTGGACGGGCGCGGCGGTGTTTGCTGTGTACCGGTGGTTCCGCTGGGAGCCACGGAATTGAGCACCACGGAGACCGGGATGAGCGTGGCGAGTTGGCAGGAGCGCCTCGGGGGCGGGGACGGCGCCGATCGCTTCCGCCGCTACACGCTCGCCAGCATCGCCTCCTTCGCCCTCTTCGAGGCGGGCCTGTGGGCGTTCTGGATCGCGGTCGTGGACGTGGGCCCGGCCTGGCTTTCCCTGGTGGCGGCGCTGATCGCCGCACAGATCGTCGTCCAGTTGCTGCTCAGCCGCTCCGCCATGCACCACTACCTCGGCACCGCCCCGCGCCCGGACCTGCTCGTCGCGCTGTACTCCGCCGTGACCGTCGCCGTGATCGCCCTGGGCTGCGTGCTGCTGGCCACCGGCCGCATCGAGGGCAGGGAACTGACGCCGTACCTGGTGTGGCAGTTGCTGTTCTACGCCGGCCCACCGGCCCTGGCGCTCCCCCGCCGCACCGGCTTCGTGCTGGTCATGGCAGTGTCGGTGGCGGCGATCGGATCGGCCGCGGCGAGCGGGCTGACGGGCGAGGCGCTGGTCTTCGTGGTCGGCGCCGGCTTGTTCATGGTGCCGCTCATGGCGGCTGCGTTCCGCGTCTCCGGTTGGAGCGTGCACCACGTCGAGGAGCTGGCCGCGGCCCGGGAGACCCAGGCCCGCCTCGCCGTGGCCGAGGAGCGGCTGCGCTTCGGCCGTGACCTGCACGACGTACTCGGCCGCAACCTCGCCGTCGTGGCCCTGAAGAGCGAACTCGCGGCCCAACTCGCGCGGCGGGGAAGGGAAGAGGCGGTGGACCAGATGGTGGAGGTGCAGCGCATAGCGCAGGAGTCGCAGCGCGAGATCCGCGCGGTGGTCCGCGGCTACCGCACCGCCGACCTGCACACCGAACTCGCCGGTGCCCGGTCCGTGCTCGAAGCGGCCGGGATCGACTGCCGGATCGAGAACGGCCCGGCGGCGCGGCTGCCCACCGATGTGCAGTCGGCGCTGGGCTGGGTGGTCCGCGAGGGGACGACGAACGTGCTCCGGCACGCGTCCGGCGCTTCGCACTGCGAGGTGTCGGTGCGTGCGACGGAGTCGGGTTCGGTGGTGCTGGTGATGGAGAACGACGGGGCGGGCGCCCGGCCTTCGGCCACCGGCGCCGGCCTGCCCGGTCTGCGCGAGCGGCTGGCCGGCCTGGAGGGCACGCTGTCCACGGAACAGCGCAGGGGCGGCACCTTCCGCCTGACCGCAAGGATCCCGTGGAAGGCCCCCGCATGATCAGGATCCTGCTGGCGGACGACGAACACCTCATCCGCGGCGCGTTCGCCGCTCTCCTCGCGCTGGAGGACGACCTCGCCGTCGTGGCGGAGGCCGCATCGGGCGACGAGGCCCTGGCGATGGCCCGCGCCCACTGCCCCGACGTCGCCGTCCTGGACCTCCAGATGCCCGGCCCCGACGGCGTCGCGGTGGCCGCACAGCTGCGCACGACGGTGCCGGAGTGCACGGCGATGATCGTCACCAGCCACGCCGGGGCCGGTGCGCTGAAGCGGGCGCTGACTGCCGGCGTCCGTGGCTTCGTCCCCAAGACGGTCTCCGCACAGCAACTGGCAGAGATCATCCGCACGGTGCACGAAGGGGGCCGCTACGTCGACCCCGAGCTGGCGGCGGACGCGATCGCCGCGGGCGAGTCACCGCTGACCTCCCGGGAGGCGGAACTGCTGGCACTGGCCGCGGACGGAGCCCCGGTGGCAGAGATCGCGGCGCAGGCGGCGCTGTCCCCCGGGACGGTACGCAACTACCTGTCGGCGGCGGCAGCGAAGCTCGGCGCGGAGAACCGCCATGTAGCGGCCCGCGTCGCCCGCGAACGCGGATGGCTGTAGCCCCGCACCACGAGCAATCAACAGCGAAAGTACTCGGGAAGCGAATGAATCAGACACTGCCGCAACGGCTGTACCTGCTCTGCTGCACCGTGGACAAAGGGAAGTTCGAGGTCGTCAACCTCCAGGGGCGCGGCCAGCTGCTGCGCGCCGCACGCTGACCGAGCTGACCCTTGACGGGCTGCTCACCGCCAATGGCGGCAAGGTCGCACGGCGCGCCGCCAGGCCGCCGAGCGATGGATTCCTCGCCGAGGTGTGGCGTGACGTGCCCGCGGAGAAGCCGAAGCACTGGATCCAGTTCGTGCACAACAAGGCCCACACGGCCGAAGAGCCCGTGCGCGACCAGTTCGCCACGGCGGGAGTCATCACGCTCCCCGGCGAACGGAGCCTGTCGCCGCTCGCCTCCCACCAGGTCACCCTCAACGACCCGCAGCAGGTCCTCGCCCTTCAGCAGACGGCGCGCCACGCCGTGGTGGCCGGCCGCGATCCGGCTGCCGTCCCGGCGGATGAACTGGCCATGGCCGTGCTCCCCGTCGAATGCCAGATGACCAGCGTGTTCACGCGGAAGGAACTGCGCGAGCACAAGCGCACCCTCAAGGCGCTCGCCGAGTGCTTCGACGCACTCGTTCCCGGTCTGCGCAAGGCGCTGCGCGACTCGTTCCTGTCGAGCAGGGCCGTCGGGGGCGGCTGGGGCAGATGAGCACCGGCCGCATCTCCTGTCAGTGGGGCGCCTGTTCCTCTGTCAGTGGGGCGGGCGCCTGCTCATCCATCGCGCTTCTGCCGCTCGATCGGCGTCGGGTGCAGCTCTTCCCGAGGGGCCGGAGTTGATCTCCCTGTGGGAGAGGCTCTCCAGGGCCGAGGTCGGGATGGCGCGGGCAAGGGGTACGCCGCCGAAGAACAGGAAGATCCCGAGCAGGATGAAGAAGGGTTGATGGCCAAGGGAACCGGCCACCAGCAGGACGAGCCCCAGCACACAGAACGCGACGCCCAGCAGCATCCTGACGCGTCCCGCGCGCTCTTCCCTGACCTGATCCCTGATGTCGAGCTCAAGGTTCCGATTCCTGCGCCGGCGTTTCTGCTCCTTGCGGGACTCGGCCTCGCGCTGTTCCTGGGCCCGCCGCTGTCGCTCCTGCTCCTCGGCCCGCTCCTGTGCGGCCACGCGCTGCTTCAATTCCGCCAGGGCGGAGTCCCGTTCGGCGCTCTGCTCGGGCGACGCATGCACATGGACGTCGCCCTCGAAGGAACCGGTCTGGATCACCAGGCTGTGGTTGACCGGTCCGCTGATCACGTTCGTGACGGAAGGGTCGTTGACGTTGCGGCGGCCGGTGTTGTCCCCCATACCGTCGAAGGTACCGACGCTTCACCGGAATCACCATCAAGTTACGTGCGGTAAAAGTCAGTTGGGCGTGTCTCCCCTCAGCTGGAGACGAGGTAGGCGACGCCGGCGATGCCCACGCCGACGGCGATGCCCCGCAGTGCGGGGGCCGGGAGTCTGCGGCCTGCGCGGGCACCGATCTGCCCGCCGGCCATCGCGCCGACGGCCAGCAGCAGCACCGCGGTCCAGTCGACGTGGGCGGTGAAGGAGAAGATGAGCGCCGAGACGGTGTTGTCGACCGCTTGAAGCGTGTTCTTGAGCCCGTTGACCTGCTGCAACGTCTCGCGCATGAGCACGCTCATGCAAGCGAACAGCAAAACTCCCTGGCCTGCTCCGAAGTAGCCGCCGTAGACGCTGGTGAGGAACACCGCGACCGTCAGCGGGGCCGCGGCGTGGGCCGACGGAGCCTTTTGGCGGGCCAGGAGCGCACGGTTCAGCTGGGGCTGGAAGGCGGCCAGGAGTACGGCGACACCGATCAGTACGGGTGCGGCGGCCTGGAACACGTCCGACGGCAGCACGAGCAGCAGGAGTGCACCGGCCACCGCACCGGTCCCGGCCGCTCCCGCGAGGGTGAGCGTCCGGCGGAGCGGTGGCGGCACCTGGTCCCGGTAGCCGAGGGCTCCACTCAGCGAGCCGGGGGCCAGGCCGATGTTGTTGACCACGTTGGCGGTGATCGGCGGCAGGCCCACGGCCAGCAGCGCCGGGAAGGCGATGAGCGTCCCGGAGCCGATGACCGTGTTCATGAGGCCCGCGCCGATCCCGGCCAGAACGACGATGAGGTCTTGCGTCCAGGTCACTTCTGCTCTTGTCCAAGGAGGTAGAGGCGCTGCTCCTGATGGAATCTCACCCGGGACTCCAGCTGCTGCCACGGCACGTACGCGGTGATGAGGTGGCGCACGCCGGTCCGCGGGTCGAAGGCATCCCGGCCGTGCAGGATGCGGTTGTTGCGGAACACCACGCACTCGCCATCGGCGTAGCGGTGGCTCCAGTGGTAGCGCCGCTCGCCCAGCTGCCGGACGAAGCCGTGGTAGGCACGGTAGAAATCCCCGCAGCGTTCGGGAGCGATCTCCCAGGCCCAGGCGTGGGAGTGGCCCAGATGGAGGGCGTCGATCGCGCCGTTGCCGTCGAGCGAGATGATGGGGCGCCGGACGCGGTAGAGGTAACGCCATGTCGTGTAGAGCTGCTCGAACCCCACGGGTGTGCCGGTCAACAGGTCGAACCACCGCGGGTGTTCGCGCCGGAAGTCTTCGGCCGCTCTGAAGCCGTCCACCAGGAAGAGTTCGCCGCCCGTTGCCTGGTTTTCCGCGTAGTAGCAGAACTGGGTGAGCGGGCCGGTCACCTTGTAGGGGTAGTCGGTGTGGGCCGGCAGGGCGCTTTCCGTCTCGGCGAGGTCCTCCGCGCCGGGCACCGCCCTGACGTCGGCCTGTCGTCCGTATTCGGTGTAGAAGACGGGGGCGAGCCCGGACAGCAGCCGTTCCAGCCCGTGCGGGGTGAGCCCCTTCAGCAGGGCGAAGCCGACCGTCTGGAGGTCCGTGAACCACGGGCCGCCGTCGGTGCCGCAGTCGGCCGCCTCATGCCAGCGCACCCCCCGGTCGCGCAGCGTCGCCGCATCCCAGGGGGCCGCAACCGGCCCGTTCTGCGCATCCGATGTGTCCGCGCTGTGCAGCAGCAGCCAGTCCAGCGGGTAGCAACTGCGGTGCGCGGGTTCTTCGCGCCAGTCGATCCGCAGTTCGTTCGCCTCGGTGTCCAGCTCGACACCGGCCGCTTCGGGGAGGTCGGGGCGGGCGCTGAGGTCGGAGACCTTCTGGAACGATTCGGGATGACGGCATCTGACGCACGGGCAGCTGTAGCGCAGCCACGCCGGATGGAAGGTGCGTCCTGACACCTCGATGAGCGGTGCATCGTCTCTCGCCGACGACGTCATGCTGTTGCCTCCTCACGCTTCTCGAATGCCCGTACCGTCATGGGCGTGTCACCGAAGACGGTGAGGGTAGTGCGGGACCTCGGCCGCAGCGGGAGATCACGGAGTGTCCGCTCGATCTCCGGCTCGCTGTCCAGATAGTCCTCACGGAAGGTCACCACGAGGATTCCCCCTTCCTTGAGTTGGTCGGTGAGGTGGCGGAGCGCCGGAGCCCGGACGTGGCCGAAGGTGAACACGCCGCTGGCCACGACCGCGTCGAACGCACCCCGCTCCCACGGGAACGGCTGCTCGATGTCGTGCCGTACCAGGTCGCGGTAGACGTGCTTGGCCGCGGCCTGCTTCAGCATGCCGGTGATCGAGGGTGAGGGGGTGACGAGATCGTCCAGGACGAGCCTGCCGCCCTCGGCCAGGACCCGGTGGATCTCGTCCAGGGCCCGGTTCCGGTCCGGGACGTGATACAGCGTCGCCTGGCTCCATATGTGGGTGAACGTACCGTCAGGGAAGGGAAGTTGCGAGACCGATGCCTTGTGGAACGCGACGTTCGGCAGCGCGCCCGCCCGTGCCTTGGCATGACCGACCCTGACCCCGCTGATATCGATACCGTCCACCCGGCAGCCGGTCTTGTGTGCCAGATAGACGCTGGTGGTGCCGTTGCCGCAGCCCACGTCCAGGACATGCGAGGCGGGACCGATTCCGCTTTTCTCCAGCAGGAGATCGGTCCATCGTTGGCAGGCTTCGGGGAATTCATCGGGATCCGTCCAGGATAAGTCGGGAAAGTATCCCCAATGCAGCGCCCCTGAGCTGTCCCAGAAAGACCGGTAGACATCATCCTCACGATCACAGAACGCCTCGGACTGCGCTTCGGCGATGCTGATAGGGCTCCGGCATGACGGATCCTTCCGGTGAATGGGGAGGGGGACGGCGATGGTCTCCTCCGTCGCGTCAGCACGGATACCCTCATGCCGAAGTGCTAGAGGCGTCGTTTTACGCCAAAGAGCGCCGCACGAGCGCATGCGCGGAATTTCGGCTATGGCGGAATCAGGGATGGTGAGTGAAATCCGTGTGGCCGCGCGATAACTTCCCAGGTCGCAGAGTCTGCCTTCTGCACTCGCCGAGGGGCCGGGCGGTGTACCGGCGGTTCGTCCGGGCCGGAGTGCCGGATCCGGAGCCTGGCCCCGCCAACCGGGCGGGGCTTCCGGGCCGGTCCGGCATGGTGCCGGGCCGAGGGGCGATGCGCCCGGATGCTGAGGGCCTCCGAACTCTGCGGGAGAGATCATGGACGACCGGCCCGGCGTGCAAAAAGCCCGGCAATCACCATCCAGTGGCGCGGACGGCGACGCTCCTGGTCAGGCGGGAGTCATCGGCATTGCGCTGGCCGCCGTGCTCACGGCCGCACTCGCGCAGGGTTCCTGGCAATGGTTCTCCACCTATATCGGGGTGACGCTTCTCGCGGTGATCTTCTCCTTTTACCGGCTGCCGACGTGGAGTCCCGGCCTCGGATCCACGTATATGCGTAATCTGGCCGCGTATTCGCTGGTCGTCGGCCTGTGCGTAGCAATCGCGCTGGCCCCCGTGCTGCAGCGCTGGGCGTGGCTTTTTCCGATGCCGGGCACCCGTGACGGGTGTCCTGAACTGGGCGCGTACGAGGCCATCCGGGTGGAGGCCGCGCTGGCGGATCTGGCGGGTCGCGACAGTGCCGCCCTGGCTCACGCACAGGCAGCCCAGAGCCATGAGGCTGTTGCCGACTGCCTGTCAGCTACGACGACCCGGTGGCTGCCGGTGTACGGGGCCGGGGTGACCGTCCTGGTGGGCCTGGGCGCGTGGTCCCTCGACCGCGCCCGGGTGAGGAAAGAGGTGGCCGCGGCCGGCCGAAAGGCTCCCCGTCAGGACTGAGCGGGCGTACAGGCCCGACTGCCCCGCGCGTCCCTCCCCCGGGGCTCAGGAGTGAGCGAGGACCGTGCTGGCCAGGGCGACGTGGAGGGCGGTGCCGCCAAGGACGCTGAGGACGGCGTTGCGTCGCCACAGGTGCAGGGCGAGGGTGGCGGCCAGAGCGAGGGCGGCGGGCAGGGCGGCGGGCGGGGCGACGTCGCGGAGGGTGTAGACGGTGAGGATGACCATCGCACCGACCGGCATGCGCTCGCTGAGGTGGTGAACGGCGGCGCTGGCCCGCAGCGGAGCCAGGGCGGCGAAGGGCAGCACCCGCAGCGCCCAGGTGATGGCCGTGCTCAGGGCCACGGCGGCGATCAGGTAGGGGGCGTCAGGCACGGACCGGTTCCTTCTTCGTCAGGGCGTGGCGGATCAGGAGGCAGGCGGTGAACAGGCCCAAGGCGCCCAGCAGCATCTGCCCGGGGACCGCGAACCGGGCGGCCAGCGCACACACCAGGGCCAGCACCGGGGTGGGGATGTCGCGGCGGGCCCGGTAGGCGTCGACGGCCAGGACGGCGAACAGGGCGGTCAGCGCGAAGTCCAGGCCCTCAAGGCGCGCGGGCACCAGCGCCCCGAACAGGGCCCCGGCGGTACCGCCTGCGACCCAGTAGACCTGGCACAGTGCCTGAAGCCACACGATCCGCCGGCCGTTCCAGGACCGCGCGGCCTCCCCCGTGGTGAGCGCGTACGCCTCATCCGTCAGCGCGAATGTGCTGTACCCCTTTCCCCAGCCGCTCTTGACCCGGTGCAGCGGGAAGGACAGCGCGTAGAAGACGTGCCGGAAGTTGACCAGGAATGCCGTCAGCGCCACCTGCGCCAGCGGCGTGGCGGCGGCGACCAGGCCGACGAGCAGGAACTCCAGCGACCCGGCGTAGACGAAGGCGGTGAACACGGGCGCCCACCACCAGGCCAGGCCCGCGTGCACCACCAGCACGCCCAGCGCGATCCCCAGCGGGAACAGGGCAAGGCCCACCGAGCTGGAGTCCTTCAGCGCCGCCCGGAAATCCGACGCGGGTCGAACGGGCGGCGGTGAAGCCGGTGCGAGGGCGGGGCCTTGGGTGTCGGCCGGTGAAGCAACCATGCAGCAATCGTAGGACTCTTTGCGCGTAATATGGTTTCTAATTATTCCGCTCTACTCGCAGGGTGAGCAATAAAATGAAACTCGATGACGTGGATCGCGAAATTTTGTTCCGGCTGCGTCAGGACGGGCGCCTGACGAACGTCGAACTGGCCAGGCAGGTCGGCCTCACCCCGCCGCCCTGCCTGCGCCGTGTCAAACGCCTTGAGGAGGCCGGGATCATCAACGGCTACCGAGCACGCATCGACCCTGCCGCCGCCGGCCGCGGCTTCGAGGTCATGGTCGCCGTGGAGATCAGCGTCAACGACCTGCAGACCGTCGAGGAACTGGAGAGCGCGATCGCCTCCTACGACGAGGTGCTGGAGTTCCACCGGCTCTTCGGCCGGCCCGACTACCTCATCCGCGTCGCCGTCGAGGACCAGGCCGTCTTCGAGACCTTCCTGACCGCCAAGCTCATGGGGCTGCGGGCGGTGGCCCGGGTCGACTCCCATCTGATCATGAAGAAGATCAAGACCGACGACTGAGAGCTCAGGCGTCCAGGCGCCGCCGGGCGAGCCAGGTGACGATCTCCGGGTCGTGGTGGTCGAAGAACAGCGACGACCCGGTGTCGAGTGCGGTGATCTGCGCCATCTGTTCGTCGGTGAGTTCAAAGCCGAAGATGTCGATGTTCTCCGCCATGCGCTCGGGCCGGACCGACTTGGGGATCGCGACGACGCCGCGCTGGGTCAGCCAGCGCAGCACCACCTGCGCGACGGACTTGCCGTGCTGCCGGCCGATCGCGCCCAGCAGGGGGTTGGTGAACAGCTCGTTCCTGCCTTCGGCGAAGCCGCCCCAGGACTGGATCTGCACGCCGTGCTCGCGCATCAGGTCCTGGTGGTCGGCGCGCTGGAAGAACGGGTGCGTCTCGATCTGGTTGACCGCGGGCACCACCTCGTTGTTGACGATCAGGTCGATCAGCCGGTCGGGGGAGAAGTTGGCGACGCCGATCGCCCTCGCACGGCCCTCGCGGTGGAGGGCCTCCATCGCGCGCCACTGGCCGTAGACGTCGCCGTAGGGCTGGTGCATCAGGTACAGGTCGAGGTGGTCGAGGCCGAGCTTGTGCAGCGACGTCTCGAAGGCGCGCGCGGTGTTCGCCTCGGCGGGGGCGTCCTGGACCCACAGTTTGGTGGTGACGAACAGTTCATCGCGCGGGATGCCGCTGCTCTTGACGGCTCGCCCGACGGCCTCTTCGTTGCCGTAGGCGGCGGCGGTGTCCAGGAGGCGGTAGCCGGCGGCGAGGGCCTCGGAGACGGCCCGCTCGGTGTCGTCGGCGGGGATCTGGTAGACGCCGAAGCCGAGGATCGGCATCTCGACACCGTTGTTCAATGTCACGTGCTGCATGGGGTGGTTCCTTTACCGGTGGGGGGCGGGTTCAGAAGGTGATCAGGGCCTTGAGGACGTGGCGATCGGCCATGGCCCGGTAGGCGTCGGGGGTCTCGTCGAGCGTGAAGTGCCGGTCGAAGACGCGGCCGGGGGTGATGGTGCCGTCCAGGACGTCCGGCAGCAGCTCGTGGATGTAGGCGCGGGACGGGCCGGCGCCGCCGGTGAGGGTGATGTTCCGCATGAACAGCGAGGGGCCGAGGGGGCCGTCCTCGTACTGCGGGACGCCCAGGCGGCTGACGGTTCCGCCGTCGACGACCGTGGCGAGGGAGGTCTCGAACGCTTCGCGGGTGCCGACGGCCTCGATGACCTTGTCGACGCCGTCGCCGCCGGTCAGCTCGCGCACCCGCGCGACGCCCTCCTCGCCACGTTCGGCGACGACGTCGGTGGCGCCGAAGTCGCGGCCGATGTCCGTGCGGGCGGGGTGGCGGCCCATGAGGACGACGCGTTCGGCGCCCAGGCGCCTGGCGGCGATCACCGCGCACAGGCCGACCGCGCCGTCCCCGACGACCAGCACCGCGTCACCGCGGCCGACGCCGGCCGTGACGGCGCCGTGGTGGCCCGTGGTCATCACGTCCGACAGGGTCAGCAAGGAGGGCAGCAGCGCGGGGTCGACGGCTTCGGGCAGCTTGACCAGGGTGCCGTCGGCGTGCGGGACACGCACCGCCTCGCCCTGCCCGCCGTCGACCCCGTCGAACCCGTACCGGCCGCCGTGCCGGCAGGAGATGTGCAGGCCCTTGACGCAGTAGTCGCAGGTGTTGTCGCAGTACGTGAACGGGGCGACGACCAGATCACCGGCCCGCAGGCCGGTCACGTCGGCGCCGGTCTCCTCGATGACGCCGAGGAATTCGTGCCCCATCGGCCGCCCGGTGCCGGCGGCGGGCAGCGACTTGTAGGGCCACAGGTCGCTGCCGCACACGCACGAGTGGACGGTGCGCACGATGGCGTCGGTGGGCTGCTGGATCTTCGGGTCGGGACGGTCCTCGATGCGGACGTCTCCGGCTCCGTACATCACTGCTGCGCGCATGGAACAGGTACTCCTGGCGGGTGTGGAGGGAAAGGGAAAAGGGGCCGGGTCAGCGTTCGAGCAGCTGCCCGCCGGCCTCGGTGTGGGTCTCGCCGGCGGCCGCGCCTCGTTCCTCCACCCTCGCGCTGTTCCGGCCGGTGTGGCAGGGCGGGCTCTTCGGGGGTAATGACAGGGCCCCCCACCGCCCTGCACTCCAGGTCAGTGCGGTGTGACACTGAAGCCATGGCATCTGAGGGCACTCCCACCGGCAGCGGCGCGCGCGGCGAAGGCGCGGAGCTGGGCCGCTTCCTGCGGGCACGCCGCACGCAGACCGGTCCGGAGCAGGTCGGTCTCACCGTCGGCCCCGGACTGCGCCGCACCCCGGGGCTGCGCCGCGAGGAGCTGGCGACCCTGGCCGGGATCAGCATCGACTACTACGTACGCCTGGAACGCGGCAAGGAGACCCGCCCCAGCCCCTCCGTCCTCGACGCGCTCGCCCGTGCGCTTCACCTGGACGACCAGGAACACCAGCATCTGCGCGAACTGGCCGCCCACGCCGCCCGGTACGCCCCCGAGCCGCCGCCCGCGCCGAGCCGCACGGTGCGCCCGCACCTGAAGCTACTGCTGGAGTCGATGCGTCCGAACCCCGCCTACGTCATCAGCCGCAGCATGGACATGCTGGCCTGGAACCCCGGCGGTCTCGCCCTGTACGCGGGCCTGGACGACTGGCCTGCCAAGCAGCGCAACCTCGCCCGCTACCTCTTCCTCCACCCGGCCGCCCGCGACCTGTTCCCGGACTGGGACCGCCAGATCACCGGCTGCGTCGCCCGGCTGCGCGCCGTCGCCGGCACCGCGCCCGACGCTCCCGACCTGACCAGCCTCGTGGGCGAACTCCTCCTGAAAAGCCCCGACTTCGCCGGTCTGTGGGAACGCTACGACGTCACCGGCCGCAAGCCCGCGCAGAAGACCTTCCACCACCCCCAGGTCGGCACGATCACCCTCACCTCCCAGGCCATGCATCTGGAAGGCACCCCCGGCCAGCGCATCGGCGTCTACACCGCCGAGCCGGGCACACCCGACCACGACGCCCTGCTCCTGCTCGACATGACCGCCCCTCGGACCACCTGGCACACGTCGTACACGGGAACCCCTCCCCCGGGGCCCTGACGCACAGCGGAGCCGGCGCGGTCGCTCACCGCTGCCGGCGCACCATCTCGGTGATCCAGGTGGGCGCGAACGGAGACGTGCAGCCCGGGGACGTCGGGTAGTCCTTGAGCACCTCCAGGCGCTCACCGATGTCGAGGGCACGGGGACGGTGCTCGGCGTGCTCGATCCCGATCTGAGCCAGGCAGTGGTTCATCGCCCATTGCAGCCGGTCCGGGGCGTCCTTCAGCTGCGCCTCGACGACGTCGAGCAGTCCCGCGAGGTCGAGGCCATCAGGCTTCTTCGCCACGCGTTCGGTGGTCAGCGCCCAGCCGGCGCTCGCGACCACCGGGTCCGGGTCGGCCAACCAGGCCAGGCGCAGCTCGTCGGCGTGCGGATTCTTCTTCACCACATAGTTCACGAGCCAGTCGTGCACCTTGGGTGTGCATGCCTGGCGCACCATGGCGTCCAGCTCGTCACGCGCGAACGCCTTCGGGCGGCAGATCAGGAGCGCCAGCAGTCTCGCCGCGGTGTCGTCCGTCTCCCAGAGCCCGCACGCGAGTTCCTGCTGCGTCTTCAGCCGCTTCGCGAGCGCGCGCAGCTTGCCGAGGTTCACACCGTGATCGTCACCGTGCTTCTCGTTCACCTTGCGCGCCTTCGGGTCCTCAAGCGCGGCCAGCTCGGCCATCACCTCGGCCACCGTCGTCCCGGCCATCCCAGCCTCCTGTCCCTCACGTGCGGATTCAGCCTACGACGGACGTCGGTACCGCCCAGAACTGCTCATTTCTGCACGAGGAGGTCATCGGACAGGTCGAGATGGCGGCGGAGTGCCTGTCGGCCGACGGCTGTGACGGTCACGGCGCGCGTGGTGCCGATGGGAGTGATCCAGCCCGCGTCGGACGCGTGGCGGCACAGGGCGGCGCCGACGGCACCGGCCAGGTGCGGGCGGCGTTCGGTCCAGTCCAGGCAGGACCGCACCGACGGGCGGCGCGTGCCGGTCGGGACGGTGATGCCGAGTTCGGCGAGCCAGGTCTTCCCTGCGCCGGTGAGCCCGAGTCCGTGCTCCAGGTCGAGGAGTCCTCGCCGGGTCATCGCGTCGGTGATGGCGACCCCGACGGTGCCGGCGAGGTGGTCGTAGCAGGTGCGGGCGTGGGCGAGGGCCTGCCGGCGGCCGGACGCCGACAGGGAACGGGGCGGCGTGGGGCGGCCGGGTGCCAGCGCGGCGAGCCTCTCGACCAGCTCGGCCACGTGCGGGCCGGCCAGCCGTACGTAGCGGTGGCGGCCCTGGCGTTCCTCGGCGAGCAGGCTGCCGCGCACGAGTGCGTGCAAGTGCTCGGTCGCGGTCGAGGGCGCCACCCCCGCATGACGCGCCAGTTCGGTCGCCGTCCATGCCCGGCCGTCGAGCAGGGCCAGGCAGAAGCCCGCCCGTGTGCCGTCGGCCAGAAGCCTCGCCACGGAGGCCAGATCGGGGACGTCCCCGGGTGCGCGCCGCGTGTCCATGCGGTCCATTGTCCCCCGTGACACTTCGGCCCCTGCCGAAACGACCGGCTCTTAGGCTCCCCGCCATGCACACAGCACCTCCCCACACCTTGCCCTCGGCGACAGCCGCCACCCACCTGGAGATCGAGCCGAGCATCCTGTACTTCGGGACGCCGGTGGTCCTCCTGTCGACGGAGAATCAGGACGGCTCGTTCAACCTCGCCCCGATCTCCTCCGCCTGGGCACTCGGGCGGACGGTGGTGATCGGACTGGGCCGCGACGGACAGACCGCGCACAACCTCGGCAGCCGGCCCGACCTGGTGATCAGCCTGCCGGCGCCCGCGCAGTGGCCCGCGGTGGAGCGGCTGGCGCCGCTGACCGGCCGGAATCCGGTGCCGGCGGCCAAGGCAGCGGGCTTCCGCTTCGAGCCTGACAAGTTCGCCGCGGCCGGCCTGACCTGCGCACCGTCCCAGCTGGTCCGGCCGCCTCGGGTCGCCGAGTGCCCGCTCCAGCTGGAGGCGTGCGCGCAGCGGGTGCGGCCGGACGTCTCCGGGGACTTCGTCATCGTCGAGGCCGCCGTACACAAGGTCCACGCCGACTCGCGCATCGTCGTGCCGGGCACCGACCACATCGACCCCGCCGCCTGGAGCCCCCTCGTCTACAACTTCCGTCACTACTTCGGCCTCGGCCCGGAACTCGGCCACTCCTACCGCACCCAGACACCCCGCAACCCCGATGAGCCCGCCACGGATGACGCGCTCGTCGGCACGGCGCCCAGCTGAATTCGGGCGGTCGTGCCGCGACCCGGAAGCCATGGCCCGCTGTTGTCCGGCAGACTCGGGGCATGTTGAGCGTCGGATCCGTTGTGTTGGGTGTGTCGGATGTGCCGAGGGCGGCCTCGTTCTGGAGGCAGGCCCTGGGCTACGTCCCGCGCGAGGAGTGGGAGGACGACTGGGTGGTGCTGATGCCGGCCCAGGGAGCCGGGGTGCGGCTGTCCCTGGGCCTGAGCGGTACGCCACCGCAGGAATTTCCCAGGACCCACCTGGACCTGTATGCCGGGGACGCGGCCGACCAGGCCGCCGAGGTCGAACGGCTGGTGTCCCTGGGCGCCCAGCGGGTCGACTGGACCTATCCGGACGACGCCGACTTCGTCGTTCTCGCCGACACCGAGGGCAACCGCTTCTGCGTCATCAACACCGGCCATCAGTGATCATGAGTCGCCGCCCCTGCCCTGGGCTTTGCGGGCGAGCAGGTGGATCTCCTGGAACTGCCGTCGGTCGGTGGGCTGAGGCTCACGCACCATGCGGGCCACCTCGGCCAGCCCGGACTCGCGCAGCATCGCGGCGAGGTGATCGGGCCACCACCGATAGGCCGGGGCGACCGCGTGATCGAAGACCTGCGTCGGGTGAGACGCATCATCACTGGCCGAAAAGCCGATCAGAAGGTGGCCGCCAGGTGCCAGCACGCGGTGGAACTCCGCCAGGATGGCGGGGAGTTCCTGGGGCGGAGTGTGGATGACGGACCAACGGGAGAGTATGCCGCCCAGCGCGCCGTCAGCGATGTTCAACGCGGTCATCGAGCCCACGTCGAACCGCAGGCGCGGATATGCCTGTCGAGCCAACTTGATCATCGCAGGCGCAGCATCAACGCCACACGCCGTCAGCCCCAACTCGTCCAGATATGCGGTGATATGGCCAGGCCCACACCCGAGGTCCGCGACCTGGCCGTCCCCACTCGCACGGACGGCCTCGGCGAAGGCACCCAGGATCGCGCGGTCCAGGGGACTGTCGCGCAGCGAGTCGCGGAACAGCTGTGCATAGGTGGAGGCAGCGGCGTCGTACGCCTCGCGGGTGGCGCTGAGGGCATCGTGTTCGATCATGCTCGCGACAGTAACCCCTGACCCCGAGGCGAGCCGGGAGAACCATGATGTTCCCTCCCGTCCGTTCGCCCTGGCTACGGCTGGCTCGGAGAAGCCGGAACCCATGGTGATAGAACGGATTTTTCAGCAAAGTTGTTCTTGT
Source organism: Streptomyces sp. NPDC048644 (assembly GCF_043199105.1). NCBI lineage: Bacteria > Bacillati > Actinomycetota > Actinomycetes > Kitasatosporales > Streptomycetaceae > Streptomyces > Streptomyces sp. NPDC048644. Next base: position 33,720 of record NZ_JBICVO010000002.1, read on the forward strand.
TCAGGAGACGATCCGTGTCAGCACACCAGCCACTCCCCCCTGCACGCCGAGCCTTCCCGACGGCAGGGCGCCGGGCCATCGCGGTGTGTGCCGTGGCCCTGCCGGCGGCACTGCTGGCTCTCCAGCTCGGACTCGGCCCCGCGGCGCAGGCGCACGAGCCCGCCGGCGCAGGACCGCGCACGGCGAGCAGCCCGACGGCACCCGGTGCGGCGACGGTAACGGAGGGGCAGGTCAAGGAAGTTGCACCGGGAGGCGTGATCACCTACCCCAGTGTCACCAGTTGCCTCACCGTGACCGTGCGCTTGCGGGACGGCGGTCTCGTCGGTGCGCACGCCAGCCTGTTCCAGGTGCCGGGTGAGCTGCGGTCCGATGCGATTCTCGCCGCGCTCGGGAAGCTCGCCGGCGACCGTCCGGTGACGTCGGTCCAGGTCAAGGGGGCCGTCGGCGCCTGGCATCCGAGCTACTTCACGAAGGCGATCGAGAGCTACGGCGAGGGCGAGCAGGTGCCGGTTCCCGAGGGGCGCGATCTCGACGGGATCGCGCGGGCGGTGTCCCAGGGGCTCGGCCTGCCCCGCAGCGTCGTCACCGTCGAGGACACACCGGACGGTGACCAGGTCGCCCACTGATCACACCGCCGGCGGCCACCGCACCGGCCGGCCGCGCGATGGCACCACCTCCCCGCCGCCGCCCGAAGACCCGCAGGTAGTCTCATGTGCCGGTATCGGCTGAGGGGGACGGCCATGGAGGAACTGCGGCAGGAAGATCCTGCGCGGATCGGGGAGTTCGTCACGCTCGCCCGGCTGGATGCGGCGGCCGAGGCGCAGGCGGCGCCCGAGCGGCGTTACGTGGCGCGCAGTGCGGACGGGGCGCGCACGGTGCTGGTGAGTCTGCCCGCTGCGGGTGCCGATCCCGGGCGCTGGGCGGCCGAGGCGCAGGCGGCCTGCGGGCTGGTGCAGCCGGGGCTGTGGCAGGTGGCGCAGCTCGGTGGTACGGCGGCCTTTCCTTGGCATGCCTCGCCGTACCGTCCGGTGCTGCCGCTGCCCGCGGCGCTGGCCGCGCACGGCGGTCCGCTGCCCGAGGAAACGGTGCGCGCGATGGGCGCGGCGCTGGCCGAAGCGCTGGCGTCGGCGCACGTCCTGGGTGTCGTGCACGGCGGCATCTGCCCCGCGTCGGTCTGGCTGACCGCGTACGGGCCGCTGCTTGCCTGCTTCGGTACGGTGCGTGCCGCGGCACCCCAGGGTGCGCCGCGGGCCGGTCTGCCCGGACTCGACGCGGGGTGCCTGGCACCCGAGGAAGCGGCGGGCGGGCCCGTCGGCGCGGCGGGTGACATGCATGCGCTGGGCGCGGTGCTGGCCTACGCGGCGACGGGGCACACGGTGCCGGAGCGGGCGGAGATCCCCGCCGGGCTGCGGGCGACGGTTTCGGCGTGCCTGTCCCGCGATCCGGCCGCGCGGCCCGAACCGGCGCGGGTGCGGGCGGAGTTGGCGCCCGCCGCCCCGTACGGCACCCAGACGGCGGGGGCGGAGCCCGTCACGCTGCCGTCCCGGGTGGTCAGGGCGCTGTCCGAGCAGGCGGCGGCCGTGCTCTCCATGGAACTTCCCGCAGAGGTGCGTTGAGGCGATGCTGTCCGCTCTTTTTCACGACGATCCGCAGACCGTGGGCCCCTACCGGTTGCTGGCCCGGCTGGGCGGCGGCGGCATGGGCACCGTCTACCTGGCGCGCACCGCGGGCGGGCGCACGGTGGCGGTCAAGGTGCTGCACGAACATCTGGCGTCGGATACGGCGTTGCGGTCCCGGTTCCAGCTGGAGACGGATGCGGCGCGGGTCATCGGCGGACGGTTCGGTGCCGCCGTCCACGACGCCGACGCGCTGGCCGTCCGGCCCTGGCTGGCGACGGATTACGTGATCGGTCCGCCGCTCGATGACGCGATACGGGCAGGCGGCCCGCTGGGCGGGTCCGCTGTCCGCGCGCTGGGGGCTGCCCTGGCCGAGGGGCTCGGTCAGCTGCACCGTTCGGAGGTGGTGCACCGCGACCTCAAGCCGTCCAATGTGATGGTGACGGCGACGGGCCCGAAGATCATCGATTTCGGGATCGCGTGGGCGGTCGGCGAGGAGCGGCTCACGCACGTCGGCAGCGCGGTGGGCACCCCGGCCTTCATGTCGCCCGAGCAGGCGGCGGGCGCCGAACACGCGGCGGCGGGCGATGTGTTCGCGCTCGGCGGACTGCTCGTCTTCGCCGCGTCGGGACACGGGCCGTTCGGCGGCGGGCAGGCGGCCGATCTGCTCTACCGGGTCCGCTACACCGAACCGGACCTCGGCGGGGTGCCGCCGGAGCTGGCCGGTGTGCTGGGCCGCTGCCTGGCGAACCATCCGGCGGACCGGCCGACGACGGACGAGCTGGTGGCCACGCTCGCCGCGGACGGCGGGCGGCAGCCGTTCGCCGATGTGCTGCCGGACGCGGTGCTGCGGGAGATCGCGCGGCGCGGCGATGATGTGTGGCAGCAGCCGCCGCCACGGCAGACGCCGCCGCCCCCCGAAGTGCCGCCGGACACCGTGGTGGTGGGTCCTGGGGTGTCGCGGCGCCGGATGCTGGCGCTGGTCGGCGGCGGGGTGGCCGCCGGAGCCGTCCTGGGCGGCGGCGGGGTATGGGCCTGGCTCGGCGGGGACGACCGCGCGCCCGGCGGGGGTGGTGCGGAGGCGAAGCCGGTGAAGGCGCCGTCCCGGTTGTGGACGTTCCCCTCGCGCCGCCCGGACGACGGCGGGGACGTGCTGCTGACGTCACACGGGCTGGCCATGCCCGCGGGCATCGTGCTGGCCGGCGTCAACCCCGAAAGCGGCGAGGGGACCTGGCAGGCGAACCTCAGCGATACCTGGCGGTGGGCCACCGACGGCACGAAGGTCTACGCACTGCGCGAGCACGACGAGGGCGCGGCGCTCGCGGTGTGCACGATCGACCCCACCGACGGCCGGTTCGGCAAGCCGCTGGCCGAACTGAAGGACTTCGCGGGCGGCGAGGCCCGCAATCAGCTGCTGTGTGTGGTCGAGGACAGCGCCTATCTGGTGGCTCGTACGTCGTCGGGCAGCCGCTGGTACCTGCTCGCCGTCGACCTGCGCCGGGGCCGGGAGCGGTGGCGCAGCCCGGTGGATGCGGCCCACGACACGTACCGGCCGCCGATGCTGTGCGGTGCGGTCAGCGGTCAGCGGCTGGTGGTGTGCCGGGCCGATTCGGGCATCCACTTCCTCGAACTGGCGGTGCACGCCGTCGCCGACGGGAAGAAGCGGTGGGCGCAGTCCGAGCCGTTCACCGGGTCGCCGCCGGGCCGGCTCGTCGTCGACGGGCGCCATCTCTATCTCGGTGACGAGGCGCTGACCGCCCGCAGGCTGTCGGACGGCGGCATCGGATGGCTCTTCGGTACCGACCGCAACGCCGGTGACAGTGCGGGCAAGAGCCGGCTGTACGGGGCTCCGGCGCTGCGGGACGGGGTGGTCTACTGCACCGAGGGTGATCGCGGGGTGGTCGCCGTCGACGCCGTCACCGGCAGCATCAACTGGCTGGAGAAGGGCCTCACGGGGCGGCGCCTGAACCGTGAGGTGCCGCCGGTGATCGGCAAGAAGTACCTCTACAGCCTCGACGACAAGGGGCTGCGGGCGGTGGACCTGCGTACCCACCGTGCGGTGTGGACGTTCCCGACCGACGCGACCGTGCTCAGCGCCGACCCCGGGCGGGGACGGGTGTACGTCCGCGAGGAGCGGGCCACGTTCGCCCTCCCGCTCGTCTGACACCCCCCGCACCGCACTCCCCCACCGCACCGCCCGTTGAGGAAAGGACACCGTGTGAAACCGCTCGGCCCCCAGGATCCGCTCCGCCTCGGCCCGTACCGCGTGGCCGGGGTGCTCGGCGAAGGCGGCATGGGCAAGGTGTACTTCGGGCGGGACGCGGCGGGGCAGGCGGCGGCGGTCAAGGTGCTGCTGCCTGAACTGGCGCACGACGGGCACCTGGTGGACCGCTTCGTCCGGGAGGCACAGACCGCGCGGGCGGTGACCAGCCCTGGTGTGGCCCGGGTGCTCGGCGCGCAACTGGATCCGGGGCGGCCGTGGATCGCGTCGGAGTTCCTGGCCGGGCCGACGCTGGACGACGCGGTGCAGCGGCACGGCCCGCTGGGCGACCCGCTGCTGCGGGAGACGGCCAGGTCCTTGGCGGTGACGCTCGGCGACATCCACGCCACCGGGCTGATCCACCGTGACCTCAAGCCGTCCAACGTCGTACTGACCCGGGGCGGCCCCCGCATCATCGACTTCGGCATCGCCAGGCCCGAGCACGGTCTGACGCTCACCCGGACCGGCCAGATCCCGGTCACGCCCGGCTACGGGGCGCCGGAGCAGGTGCTGGGGCAGCGCGTGGGCCCGGCGGCTGACGTCTTCTCGCTCGGCGCGGTCCTGGCCTTCGCCGCGGGCGGCCGGCCGGTGTACTCGGGTGCGGAGGTCGCGGCGGTGCTCTACGAGGTGGTGCACGGCGCTCCCGATCTGACGCTGGTACCGGGGCCGTTGCGGTATCTGGTCGAGCCGTGCTTCGCGAAGGATCCGGGTGCGCGCCCGCTGCCCGGCCAGGTCGCCGAGGCCGCCCGCGCACCGCACCGTGCCGAACGGCTGTGGAAGTCGGGGCCGCTGGCCGACGAGATCCGTGAGCGGGAGGCCGCCGCCCGCCGCCTGGCCGGGGAGGCCGGACGGGCCGGTCCCCCGCCGCGCCGCGCACCGGACACGACGTCTGACACCGCCCGTCCCGCCGCCCGTCCCTCGCGGCGGCGCCTGCTGCGGGCGCTGGCGGGCGGCGGCGCCCTGGTGGCCGCCGGTGCGGGCGGCGCGGCGTGGTGGCTGTCGGAAGGCGGCGGGGCGTCCGTGCCGACCGATCCGTTCGACGTGCCGCAGGCCGCCCGCGTACGGCCGGCGGAACTCGGCAGCGACACCGGGACGCCGGACCCGCTGTGGGGCCCGCTCGACGGCGTGGCCGACGCCGGGTCGCCGCCGCCGCTGCCCGTACGGGACGTGGTGGTCTTCGCCGCGGCCGGCGGGGGCGTCGCCGCGCACGGGGCCGGCGACGGCAAGGAGCGCTGGCGGGCCGACGACGCGCACGCCGACGCCGGCTACCTCTCGATCGCCGGCCGGCTGGTGGCCACCGCGGACGCGGACGGGGTGCTGCGCACCTACGTCGCCTCGACGGGCGCGGCGCGGTGGACCGCCGACGTCGGGGCGAGCGCGCTGCTGGCCGCCGACGCCGACCACGTCTACGTGCTGACGTCCGACGGCGACCTGCGCTGTGTGGCGACGGCCGACGCCCGGGTGCGGTGGACCCACCGGCCGCCGCTGGCACTGAGCGGCAGGCGTCCGGCGGCGGCACTGGGCTCCGGTGTGCTGGTGGTGTGCGGTGACAGCGGCGATGTGGCCGCGGTGCGTACCCGCGACGGAGCCAAGGCGTGGGTACGCAAGGACCAGGCCGCCGCCGCGCTGCCGCCCGCGATCGACGGCGGGACCGTCTTCCTCGGCGGCCACACCCTGGCGGCCCTGCGCGCGGGCGACGGCGAAGAGCTGTGGTCCCAGGAGCCGATGCGGCCCGTGCGGCAGGGGGCGTACGGCTTCGGGCCGCCCACCGTCGCGGGCGGGACGGTGTTCGTCCTGGACGGCGACGCGCTGCGCTCGCTGCGCCCCAACGGCGACCAGGCGGGCGACCCGGCGATGGTCGCCGGGGTGACCCCGCCCTGGCAGCCGCCGGTGGTGCAGGCGGGCAGCGTATGGGTGGTGGAGAGCCGCGACACCGGCGTGAGCGGTCTGCCGCGCACGGGGCGGGGCACGACGCAGACGTACCCGCTCACGGGCGGTCAGGGCCGCTCGGCCGCGGGGGAAGGCAACCGGCTGTTCGTCCTGAACGCGGGGACGCTGCTGGCGCTGCCGGTGTTCTGACGCGCGGGCGGCGGGCGCCCAGGACCAGGCGCAGGCTCAGATCCCGAACCGCGCCGCGAGACCGTCCAGGACACAGTCGAGACCGGTCTCGAACGCCCAGTTCGCGTCGTCCTTGCGGGTCGCCTGGAGCCCGTAGCGCCGGTAGGTGGGGTACCGGCCGGTGTCCATAAGGTACGTCATCTGCGGCGCGAGGCCCCTGCGGGCTTCGGCGCCGGACGACCAGCCCACGGACTGCGTCCAGTTGCGCAGCGCCACCTCGGATTCGGCCGCGCCGTGCGCGAACGCGCTGACGGTGCGGAAGCCCACCATCATCGTGTCCTCGTCGAGGCCGAGCCCGTCGAGTGCGGCCAACTGCCGCTCGGCGATGGCCATCCGGCCCGGGGTGAGGACGAACAGTGCGGTGGGCAGCTCCCCCACCCAGGGGTGACGCAGCATCATCTGCCGGGTCAGCAGGCCGAAGGCGCGCAGCACCTCGCGCCATCCGGTCACCTCGTCGGGGATCCGCTGCTCGGCGGCGACCCGCTCGGCCATCAACGCCCACAGATCGTCCTTGCCGGAGACGTGCCGGTAGGCGGCCATGGGTGCCACACCGAGTTCGGTGGCAAGGCGGCGCATGGTGACGGCGGCGAAGCCCTCGGCGTCGGCGATCTCCACAGCAACGGTGCCGATCCGCTCCAGCGTCAGTGAGGCGCGAGGAGTGGCCGGTGACTGTTCCAGGCGCTCCCAGAGCGACTTGTCCGGCGCCTTCTTGGCGTCCTTCTTGGCGTCCTTCTTGTGGCCGGTCACAGCGGGCTCCTCTCCACGGCGGAAAGCGTACAACGTACTCGCAGTAGACAACGTACACACTCATGCATACGTTGTACGCACCCAGATACGCCGTACACATTTGCCTTCCCGGGAGCATCCATGACCGGCACCACCCAGCCCTTGCACGTCGCCGTTCTCGTCGGCAGCACCCGCGAGGGCCGCTTCGCGCCCACCGTCACCCAGTGGCTGACGCGGCAGCTCGCCCGGCGCGACGACATGACCACCGACGTCATCGACCTCGCCGAGACCGACCTGCCCACCGTGCTGCCCGCCTTCGGCCAGCCGCCCGCCGCCGGCACCGAAGAGGCCCTCGCCCGCATCTCGCCCCGCCTCGCAGCCGCCGACGCGTTCGTCTTCCTCACGCCCGAGTACAACCACAGCTTCCCCGCACCCCTGAAGAACGCCATCGACTGGCACAACACGCAGTGGCACGCCAAGCCGGTCGGCTTCGTCTCCTACGGCGGCCTCTCCGGCGGCCTGCGCGCCGTCGAGCAACTCCGCGTCGTGATGGCCGAGTTGAACGCCACGACCATCCGCAACACCGTCAGCTTCCACAACGCCTGGACCCGCTTCAGCGAGGACGGCGCCGTGGACGACCCCCAGGTCGACGCGGCAGCCACCGCGCTGCTCGACCAACTGGCCTGGTGGGCGCACGCCCTGCGCGACGCCAGGTCCATCCGCCCCTACGCCGCCTGACGCCACGCCAAATCTCTTTCAGGGGGAACCCATGAGTCAACGCGCTGAAGAGGCGAGCACCCCGCGAGCGCCGGACGCCGGCACCGGCCCAGCGCCCGCCGACGGGGGCGGACCGTCCAAACCCGTCCTCTTCGGGCTGCTGCTCGGCCTGATGCTGGGCCTGCTCGACGGCACGATCGTGGGCACCGCCCTGCCCACCATCGTCGGCGACCTCGGCGGCCTGGACCACCTCTCCTGGGTGGTGACGGCGTACCTGCTCACCGCGTCCGTCTCCACCCCCATCTGGGGCAAACTCGGCGACCTCTACGGCCGCAAGGGCAGCTTCATCTGGTCCATCACGGTGTTCCTCGCGGGCTCCGTACTCTCCGGGCTCGCCCAGGACATGGGCCAGCTCATCGCCTTCCGCGCCGTACAGGGGCTCGGCGCCGGCGGTCTCATGGTGGGCGCCATCTCGATCATCAGCGTCATGCTGCCGCCGTCCCAGGCGGGCCGCTCGCAGTCGATGGTCGGAGCGATGATGCCCGTCGCCCTGGTCGGCGGTCCCCTGCTCGGCGGCTTCCTCACCGACCAGTTGGACTGGCGCTGGGTCTTCTACGTCAACGTCCCCATCGGCGCCGTCGCCCTGCTCGTCATCGGCCTGCGGCTGCGCCTGCACACCGAGCGGATCACGGCACGCATCGACTACTCGGGGGCCGCACTGCTCAGCGCGGGCATCCTCGCCCTGACCCTGCTCGGCAGTTGGAGCGGCACCGCCTACGGATGGGCCTCACCGCAGGTCATCGGGCTCGGCGCGGTCGGCATCGGGGCCCTGGGCTGGTTCGCGCGCGTCGAACGGCGGGCCGCGGAGCCGATCATCCCGCCCCGGCTCTTCGCCGACCGCAATTTCACCCTCGCCCAGATCCTCACCTTCCTGGTCGGCGCCGCCATGCTCGGTGCCTCCAGCTACCTGCCGCAGTACATGCAGTTCGTGCGCGGGGCGTCCTCCACGGCCAGCGGCATGCTGCTGCTGCCTCTGATGGCGGGCATGTTCGGCGCTCAGTTCCTGATCGGACGGCTCACCTCCAACGGCGGCGGCTACCGTGCCTACCCGATCACCGGCGGCGCGCTGACCACCGTCGGCGCCCTCGCGCTGTTCACCGTCGGCGCGGACACCCCCACAGCCGTCACCTCCGCACTGACCCTCGTACTCGGCGCCGGACTCGGCCTGTTGATGCAGAGCACGCTGCTCATCACCATCAACAGCGCACCGCCCCGCGACATGGGCGCCGCCACCGGCACCGCCACCCTCCTGCGCACCATCGGCGGCTCCCTGGGCATCGCCGTACTCGGCGCCGTCTACGCCCACCGGCTGACCTCGTCCGGTATGCCCGACGGGGGCACGGCCTGGACGCCCCAAGCCGTCCGCGGTATGCCGGACGGTGTGCGGGAAACCGTCAGGGCATCGGTCACCAGCGGACTGCACTCGGTGATGCTGGGAGCCGCACTGCTGGGAGCGGCGGCGTTCGCCGTGGCATGGCTGGTACGCGAGGTGCCCCTGCGCAGGGAATGACCCGACCCCGGCCCGCCGCCGCACCCCGCACCGCACCGCTACCCGGCGAGGCGTGCGGGGTGCGGCGGCTCATCCCGCGTCCGGACAGGGCGGCCGGCCCCACGGAGCCTCCAGCGCGGTCCGCAGCGTATCGGCCTTCTCCTGGCCGATCCGCCCGGCCAACTGCCCCTCCAGATCCGCCAGTACGGCGACCGCCCGATCGTGCGCACGCTCGCCCTCTCGCGTACGGCGGATCAGCCGCTGCCGGGCGGAAGCGGGATCGGCGGCCTGTTCAAGTAGCCCGGCAGCGACCAGACCGTGCACCGCCTGATGCACGGTCTGCCGGGTGACGCCCATCCGCCGGGCCAGCTCCGACACCGTCGTCCCCCCGTCGTCCAGCACCGCGAACAGCTGGACCTGCGTCGGGGACACCGGAACGGCGCCGGCCGCCTCCAGCGCCGCCAGCAACCCCTCGTCGAACCAGCGCCTGGCCTCGGCAAGCAGCTGGGGAAGGCTACGGCGGACACCCTGCATCTGATCACTCCTCACCGCGGCACCGGCGGGACCGGCCCCGCACCCGGCGGCTTGCCACCGGCCGACGTTAATGTCAGGCTACCTGACGTTCTACTGGAGGCCGATCCGAGGAGACCCCGTGACCATCGAATACGCCACCCGCTACCGCCGCGCCTCACACATCCCCGCGGACCCGGGCACGCCCTACTTCATCGAGAAGGGAGAGGGGGACCGCGCCCACCTGTTCGGCGACCTCATCACCATCTACGCAGGCGGCGAACAGACCGAGAACACCTTCAACTTCTTCACCGTCGAAGGCCCCAAGGGCGACCTCATCCCCGCCCACCTGCACACCGACACCCACGAGGTCTTCTACGTCACCCAGGGCGCGGTCCGCCTGTTCGTCGAGGACACCACCGGCCACCAGCAGGAGAAACTGCTCACCCCCGGCGACTTCGGCTTCGTCCCCAAGAACTGCCGCCACGCGTACCGCATGGAACGCCACCACAGCCAGGTCGTCGGCGTCGCCGCCGGCCCCGCGGGCACCTTCGAGCGGTTCTTCGAAAACCTCGGCGCCCCCACGGAACGCCACGGCCTGCCCGCCAAGCCCGTCGTCCCGGAACCCCACGCCTTCGCGACCGTCCCCGAGCGGTACGACGTCCGATTCCACGCCGACCACCAGTGGCACACCCCGTAAGCTTGTTCTTCAACCTCACGTCGCTGCGGAGTGCTTGACGGTGGGAAAATTGCGGTGCGTGCTGGCGCCACGCTGGTCAGACTCGCTGACATGACTGAGAAGATCACCCGCATCAACCCCGAGCAGCTGCATGAGACACCCGGCTACCACCACATCACCGTGGTGGAGGCAGGCCGTACAGCCTATCTGGCGGGGCAGTGCCCGCTTGACCGGAATGGTGACCTCGCCGGTTCCGGCTCCCTCGAGACACAGGTCGACCAGGTTGTCGCGAACGGGCTCACTGCCCTGGCAGCGGTGAGTGCCCAGCCGCAACACGTGGTGCGGTCAGTGATCTACGTGCGGAGCGATGAGAGGGAAGTTCTCGGAGCCGCGTGGCGTCGACTCACCGATTCTCCCCTTGGCCCGGCGTTCACCACCGCCAGCACGCTCTTGGGCGTCGCCCAACTGGGCTTTCCCGGACAGCTCGTCGAGGTGGATCTCACCGTGGCGCTGCCTGACTGACTTCGAACGGCGTCTCGAACTGGGTAGCCCAGCTGGGCATCCGCGGGACGCTGGGGCGGCCTTCGCCTGATCATGTGCTCCGCCCAAGGCGCACGTGACCATGACGAAGACCGTGAAGGTGAGTCTGCTGCCTGACGCTGCTGTGAGGGAAGCGTTCGCTGAAGCGTCACGCTTCCGGGACGAGTTGTACGCGTGTCTGACCGCGCGTGGCGAGGAGCTGTTCGAGCTGGCGGACGCGGTGCTGTGCGCGCCTGGTGCCGTGCGCTCAGCGGTCGAACTGACGCTGCTGCCCGAGCACCGCCGTGGCCATGGCGGGCCGGAGTTCCGCTTCGCCAAGCCCGAGACCTGGCCCGAGCCCGCCGTCACCACCCGCACGGCCACCGCGAACTACGGCAAGGCCGTCGCGCAGGCATGGGACAGGGTCCACCCGCGGCTGACACACCGCGCCGCCTGGCTGGACCACCGGGGCGAACTCCCGCTGATCGAAGGCACATTGATCCGTCTGGAGGTCGAGCACCTGTCGAAGGACCGGGCGGCCCCCGCGGTGTGGTTGTGGTCCTCGAAGACCGGCGCCGATGACACGGACGCCGACCGGACCTGGCAGGCGTTCCCGCGCCGGTTCGACCTGGAGCACACGTTCCGGCTGTTCAAGCAGACCCTCGGCTGGGCCCGGCCCCGGCTGCGGGAACCGGAAGCGGCGGACCGGTGGACCTGGCTGATCATCGCCGCCTGCACCCAGCTCCGGCTCGCCCGTCCGGCCACCCGCGACCTGCGGCATCCCTGGGCGAAGTCGGCCGCACCGCACCGGCTCACACCCGCTACGACGCGGGCAAAACTGTCCGCCGCGAGAAGGCCCTCATCGCCCTGCGACGGCTGAAAGGTTGAAGAACAAGGTAAGCGCCGGCGCCCGAACCCCGGCCGGGCTCCTCACCCCACGACACCCGCGTCCCTGGCCAGAGCGACAGCCCCGACACCAGCGCCGCCGCAGCGGCCGGACGCAGGAGACTGCCGCCCGATGCCGCGGCGGCGTCCTGGACGGACAGCGCCGTCACCACCGCCACCGGCGCGGCCTCCGCCCACCACCGCCGGGCAGGACCGTGGATCACCCTCACCCAAGTGAGCCCAGAAGGCCGCCCGTTGGGCCACCCCCTACGCCGACGGGCCGACCGGCCCTTCAGCATCCTCCACGAACTCCGTCAGGGTTCGGGCGAACACTTCGGGCAGCTCGAAGGGCAGCGCATGCCCGCCGTCCAGCATCATGTGGCGGGCACCGGTGATGGCGTCCGCCAACTCCTTCTGGTGGTGCGGCGGGACGATCAGGTCCTGGGATCCGGACACGACCAGCGTGGGCGCGGTGATCCGGGCCAGCGCCGCGGTGATGTCCACCCGGGTGTTCAGCTCGGACTGGCGGGCCATGCCTTCCGCGTCGAACAGCTCGTTGAACCCGGCCACACCCTGCTCGAAGTCCTCGATTCGGCGCCCGGCGAGCGTCCCGGCACCGATCGCGGTGACCTGCAGCACCCGCGAGAGCAGGTCCTTGTCCACGCGCAGCAGCCGCTGCCACAGGCCGAATTGGAACTCCTGCCACGGGTCGGTCACCGCCCAGCCCGCGTGCAGGAAGAGGGAGCGCACCCGTTCGGGCTGCGCTCCGGCGACAGCGGCTGCGACCGTCGCCCCCAGAGAGTGCCCGGCCAGATGGAAGGCGTCCAGACCCGCCGCGTCCACGGCGCCGAGCACCTGGGCGACCAGGTCGTCGACGGTCAGCGGTGAGCCGGTGTCGGTGGTGGCGCCCGATCCTGACAGGGTCGGGGCGACGATGGTGTAGCGGTCCTTGAGTGCGTCGATCACCGGTCCCCAGTTGCCCTCGGGGGTGGCGCCGGTCCCGTGCACCAGCACCAGGGCCGGGCCTGAGCCGGTGACCAGGCAGTTGACGGCGCTGTCACCGCCGGAGATCGGGACGTGAACGGTCGTGTAGGTCATGGCGGTTGTGCCGCCTTTCGGTCGCGGGTGATGGGGACGCTGAAGGTTCGGTGTGGGCGATCCAGGCGCGGTGGGCCTGGGTGCCACGGCGGGAAACCGGCCGGCACCGGGCCGGCTCGCGTCGAGCGAATTAGTTGCACACGCCCTTTTCGGGCCTGTCGAATCATTGCAGACGCTCCATATTGGCGCAAGAGAGGTCCCTTGGGGTCGGTTGGCCGCTGGTCCGGGTGTGCCGTTGACTGACGCGCAATGGGCTCGGACCTAGCCGCTGTTCCCGCCACCGGACACCGGAGCGGGTTGGCCGGTGGCGGGGATCCGCCTCCGGCCCGCGCGGCGATCCGAACGAAACGCCCAGCCGTAAGAGACCAGAGAGGTCAGAACGTTGCCGACGCCGTCACCGGGTCACGCGACCCGGACATCTCCGGCCGGCGCGGTGGGCTCAGGGGCGGACAGATGTATCCGTTTGGGCAGCAAGAGCGGGGTGGCGAGCAGCAGAACGCCGGACATGGTGATCGCGGCGAGCGGGCTGGTGAGTGTGGCGAGAACGCCCCAGATCACCATCAGGGCAGCTTGCAGGAGTTTGCTGACGGCACTCCAGGTACTGAGGATGTGGGCGGTGTGATCCACGGGAGTCCTTTGCAGGCGTTCCGTCGCGTAGATCGGGTTGAAGATGCCCATGCAGGTGATCAGCAGGCCCTCGACGACGATCACGGTGAGGAGCCCGGGGATGCCGGGTCGGACGAACGCGAGACCGAGCGGGAAGAGCGAGCGCAGCCAGCCGGAGACGGCCATGATCCGGTGCCGGCCGTAGCGGGTCACCAGGCGCGCGGAGAGGCGGGCGCCCACGAAGCCGCCGAGTGCCGGGACGCCGAAGGCAAGACCGTATTGCCAGGCCGGGAAGTGGTACTGGCCCAGCAGGAGGACGGACAGGAGCGGGACGGTGGCCATGATCAGGCCGCTGACCAGGATCGAGTTGAGGAACAGGCCCCTCAGCGCGCGGTCACGGAGGATGAACCGCCAGCCGCCGAGAAGGCCGGCTCCGCGCAATCCGGTGGCCCGGTCGCGGGGTGTCGCCACGTCGCCGCCGCGGATGCGGAGGACCCCGAGCGCGGACAGCAGGTAGCTGAGGGCGTCGGCCAGGACAGTGATGACCGGGCCGAGCAGCCCTATGAGTGCACCACCGAGGGGCGGGCCCGCCGCGGTCGCCACCCAGCTCGTGCCCTCGAATCTCCCGTTCGCCACAAGGAGGTGATCTCTCGGGACGAGATGCTTCAGATACGCGCCGGACGCGGCGGTGAAGGCGATGCTCGCGGTCCCGGAGATGACCGAGACGACCAGCAGTTGGCCGTAGGAAAGCAAACCGATGACGTATGCGATCGGGACACTCGCCATCGCAACGAACCGGATCAGGTCCATCGCGATCATCACCGGACGCTTGGCCCGGCGCTCGACCCACGGCCCGAGTGAGAACGCGACGATCGCCGCGACGGCAAGCCCTGCGGCCTCCAGGAGCGACACGGCGAAGGCAGGCGAGTGCAGCGCTCGTACCGCGATCAGCGGGAACGCGCCGAAGGCGATCCACGTCCCGTACGTACTGACGGCGTAGGCCGACCACAGCCAACCGAAACTGCGTCCCAACTGCACGCGCATGCGACTCCCTCGTGACAACGGATGTTTGGGTCTGTGCATCACACCGACCGCACCGTCGCGCGATCAAACAACCGGCTCCCGGGTGAGCCACAACCATCGGTTGGGCACATTTATGCTGGCTCCATGGATACCGAGGCGGTGCGGTCGTTCGTCCGCGCGGCCGGGCTCGGGCAGCTGCAACACGTGGCCGACGAGCTCGGCGTCACGCAGCAGGCCGTGTCGAAGCGGATCGCCACCCTTGAGCGCGCACTCGGCGTCCGGTTGTTCACCCGCACCGCCCGAGGGGTCGAGCCGACACTCGACGGCCAAGCCTTCCTCCCGCACGCCCGGAACATCATCACGGGTGTCGATCGCGCCATCGCCGCGATCAGACCGGGCTCGCGGGCCCTTCGGATCGACGTTCTCGGCCTGCGATCCGCACAGGCCGTCGTCCTGCACGACTATTGGCGGTCGCATCCGGAAACCGAGCTCGACGTGGTGACCCTCAGGGTCAACGACCCGCGCGTGGCGGTCACCGCCGTCCAAGCAGGCGATATCGACGCCTCGTTCCGCTCGGTCACCGACCCGGCCACCCTGCCGCGCGACGTGCAGATGATCCACGCGTTCCACTCCCCACTGGAACTCCTCGTCGGCCCGAGGCACCCGCTCGCCTCCGCACGCGCCCTGACACCGTCCCAGCTGCGCCGGCACCGGATCTGGGTGCCGGGTATCGCGCCACGCAGCGAATGGGCAGAGTTCTACGATCAGCTCGCCAGCGCCTTCGACCTCCGCATCGACGCCGCGGGCCCGAACTTCGGCAACGAGGTACTCCTCGACATCCTCGCGGACTCCGCGGACGTGGCAACCTTCGTGGGCTCGCGCGACCGGTACATCTGGCCGACCCACCACGACCTGCGCCGCATCCCGATCGTGAATCCGACGCTCGCCTACCCGTTGTCGCTCATCCTCCCCCGAGCGAATCCACACCCAGGACTCCGGGCGATCATCGACCACTTCAGAACCCTGGCACCGCTCCCCGAGACGGTCTGGCTCCCGTCCTGGGCGACGCGCCCGTAGCCGGGGCGACCGGACCGGCCTGACCCGAACGGCAGGCCCTGGCCGGCTAGTTGCCGACGACCTGGGCGACGGCCGGGTCGTCGGCCGCCGCGGCGAGGATGCCGTCGAGTACGCCGGGAAAGCGGGCGTCGAGGTCTGCCCGGCGCAGGTACAGCAGCAGGCGGCGGCCGTCGCGGTGCTGATGGACGACGCCGCTTTCGCGCAGCACGCGCCAGTGGTGGCTGGCGGTGGATTTCGAGATCTCGGGCAGCACCTCGCCGCACGAGGTCTCCTGCCCTTCCCGCTCGTGGGCCGCCAGCCGTTGCACCACGAGGAGGCGCAGCGGGTGGGACAGCGCTTCGAGCACGTCGGTGATGCGGATGTCCTGTGCTGGGGGGTTCCTCAAGGCGGCCACCGTTCGATGGTACGCGTACGTTCGCGCGGCTCTTTCGTTGATCAGTCCCATTCCATCGATCCCCTCCATTGATGATCTAGAGTAATGTTCGCGTACATACGAACAATCGAACCGAGGGGCTGGCTCCATGAGTGATCACGCTGAGCGGTACGGCATCGGCAAGGCGTTCCACACCGCGCTCGCCGCGGCTGACTGGGACGGCATCCGATCCCTGCTGCACGACGACGCGGTATGGGTCCTGCCGGGAGACAACACCATCTCCGGTGCGGCCGTGGGGGCGGACGCCGTCGTGGAGCGAGCCCGGAAGATCGCGGGCTACGGGCTCCGCTTCGAGCTGCTGAACATCCTCGTCAGCAGGGAGAACATGGCACTGTCCCTGCACAACACCGCCCGCCGCGACGACGTCGTCCTCGACGAGTACCTGTCCACGGTGTGCACGCTGCGCGACGGCAGGATCGCTTCGATCGAGACCTACCTCTCCGACGTCGACGGCATGAACGCCTTCTTCGTCTGACCTGAGCCCACTCCCCCGGGAGCGGGCTGGGCCGCACGTGGAGCGAAGCGCAGAGGATGGCCACCGATGTGGTGGCGATGTTGCTGGACATTCCCGAGGAGGCGTTTGAGGTTGTACTGCGACCGGCCGATCCCGATATGGCCAACACTATCGTCACGACCGAGAAAGCCAGAGGGAAAGCCGAGGAAGCCGCCAAGGCGGCAACTGAAGCCCTCACGGCCGCCGCGCGCACCCTGACCACCAGAACCACGGTCAGGGACGCGGGAGCCATGCTCGGCATCTCACACCAGTACATCGCCAAGCTGGCGCCCAAGAAGGGATGACCCTTCTTCGTCGCGTCTCACGGCGCCCCCAGGTCAGCAGGCCCACGGGGGCGCCACAGCGCACTCCACGGGCAACAGACCCCGACCACGCACGGTACAGCCATCCCCCACGGTTACGTCGACGCGCCGGCCACCGGGCGGGCTTGATCATGGCGTCCACTCCCTGGCACCGACGCACGTTCCCGATCCACGGCCGGCGAGGACGGAGTCCGCCAGGGCGCTGCGTCCGGCCGGCAAGTCCGGTGTCACCGGGGCCAGTCCGGGGCGGGATCCTCGTCGAGGAGGGGCCGGATGGCGCCCAGTACGGCGCCGATGCACACGTCGCGCAGTTCGGCGCGGGTGCAGGTCTCCTCGGTGAGCCAGTCCACGCACAGCACCTGGACGAACACCAGCCAGCTCTTCAGCACGGCCGACACCGCCTTCCGGGTGCCGTCGTCGGCGAGCGGGATCACGCCGAGCAACCGCTCACGCAGGGCGTCGAGTTCGTCCGTGATGATCGTCTGGACCAGACGGTCGCCCGCCAGCACCCGGTTCGCCGCCAGGACGGTGTTGCGGTGCTCCGCGAAGTACTCGATGTGGGCGTCCAAGCCCTCGGTGAGCTGCTCGACCAGGGTGCCGGCGGGGTCGAGCCGGGTCGCGGCGAGCAACTGCTCGGCCACCTGCCGGTAGAGAGCGGCGAAGAGGTCCCGCTTGCCAGGGAAATGGCGGTAGAGCAGGGCGCGGGAGACCCCGGCGTGCTCGGCGACGTCCTCCATCAGCACCTCGTCGTACGGGTGCGCGGCAAAGAGCCGGGCGGCGACGGCGAGGAGCTGGGCACGGCGTTCGGCGGGGCGCAGGCGCCGGCGGGGAGGCATGGGCGCATGGTACTTGACACGCGTCTATTAGTTGGCCATAGCCTGGTGGACACGTGTCTATCAGCAGGGGGTTGCCGAACCATGGCCAGGATCAAGGCACTTCGGGGGCTCGTACTGGCGATGGGGTACGCCTGCGTGGCGATCGGGCTCTACCACGTGCTGCTCGGCAACGCCTCGATCCCCGGCGCGGGCGCGGCCGGGACGACGATCGACAGCCTCGGACGGTTCTTCGGTGCGATCTTCGCCGGATACGGCATCGGCTGGCTCTGGGTGTCCCGGCAGTCACCGGTCCCCGCGACGGTGGTGCGATGGCTGGCCGGGGTGTTCCTGCTGGGCGCGTTCGGACGGTTGCTGTCGCTCGCGGTGCACGGGTGGCCGCACTGGTTCCAAGTGGCGCTGACCGCCGTCGAGTTGGCGCTGCCGCCCCTGTTCATCTGGCTGGCGGACGCCGAGGAGAAGGCGTCCAGGGCGGAGGGCTGAGCACGCATCACTGTCTGCGGGCGGGCCGTCCGGCGTGGTGCGCCGCTCCCCTTTTCGCGCGTCGGTCAACTGCCGTGCGGACGGCTCCGGATGACGGCCGGGGCCGGCGTCAGAGGGCGGCCCCCGCTCCGGCAGGGGCGCCCGCCGCCGTCCCGCCCGCCTGGAAGGTGCGCCGGTACGCGAGCGGGGAGACGCCGACCGCCGCCTGGAGGTGCTGCCGCAGGGACGCCGCCGTGGCGAAGCCGACCTCGCCCGCGATCCGGTCGACGGACAGGTCGCTGCACTCCAGCAGGTGGCGTGCCCGGTCCACGCGCTGCTGGGTCAGCCAGCGGCCCGGACTCATGCCGACCTCACGCTGGAACCTGCGGGCGAACGTACGGCCGCTCATCTGCGCCTTGCCTGCCAACTCGGCCAGTGAGAGCGGCAGATGGAGGTGGCCGAGCGCCCAGGTGCGTGCGAGTGCGGTGCTTTCGGACGACGGGGAGGGGACCGGCCGCTCGATGTACTGGGCCTGACCGCCGTCGCGCCAGGCGGGGACGACGCAGGCGCGGGCCACCTGGTTGGCGACCTTGCTGCCGTGGTCCTTGCGCACGAGGTGCAGGCACAGGTCCACGCCGGACGCGGCACCCGCCGAGGTCAGCACGTCGCCGTCGTCCACGAACAGCACGCCCGGGTCGATCCGTACGCGCGGGAAGCGGCGGCCGAACTCCTCCGCCATGTGCCAGTGCGTGGTCGCCGGGCGGCCGTCGAGCAGCCCGGCGGAGGCCAGCACGTAGGAGCCGGTGCAGATGGAGACGAGACGGGTGCCGGGGCGGATCAGGGCGAGGGCTTCGGGGACCTCGTCGGTGACCTCGGACGGCGGGATCACCACCGTGTCGGCCGTGGCGAGCACCTCGGGACCGTGCTCGGTGGTGACCGTGAAGTCGGCGAAGGTCCGCACAGGTCTGCCGTCCGCGCTGCACGTCAGCACCTCGTAGAGCCGGCCGGCCGAGCCGAATATCCGGGCGGGGATGCCGAGTTCGAAGGGGTAGACGCCGTCGAGGGCGAGGACGACGACGCGATGCGGGGCGGGCGCGGAACGGGACATGGCACGATCCTAGCGAAGGATGGCAATCCTGCCATTTTCTCCGGCCTTCCCGGACGGCACGGTGGAGGCATGAGCAAAACGATGCGAGTGATCAGCCAGGACACTTTCGGCGGCCCCGAGGTCCTGAAGGAGACCGAGCGGGAGCGGCCCGTACCGGGGATCGGACAGGTCCTGGTGCGGGTGCACGCCGCCGGTCTCAACCCGACCGACTGGAAGAACAGGAGCCGGCGGCTGACCGTCAGCGGCCCGCTGCCCCTGGTACTGGGCTGGGACGTCTCCGGCGTGGTCGAGCAGGTGGGATTCGGCGTGACGCTGCACCGGGCCGGCGACGCGGTGTTCGGGATGCTGCCGTACCCGGAGGGGGTCGGCGCCTTCGCCGAGTACGTGGTCGTGCCCGCGCGCGCCCTGGTCCGCAAGCCGGAGAACCTGGACCACGTGCAGGCGGGCGCCCTGCCGCTGGCCGCCCTCACCGCGTGGCAGGCGCTGGTGGACGTCGCCCGGGTACGCGAGGGACAGCGGGTGCTGATCCACGCGGCGGCCGGCGGTGTCGGGCACTTGGCGGTGCAGATCGCCAAGGCGCGCGGCGCGTACGTCATCGGCACCGCGAGCGAGGGCAAGCACGCGTTCGTGCGCGGGCTCGGCGCGGACGAGATGGTCGACTACCGCGCGGTGGACTTCGCCGGGACCGTGCGCGACGTGGACGTCGTCCTGGACACCATCGGGGGCGACTACGGGCCGCGTTCGCTGCGCACGCTGCGCCCCGGCGGCACGTACGTGACCCTCCTGATGGGCGGCGACGAGCTGTCCGCCGAAGCGCAGCGGCTCGGCGTGACGGCGGCGGCGATGGTCGTCGAGTACGACCAGGAGGGGATGCGGGCCATCGCGGAACTCGCCGCGACGGGGCGCCTGCGCGCGGAGATCGCCGGGACCTTCCCGCTGGCCGACGCGGCCAAGGCCCACGAGCAGGGCGAGACGGGACGCACGGTGGGGAAGATCGTCCTCACGGTGTGAGCCGCCCGCCACCGGGCGGCACCGGGCGTACGGGCGCGTGAACACGGCCTGGGGGACGGGGTGTTCGTGAGCAAAGTGGCGCGCCGGTCCGGGATCCGGGCCGCCGCGCCGGCGCGTCCCGCAACCTCGGCGGGCTCATCAGCACCACCCTGGGCGCGGAGGGCGCCTTGGTCGCGGTGCACTACAACAGCGATTCCTCACGGGCCAAGGCCGAGGACGTCGCCGCGCAGATCAACGCGGGGCCCGGCGAGGCGTTCGCGCTCCAGGGCGACCTGACGCGGGTGTCCGATGTGGAGCGGGTCTTCAACGAGACCGTCAACCGGTTCGGCAAGCTCGACTACTGCGTCAACACCGCGGGCATGGTGCTGAAGAAACCGCTCACCGAGATCACCGAGGAGGAGTACGACCGCATGTTCGCGGTCAACTCCAAGGCCGCGTTCTTCGTCATGCGCGAGGCCGCCCGCAGGATCCAGGACGGCGGAAGGATCATCACCGTCGTCACCTCGCTGCTCGCCGCCTACACCGGTCTGTACTCCGCCTACGCCGGCAGCAAGGCGCCGGTCGAGCACTTCACCCGGGCCCTGTCCAAGGAGTTGTACGGCCGCAACATCTCGGTGAACGCCATCGCTCCCGGCCCGATGGACACCTCGTTCTTCTACCCCGCCGAGGACGACGGCGCCGTCGCCTTCCACAAGTCGTCGGCGATGAACGGCGAGCTCACCAAGATCGAGGACATCGTGCCGTGGGTCCGTCATCTCCTCACCGACGGCTGGTGGGCCAACGGCCAGACGCTGCTCCTCAACGGCGGCTACACCACCCGCTGATCCGCCCGTTCCGCGGGCCGCCGCCCTGCCGACGGCGGCCCGTGGAACGCCCGCTCCCGGTACGGGCGTTCCACGGGCTCGCGCCCCGCTCCCCCGCTTCAGCGGGCGCAGAGCACGGTGAAGAGGCTGAAGGAGGCCAGGAAGGGGCCTTCGGCGAGGGAGGCGAACCAGCGGCGGCCGTGCTCCTCGTCGATATGGCCGGTGGCGATGGCCTTTTGGGTGTTGCGGCCGAGTCCCAGGGTGTGGTCGGCGGCCGGGAAGTCCCGGAAGACCGGGGTGGTGGCCAGCACGGTCAGGACGGTGAAGCCGGCCCGTTCGGCGTGGCGGGCGAGACGGCGGCCGATGGTGGCGTTGCGGACGGCGACGGATGTGGTGTAGCGGGTGAACGCCCGGCTGGTTTCCAGGTCGTCCGCGTCGACGACCAGCGTGTCCCAGTCGGGTTCGGCAAGCCCGAGCAGGGCTCCGGGCCGGGTGACCCGGCGCAGTTGGGCGAGGACGGCGGCGGGGTCGGCGACGTGCATCAGGACCCGGTCGATCCGCGCCCGATCCACGCTGCCCGGCTCGACGGGGAGCGCGTGTGCGTCGCCCTCGCGGACCTCGACGGCGGGCAGGCCCGAGGTGCGGCGGCGGGCCTGCGCGAGCATCGCCTGGTCGCGGTCCACACCGATCACCGTGCCGTCGCGGCCGACGCGTTCGGCGAGGGCACCGAGGTCGGTGCCGGGCCCGCAGCCCACGTCGAGCGCGGTCTGTCCCGCGCCGACGTCCAGCAGGTCGAGGAGTTGCTGTTTGTACGCGCGGCCCGCGTCGGTGGCGGCGACCCGCAGCATGTAGGCGGCCTGGTCGGGCCGGGGTACTCCGAGGTTCGTTGACATGCGGGACAGCACAGCAGACCGGCGGGCGCGGGGGCGGTTCACGGCCGGGACGCGGTGTCGTCGGCGGGCAACTCGGGCTGTGCGGCGGCGGTTTCGGGGTGCTCTGGTTCGTGCAGACGGCGCAGGAGGAGCCAGCCGACGGCGGGCATGACGATCAGCGGGGTGAGGGCGGTGTGCAGGGAGGTGGCGTCGGCGAGGGCGCCGATGAGGGGGCTGGCGAGGCCGCCGACGCTGACGGTCAGGCCGAGGGTGACGCCGCTGGCGGTGCCCATACGGCGGGGCAGGTAGTCCTGGCCGAGAGTGACGTGCAGCGAGAAGGGGACGTACAGCCCGGCCGAGGTGAGGGCGACGAGGGGGTAGAGCAGCGGGCCGGGGACGAGGACGAGGCCGGCCACGGCGGGGACGGTCAGCGCGTAGGACCACCGGACGACGGGGAGACGGCCGAAGCGGGTGGCGAGCCGGCCGCCGGCCACGGTGCCGACCGCGCCGCCGAGGTAGAGGACGAACAGCGCGACGGCGCCCGCGGCGTCCCCTCCCCCGGTGCGCTGGCGTACGTAGAGGGAGATGAACGCGCTCAGGCCGACGAAGACGACCGAGCGGCACATGATGGCGCCGGAGAGTTTCGCGAAGGAGGTCCAGTCGTCCCTGGCGGTGCGGCGGTCCGGGCCGGTGGCCGCCGCCGCGGCCGGGCGTGCCGTTCGGCCGGGCAGCGCGGCCAGGCACAGTGCCGTGCCGGCGAGGGCGGGGACGATCAGCAGCGGGGAGGCGCGCAGGCCACCGGTGGCGATGACGGCGGAGACCAGCAACGGGGCGGCGGCGAAGCCGAGGTTGCCGCCGAGGGAGAACCAGCCCATCGCGGTGTGGCTGCCGCGGCTGGCGCCCCGTGCCACGCGGGCGGCTTCCGGGTGGTAGGCGGCGACGCCGATCCCGGATATCGCGACGACCGCCAGGGTCAGGGCGTAGGAGCCGCTGACGCCGGCGAGTGCGACGCCGGTTCCTGACACCAGGGTGGCGGCGGGCAGCAGCCAGGGCATGGCCCACTTGTCGGTGAGCGCCCCGAACAGGGGCTGCACCACGGAGGACAGCAGGGACGCGGCCAGGACGATGCCGGATGCGGCGGCGTAGGTGTAGGCCCGTTCGGAGACGAAGAACGGCACCAGCGCGGCCACCGCGCCCTGGTAGACGTCCACGCAGGAGTGTCCCAGGGACAGCAGCGTGATCGGGCGGCCGGTGCGGGAGGTCTGGTGGGTGGGCACCTGGCCATCGTCACCGCGGGACGGTGTGGCGCGCTTCCGATAAAGTGCCAAAGTATGCCGGACATCCGCCATATGCGTGCGGCGCCCACCCGTGCCCAGGCGCTCGCTCCGGGCGAGAGCATCGACGCGCACCGCCACGACGAGCACCAGATCGTCTACGCGGGCTCCGGTGTCCTGGCCGTCACCACCGACGCCGGCACCTGGTTCGCCCCCGGTACCCGCGCCATCTGGGTACCGGCCGGCTGCGTCCACGCCCACCGCGCCTACGGCCACCTCGA
Source organism: Streptomyces sp. NPDC048644 (assembly GCF_043199105.1). NCBI lineage: Bacteria > Bacillati > Actinomycetota > Actinomycetes > Kitasatosporales > Streptomycetaceae > Streptomyces > Streptomyces sp. NPDC048644. The sequence continues at coordinate 56,996 of NZ_JBICVO010000002.1, forward strand.
CCTGCATCTGCTGGGGCTGCCCGCCCGCACCAACCCGCTGGGGCTGCACGTCCCCACCGTCCTGGCCGTCAGCCCCCTGCTGCGCGAACTCATCATCGGCTACACCCGCGGACCGCTCGGCGACACTCCCGAGCGGCGGCGGCTGCGTGCCGTACTCCTCGACCAGCTGCGTGCCTCGCCGCAGCAGCCCTTCCGGCTGCCCGCCCCTGCCGATCCCCGTCTGGCGGCGGTCTGTGATCTCCTGCGCCGCGACCCCGCCGACCCGCGGACGCTGGCCTCGCTCGGCGCCGCCACCGGAGCGGGGGAACGGACCCTCAGCCGCCTCTTCCGGCGGGAGTTGGGCATGAGCTTCCCGCAGTGGCGCACCCAGCTGCGTCTTTACCACGCGCTGCGCATGCTGGCCGACGGTGTGCCGGTGACCGGCGTCGCCCACCGCTGCGGCTGGTCGTCCGCCAGCGCCTTCATCGACGTCTTCCACCGCGCGTTCGGCTACACGCCCGGCACGCACAACCACCGCACCTGAACGGCCGGTTCGGGCGGCATACGGACCGCCGCGCTCCTCAGGAGCCGTCCGGCTCCGGGGCACGGTCGGTGACGGTGACGGGTGCGGTGAGCAGGCCGACGATCGCGTCGGTCAGGGTGTCGGCGGTGTGCTCCCAGGAGGAGTGCAGCGGGGCGGTGCCGTCCGCCAGGGCGCGTTCCCGCTCCGCGCAGGTGTGGGTGATCAAGTGGCGTGCCATGTCGCCGCGTTCGGCCCGTACCCGGTCGGGCAGTGCGGCGAGGCAGCGGCCGAGACCGTCGAGGGTCTGCCGCAGATACTTCCTGGTCAGGGCCTCGTCCGTGATGAGGGCGCGCATCACGGGGTCGGTCATGACCTGGGCGGCGAAGCGGGCGTGCCAGGAGGGGCTGCCGAGCGCGCCCAGATGCTGGGGCACGGGGCGTACCAGGCAGCCGACCCAGTCCCGGATGTCGTGGCTGTCGCCGACGTCCGCCAGGCGCTGTCCCCTGATCTGTTCGATCGCCTCGCCGTGCCTGGTCATGAGGGCGCGTACCAGGCCGGTCCGGTCGCCGAAGTGGTAGCTGACGGCCGTGACGTTGCCCTGGCCCGCCGCCTCGCCGATCTGCCGGTTCGACACCGCCGACAGGCCGTGCTCGGCGAAGAGCCGTTCCGCGGATGCCATGATCACCTCACGGGTTCCGGCGGCACGGCCGGCGCGCACGGCCCCGCCGCCGCTCACCACGTCACCGGCAGTGCGCGCAGCGGAGTGGTCAGCAGCCCCTCGTGGCGTCGCAGGTCCTGGACGGCGACGCCGAGATCGAGGGTGGGCAGCCTGCGCAGCAGCACGGTGAGGGCCGCCTGCAACTCCGTGCGGGCCAGCAGCTGTCCCAGGCAGGAGTGCGGGCCCACGCCGAAGGCGAGGTGCGGATTGGGGCTGCGGCTCACGTCCATGTCGTCCGCGGCGTCCCAGGCGCGCTCGTCACGGTTGGCCGCGGCCATGCTGCACACCACGGTGGTGCCGCGGGCGAGCGTGCCGCCGGAGAGCTCCGTGTCCTCGTGCACGTAGCGGAGCATGCCGAATCCGCTGCCGTTCGGGTCGAACCGGAGCGTCTCTTCGACGGCCGGGCGGATCAGCGACGGATCGGCAAGCAGCCGTTCCCAGCGTCGGCGGTCGGACAGCAGGTGGGCCACCATCATGGCGAGGAATCCGGCGGTGGTCTCGTGTCCGGCGAGCAGCAGCGCCTGCCCGGTGGCCACCAGCCCGGCTTCGGACATCGGCTCGCCGTCGGCGTCCGTGCCGGCCAGGAGGAGGCTGAGGAGGTCGTCTCCGGGCCGTGCGCGCTTGCCCGCGATCAGGCCGGACATGTAGTCCGCGAACTCCTGGTGCGCCGCCGCCGTCTCGTCCCGCGTGTACCGGGTGGTGTTCAAGAAGGTGTCCGACCAGCTCTTGAACCTGTCCCGGTCACTCTCGGGCACGCCGAGCATCCGGCAGATCACGAACACCGGGAGCGGGAACGCCAGATGCGTCACCAGATCCGCCGGCTGCCCGTGCTCCAGCATCGCGTCGACGAGCTGATCGGCCATGGTTTCCATGCCGGGCCGCAGCGCCGACATCCGCTTCGCCGTGAACCACTTGCCGACCATGCGCCGCCAGCGCCCGTGCCCCTCGGCGTTGAGCGCCTTCGCCATCGGGCTGCTGAAGATGCCGTCCGATTCGCCTGCCGCCACCCGGGCGGCGTCGGGCAGGGCCAGCCCCTCACGGCTCAGACGCGGGTCGGAGAGCGCCGTCTTCACGTCCTCGTAGCGGGTGAGCAGCACGGCACGGTCGCCGCTCGGCAGCGTCACCGGCGCGACCGGGCAGGTGCGCCGCAGGTCCGCCCACTGCTGCGGTGGCTCCAGCACGGCCGGTGCGGAGATCGGGTAGTTCAAGGACTCCGCGTCCTGGACATCGGTCACCAGCGGCCTCCCGGCTCAGGGGTTCGTGCCAGCAGTAAAAACCCGGCCCACGATTAAGTCAACCGACTTAGAGGGGAGTTGGGCGGGCGTCCCGGGGGTGACCGGTGCGGCCCGGCCGCGTACGGAGGCGGGAATACCGTGCTCGGCCGGTGCGCTGGGACGGGTGATCAACTGCCCACGCACCCCGCACATCTCACGGAGTCATCCGCCATGAACGAGCCGCCTTCCGCCGTCCGCCATCCCGCCGGCCTCCCCGGTCCTGGGGCGCTCGACGGACGCACCGTGGTCCTGATCGGCGGTGGCTCGGGCATCGGCCTGCGCGTCGCCCACCAGGCGGTCGCGGCCGGTGCCCGCGTCGTCATCGGCGGCCGTACCCCCGAGCGTCTCGCCGCGGCGGCACAGGAGTTGGGCGACCGCGCCACCTGGCGGACCGTGGACACCACGGACCGCTCCTCGCTCGCCGCGTTCTTCGCGGAACTCGACCGCGTCGACCACCTGTTCACCTCCGCGGCCTCCTACCGCGTCGGCCCGATGCGGGAGTTGAGCGACGAGGACGCCGAGAGCCCGTTCGTCTCCAAGTTCTGGGGCCAATACCACGCGGTCAGGTACGCCGCGCCCAAGCTGGCACAGGACGGATCCGTCGTCCTGATGTCCGGCGCCGCGGGGGCACGCCCGCCGGCCGCCGCGCCCGCCTACGCGGCCTGCAACGCCGCGGTCGAAGGGCTCGGCCGGGGCCTGGCGGTGGAACTGGCGCCGGTCCGGGTCAACGTCGTCTCGCCCGGCACCATCGACGGAAACCTGTGGGCGCACCGGCCGGAGCAGGACCGGGAGGCGGCGTTCGCGCAGTACCGCAGGGACACCGTACTCGGCCGCCTCGGCACGGAGGACGAGGTCGCCCAGACCGTGCTGTTCCTCTTCACCAACGGGTTCACCACCGGCGCCACCCTGTACCCGGACGGCGGCTACACGCTGCACTGAGCGCCTGCGTCGACCCCCGCATCGGATGGCAAGGGCGCCGGGCGCGCGCGTAGGGTGCCCGGATGGCCTGGATGATCGGTATCCCGGAGGCTTTCTCGCGGAGCACCGTCGAGCGCGAGGGGCGACCCGGAGCGGCGTGGCTCGCCGAACTGCCCGCAATCGTGGACGCGTTGCTGGAGCGCTGGGGGTGCGTGCCGGACGGCGGGGTCCTGCACGGCGGGGTCGGTGTCATCGTGCCGGTGGTGCGGCGGGCCGAGGGGGCCGCGGTGCTGAAGGTGTCCTTTCCGCATCCTGGCAACGTCCACGAGCCGGACGCGTTCGCGGTGTGGGGCGGGCGCGGTGCCGTGCTGCTGCGCGAACGGGACGACGCGCGGTTCGCGATGCTGCTGGAGCGGGTCGGGACGTCGACCCTGGCCGAGGTCGAGGACGGCGACGAGGTGGTGACGGTCGCGGGGCGGCTCAATCGCCGGCTGGCCGTCCCCGCGCCGCCCGGCCTGCCCCGGCTGCGGGAGCGGGCGGCTGCCTGGGAGGAACAACTGCGCAAGGACGCCGACGAGTTGGCGCACGCGCTGTCGCCTCACGTGGTGGACGCCGCCGTGGCGACCGCCCGCGAGCTGGCCCCCGACCGCCCTGACACCCTCATCCACGGCGACCTGCACCCCAGGAACATCCTGCCCGCCGACCGTGAGCCGTGGCTGGCCGTCGACCCCAAGGGATACGCGGGAGACCCCGCTTACGACGGCGGCACGCTGCTCAAGTCACGCGCCCTGGCCCTCATTGAAGCGGACGACCTGCGCCGGGCCGTCCACCGCACCCTGGACGTCTTCGCCGAAGCCGCGGAACTGGACCGCGAACGCGTCCGGCGCTGGGCCCAGTTCCACGCCGTCCAGGCCGCGTTCTGGGGCCGCCGCCACGGATTCCGTATCGCCCGCGGCGGTGCGCGGCTCGACCGGCTCACCGTATTCGTGGACGGCCTGGCACAGTTGCTCACGGAGCGCGGCCGGGGGGGCAGCGCAGGGTCTGGGTGAGTTCGCTGCGGCTCGCTGTGTGCACGAGCCGGGCGCGCGCCCCGTTGACGAGGGGCAGGTACGGCGGGACGTGACCGCACTCGACGTCGGCGATGACGGGCAGGTTCAACGGGCCGAGCGCGTCGAGGACGGCCTGATGCTGGGTGAGCGAGTCCGCGTCGGGGGCCCAAGTGCGGCCGAAGAGTACCGCGTTGGCCCGGTCGAAGAAGCCGGCCAGCCGCATCCCGTGCAGGTTCCGGCAGATGGTGAAGGCGTCGTCGTCCGCCGCTTCGACGTACACCAGCAGTCCGTCCGCCGACTCGTTCCGCGCGAAGGACGAGACGTCGAGGTACGGCGTGCCCGCGATGTTGCAGAGCGTCTCGATGCAGCCGCCGATCAGGCGTCCTTCGGCCTCCACGTCGGCGTCGGCGTCCAGCCTGGTCCAGCTGCCGGCGGTGTCGAGGGTGCAGGTGGACACCTCGGGGTGGGCGCGGTAGTCGTCCCAGCCCGATGACCGGTGGCGGCCCGGTGATGTCTGCGTGAAGCGGTGTCCCTGGGGCGCTGCGGCGATGTCGAGCCAGGACACCAGCCCTTCGGGCACCTGGTACGGGGTGTCCATGAGGTTGTTTCCGTGCACGGTCGCCATGCCGGTGAGGAGGGTCAGCGGTGTGAGGACGGTCGACATGTCGGAGAAGCCGACGAGCCAGGTCGGCTCCGCCGCCCGCAGCCGCTCCCAGTCCAGCAGTGACAGCAGGTCGATCGCGGTCTCCCCGCCCCACGGCGGCACCACGGCCCTGATATGAGGGTCCGTCAGCATCGCCATCAGCTCGGCCGCCCGGTCGGGCGCCGGGGCGCTGATGTGTCCGGCGCCGTCCATGCAGCGGCCGACGACCACCTCGTACCCCCGCGCCTCCACGGCGCGGATCGCCGCGTCGAGGCGTGCGCCCAGCTCCTTCGGGACTCCGCTGGAGGGGGAGGTGACGCCGATGCGGTCACCGGGGCGCAGGGGGCGCGGGAAGCGGACTGTCATGCGCGGGATTCTGGCACGCGCAGCGGTGACGCGGTATCGAGTTGTGCCCGTACGGGCGGAGTGCGCAGGCGCGGGCCGTCGCCGACAGCCGGCGGCCGGGTCCGGCGCCACCGGCCGCCGCGCGGGAAGTCAGCGCATGCAGGTCAGGTAGTCGTCCTGGCAGCCGGGCCAGAGGTATTCGTGGAGGGACGAGACGGCGTCGTAGGCGCCGAGGCGCTGGGCGCGGCCGTCCAGGGTGTCCGCTGCCGCTGCGCACTCCGCCTCGTAGCGCTCGGCCCAGTAGGCGTTGACCGGCCGGATGACCCACTCGGGGACGTCGTGCCGCCGGACGTCGCGCAGGGCCCCGTGGAAGCGTGCCTGCTCGCCCGGCCGGGCGGCCCGCCTGCGCAGCGCGTCGAGCGCTTCGATTACGGCCCGGTGGCCGCGGTCGAGCATCCTCCAGTAGGGGTCGCCGCCTTTGCGGAGGCGTGCCGCTGCCTGCTCGTAGGTGAGCGGCGTACCGCTGCGGGCGGCGACACCGGCGGTGAGGGGGTCCTGCGCTTTGGCTGGTGTGGTCATGGCGCGGATTCTTCCGCGAGCGGCGGCCGGTACGGCGGCGGACGAAGCCGGCTTCACCGGACCGGGGCGGGCACGCGGGATCGTTTGATGCAGTTGGCGCTACGGTCCGCGGCCCGCCCCGTGCTTCCGCGCCGAGGGTCAGCGCCGGGCCTTGGGGCTGACGGTGAACCAGGTGGCGCGGGACTTCTTCCACTCGTCGTGCGGGAGGTCCTTGGCCTCGGTCCCGTCGTCGTAGAGGTCGGCGGAGCCGTCGTCGGTGATGAGCTGGGCGCGGGCTCCGGGTGCGGTGAGGTCGGGCACGTCCACCACCGCCTCCCAGCCGCCCGCGTCGTCCGTCGGCAGGGACTGCACCTTGGCGGGGGCGTGCCCGGCGACGCCGTCCCACGAGTACAGGGTGTAGGGGTCGCTGTTGTCGTCGGCGGCCCAGGAGCCGGCCACGATCAGATACTGGTCGGCGGCGTTCTTGCGGATGTCGCGGATGCTGAGGCCGCCGAGGTCCAGCTCGATGGCCTTGCCGAAGGTGGCGTGCGCGCCGCCGATGACCTTGTCGATGTTGGTGACGGGCACCAGCAGCGCCTTGCCGCCCTTCTTCGGCGGTACCAGCGGGGCGCGGAAGCCGACGTAGGCGGTGGTGGTGGAGCCGGGCGCGAACTCCAGCCCCTCCACGTTGAACCCGTCGATCTGCTTGGGCACCTGGCCGTCGGCCGTGCCGTCCGCGAAGCCGTACTTGTCGTCGTGGTCCTGGTCCCAGGCGACGAGGTCGTCGCGCAGCTTCTGGTAGGAGCCGCCGAGCGAGAGGCCGGTGCCGGCGCCGGATCCGCTGACCTTGGTGGTGAAGAGCGTGCCGCGGTCGGGCTGGTAGCTGCCCTTCTTGTTGTTGCCCATCGAGCCGGTCCAGTAGATGGTGTCGCCGACCCTGGCCGCGGCCTCGATGTCGATCTCTTTGGAGACGCCGAGTTTCGAGCTGAAGTCCCAGGTCTTGACCGGGCCGCCCGAGGTGCGGCGGTCGTAGAGGCGCAGCACGTTGGACTCGTCGTCGGCGATGATGACGTAGCCGTCTCCGGCGTCGACGGCGGCCGACGCGTCGCTCGACCCCGTGAAGTAGCGGGTGTCCGCGGCGTGTTGGACGTCGGCGGACGCGGCGTAGTGCAGCGTCTTGGTGGCGGACGCGCCGTCGCGTCCGGTGACCTTGAGCTTGATGTCGGTGTAGCCGACGCCCTGCGCGGCGACCTTCAGGGTGCGCTTGGCGCCGCTCCCGCTGACGGTGACGTCACCGGTACCGGCGACCGAAGGCTTGGAGCTGGAGGCCGCCGCGACGGTGAGATCCGACGCGTCACCGCCGCTCTGGGACACCGTGACGGTGATGGAGGGGTCGCCCGTGGCGCCCACGGCGCCGGTGAGGTAGCCGGCCGACAGCGAGATGTCCGGCGGGTCGGCGGTGGCGGCGAGCGCGGTGCCGCCGACGCCGAGAGCGCCGATGGCGAGGGCCGCGCCTGCGGCGAGCGGTATCCGGCGGGTGGACGGGGAAAGACGCTTGCGCACGAGGTGTGCCCTTCGACGGCTCCGGTGTCGCGCAACAACTTCCAAGGCCGCCACCAACGGCGCCTGCACACCCGGGCGTACGGCGGGTGAACAGCGGTGGACGCCCCGGCACACCATACGGAGCGGCGACCCGGTACCGCCACGGGCGGGCGGCGTGGATTTTCCGCCCCATGGAAGAGGCCGAGGGGCGGCGCCACGTGGCGGTGTCCGAAAAAGTACGCCGCCGGTCTTGGACGGTCTCCGGTGCCGGACGGTCTCCGGTGCCGACGGGCCGCCCGCTAATTCCTTTGCCCTCCGCCGTCCGGGGCGTTAGCGTGGTGCGCGGTCCTGTTGTCTCCGATTGAGGTGAACGTTGCGCATCTGAGGTTCGCGATCACCGCGCCGTACGGCCTTCGCCGTACGCCCGTCACGCTTGCTGCGGCTCTTCATGCCGCCCGTGACCTGCGTGGATGCGACCTCGGTGCCCGAGCCGTCCCTCTTCCTTCCGGACCTTGGTGCCCCCTTTCTCCTGGCCTGGTCGCCGCGTGGTGTTCGCCTGCGAAGCCCCCGTCCACCGCGCTCACGACTGCGAGAATTTCCATGGCGACACCCGTCACTCCCAGCACTTCCCTCACCTGCTCCGCCCTGACGTTCCGGTGGCCGGACGGCACCACCGTCTTCGACGGTCTTTCCCTCGGCATCGGCCGGGGCCGCACCGGGCTCATCGGCACCAACGGCACCGGAAAGTCCACCCTGCTGCGGCTGCTGGCCGGCCGCCTGCGCCCCACCCAGGGGTCGGTGACCGTCAGCGGCAGCCTCGCCTACCTGCCGCAGGACCTCACCCTCGACACGGCGCTCCGCGTCGAGGCGGCCCTGGGCATCGCCGAGCGGCGCGCCGCGCTGCGTGCCATCGAAGCCGGAGACGTGCACGAGCGGCACTTCGAGACGATCGGCGACGACTGGGACGTGGAGGAACGCGCCCTGGCGACACTGGGCTCCCTCGGCCTCGGCGGCATCGAACTGGACCGTACCGTCGGCCAGTTGTCGGGCGGGGAGACCGTGCTGCTGCGGCTGGCCGCGCTGCTCCTCACGCGTCCCGACATCCTCCTCCTGGACGAACCGACCAACAACCTCGACCTGTTCGCGCGCCGCCGTCTCTACGAAGCCGTCGACTCCTGGCGCTCCGGCGTCCTGGTCGTGGTCAGCCACGACCGGGAACTCCTGGAACGGGTGGACCGGATCGCCGACCTGCGTGCCGGGTCCGTGCGGTGGTACGGAGGCGGCTGGTCGGCCTACGAAGAGGCCCTGGCCACCGAGCAGGAGGCGGCCGGGCGGACCCTGCGGGCGGCCGACGCGGACGTGCGCAGGCAGCAGCGCGAGCTGGCGGAGACCCAGGTGAAGCTGGCCCGCCGCCAGCGGCACAGCAAGAAGATGGACGCCCAGCGGCGGGCCCCGCGGATCGTCGCCGGCGAGAAGAAGCGCTCCGCGCAGGAGTCCGCCGACAAGCTCCGCGGCCTCCAGCAGGACCGGCTCAGCGAGGCGCGCGAGCGGCGCGAGGAGGCCGCCGACGCGATCCGGCAGGACGCCGAGATCCGGGTGAGCCTGCCGCACACCGCCGTGCCCGCGGGCCGCACCGTGCTGCGTCTGGAGGCGCTGCGCCCCGCGTTCGGCTCGCTGGTCCAGGGCGACCTGCACGTGCACGGGCCCGAGCGGATCGCACTCGTCGGCCGCAACGGCGCGGGCAAGACCACCCTGCTGCGCACCCTCACCGGGGAGCTGGCGCCGCGTTCGGGCCGCGCCGAGACGTTCGTACCGCTGCGGTTCCTGCCGCAGCGACTCGACGTCCTGGACGAGGAGTTGAGCGTCGCGGCGAACGCGGCGCGGCTTGCCCCCGGCGTCACCGACAACCACATCAGGTCCCAGCTCGCGCGGTTCCTGTTCAAGGGAGCGCGGGCGGAGCAGCCGGTGGGCACCCTGTCGGGCGGCGAACGCCTCCGCGCCACGCTCGCGGCCGTGATGCTGGCCGCGCCCGCCCCGCAGCTGCTGATCCTGGACGAGCCGACCAACAGCCTCGACACCGCCGGCGTGCGGCAGTTGGCGGGCGCCCTCGACGCTTACGAGGGCGCCCTGCTGGTCGCCGGTCACGACCTGCCGTTCCTCGCGTCCATCGGCATCACCCGCTGGCTGCTGCTGGGCGAGGATCTGCGGGAGACGACGGAGGATGAGGTCCGTGACCTGTCGGCGGCGCCGGAAGCGGGCTGACCCGCGTCCTGGTCAGTTCAGCGTGCCCAGCATGGCGGGGTCGAACGGCAGGAGTTCGCCGGTGCGGCCTTCGAGGATCTTGGCGGCCCACTGCGGGTCACCGAGCAGGGCCCGTCCGACGGCCACGAGGTCGAACTCGTCGCGCTCCAGCCGGTCCAGCAGACCGTCGATGTCCGCGACGCCGCCCCGCTCCATGCGGCGTCCGCCGGAGAACTCCTTGTCGAGGCCGACCGATCCGACGGTGACCGTCGGCCTGCCGGACAGCTTCTTGACCCAGCCTGCGAGGTTGAGGTCAGCGCCCTCGTACTCCGGCAGCCAGTAGCGGCGGGTGGAGCAGTGGAAGGCGTCGACACCCGCTTCGGTCAGCGGTGCCAGGAGAGCGTCCAGCTCTTCCGGTGTGTCGGCGATGCGGGCCTCGTAGTGGTTCATCTTCCACTGGGACATCCGGAGCAGGATCGGGAAGTCCGCCGCGACCGCTTCCCGGCAGGCCGCCACGATCTCGGCGGCGAAGCGGGTACGGGCGGTGAGGCTGCCGCCGTAGGCGTCGGTGCGCCGGTTGGTGCCCGACCAGAGGAACTGGTCGATGAGGTAGCCGTGCGCTCCGTGCAGCTCGATTCCGTCGAAGCCGAGGCGTTCGGCGTCGGCCGCCGCGCCGGCGAACGCCGCTATGACGGCGTCGAGGTCGCTGCGCGTCATGGCGTGCCCGGAGGGGGTGCCGTCGATGGTGAGCCCGGACGGGCCGGAGGGCGGGGCGTCAGGGAACGGCGGCGCGCCTGCCGTGCGGGCCATGCCGACGTGCCACAGCTGCGGCATGATCGTCCCGCCTGCCGCGTGCACGTCCGTCACCACGCCTGCCCAGCCGGCGAGTGCGTCGTCGCCGTGGAAGCGCGGGACGGCGCCGCTGGTTCCGGCCGCCGGGTGGTCGACGTAGGTGCCCTCGGTGATGATCAGGCCGACGCCGCCGGCGGCACGGCGCGCGTAGTAGTCCGCGACATCGGCGCCCGGGACGCCGCCCGGCGAGAACTCACGGGTCATCGGCGCCATGGCGATCCGGTTGGGCACGGTGAGCCCGCCCAGGCTGAAGGGACGGGAAAGTACCCGGGCCGCCCGCGCGGCGGGGTCGCTGGTGTTCACGTGTGGATCTCCTCGGCTGGAACGTGGGCACGGAACGCCGCCCGCACATGGGCGTCCGGCGTGTCACTGTGCGCAACACGGAGGGGCGGCGCCGTCATCCACCTGCCGTTGTCTCGTGCGCCACAGTCACGGTCCGGGGCGCGCCTGCCCGGGGCGGCCGTTCAGCGCACCGTCCAGATCCAGCCCAGCGGGGCCAGCCCCAGGGCGCGGGCCACCGACTGCGAGGCGTGGTTGGCGGCCGTGGTGCTGTAGAAGAGGACCTGCTTGTTGCGGCGTTCGCGGTGCCACCAGGCGGCGGCGACCGCGGGGGCGAGTCCACGGCCGCGGAAGTCCGCGCGGGTCCAGGTGCCTGCCTCCGCCGCGAGCGTGTTCGCGGCCGGCGAGAAGCAGATCGACACGGGGGTGTTGTCGTGTACGGCCATCGCCCACTCCCCCACCGCCCCGGAGATCAGCTCCGCCCACTCCCCGGGCTGCCAGTTGTCCGGCCGGACGAGGTCGGCTGCCGCGAGCCGCCCTGCGCTGTCGGAGGCGATGACGGGCAGCGGAGCCGGTGCCCGTGGCGCGAGCCGCTCGGGGAAGAGGTAGCTGGGACCGCCTTCGACGGAGACGGTCTGCTGCCCCAAGTCCTTGATGTTTCCCGCCAGTTGGGTCAGCACGCGCGGCGGCTCGCCCGGCACGTACGGCTGCGCCTCGACGCCGACGTGCCCCGGGTTCTCGGTGTTCGCGCCCAGGGCGAGCAGCCGGGCGTGGGGTGACCAGGCGTACACGGCCAGGACGGACGGGTCCTTGACCGTCGCCGGTATGCCGGCCGCCCCCTCTTCGAGGCCGTGAATCGCGTCCACCTCAAGCGCGAGGAGTTCCCTTTCGGTCCTGTTCATTCTCCCGAGACTAGAAGATCACTCCGGGCTCACGCGGCGCGGAACGCACGATCGCCGCGGGCCCGGCGGACCTGCCAACTCCCTTACCACGTCGCCCATCTGGCTGGAAGTGAGCGGTGGGGCGGGCTGGTCCCAGCCGGATGAAGGGCCGGGACCAGCCCGCCCCAGAGTGGCGGCGCATGCCGCGCGTATACGGTGATCGTGGCCAAGACCGCTCCCCCACCAGGAGGTTTCGCATGACGACAGCTCCCCGGATCCTCAGCGGGACCGAGGTCCTGCGCGCCCTGCCGATGGCCGTGGCCATCGACGCGTTGCGTACGGCCCTGCGCGAGGGGACGGATCCCGCGGCGGATCCGCCCCGCACCATCGTGCCCGTCGAGCACGGTCAGCTGCTCCTGATGCCGGCTCAGCAACGCCGGTACGCGGGGGTCAAGGTCGCCACCGTCGCACCGGGCAATCCGGCCGCCGGACTCGCCCGTGTCCAGGGCCAGTACCTGCTGTTCGACGCGGCCACGCTCGCGCCGCTCGCCCTGCTCGACGGCATCGCGCTGACCACCGTGCGGACCTCGGCCCTCTCCGCGCTGGCCGCCGACCATCTCGCCGCCCCCGACGCCGCCCGCCTGGTGGTCTTCGGCACCGGGCCGCAGGCGCGCGGGCACCTGGACGCGCTGCGCGCGGTCCGCCCGCTCACCCATGTCACCGTCGTGGGGCGCACCCCCGAGCGGGTCGAAAGGTTCGCCGAAACCGCCCGCCGTGACACCGGCATCACCGTCGAGCCTGGTGACCCGTCCGCCGTCGCCACCGCCGACCTCGTCGCCTGCTGCACCACCGCCCGCACGCCCCTGTTCGACGGCACCCTGCTGGCGCCGCACGCGACGGTGATGGCGGTCGGCTCCCACGAACCCGACGCACGCGAGGTCGACGACGCCACCGTCCGCGGCTCCACCGTCGTCGTCGAGTCCCCGTCCACCGCCGCCCGGGAGGCGGGCGACCTCATCCCGGACCTGGAGAGCGGCCGTCTCGACCTGGACGCGCTGGTCCCGCTCGCCGACCTGGTCACCGGACGCGCGTCCGCCGACCCGGCACGCCCCCGGTTCTTCAAGAGCGTCGGCATGGCCTGGGAAGACCTCGCCGTGGCCGGCGCCGCGTACGAGGCCGAGGAGCCGGCGGGCTGAGGGGGCGGGCGGCGGGCACACACCCCGTCCGCCCGTGCAGCCGTCACCGGTACCCGTAGCGGGCCCAGTTGTCGATGACGTGCTGCTGGAGGCTGCGGGGGTAGGAGGTGCGGAACGAGGCGGTCGAGCCGTGGGTGGTTCCGTGGAACTGGGCGGGTTGCAGGCAGCTGATCACCGCCTTGCCGCCGCGTCCTGCGGCGGCCTCTTCGGGGGTGAGGTAGGGGACCATCGGGATGCCGGGGGCGTCGGGGAAGTCGTACCGGCCCGTGCCGGGGTGGTGGCGGGTGGCCATCGCCCAGACGACCTGGCCGATGTCGGTGATGTCGATGTCGTCGGCGACGAGGATCACCTTGGGCACCAGCCAGCCCGGGTGCGAGGCGAACAGCACGTCGGCCACGCGGTCAGCCAACTCCCTTTCGGTGAGGTGGAGTCGGGCCAGTCGTTCGATGTCGATGGCGAGGACGATCCAGCAGGTGGCCGCCTCGTAGGAGCACCAGGCGAAGTCGACGGGCAGGCCGGACGAGCGGAGCAGGTCCAGGCTCGCCGCGGAGATCATCGTCCCCCAGATGGTGTGGTTCTCCTCCGGCGGCAGGCCGGCCGCGCAGACCGGCAGGACCGGGTCGTCGCGGTGGGTCAGTGCCTCGACGTGGAAGACGGGCTGCCGCTTGCGCTCCGCGAAGGCGTAGCCGTGGTACTCCCCCATCGGCCCCTCCCACCCGGTTTCGTCGGGGCTGATGTGGCCCTCCAGGACGATCTCCGCGTTGGCCGGCACGTACAGGTCGTGGATTTCCGTCCTGACCACCTCGACCGGGCTGCCGGTGAGCGCGCCGACGTAGCCGTCCTCGCTGACGTGGGCGGGGAGCGGCATGCCGGCGGCGGCGAGCGCGGCGGGCGGGGCGCCGAAGACCATGGCCCATGGGGTCGGCAGGCCCCTCTCCCGCCACATCTCGTGGATCATGCCGATGTGCTGCTGGGGCATGGCGGGTCCGACCAGGGTGGTGCGGCCGTGCAGCATGGCGCGGGCGACCGACCAGCTCGTCCAGGTGCCGTCGGGGCTGCGTACGACGTGGAATCCGTACGTTCCCAGGTAGCGACCGCCGTCCTCCTGGTGCAGCAGCGGGACCGGCAGGGACTCCAGGTCGACAGTGTCGCCGGTGCGGACGTTCTCCTTGCAGGGTGCCCGGGTGGTGACGACCGGGGGAAGCGGTGCGGCGTGCATGGCGTCGATCAGTTTTTCCACGATGTCGCGCGGGGTGCTGTGCCGTGGCAGTCCGACGTGGGCGGCGAGCCTGCCGTACTGCCCCTTGTCCGGGGTGCTCAGTCCGGCGGGCGCGCCCAGGATGCGGAATCCGGGTGCGGAGCCGGCGAGGGTGGTGAAGAGCGGCGCGGGTGCCTTGGTCTCGTAGACCCGGCGGGTGAGGGCGCCCACCTCCAGTTCGGGGTCGACGGGTACGTCGATCGCCACCGCGTCGCCTGCGGTGAGGAGTGCGTCGAGGAAGTCTCGGAAGTTCAGTGCGGGGCCGTGCTGGGTCACGGGCGGGGTTCCTTTCGGGTGTCCGGCGCGGGCCCGGCGGCCGGGTGCGTCGGGGATGCCGGGCCTGGCGGGCGCATTTTCGGTCAGGGTTCGAGGGCGGCCGGCCGGGCGGCGGTTCCTGCGGGCAGTTGCACCGGGGCCCGTCCGGTTCGTACGGTGCTGCCGCCTGGTTCGTGAACCACGCTACGGACGGATCCGGGCCGTCCGGCCGCACTCCGAGGACGAGATATGTGCAAAAACAGACAGGCCGGCATCGCGGACGTTCCCTTCCCCGCCTCTCCGGGTGGCCCGCCGGGAGTCGAGATCACCGGTCTCGCGGGGCTTTCGTCGCTCGCGCGCGGGAAGGGCGCCGACGCGTACGCGCCGTTCCGTCCTGCCTTCCATCTGCTGATCACCGTGCGGTCCGGTTTCGTGCTCTGCTCCGTGGATCTCGTCGCGTGTGCGGTGAGGAAGGACAGCTGGCTGTGGGTGCGGCCGGGCCAGGTCCTGCGGTTCAGTTCCGACCTCGGGGCGGCCGAGGGGACCGCGGTGTTCTTCCAGCCGAGCTTCCTCGGGGCGGCCACGGTCGCCGCGGCGCGGCTTGACCGGCGGGCGTGGCGGCTGCCGCTGACGCCGGACGGCGCCGCCGGGGGCCCGGTGCGGCGCGCTCTGAGCATGCTGGATGACGAGTACCGGCGGCTCGCCGACCTGCCCCTGGAGGTCCACGTCGAGGTCGTCCGGCACCTGCTGGCCGTGCTCGTCCTGCGGCTGGCCCACCTGCCGGGCGGGCAGCGGCACGAGGCCGCCGGCAGCGAGGCGTTCCGCCGTTTCCAGCGGGCGGTGGAACGCGACTTCACCCGCACCCATCGCGTCGATGACTACGCCGCCGCGCTGGGCTACAGCGTGCGTACCCTCACCCGCGCGACCGACGCGGCCATCGGCTGCGGCGCCAAACGTTTCCTCGACGACCGGGTCCTGCTGGAGGCCAAGCGGCAGTTGGTGCACACCGACCTGACCGCCGGTGCGATCGGGGAGCGCATCGGCTTCCCCTCCGCCGCGGTCTTCACCCGGTTCTTCCGCCTGCGGACGGGTGAGACACCGGCCGCCTTCCGCGCCCGCACCCGCGGCGCGGGCCACGGGGGCGGCCCCGCGGGATCCGCCCCCGTCGACGTGTCCTAGAGGACGAATCCGTGCGGGAACGGGTCGGCGGGGTCGAGCAGGTAGGTGGCCGTGGCGGTGATCCAGGCGCGTCCGGTGAATTCGGGGACGACGGCGGGCAGGCCGCCCGCTCGGGTGGTGGCGACCAGGCGGCCGGTGAAACGGGTGCCGATGAAGGACTCGTTGACGAAGTCGGTGTGCAGCGGCAGTTCGCCGCGGGCGTGCAGCTGTGCCATGCGGGCGGAGGTCCCGGTGCCGCACGGTGAGCGGTCGAACCATCCGGGGTGGATGGCCATGGCGTTGCGCGAGTGCCGTGCGGTGGAGCCCGGTGCGAGGAACTGCACGTGCTTGCAGCCGTTGATCAGCGGGTCGACGGGGTGGGCCGGGCGGTGCTGCGCGTTGACGGCCCGCATGATCTTCAGTCCTGCGGCCAGGATCTCGTCCTTGCGGGTCCGGTCGAAGGGCAGCCCGATCCGGTCCAGTTCGACGATGGCGTAGAAGTTGCCGCCGTAGGCCATGTCGTAGCGGACGGTCCCGAGGTCCGGGACGTCCACCGTCGCGTCCTGGGCGACGGCGAAGGAGTCCACGTTGCGCAGGGTGACCTGCTCGGCGACGCCGTCGCGCACCGCCACCCGCGCCTCCACCAGGCCGGCCGGGGTGTCGAGGCGCACGATGGTCTCCGGTTCCGTCACCGTGACCATGCCGGTCTCCACCAGGACGGTGGCCACACCGATGGTGCCGTGGCCGCACATCGGCAGGAAGCCGCTGGCCTCGATGTAGAGGACGCCCCAGTCGGCGTCGGTGCGGGTGGGGGGTTGCAGGATCGCGCCGCTCATGGCGGAGTGGCCGCGCGGCTCGTCGACCAGGAAGCGGCGCAGCGGGTCGAGGTGTTCCACGGCGTACCGGCGGCGTTCGGCCATGGTGGCGCCGGGGATCGGGCCCACGCCGCCGGTGATCACGCGGGTGGGCATGCCTTCGGTGTGGGAGTCGACGGCGCTGACCGTCCGGGTCGCGCGCATCAGAAGGACCCGCTGTCGAGGGCGGCGACGGCGCGGGCCATGTCGTCGGTGACCTGGGCGTGCTGGTCGGGTGTCAGCGGTCCGCGCGGCGGCCGGCAGGGGCCCCCGAAGCGGCCGACCTGTTCCATGCCGAGCTTGATGGCCTGCACGAACTCGACGCGGGAGTCCCAGCGGAAGGCGGCGACGAGCGGTTCGTACAGGGCGCGGGCCTGCGCCGCCTTGCCGGATGCGGCCAGTTCGAAGAGGCGGACCGACGCGGCGGGGAAGACGTTCGGGAAGCCGGCGAACCAGCCGGTGGCCCCCATCAGCAGGCTTTCCAGGACGACGTCGTCGGCGCCGCCGATGACGTCAAGTCCTGGTGCCTTTTCCTTGATCTCCAGCACCCGCCGCACGTCGCCCGAGAACTCCTTGACGGCGACGACGTTGTCGATCTGCGCGATCTCGGCGAGCAGGCCGGGTGTCAGGTCGACCTTGGTGTCGATGGGGTTGTTGTAGACCATCACCGGCAGGCCGACGGCTGCCACCGTCTCGTAGTGGGCGAGGATTTCGCCGCGGTTGGCCCGGTACAGGGTCGGCGGCAGGCACAGCACGCCGTCGGCGCCGTCATCGGCCGCGGCCTCGGCCCACTGTCTGGCCTGGTGCGAGCCGACGCCGTGTACGCCGACGACGACGGTGCCGCGGCCTTCGACGGCGGCGATGGCGGTACGGGCCACGGCGCGGCGCTCCTCGTCGGTCAGCGACGAGTACTCGCCAAGCGAGCCGTTCGGGCCGACGCCGTGGCAGCCGTTGTCGATCAGCCAGCGGCAGTGTTCGGCGTAGCGGTCGAGGTCCACGGCCAGCCCGGCGGGGGCGGACGCCTTCTCGTAGTAGGGCAGCGCGGTGGCCACGACGACTCCGCCGAGGCCGCTGGTCTGCTGCGTGGTGGCGCTCATGAACTGCTCTCCTTTTTCCGGGGAGTTGGCGGTGCATGGTGCGGAAGTGGTGTGGGCGGGGCGGCGAGTTCGCCGAGGCGGACGGGCTGGGCGACGGGGCGGTGGTGCGGTCCTGCCACCGGCAGTCCTTCGACCGGCCGCTCGGCCGGATCTCCGCTCAGCCGGGTGTGGAGTTCGGCGACCGTGGGGCCGCAGATCCGGGCCTGGCAGGGGCCGAGTCCGGCCCGGGTCGTCAGCTTGGCGACGCGGGGTGCCCCGCCGGCCGGGTCGCCGGCGGCCCGGCGGAGCGCGGCGTAATCGGTCTCCTCGCAGCGGCAGATGACGGTTTCCTGGCGCAGCCATCCGGGCCAGGCGG
Source organism: Streptomyces sp. NPDC048644 (assembly GCF_043199105.1). Lineage (NCBI taxonomy): Bacteria > Bacillati > Actinomycetota > Actinomycetes > Kitasatosporales > Streptomycetaceae > Streptomyces > Streptomyces sp. NPDC048644. The sequence goes on from NZ_JBICVO010000002.1 coordinate 74,971, forward strand.
CGCCGATGGGGTGGGCCAGCGCGAGGCGTGCGGCGAAGGCCAGGCCCTGGTCCCGGCGGCGGCGCAGCCGTCGTACGACGGGCGCCGTGGGGTCGCCGCCGCCCGCGATCCAGCCGGCGACGGCGCCTTCGGCCCGCGCCGCGGGGGCGCCCGCGATGCCGGTGATCTCGCCGGCCGCGTACACATCGGGGCGGCTGGTGCGCTGGTCGTCGTCGGTGTCCACGAAGGTGCCAGCGGCGGTGGTGCGGAGCGTGCAGCCGGCCGCCAGCGGGAGTTCGAGCTGCGGGCTGAAGCCGTGGGTGACGCACAGGGCGTCCGCCGCGGTGGTGTGGGCGCTGCCCGGGACCACCGACCAGTCGGGGCGCAGCCGTGCGCTGACGACCTCCTCCACGCGGCCGTCGCCGCGCGCCTCGATGACGGTGCGGCCGGTGCGGTAGGGCACCCGGTGGCGGAGCAACGCGGCCGTACAGGCGGCGAGTTCGCCGGTCTTGCCGGCCTGCGCGGCCAGTTCCCACGGGCGCCGGGACCAGCCGCGCGCCATGGTGGACGGCCGGTTGGCCTCCAGGACCGCGGAGACCCGGGCGCCGGCCTCCAGCAGGGATGCCGCCACCGGGAGCAGGAAAGGGCCGGTGCCGGCGACCGTGACGTGGTCGCCGACGACCACCCGCTCCCCCTTGGCCAGTGCCTGGGCCGCGCCCGCGGTGAACACGCCGGGCAGTTCCCAGCCGGGGAACGGCAGTACGCGGTCGTGCGCGCCGACGGCGAGCAGCAGCGCGTCGGGATCCAGGGTGTGGCGGGTGCGCCCGGCGCCGTCGGCGGGGCCGCGCAGCAGGTGGATCCGCGGCGGCCCGGTCCCTTCGGGGTCCTGGCGCTCCAGTGCCCACACCGTCGTCTCCGGCAGCCAGGTGCAGCGCGGGTGGTCCTGCACCCGTCGGCGGCGCCGGTCGAAGGCGCGCCAGCCGTGCTGGAGGCGCTCGGGGTGTGCGGCGGCGTAGGCGTCGGGCAGCATCCGGTGGTACTGGCCGCCGGGCTGCTCCGCCGAGTCGATCAGCGTCACGCGGGCCCCGGCGCCCAGCGCGGCTTCGGCCGCGGCGAGGCCCGCGGGTCCTGCGCCGACGACGGCGACATGGCGGGGTGTCCGCGTGGTCATCGCTCCTCCGTTCCTGGCGTACGGGAGTCCGTAGGTGGCGGGGTGGGTTCGGCGGACCGGGACTGGGTGGTGATCTCGTCGCCGTCCCGGGCGCGGCGGCGGCAGGCGCGTACGTCGCGCTCGGCGTTGACGGTGACCAGGCAGTCGAAGCAGACGCCGATGCCGCAGAACACCCCGCGGGGGGCGCCGGACGGGCCGCGGCGCCAGGCCAGGCGGCCGGCGGCGAGCAGCAATCCGGCGATGGTCTGGCCTGCGATGCCGTCGGCCGGTTCACCGTCGACGGTGATCCGGAGCGGCCGGTCCCGCCGTCCGGTGGCGTCGGACCCGGCGGGTACGCGTCGGGGGCTCATGCCGTCTCCTCAACTGCCGTGCTGTGCGGTGGCGTTCAGTACGGCCGGGCGGTCCACCCGGAAGGGGACGGGGTCGATCTCCGTGGGCCGGCCGAGCATCAGGTGGCGCACCAGTCGCGCGGTGCCCACCGAGAGGCCGATGCCGGCGCCTTCGTGGCCACTGACGTGCCAGAGTCCCGGCAGGCGCGGGTCGGCGCCGATGACGGGCAGGTGGTCGGGGACGTAGGGGCGGAAGCCGCCGTAGGCGCGCATCACCGGGACGCCGGCCAGGCGGGGGAACAGCCGCAGCGCCTTGGCGGCGATGGCCGACAGCACTTCGGGCCGCAGCCGGTCGTCGAAGCCGACACGGCGGCGTGAGGAGCCCAGCAGGACACTGCCCGCCCGGGTGGCTTCCACCACCGCGGAGGTCTGGAGATCTTCGGCGCTGCTGCCGACGGCGCCCACGTAGTCGGCGTCGTAGACCTTGTGGAAGACCGTCGGGGGCAGCGGGGTGGTGACCAGGACGTCGCCGCGCCGTGGCCTGACGTCCACCGGTGCGCCGAGGCGGGCGGCCAGTTCGCCCGACCACGGTCCCGCTGCGTTGACGCACAGGTCCGTGCCGAGGTGTCCCGTCGAGGTGCGTACCCCGGTGAGACGGCCGCCCCGGGTGAGCGCCCCGAGCACGTCGCAGCCGGTCCGCAGCACCGCGCCGGCCGCGAGCGCGTCGGTGAGCAGGGCGGTGGCCGCGGCGGCGGGCTGTACCTGGGCGTCGTCGGGGTAGTGCAGGGCCGCGGTGTGGTCGCGGGTGACGTAGGGCTCGGCGTCGGCGAGCGCGGCGGCGTCCAGGACGTCGGCCCGTACACCCGCCTCGCGCTGGGCGGCGGCGAAGGCGGACAGTTCCCGGGCGCCCGCTTCGGTGGTCGCGACGACGATGCCGCCCTTGGGTTCCCACTCGGCCGATGCGGCGGCTTCGGCGCCGCGGGCGGACCCTTCGGCGACGGCGGCCAGCACCTCGGGCCACAACTTCCGGGAGAGCTGGGCGAGTTGGAGTTCGGGGCCAGGGCCCTTGTCGGAGACGAGGACGTTGCCCTCGCCGTGGGAGGTGGTCGCGGCGGCGGGGCCGCCGCGGTCGACGACGGTGACGTCGAAGCCGGCGTGCGCCAGCTCACGGGCGCAGGCGGCGCCGACGATGCCGGCACCCAGCACGGTCACACGCGTTCCGTACATCGCCATCCCTTTCGTTCGCTTTAACGAACGCGATGAGGCTATGGCGGGGTCCGGGGCATGTCAATGGTCCGTACAGGAATGCCGCGGGGCTCCGGGAGGGGCGCTATTGCGGGGTGCCTGGCACCGCGTGCGGCTCCTTCGGATGCAGTTGCTGGTCCGCCCGGTATTCCAGCAGGAGGACCGAGCGGACGGCCCCTTCGGGCGCCGCGTAGGTGTGCGGCAGGGCGGCATCGAAGCCGACGTAGTCGCCGGGGCCCAGCTCCACCTCGTGCCCGTCCACCGTCACGCCGAGCCTGCCGGCCTGCACGATGGTGTGCTCGGTGCCGACGTGGCCGAGCGAGTCCCGCCGGGTGCCGTCCTGCACCTGCTGGTCGTAGACCTCGATGATGGCGTCGCCCGACTCGATCCGGTGCAGCGGGCGCAGTTCGACGCCCTCGCCGCTGAGCACCTCGACCTGGCCCGCGCGCACCACGGTCAGGCCCTTGGGCGGGCGGGTGTCCAGGAGGTCGGAGACCGGCACTTCGAGGGCGCGGGACAGGTTGAAGACCGTCTCGATGGTGGGGTTCCCGGTGCCCGACTCCAGTTGGGAGAGCGTCGCCTTGCCGATCTTGGAGCGCCGGGACAGCTCGGAGATCGAGAGCCCGCGCTGGGTTCTGGCCCGTTTGAGGTTGGCCGCCACCATGTCCCTGACCGAGCCCTCGGAAACACTCACATCGCTCTCCTTCATGTCACTGTCGTTCGGTTTACCGAACACTCTTCTTGGAGAGAGTGTTCGCTTTAACGATCAGTGTTGGGCCCCGCATCCCTCGGTGCAACCGACGCTCCGGCGGCATCCTCGCCCGCTCCGCGCGTGCTAAATTTGTATACAAAGTGTATGCACACGGGATCAGGAAATGGGGAACGGTGCAGTCGGGGCGAGAGAAGGCATACGCGTATCTCAAGGATGTCGTGCTGACCGATCCGGAGATGCAGGACCGGTTTCTTTCCGAGCAGGACATCGCGGACCGGATCGGCGTCTCGCGCACCCCGATCCGGGAGGCGCTGCTGCTGCTCGCCGCCGAGGACCTCGTGCGTCTCGTTCCCAAGCGCGGGGCGCACATCGCGCCGCTGACGGCACGTGAGATCAGTGAACTCATGGAAATGCGCGGCCTCATCGAGAAGTTCGCGGCCGGGCACACCACCGCGCGCGGCTGCGCGCCGCTCGCCGAGATGGCCCAAGTGCTGGCGTTCCAGGAGACGTTGCGGGGCGAGGAGAGCGCGAAGGAGTTCATCGCCGCCGATCACCGTTTCCACGCCACTCTCGTGGCCGCCGTCGGCAACACGCTGATGAGCCGTCAGTACGACGCTCTGCGCAGCCGCCAGATCCGGGCGGGTGTCATCGCGCTGTACCAGTCCGGCGACCGGCGCGGCGAGGTGCTCGCCGAACACCGCCGGATCCTGGAGCGGTTGACGGCCGGCGACGCCGCGGGCGCCTGCACGGCGATCGAGAGCCACATCGAGGCCACCCAGCGCATCCTGCTGTCCTCCTAGGACGCAGCAAAGGCGGACAGCCAGGACGCAGCCGCACCGCCGACCGCCCTGCGCGCAGGGGCGCCCTGCCGGAGTCCGTACGACCCGGCGGGGCGCCCCTGTGCACAGGCTCTACAGGCGGCGGTTGTCCAGCACCGCGACGGCCCGGCGGACGCGTGTCGTCTCCTCCGTGTCGATGTCGGCGACGTGCAGGCGGGGGGCCATGTCGAGGCGTACGCGTACCGTGCCGTCGGGGGCGGCGAGGATGCTGTTGCCGATGCCGGTGGGCGCCTTCGTGGGCTGCTCCGGGTCCGCGTCAGGGCCGGGAGCGGCCTGGCCGACGGCCGCCAGCCAGACGGTGGCGTCCAACGCCCGTGCCCGCACCAGGAGTTCCCACTGCTCGCGCTTGCCGGGGCCCGCGCCCCACGAGGCGGGCAGCACGCTGACGGTGGCCCCCGCGTCCGCGTGCGCCCGGAACAGTTCGGGGAACCGCAGGTCGTAGCAGGTGGCCAGGCCGACCTTGACCCCGTCGACGTCGATGGTCACCACCCGGTCGCCCGCGGCGACGGTGTCGGACTCGCGGAAGCCGAACGCGTCGTACAGGTGGATCTTGTCGTAGGAGTCCTCCACACCGGGGCCGGTCGCCAGCAGGGTGTTGGCGACCCGGCCGTCGGGGGCGGGGGTGAACATGCCGGCGACGACCGTGACACCGGTCTCGCGGGCGACCTCGCGGACGCCGTCGGCCCAGGGGCCGTCCAGCGGTTCGGCCAGCGGGGCGAGCGGAATCCCGAAGCACGCCATGGCCGCCTCCGGCAGGACCACGAGGCGCGCGCCTTCGTGTGCCGCGCGGCGCACGTGGTCCTGGACCGTCGCGAGATTCTCCTTCGGTTCCGTCGACGAAGTCATCTGGCAGAGTGCGATACGCATATCCGGTTCCGCTTCCTCTCGTGTCGTGCTGCTGTTCAGCCCTGGGGCGTTGGTGGTGTGGCCGGCGGGTGCGCCGCCGGGTCAGGTACGGCCCACCGGTGCCGCGTCCGCCGCCCGTACGGCGGCGTTCCTGGTGTACTCCTCATCCTCGTCGTGGTCCGCCTCCCTGCCCAGCAGCACCCCCACGATGGTGACCACAGCGGTGGCCGCCAGGTACAGGGCCAGCGGCAGCCACGTCCCGAACGCGCCCAGCAGCGCGGTGAACAGCAACGGTGCCACGGCGCCGCCGATCACCCCGGCCAGTGTGTACGCCAGGGAAGAGCCGGTGTACCGCAGCCGGGGGCCGAACTGCTCGGCGACGAAGGCGGCCTGGGGTCCGTAGAGGAACGAGTGGATCACCAGCGCCACCAGGACGCCCACGGCGAGCAGGGGCCACGAGCCGCCGGCGGCCATCGGGAAGAACACGAAGGGCCACGCGGCGGCGGCGACGGCGCCCCAGAGGTACATCCGGCGCCGGTTCCAGCGGTCCGACAGCGCGCCGGCCAGCGGGATCAGCACGATTTGCAGCGCCGATCCGATGAGGACGGCGGCCAGCGCCTTGCCGCGTTCCATGCCGAGCTGCTCGGTGGCGTAGGTGAGTACGAAGACGGTGAACATCGCGTAGAGGACGTCCGGTGCGACCCGGCACAGGACGGCGGCTGCCAGGGCACGCGGCTGGGTGGTGAACACCTCGCGGATCGGTGCCTGCGGCCGGTCGCCGCTCGCCTCCATGGCCTGGAAGACCGGCGTCTCCTCCAGCCGCACCCGGATCCACAGCCCGAAGGCCACGAGCACGCCGGACAGCAGGAACGCGATCCGCCAGCCCCAGGCGAGGAACTGCGGTTCGGTGAGCAGCGCGCCGAGTGCGGCCAGCACGCCGTTGGCCATCAGGTTTCCGGCCGGCGGGCCGATCTGGGCGGCCGATGCCCAGAAGCCGCGCCGCCGCGCGTCGCCGTACTCGCTGGTGAGCAGGACGGCACCGCCCCATTCGCCGCCGACGCCGACGCCCTGTGCGAAGCGGAGCACGACCAGCAGGATCGGGGCGGCCGGGCCGATGACGGCCTGGGTGGGCAGCAGCCCGATCAGCAAGGTGGCGGTCCCGATCAGCACCAGCGTCGCCACCAGCACCTTCTTGCGGCCGATGACGTCTCCGAGCCGGCCGAAGAGGAATCCGCCGAGGGGGCGCGAGAGGTACCCGACGGCGTAGGTGGAGAACGCCAGCAGGGTGCCGGTCAGCGGGTCCTGTGACGGGAAGAAGAGCTTCCCGAAGACGAGCGCCGATGCCGCCGAGTAGACCGCGAAGTCGTACCACTCCAGCGAGGTGCCGGTCAGGCTGGCGATGAAGGCGCGCACCATCGCGCCGCGGCCGGGGGCGGCCGTCGCTCCGAGGGGCTTCGCTCCCCCGCGTTGTTCGTTGTGCATGGTCAGGGCCACCTCGTTCTCCGTTGCTGCTCCTCGGCATACTTGCTGTATACAGGTCGTATGCGCAACCTTTCGAGGGGAATCACTCCTGCGCAACCGATGTGACCTGGAGGAACCATGGCCGTCCTGATCTTCGAACTTCCCGACGGAACACAGCGCGAGGTGACCGTGGCCCGGCTGCTGAACGCCGGATACGCGGGCCGCAGCCAGGCGGACGTCGCCGCGCACGTGGCGGAGCTGGCCGGGATCGGCGTACCCGCGCCGTCCACCATCCCCGCCCTGTACCCCGTGGCGCCCTACCTCGCCCAGCAGACCGGCACGGTTCCCGTCCAGCACGCCCGCACCTCGGGCGAGGCCGAATGGGCCCTCGTCGTGGACTCCACCGGTGACCTGCTGCTGACGGCGGCCTGCGACCACACCGACCGCGCTCTGGAGGCGCACGGCGTCGCCTGGAGCAAGAACGCGGGCCCCGACGTCCTGGCCCGCGACGCCTGGCGGCTGTCCGACGTCGCCGACCGCCTCGACAGCCTGACCCTGCGCGCCTGGGTGACCCCGGCCGGCGAGAGCGGCGAGGTCCTCATCCAGGACGGCACCGCCGGCGAACTGCTCCCGCCGCGCCACTGGGCCGACGCGCTGCGCGAGCGCGGCGAGCTGGAGCCCGGCACGGTGCTCATCTCCGGGACGATCCCTATGCGCGAAGGCGTCGACCAGTTCGCGGGCCGCTGGCGCGTGGAGCTGGGCGACCCGGCCACCGGGCGGGTCATCGAGCTGGCCTACGACGTGGTGCCGATGCCCGAGCCGATCGGCTGAGCCGACCCGGGTGACCCGTGGGCCGCTATGCGGTCACCGGGTCGCCCGGCGGAACCCTCTCGGCGGCGGCGCCGAGCGCCTCCAGGACGGGCCGGAACAGCGGGTGTTCCTCGGCGCCGCACCGGACGGCCGCGAAGACCCGGCGGGTCGCCACCACACCGTCGACCGGCCGCACCGCCACCTGCGACAGGTCCATGTCGCGCAGCGCGGAACGGGGCACGAGGGCCACTCCCGCGCCCGCGGCGGCGAGCGTGACGACGGCCCGGAAATCGTCGGACGAGTGCGCCAACCGGGGCCGGAATCCGGCGTATTCGCAGGCGAGGACCATCACGTCGTGGCACGGATTGCCGGGGTACGGGCCGATCCACAGGTCGTCGGCGAGCGCGGCCACCGGGACGGCGCCGACGCCGGCCAGCCGGTGCCTGCGGGGCAGGACGGCGTCGAACGGCTCGGCGTAGAGCGGCACGCGCACCAGCCGCCGGTCGCCCGCGCTCGGCGCACCGCGGTACTCGACGGCCACGGCGATGTCGGCGCGGCCGTCGAGCACCATGGGCAGGCTCTCGTCCCCCTCGACGTCACGGACCCGGACCCGGATGCCGGGGGACGTCTCGCCGAGTGCGGTGATCGCCGGGGCCAGCACCACGGAGATTCCGGTGGCGAAGGCCGCGACGGTGACCTCGCCCGCCGCGCCCGACGTGTACGCCGCCACCTCGGCCTCGGCGCGCTCCAGTTCGGCGATGACGGCCCCGGCGTGCCGGAGCAGGATCTCGCCGACCGCTGTCAGCCGCGCGCCGCGGTTGTCGCGGGCCAGGACCTTGTGGCCGGTCTCCTGCTCCAGCGCGGCGATCTGCTGGGAGACGGCGGACGGGGTGAGGTAGAGGGCGGCTGCGGCGGCCGTCACGGTGCGGTGGTCCGCCACCGCCTGGAGGGTGCGCAGCCGCCGAGCGTCGATCACGTCGTCATTCTGCCAGGGCCGCCCTGGCGTCGACGAAGGCGGCCACCGCGCGCTCGACGTCCTGCGGGGAGTGGGCTGCGGACAGCTGGACGCGGATGCGGGCCTGGCCGTGCGGCACCACGGGGTAGGAGAAGCCGATCGCGTACACGCCGCGTTCCAGGAGCAGTTCCGCCATCCGTCCGGCCTCGGCCGCGTCGCCGATCATGACGGGGGCGATGGCGTGGTCGCCCGGCAGGATGTCGAAGCCCTCGGCCGTCATCCGGGAGCGGAAGAGCGCGGTGTTCGCGGCGAGCCGGTCGCGCAGGTCGTCCGCGGTCTCCAGGAGGTCGAGGACCTTGAGCGAGGCGGCGGCGATCACCGGGGCGAGGCTGTTGGAGAAGAGGTAGGGGCGGGAGCGCTGACGCAGCAGGGCGACGATCTCGGCGCGGGCGGCGACGTATCCGCCCGATGCGCCGCCGAGTGCCTTGCCGAGGGTTCCGGTGAGGATGTCGACGCGGTCCGTGACGCCGTGCAGTTCGGGGGTGCCGCGGCCACCGGGGCCGACGCAGCCGGTGGCGTGCGAGTCGTCCACCATGACCATGGCGTCGTAGCGGTCGGCCAGGTCACAGATCTCCCGCAGGGGCGCGACGTGGCCGTCCATGGAGAAGACGCCGTCGGTGACGACGATACGGCGGCGGGCCGTGGCGGCTTCCTTCAACTGCTTTTCCAGGTCCGTCAGATCGCGGTTGGCGTAGCGGAAGCGGCGGGCCTTGGACAGGCGGATGCCGTCGATGATCGACGCGTGGTTGAGGGCGTCGGAGATGACCGCGTCGTCCGCGCCGAGCAGCGTTTCGAAGACGCCGCCGTTGGCGTCGAAGCAGGAGGAGTAGAGGATGGTGTCCTCCTGGCCGAGGAAGGCCGCCAGGCGGCGTTCCAGTTCCTTGTGCACCTCCTGCGTGCCGCAGATGAAGCGTACGGATGCCATGCCGTAGCCCCAGCGGTCCAGGGCCTCGTGGGCCGCCGCGATGACGTCGGGGTGGTCGGCGAGGCCGAGGTAGTTGTTGGCGCAGAAGTTGAGGACCTCGCCCGGCCGGCCGCCCGCGGTGACGTTGACGGTCGCGGACTGCGGGGTGTCGATGACGCGTTCGGGCTTGTGCAGTCCTGCGGTGCGGATCTCGTCGAGGTCGGCGCACAGGCCGTCGCGTACGGAGTCGAACATGTCCGGGTCCTTTGGTGTCAGGAGGGCGGGCGGGAAAGGCGGTACGGGCGGGTCAGGCGGCCCAGTCGAGGATGACCTTGCCGCCACGGCCGCTCGCGGCGTCGTCGAACGCCGCGTCGAAGTCGCGGTAGCCGTAGCGTCCGGTGATCACGGGCGCGAGGTCGAGGCCGCCTTCGAGCAGCACCGACATCGCGTACCAGGTCTCGAACATCTCGCGGCCGTAGATGCCCTTGATCGTGATCATGGAGGTGACGATCCGGGACCAGTCGACCGGGAACTCCCCGGCGGGCAGTCCGAGCATCGCGATCCGGCCGCCGTGCGTCATGTTGGCGAGCATGTCGCGCATCGCCTCGGGGCGTCCTGACATCTCCAGGCCGACGTCGAAGCCCTCGCGCAGCCCGAGTGCGCGCTGGCCTTCGGCGATCGTCGCGTCCGCGACGTTGAGCGCGAGGCTGCACCCGATCTTGCGTGCCAGGTCGAGGCGTTCCTCGCTGACGTCCGTGATGACGACGTTGCGGGCGCCGGCGTGCCGGGCCACCGCGGCGGCCATCAGGCCGATCGGTCCGGCGCCGGTGATCAGCACGTCCTCGCCGACGAGCGGGAAGGACAGCGCGGTGTGCACGGCGTTGCCGAACGGGTCGAAGATCGCGGCGACATCGAGGTCCACGGGGGCACGGTGGACCCACACGTTGGACGCGGGCACCGCGAGGTACTCGGCGAACGCGCCGTCCCTGCCGACGCCGAGGCCCACCGTGGCGCGGCACAGGTGGCGCCGCCCCGCCAGGCAGTTGCGGCACTTGCCGCACACCAGGTGGCCCTCGCCGCTGACCCGGTCGCCCGGCGTGATGTCGACGACGTCCCGGCCGGTCCCGACGACCTCGCCGACGAACTCGTGCCCGACCACCAGCGGCGCGGCGACGGCCTGTTGGGCCCAGCCGTCCCAGGACCTGATGTGCAGATCGGTGCCGCAGATACCCGTCCGCAGGACCTTGATCAGCACATCACCGGGGCCGACGGTGGGCTCCGGTACGTCCCGCAGCCACAGGCCGGGCTCCGCCTTGTCCTTCACCAGCGCTTTCACGGATAAGACTCCCTACGGAAGCGAACCCGGGCGCTGCGGGAGCAAGGGCCGGGCGGGGAAAGCCCGCGAGGCGCCGAGCCGGGAGCGGCTGCGGACGATCACGCCGGGCGGAGATCAATCTGCCGCGCGGGCGCCTTCCCCGTCCATCGATCATTTCTTAAGCCCCGCAACAGATCAGCTTCATCCGCCGGTCCGTACCGGTGGGGGCCGCGGTTCAGCCCGCCTGGCCCGCGCTGACGCAGAACGGCTGGCCCGCGGGGTCGAGCAGGACGGTCCACCGGCCCCGGCCCGGCTGGTGGGCGGGCTTGGTGGCGCCGAGGGCGAGCAGGCGCTCTTCGGCGGCCTGCGCGTCGTCGAAGGCGAGGTCGACGTGGAAGGGGAGTTCGTCCCGGGGCCAGTCGGGGGCCTTGAAGTCGCGGGCGGTGTAGAAGACCAGGGACTGGGTGCCGTCGCTGATCAGGTGGGCGGCGGTGTTGCCCTGCTCGTCGGGGAGTTCCTGCTGGATCTCCCAGCCCAGGGCGGCGGCGTAGAAGTCCGCGAGGGCCTTGCCGTCGGGGGCCCAGAAGCCGGTGCCCAGCAGGGTGCCGGTGGGTGCGCTCGCGGGTGTGCCGGTGGTCGTCATCGCTGAGGTGTCCTTCGTGCGGAGAGGGGAACGGAGGATGCGGTGCGCGGAGTGCGCCCGGCATCCGTAGCCTCTGAAGGTGCCCTCCGTATAGGTCGGTTGGCGTCCTATTCGCGGGACGGCCCGGAGGGGACGTGTTCCGGAGGGGACGCGTTCCGGGGGCGCGGACGCTGCGTTCAGGTGCCGAAGTGGACGTGGCCCGCCCAGCGGGTGGGGGTGCGGGGCAGCTGGTCGCGTGCGGCGCGCACCGCGTCGTGGAGGGCGCGGGCGGACCGCTCCGTGCGGATCCGTCCCGGCTCGGCGGCGATGGCGTGGTGGAAGCGGTCGGCGACGGCGGCGGAGTGCTCGTCGACCACCTCCCACAGCGTGCCGATGACGTGCGGATATCCGGCGAGCTGGAACGCGGAGGCGAGGTGGGTGGACTCGTCCAGCAGCCGTGCCGTGGGGCGCAGGGCCGTCCGGCAGGCGGTGAGGTAGGTGAGCTGCGCGCGGTCCAGGCAGTGCCGGGTCAGTTCGGCGACGGTGAGCGGGGCCGTGCCGTGGTCCTGGAGCAGCAGGCGGTCCTGGGACGGGTCCGCCGGGTCGCCGTGGGCGTGGCAGGCGAAGTGGGCGATGGCGCAGTACGGCAGCTCGGCGAGTACCCGGTCCTTGGTGGGAAACCGGGACGCGGTGTCGGGGGCGGCGGTGAGCAGCCGGTGGTGCGGGTAGTGGCGGCGGACGGCTTCGGCCTCGCGCGCGGCGAAGGGCAGCGGATCGGCGCCCGGTGTCGTCGGCATAGCAACGATCAGCGCCCGGTCGTGGCGGACCGCGCGGCGGCCCGTTCCCTGGCGTGGCCGAGTGCGCGCACCGTCGGCGTGCAGGAGGACACCACCCGGTCCAGCACGGTGCGCCGCTCCCGCCCGGCGGCCCCGAAGCCGTGATGCCCGGCCGCGTGGACCGGCAGCAGGCTCAGCGGCCCGCCGGGGATCCACCGCATGCGGGGCGGTTCGGCGCCGTCCGGCACGGCACCGACGCACCGCCCCGCAAACAGTCAAGCAGAATCCCCCCGCCCCCCGATGGTTCTCCACAACCGAACACCCTTTGCGGTGAGGGGAGTTCCGCATACCGCCCGCCATCGGCTCGCCGCCCCCGGAAATCCACGCACCGCGCACACGCCCTTACAGGCGGTTGCCCCGGCGTGTCCGGAGAATGCCCAACCTCCCCTACCGCCCGTCGAATTGCGCCTGATCAGGGACAGCGTGACGCGGCACCCTTACGCTGACACCGTGTCGCAAAGCGAATTGGAACGGCTGGCCAGAATCCGGATGCAGATCACGAAAGAACCCTTGGAACGCGCCCTGGCCGCACTCCAAGGCCACCCCATACCCGACGGCGAAGAGCCGGAGCCCGAACAGAAATCCGAACAGGAACAGCAACAGGAACCCGAGGAGAACACCTCACCCCCGCCCCCCGCACCGCCCTACCTGCGTCTGCTCCCCTGACGGTCCGGCACCCCGGCCGGACACGGGGACGAAGGCACCGGGAGCCACCGCGTCGGCACACGCGGGAGGCTCCAGGAAGCGGAAGGCCCGGCGATCCGCCGGGCGCCCCGGATCCCATGAGGGCGCACCGGGCGGCCCCACAAGGGCGTACACAACGGGCGGCCCCCTGACCGGAGCGCGCCGCCCTCCTCGGCACGGCGGCGCACCGCGAGGCCCCACCCCCGACCACGCCGCGCGCCACCGCCACAATGGGCATGCCGTCCGACCGCCACGCCACCACCGCGCCACCGGTCAGCCCCGCAACGCCAGGAGACCCGCCGTGACGCCGTCCACCGCCGAAGCGCCCTCCTACGTGCTGGGCATCGACATCGGTACGGCCAGCACCAAAGCGGTGCTGTGCACACCGGACGGCGGCATCGTGCGGCAGGCCCGGCGCGAGCACTCCACGTCGCTGCCCCGCCCCGGCTGGGCCGAGCACGACGTCGAGGGGGTCTGGTGGGCCGATGTCCACGCGCTGATCCGGGAGTTGCTGCCGTCGCGCCCCGAGCGGATCCGTGCGGTCTGCGTCAGCGGCATCGGCCCCTGCGTGCTGCCGGCCGACGCCGAAGGACGCCCGCTGCGCCCCGCCCTCCTCTACGGGGTGGACACCCGGGCGGTGCCCATCGCCGAGCGGATCGAGCGGGAACTCGGCGGCCAGGACGCGGTGCTCGCGCGCTGCGGATCACGGCTCAGCTCCCAGTCGGCGGGCCCGAAGCTGGCCTGGCTGCGCCACCACGAGCCCCAGGTCTGGGCGGCGACCGCCAAGGTCTTCACCGCCCACTCCTACCTCACACACCGGCTGACCGGCGCCTACGTCCTCGACCACCACACGGCGAGCCAGTACGCGCCGCTCTACGACCTCGCGGCCCGAGCCTGGTACGAGCCGTGGGCGCAGGCCGTGGCCCCGGGCCTGGCACTTCCCGAGCTGGCCTGGCCCGCCGACATCGCCGGCCATGTGACAGCCGGCGCGGCGGCCGAGACGGGACTCGCCGCGGGCACGCCCGTCGCGGTCGGCACCATCGACGCCTGGGCCGAGGCGGAGAGCGTCGACGTCCTGGATCCCGGTGACCTGATGCTGATGTACGGCTCGACCATGTTCTTCGTGGGTGTCACCTCCACGCCGGTGCGTTCGCCCGCCCTGTGGTCGACCGCGGGCAACCACCCGGGCCAGCACACGCTGGCGGCCGGCATGGCCAGCTCGGGCAGCATCACACAGTGGTTCAGCGACCTCACGGGCGGCGCCGCGTTCCCGCAGCTCACCGCCGAGGCCGCCGCCTCTCCCCCGGGCGCCGACGGGCTGCTCGCGCTGCCGTACTTCGCCGGCGAGCGCACCCCCGTCGCCGATCCCCAGGCCCGCGGCATCATCGCCGGCCTGACCCTGCGCCACACCCGCGGCGACGTCTACCGCGCGCTGCTCGAATCCACCGCGCTGGCCGTGCGGCACCACTTCGACGCCTTCGCCGATGCCGGCTTCGCCCCCGGCCGCGTCGTCGCCGTGGGCGGCGGCACCACCCACCCCCTGTGGCCGCAGATCGTCTCCGACGTCACCGGTGTCGCGCAGGAGTATCCGCACGAGCGCTGCGGGGCGAGCTACGGCGACGCCAAGTTCGCCGCGCTCGCCATCGGCGCCGTCCCGCCCGGCGCCCGCTGGAACCGCCCGGCCCAGGTCCTCGCTCCGTCCGACGCCACCAGGGAACTCTTCGACGACCGCTACGCCGCCTACCAGGAACTGCGGACGGCGACCGGCCCCCTCCAGCACCGCCTCGCCGCGGCCCAGGACCGGCACAACGCCCCCTGAACGGCCTCGGCCCCTTGCCTCCGGTGTCACCGAGGGCAAGGGGCCGCAAGCCGTGAACCGGCTTATGGCCGTGGCTAGTTGAGGGTGTCGGGGTCCGGCCCGGTGCGCTCGCCGCGGTCGAGTCCCGCGAGGGCGGCCATCTCGTCGTCCGCGAGGGAGAAGTCGAAGACGTCGATGTTCTCCCGGATGCGGGTGGGGGTGACGGACTTGGGGATCACGATGTTCCCGAGCTGGAGGTGCCAGCGCAGGACCACCTGGGCGGGCGACTTGCCGTGCCGCTCGGCGAGCGAGGTGATCGCCGAGTCCTGGAGCAGGGCGCCCTGCGCCAGCGGGCTCCACGCCTCGGTCGCGATGCGGTGCTCGCGGTGGAAGGCCCGCAGCCGCTCCTGCTGGAGGTGGGGGTGCAGCTCGATCTGGTTCACCGCCGGGGTGATGTCGGTGTTCTCCAGCAGCCGCTCCAGGTGGTCGGGCTGGAAGTTGGAGACGCCGACGGTGCGGACCCGGCCGTCGGCGTACAGCTTCTCGATCGCGCGCCAGGTGTCGAGGTAGCGGTCGCGGGCCGGGGTGGGCCAGTGGATGAGGTACATGTCCACGTGGTCGAGACCGAGCCTGGCGAGGCTGGCGTCGAACGCCTTGAGGGTGGAGTCGTAGCCCTGGTCGTCGTTCCACAGCTTGGTGGTGAGGAACAGCTCGTCGCGGGGGACGCCTGAGGTGGCCAGGGCGCGGCCGACGCCTGGCTCGTTGGCGTAGATCGCGGCGGTGTCGATGCTGCGGTATCCGGCTTCCAGGGCGGTGAGCACCGCGGCGGTCGCCTTGTCGTCATCCACCTGGAAGACGCCGAAGCCGAGCTGCGGGATCGTCACTCCGTTGTTGAGGGTGACGTCGGGCACAGAGGTCATGAGGGGGTTCCTTCGGGTTGGTTGACCGGCCGGGGTGATCAGGCCGGGGGAAAACGGGCCGGTCGGGGCCGGTACGGGCCGGTGTGGGGATCGCCCCCGCTACCCGCCGTCGGACGACAGCCGCCGGATCGCGATCGCCGCGGCGTCGTCCCCCAGCCGGCCGCGCGCGTACGCCCGCAGGTCGGCGCGCAGGCACCGGAGCACGTCGTGCGGGGTGTCCGCGCTCCAGGCCGCGGCGCGTTCCGCGAGCGGATAGAAGGCGCCGCTGTGGTCCCGGGCCTCGGTGACGCCGTCCGTATAGAGGAGCAGCAGGTCGCCGGGCTCGAAGGGATGGGTGTCGACCGCGTGGCCGGTCGCGCCGGGGAGGCCGCCGAGGCCGATCGGGAGCGCGGTGTGCGCGGCGTGCAGGGTGCGGACGCGACCGCCGCTGAGCAGCAGGGCGGGCGGGTGCCCGCAGGTGACGGTGTGCAGCTCGAGCCGCTCGTCGGGGATGTCGAGCAGCGTCGCGGTGGCGAACGCCTCCTCGGCGCCGGCTTCCTCGCCGTCCCATTGCCCGGCCTCCCAGCGCATCGCGCCGTCGAGGTGGGCGGCGAGCCCCGGCAGCGTCGCCTGCTCGTGCGCGGCGGCCCGGAAGGCGCCGAGGATCAGCGCGGCGTGACTGTACGCGGGCAGGCCCTTGCCGCGTACGTCGCCGATGATCAACCGGGTGGCGCCCTCGGCACGGACCGCGGCGAACAGGTCACCGCCCATCTCGGCCTCTTCTTCGGCAGCGAGGTAGAACGACGCGATCTGCAGCGGTCCGCTCCGCTGCGGCAGTGGCCGCAGCAGGACCTGCTGTGCCACCCCGGCCACCGAACGGCTTTTCATCAGCCGCCGCTCGACCCGGTCGCGCACCCCGGCGAAGAGCACGACGAGCGTGCTGACCAGCAGCAGCGCGACGAGCTGGACCTGGTGGTTCTGCGAGGTGGCGTCACCGCTGACCACGCCGATGAAGAACTGGGCGGCGAGGGCGAGCACGCCGACCACGGCGGTGAGCTGCGGGCCCGCGAACGCCGCCGTGAAGGTGGGGGCGGCGACCAGCAGCGGCCCCAGATGCACCTCGGGCGGGAACAGGGTGTCGATCACGAAGACGGCACAGACGAGCGCGACCGGGATCAGTACCAGCACCGGCGTGAGGCCCCGTCGTCCCCGCAGATTGATCAACTGTCGAAAGAGCATGCGTCATGCTCGCAGCACCATGCCCGAAATGTCCGTAGCGTCATGATCCGGCGTGGACGTCGGACACACCGCAGGGCATGCGGCCCCGCGAAGCGGAAAGTCCGCTGCCCCGGTGCGGCACACCGGGGCAGCGGACCTTCTCGGCACTACGTCAGCGGGACGATTCCCCGCCGAGCGGAGACCGGTCAGCGGTTGAAGATGGGCATGATCTCTTTGCTGTCGTCGCACCACACCTCGTGGTACCCGTTCGCCTGGGCATTCGGGAGCTCCGACGCTTCACACGCCGCCTTCGACGGGTACCGCTCGGCACCGACCGGAACCCAGCCGTCACCGGGGGGCGGGGCGGCGAAGGCGCTGGTGGCGGAGAGCGGAATGGCGACCGCCGCAGCACCGACTGCGAGACCGACACCGATACGGGAACGCCACGACTTCATAAGTCCTCCATGCGGTAGGGCCGTCTTCAGCACTTCTCACGCGCAGCTCTCTTCGAAGTGCCATGGCCGGCCAGGCCGTTGACTCTGCGCGTCCTGCATGAGCAGAGATGCAGGCCCTGCGGCAAAAGTTCGAGCCTTCGCGAGGTTTTCGTGAGTCTGCCCTCCCGGACGCACGGACCCTGTCCGCAAGGGCAGACCGCGGAGCCCGCCGCAGGTGAAACGGCCGGGTCCTCCTGGTCACCGCGTACCGGCGCACCGCGGAGCGGCAACCACCGTCAGTAATAGCCGACTTCGCCGTCCAGCAGTTCGCGTATGGCATCCAGGTGACCGGCGTGCCTGGCGGTCTCCTCGATCATGTGGATCAGCATCCAGCGCAGGGAAGCGGCGGATGACCGGTAGTCGGGATGCCGGCCCACGACGTCGAGCGAGTGGGCCGCGATGATCTCGTCCGATACCGCGCACTGCCGCTCGTAGGCGGCGAGCAGCCCGTCGAGGGATTCGCCATCGACGCGCATGTCGGCGTCCTCGGGCGCGTCCTGGAACTGCGGCCCGTCGTCGGGGCGGCCCAGCAACAGGACCTCGAACCAGGTGTTTTCGGCCCACCGCAGATGGGAGACGATCCCCGCCACCGTCATGTGCGGCGAGGACGGGAGGACGGCGCGGTGCGCGTCCGCCTCCGACAGTCCCTCGCACTTCCAGTGAATGATGGCCCGCTGCATGGCGAACCAGCCGGTGAGTTGCGTCCGTTCGTCGGCGTCGAACGGAGGACGGATCCGGGAAGGAGTCATGTCAACGACGCTACGCGGCACGGGTGTTGGGCCGCACCACATTTTCCGTGGGCGGCCGGGCGGAGCCGGCGACGCACCGGCGTCCGGTGTGATCGGCTGCGGCCGTGGAAGCGATATGGACAAGCGTCGTAGCCGTCGGGGGCACCCTCATGGGCGCCGTGATCACGCACATCTTCCAGCGCCTCGCGTCCCGGCGCGGTGAGCTGTTCGCGCGGTCCGAAGCACTCCGGCAGGAGCGGGTTTCCGCGTTCAGCGCGTTCGCCGCGGCGGTGGAGGACTACCGCCACGGCCAGGCGGACCGCTGGTACCGCAGGCAGCAGGACCCGGACGGAGCACCCTTCATCACGGCACGCGATGAAGCACACCGCCTCAGGACGGTGACACGGCAGGTGCTCTACCGGGTGGAACTGCTCACCGACGACCGGGAGGTGATCCTCGCGGCCGAGCACGCCTATCGGTGCACGCGGGACGTGTCGACCGCGCAGGACCGGCGGAGCGGGACGCGCTGGACGCCCTGGCGCGGCAGGCGATCGAAGCGTTCGTGTCCCGTGCCTCGCCGTTGACCCGCTGATCCGCCGGCCGGCGGAGATCCCGCGGCACCCGGCGCAGTACGCCTCAGTGCCGGGAACCGGCCGTGCGCGGCAGCAGGCGGAGGAGGGCCGAGAGGGCCGCGGCCAGGGCGAGGTTGAAGCCGAGGGAGGCGGCGAGTGCGTGCCCGTACGCCGTGACGTCACCGTGCGCGGCGCCCTTCAGCGTGCCGTAGAAGATGACGCCGAGTACGGCCACCCCGACCGCGCCGCCGACCTGCTGGCCGGTGGAGAGCACGCCCGATGCCATGCCGATCTCCGTGGGACGGATGCGTGACAGCACGGCGTTCAGCAGCGGGGTGACCAGGACGCCGTTGCCCAGTCCTGATACGAGCAGCGGAGCGGCGAGCGACCACGCCGTGAGCGAGGCTCCGGCGCAGAGCACCACGGTGAGGGTGACCGCGTGGCCGATGGCGAGGATCAGCGCGCCGGCCTGGAGCAGGCGCCGGCCGTACCGGGCCATCCGTCCGGCGATGACGCTGCCGGCGAAGAACGCGGCGGCGAAGGGGAGGTAGAAGACTCCGGCGCTCAGCGTGTCCAGGCCCAGGCCGTCCTGCACGGTGACGGACAGCACCAGGAAGAAGGAGTTGATGCCGAAGTAGGCGAGGAGTACCAGCACCATGCCGATGGCGAAGGAGCGTTCACGGATCAGTCCAGGCCGCAGCAGCGGGGCACCGCCGGACGCTTCGACACGGCGTTCCACGAGCGCGAAGCCGAACAGGGCGAGCACCCCGGCCGCCAGGCTGAACCAGGTCCACGAAGGCCAGCCGGCCTCCCTGCCCTCGACCAGGGGGACCACGAGGAGGACGAGGGCGAGGGTCAGTACGGCCATGCCCGCGAGGTCCGGCCGACGGCTGTCGGGGGACCGCGACTCGGGGACGAGCACGGCGGCGAGAAGCAGCGTGACCAGGCCGACGGGGACGTTGACCCAGAAGATCGGGCGCCAGGACGCGCCGAAGAGGTCGGCGGAGACGAGCAGGCCGCCGAGCAGTTGGCCCGCGACTCCGGCGGTGCCGATGACCGCGCCCAGCACGCCGAAGGCGCGGGGCCGTTGCTCCGGTGTCAGCAGCACCTGGATCGTCGCGAAGACCTGCGGGAACATCACCGCGGCGCCGAGCCCTTGCAGGAGCCGGGCGGCGATCAGCGCGCCGGGCCCGGGTGCGGCGGCGCAGGCCACGGACGCCAGGGTGAAGACGGCCATGCCGGTGAGGAAGCAGCGCTTGCGGCCGAACCGGTCGCCGAGCCGGGCGCCGGTGATCAGCGCGATGGCGTAGGTGAGTTGGTATCCCGCCAGGATGAGTTGGACGTCGGCGTCCGATGCGCGCAGGTCGTCCTGGATGGCCGGGGCGGCCACGAGCACGATGAAGGTGTCGAGCACGGCCATGAAGACGCCCAGCAGGACGACGGACAGGGCGCGCCACGGCGAGTGCCCCGGGGGCGCCGCGGTGGCGGGTTCGGGTGGGACGGGGTGTATCGGGGCGGGGTGTACGGAATCGGCCGACGGCCGGGCGTGAGTCATGGTCCTGAGCCTGGTCCAGGGCCAGATGACGCAACAGGGGCAGATCATGCTGGTGGCCGTGGTACCACCCTGGGGCCCTTGCGGGCGGCACAGGGACAGTAGAGTGCGCGCGGGACGGTTCGTTGCGGAGAGGTTCAATGGCTGATCGGGAACGGCGCCGGGTCCTGGCGGAGTTCCTCCGCACACGGCGGGAGCGGGTCGGTCCGGGCGACGCCGGTCTCCCGGCCGGGCCGCGGCGACGCACCCCGGGCCTGCGCCGCGAAGAGGTTGCCCTGCTCTCCGGGGTCAGCGTCACCTGGTACACCTGGCTGGAACAGGCCAGGGACATCACCGTGAGCGGCCAGGTGTTGCACAGCCTGGCCGGGGCGCTGCGGCTGTCGCCCGCCGAGACCCGCCATCTGTTCACCCTGGCGGGCCAGACCCTGCCGCCGTCCGCCCCCGGGCGAAGCGGCGGGCGGGCGTTGCAGCGCCTGGTGGACGCGCTCGATCCGCACCCGGCCTATCTGCTCGCCCCCAACTGGGACCTGCTGGCGTGGAACCGTTCCGAGGCCGGTCTCATCGGCGATCCGTCCGATGGCGGTCTGTCCGAACGCAACCTGCTGCGGCTGGTGTTCACCCAGCCCAGGATCCGTACGCTCCTGGTCGACTGGCCCGGTCAGGCCCGTGCGCTGCTGGAGCAGTACCGCGCGAGTGCGGACCTGCACGTCGGTGACCCGGAGTTCGCGCGCCTGACCGCCGGTCTGTGCGCACAGAGCGCGGAGTTCCGCGACTGGTGGGACACGCACGACGTGGCGGATTTCCATCCGTCGCGCAGGGTCTTCGACCATCCCCGGCTGGGGCGGCTGACGTTCGACTACGTGAAGCTGGCGGCCGTCGACGCACCCGGGGTCACCATGGTTTCGTGCCTGCCGGCCGACGGTGAAACAGCCGGAAAGCTCCCTGACTTGAGTGCCTGCGCCACCGGTTCCGCGGCTCCCCCGCGGTCCCGGTGCGAGGCGGCTCCCCTGCTCTGAACCCCTCCGGAACCGCGGTGCGGCGCGGCACGGAGTGTTGACGGTTAAAAAACCGGAGTGGCGGTTTAGGAGTATTCAGGCGATCGAGCAGACCGTGCGGGCGCGAGGCGCAGGCGAGTCCACCCCGCCCTCACAAGTGGCCGAATTTATACGCCACTTGAGCACCATCCCTCACCCTTCCCCCACAGGCGCCCTACCTGACGCCTCCCCAGGTCTGGATATAAAACCAGTGAGTTGGTTTTATATCTCTTATGAAGAGTCCACGCTCATCTCCACAACCAACCACCGCCGCCCTCCCCTCACACACCGCCAACGCGCCCTGTCTGCGCACCGGGAGGGACCGGTGACCCGTCAGGGACGCTCCGAGCGCACCCGCCACGCGCTGATCCGCTCCGCCGCGCAGTCCTTCGACGAGCACGGCTACGCCCAGGCGAAACTCTCCACGATCAGCTCAGGGGCGGGCGTGAGCACGGGTGCGCTGCACTTCCACTTCGACACCAAGGCGGCGGTGGCCGCAGCGGTCGAGGCCGAGGCGACACGGACCCTGTACGCCTTCGCCCGCACCGTTCAGCGGCAGAGCCCGAACTCTCTCCAGGCGCTCATCGACACCACCCATGTCCTGGCGCAGCAGTTCAGCGACGATGTGGTGGTACGCGCCGGATTCCGGCTCAACTGCCAGGCCGCACACCGCTCCGGCGCCGATCTGCGCCTGCGCTGGCACGCCTGCGTGACCGACCTGCTCACCCGCGCCCGGACGCAGGGGTCACTGGATCCCGACGCGCCGGTCGCCGAGCCGGCCGGGTCGATCGTCGGCGCGACGGTCGGATTCGAGGTGCTCGCCCGCGAGGACCGGAGCTGGCTCTCGGCGTCCTCGGTCACCGGCCTCTGGCAGTCACTCCTGCCGCTCCTCGTCGTCGACGCGTCGAAGCGGCCGGAGCCGTCCGGCACCCACCCCCTGACCCGCGCCCAGCACAGGACCGACCGCGCGCCGGACCGGTCGACCCTGCGATAGCCCGCCGCCCAGCGCCGCGACGGCGGGCCGCCAGGGGTGACCACCGGGCGGCGGCCGGGCCGTTCAGGCGTTGGTGAGCGAGCTGTCCTCGCGGCCGTGCTGCTGGTGAACTTCCCAGATCCGGGCGCCGCGGCCCGGTGTGGTGTCCAGGCGGCTCAGCACGCCGGGGACGCCGATGCCGGGCAGCATGTGGTCGTAGAGCGACGCGATCTTCGTCTCCAGACGACCGAGCGACAGTGCGGAGTTCACGATCTCGACTCCGGTCCAGGCGCCCACGAACAGCGACGCGGTCTCCTCGGGGTCGATGTGCGGCAGCAGTTCGCCCTGCCGCTTCGCCTCTTCCAGCTGGGCGGTGATGAAGCCGATCCAGCCCGGCCACGAAGTACCGAACAACTCGCGGGCGTGCTGGTCGGCCGAGAGTCTGATCGCCGCGCTCAGCAGGGGCTCGCGCGGCAGCCGGTGCGCGAGCACCATGCCGACGTCGACCCATTCCTGGAGCTTGGAGTCCTGCGGAAGCACGCCCTCCATCGTCAGCGCCTCGGCGAGCACTCCCCGGGCGAGGTCCTCTTTCGAGGTGAAGTGGAAGTACAGGGCGCCCTTGGTCACGCCGGCCCGGTTCAGGATCTCGGCGATGGTCGCCGCGTCGTACCCACGCTCATCGAAGACCACGCCGGCCGCTTCCAGAATCGTGCGACGAGTCTGGATCGCCCGTGCCTGCTGCGCCATCAGGACACCTCATTCATATGTTGCCGTTGTCGAGCTCGTGCCCCGGCGGACTGAAGCACGGAAATTCTAATTAACTTCATCGACGCATTGAAAATAAAACCGGGCAGTACGTATCTTAGCATCG
The DNA here is from genome assembly GCF_043199105.1 of Streptomyces sp. NPDC048644. NCBI lineage: Bacteria > Bacillati > Actinomycetota > Actinomycetes > Kitasatosporales > Streptomycetaceae > Streptomyces > Streptomyces sp. NPDC048644. The sequence continues at coordinate 97,878 of NZ_JBICVO010000002.1, forward strand.
GACCGGTATCGTCGGTTCGGCACGAAGACCACCGCCCCAGGGGAGTCGAATTCCACATGTTGCGCATACCGGAACACTCGGACAAGCCCGAACTGCCGCACGGCACACGGCGATCGGCAACCCTGGAAGGGGTGGCCTCCGAGATGAACGAGGTACGCGAGGTCCGCAAGGAATTCCTCCATCTGCGCTTCGATGAATCCGTCCTGCTGACCGGTTGGCGGCGGCTGGCCGACATGGAATTCACCCTCACCGCGCGCTGGCCCGGCTTCACGGCCACCGCCACCGGCGACGGCGTACGGCACGACCCCCAGGTGGTGGCCCGGACCATCCGCCAGGCCGGACTGCTGCTCGCGCACGGTGAGTTCGGCGCACCGATGGATCACGCGGTGCTCCTGCGGACCTTCGACTTCACCGTCGAGGCGGACTACCAGCCGCCGCAGGACGCACCGATCGACGTCACCCTGCACGTCTCGTGCGCGGAAATGGGCCGCCGCGGCAAGCGCCTCACCGGGCTGCACCTGCACATGGACATCCGTTCCTTCGACGGCGTCCTGATCGGCACCGGCGCCACGGACTTCGAGTGGATCGACCCCCGCGTCTACCGCAGACTCCGTGACACGCACGCCGCCGCGGTCAGCGAACAGCCGCCGCTGGCCGAGCCGGTGGCGCCCGGCCTGGTCGGCCGCCACCGCGAGGACGAGGTCGCGATCGCGCCGACCGCTGACCCGCGGCGCTGGCAGCTGCGGTGCGACTTCTCCAACACCATCCTCTACGACCACCCGGTCGACCACGTCCCGGGACTGGTGATGATCGAAGCCGCCCACCAGGCCGCCCAGTTGCTCGAGGCCGGCGGCGCTCCCGGTACGTTCCACCCCACGTCGGCGAGGACGTCCTTCGACCACTACGTGGAGTTCGACGCACCGTGCTGGATCGAGGCGAAGGTCGATGACGACGGAGCCGGAGCCGAGAGCGGCGTCCGGGTGTCGGTCACGGGGCACCAGGGCGACAGCCTCGTCTTCACCACGGAACTCATCGGCGCCGGGCGCCGTTGAGGGAAGTGGAAGCGGCGGGACGGCGGATGCCGGGCCCGCCGCCCCTCGCTGTACCGGAGCGTCAGGCTCCGCTCATACCGTCGTGAATCCGCCGTCCACCGGCACCACCACACCGGTGACGAACGACGCCCGGTCGCTGCACAGCCAGGCCGCCGCCTCCGCGATCTCCTCGGCCCTCGCCGTACGCCCCTGAGGGGTGGCCGCATGCAACTGGGCCTCCAGCTCAGGATTCCGCTCGAACCAGTCATTGATGTTCTCACTGCGCGTGGTCCCGGGCGCCACGCTATTGACGCGAATTCCGTGCCGTGCGTATTCCGCAGCCGCCGCCTTCGTCAGACCTGCCACCGCGTGTTTCGACGCGACATACGGTGCGGCAGCAGGAATGGACTGCAATCCGCCCACACTGCTGTTATTCACGATGGAGCCACCATCGGGGTTATTCAGCATCACTCGAATTTCATGACGCAGGCAATTCCATACGCCCCGTACATTGGTATCCATAATCGAGTCGTATACGGAGTCATCCATGAGGTGCATGGCATTTTGGTCTCCGCCGATTCCCGCATTGTTGAATGCCGAATCCAGCCGCCCGAAGGTCTCGACCGCCAGGTCCACGGCCCGCGCGACATCGTCGGGCAGCGCGACGTCCATCTTCGTGTACACCACCTGAGCGCCCTTGCCGCGCAGCTCAGAGGCCAGGTCAGCGAGCCGCTCCTCCCGACGGGCGGCGAGCACGAGCGACGCACCTTCCGCCGCGAACACCCGCGCGGCGGCGGCTCCGATGCCGCTGCTCGCCCCCGTGATCAGAACGATTTTACCGACGAGTAGACCTTGTTTGATAGTCACGGGGTGGCATTCTGCCACGGGGGCGAACATGAATTTTCGGGCGGTCTCCTTCCGCCCTGATCGCCGCTCCGGCGACGGCCGCGTCGCAAGCGCCGGCCCGCCCTGATTCCCCCGCGATTCCGCGATTCCGCCCGATCCACATGCACTCGGAATCACCCTCGCCCCCTCTTAAGGATCGACAAATCGGGCAGCGCGCGACTTCGATTCCGTACCATGCGGTTTGTATTTATCGGCGGATCTCGTCGCGTGCTGCGGAAAAAACATGGATGGTCTCTTTCCGGGGAGCCGTGACATCACCGGCGGCACGTGGCGGGGAGTCAAAACCAGCCGTGCGCACCCGGGTGACAGGGACCGGCACCACGCGAAACGGCGCGGCCACCGCCTGCTGCGTGCGGTGGCCGCGCCGTCCGTCCGGCGTCCGGTGGGCTTACCAGGCCGCGCCCGCGACCTGCTTGGTGGTCACGTTGATGCGGTTGAAGAGGTTGGTCACGCCGATCCAGAGGATCAGGGCGGCGAGTTGCTTCTCGTCAAAGTGGTCCGCGGCGTCGTCCCAGACGTCGTCGGGCACCGGGTCGGGCCGGTCGGCGAGCCGGGTGGCGGCCTCGGCGAGTGCCAGGGCGGCGCGTTCGGCATCGGTGAAGTAGGGCGCCTCCCGCCAGGCCGCCACGGTGAACAGGCGCTCGTCGGTCTCCCCCGCCTTCTTGGCGAGCCGTGCGCCCCCGTCGACGCAGTAGCCGCAACCGTTGATCTGGCTCGCCCGCAGGTGTACCAACTCCAGCGTCCGCTCGGGCACACCGCCCTTCTTCGCGGCCTCCAGCACACCCAGGATCGGCTGCATCGCCTCGGGAATGACCTCGACCGGGTTCTTCATACGTGCCTGCATGATCGTTCTCCTTCGGGTTCCGTCTTCACTGCTCTGACGGAACCCGCGGGGAAGAATGTGACACGGGGGCGCACGCCGCCCCGTGGGACGCCGGGCACGGCGGGGTCAGCCCAGCGAACCGGCCTCGACGGAGGTGACGGTGAAGCGTCCGCCGCACACCCGCAGCTTGCCGCTGTGCGTGGTCATCGACTCCTTCGAGCCGGGCGGGTAGACGTAGACGATCTGCGCGCCCGACCAGCAAGCGGTGTCGTTGACCCCTTCGTTGAGCGTGTGCAGGAGGGCGTGGGCGCTCTGCCCCGGCTTCAGCGTGACGGCCTTGCCCGCGCCGCCCTCCCTGGTGGCGGGCCTGCCGACGGTCGAACCGTCCCGGGAGATCAGGGAGACACCGGGGTAGCCGCTGAGGGTGCAGGTCTTCTTGCCGTGGTTGGTGAAGACCAGGGGGAAGCGGATGTTGCCCGCCCCTGCGTCGGCGGTGCCCAGGCGCAGCGACATGGAGTCCGCGGTACAGCGGTTGGACGCGGACGTCGGAGCGGGGCGTTCCGGCTTCTTCGCGGTCGGGTCGGTGGCGGCGTCGTGGCCGGCGGACGGCTGCCGGACGCCTGTGGAGGGCTGCTGCCCACCGGAGGAGGGACGTTGCGCTTCACCGGACGGGCCCGCCGTGCTCGCGGACGGCTGCGCCACCTCGCCGCCGCCTTCGCTCCCGGCGCTCGAGGGGGCCGGCGCGGAGGGGGCGCGCGAGGCCGTATCCGATCCGTTCTGGCACGCGGTGAGCATGAGCGCCGCGACGGCGATCAACGATCCGGCTGCCACGCGGCGGCCTCGGCCAAGGGAAGTGGTGGTGAGCGACATGGGTCTCCCCCTCGTGGGTGGGTGCGTACCCTCGTTGCGCGGGTGCGTACGGTTCGTCCCGTTGCGTCTCCAGCGTGACCCAGGGTGCTGCCGGCCCGCTAATGAAGCGCTAACGCCTCACTAACGGCACCGGGAAACGCGCCATGACCGCCCGCCGCGCCCCGAATCGCCGTGGGCAGTATGGCCCGAACCGCGCGCGGGCGCCTCCGCTGCGGCGTTCGATTACGCCACCGGTGGGACGGAGGACGAAGCACGTGAGGCGGGAGGGGGCACCGTGACCGGCGCACTCCGCCGAACGGCGATCTCACGTTTCGGAGTTGGCGAGCGTCTACTTTCCTGAGGAAGTCTTTCGGCGCCCGATGACGTGCGTACGCCGTGGCTTCCTCGACGGGCAGGTGTCGAGGGGGAGGTATCGGTGATGCGGTGCGGTGATGAGGGGACTCAGGTGGGGAGCGGCGGTGCCCGGCCGGCCCTCCCGGTGGGGGCGGGCCGGCCGGGCGCGGTGGCCGCGTTACGCCGGTTCGTGCACCGGCTGCGCGAGGGCGTCGGGCGGCGTACGGAGCGGTGGCTACGCCGTCGCGATGGCGCGGTTCACGGCGGCGATGACGGCGTGCACCGAAGCGGTGAGCACGGAGGTGTCCTGGCCCGCGCCCCAGACCGTGGCGTCGCCGATGCGGCAGCGGACGTACGCCATCGCGGGGCTGTCCGGTCCGGTGGCGGTGGCGTGTTCGGCGTAGCCGAGGATGTCGACGGGGTGCCCGGCGGCGGCCAGTGCGTCGGCGAAGGCGGCGAGGGGGCCGTTGCCCTTGCCTTCGCAGGGGCGGATGGTGTCCTCGTGGCCCGGGGCGCCCGCGGTGCGCAGTGCACAGGCGACCCGGTGCTCGCCAGGACCGGTCTCGGTGGTGGTCCAGGAGTCGAGGGTCACCGGACCGTCGTGTCCCGGTGCGAGATAGGTGCTGCGGAACAGCTCCCAGAGGTCCTGGGGAGTGACTTCGCGCCCGCTGTCGTCCGTGGCCTGCTGCACGGTGCGGGAGACGTCGGGACGCATCTCGCGGGGCAGGTCCAGGCCGTGGTGGCGGTGCAGGAGGTGGGCGATACCGCCCTTGCCCGACTGACTGTTGACCCGGATCACCGCCTCGTAACTGCGGCCCAGGTCCGCCGGGTCGATGGGCAGGTAGGGCACTGCCCAGGGCGCGTCGGCCGGACTGACGCCGAGTGCGGCGGCGGCCCGCTCGTGATGGGCCAGGCCCTTGCTGATGGCGTCCTGGTGGGTACCGGAGAAGGCGGTGTGCACGAGGTCGCCCGCATAGGGATGGCGCGGATGGACGGGGATGCGGATGCAGTCCTCGACGATGTCGCGGACGGTGTCGATCGCGGAGAAGTCGATCATCGGGTCGACGCCTTGGGTATGCAGGTTGAGGGCGAGGGTGACGAGGTCGACGTTGCCGGTGCGCTCGCCGTTGCCGAAGAGGCAGCCTTCGACGCGCTGGGCGCCGGCGAGGAGACCGAATTCGGCGCAGGCGACGCCGGTGCCACGGTCGTTGTGCGGATGCACGGAGAGGATCACCGCGTCGCGCCGCTCCAAGTGGTGGTGCATGTAGGCGATCTGGTCGGCGTAGACGTTGGGGGTGGCGATCTCGACCGTGGCCGGCAGGTTGTGGGTGACGGGACGGTCGGGCGAGGCGTCCCACAGCGCGGTCAGCCCGTTGCAGATGTCCAGGACGAGGTCCGGCTCGGTGAGGTTGAAGACCTCGGGCGAGAACTGGAACCGGATGTCGGCGTGCGGGCGGGCATCGGCGAGCCTGGCCATGGTGGCCGCTGCCTCGTCGACCAGCGCCCGCACTTCGGCGGCGCTGCGGCCGAGTACGACGTCGCGCCAGGTGGGGGCGGTGGCGGTGTAGAGGTGCACCACGGTGCGCGGCAGGCCGTCGATGGCCTCGAAGGTCCGCTCGATCAGGTCGCGGCGGGCGGGGGTGAAGACCACGACGGTCACATCGTCGGGCACCTCGCCGCTCTCGGCGAGATGGCGCACGAACGCGAAGTCGGTACGGCTCGCCGATGGATAGGCGACCTCGATCTCCTTGTAGCCCATGGCGACCATCAGGTCGAACATCCGGCGCTTGCGTGCGGTGTCCATCGGTTCGGCCAGTGCCTGGTTGCCGTCGCGGAGGTCGACGGGCACCCACAGCGGGGCGCGCTCGATCCGTGCGGTGGGCCAGGTCCGCTCGGCCGGTGCCAGCGGCACGTCGACGCGTTCGTGGGCGGGCCGGTACCTGTGGGCGGGCATGGTGCTGGTGCGTTGCGGATTCCAGCCGGGCGCGCCGACAGGCACGGGCCCTCGGGGCGTGCGGAGGTTGGCGAGGGAGGCGGCGCGCCCGCTCGTCACGCCGGGGTCGGTGAGGCCGGTGGCCGCGGGTGTGCCGGGCTGTGTACCGGACTGATCGACGGGGCCGGCGGGGCTGTTGGGGACACCGGGGGTGCGAGGAATGGCAGGCATGGGAACGTCCTGTTCGGAGCTGTCGGTTCCGGGGGCGGACCGGCAGCACCGAACCCCGCGGCGGGGTGCCGGTCGCGTCAGGCCCCGCCGCGGCGGCCGAGAAGGAGACCACGCAGCTTCATGCCGGGTACACTAACCACGGAATAACTCCTCAGACAACCTGAGAGGTGAAGCGCATGCCGCTCGATGCCCTCCGCCCCAGTCCGCTGGTCGAACAGGCCGCTCAGCGGCTGCGCGACCACATCGCCGACGGGCACTGGCCGGTGGGCACCAAGCTCCCCGGCGAGACCACCCTGGCCAAGACCCTCGGCGTGGGCCGCTCCACGGTGCGCGAGGCGGTCCGCGCGCTGGCCGGCGCCGGGCTGCTGCAACCACGCCAGGGTGCGGGGGTCTTCGTGATCGCGACCGAACCGGCCGAGGACTGGCCCACTCGCCTGCGCCGGGCGGCCGTCGCCGATGTATACGAGGTCCGGGCGATGGTCGAGGTCCAGGCGGCCCGCCTGGCCGCGGCCCGGCGCACCGATGCCGACGCCACTGCCTTGCGGTCGGCTCTTGAAGCACGTCGGACGGCGGCGGGCGGGCCCGACAACGCGGCATTCGTCGACGCGGACATCGCGCTGCACGCCACCGTGGTCGATGCCGCGCACAACCCCGTGCTGACCGACCTGTTCACGGAGTTCGCGCCCGCGCTGCGCCAGGGCCTGATCGACCTCGTCGACCTGCTCGGTCTGCGCGACGATGACCCCCAGCACGGCGACACCCACCACGCCGAGCTGGTGGACGCCGTCATCCGAGGCGACGCCGACGGAGCGAGCCGCGCCCTGGAGATCGAACTCGACGCGACGCTGGCGCAGTTGACGGACCACTGACATCACCGGGGCATCGGGTGAGGACGGCGGACGGCGGACGCACGACCGGATAGAAGGCCGGATGGAGGGCCGGCCGCCTCGGTGTCGGAGGGTCGGCCGCCTCGGCGCAGACGACCGGTCAAGGGGCCGCCCGCGCCGAGGCACGACGGCGGCGCGGAGGGGCTACGCGCGGGGGCGGCAGGCAGTGCCGACAGGTGGCACGGTGGCCGATTACCGCTGTGGCCCGGCATTCGACAGGATGGGCGGCATGACCGAGATCCGCACCCCCCGCCTCATCCTGCGTCACTGGCACGACGACGACCTCGCCCCCTTGGCCGAGATGCACGCCGACCCGGCGGTCATGCGGTGGATCGGCGACGGCAGCGTGCTCGGCCTCGACGAGACGGCGGACGCCATCGAGCGCTGGGAGGAGGAATGGGACGAGGAGGGCTTCGGCCTGTTCGCCGTCGAACTCCTCGCCTCGGGAGAACTGGCCGGGGTCGCCGGCCTCTCCGTGCCCCACGACCTTCCGGAGATCGCCCACGAGATCGAGATCAGCTGGCGCTTCGGCCGCCAGTTCTGGGGCCAGGGTTACGCGTCCGAAGCGGCCCACGCGGTCCTGGAATTCGCCCTCCAGGACCGCGGACTCGACCGCGTCATCGCTCTCAACCAGACGGGCAACACCGCATCCGGGAACGTGGCCCGCAAGCTCGGCATGACACCGGAGCGCACCATCACCCACCCCACGTACGGCCACCCGTTGCAGCTCCACGCCATCGACCTGACCGAGTACCAAGCCTGAGAGACCGACGCGTGGGACGAGCCGACCCTGTGGTCCGAGCCGACCGGAGCGGTCCACGGGGACGGATCGGCCCGGCAGGTCTCCCCGCCGTCCGCCCCTGCGCCCGGTCCCGATCCCATCGTGCGGCGCCGACAGCGGCAGCGGCAGCGGGCGGGAACGCGGGACGGGACGGCGACCGCGTCGTTCCGGGGTGCGGCGGTCGGGGGTGCGGCTGCTCGGGGTGCCCCGGTCCGGAACGCCGCACCCCGGAACGGCCGCCTCAGCCGGCCTCGCGGGACGGCTGTATCAGGTCCAGATCGAGGGCGTGGTGGCCGCCCGCGGTGACGGACAGGGACGCGGCCTGCGGCGGATAGCCGGATGCGGTCAGAGTGTAATCGCGCCCGCTCAGCTCGGAGAAGGCGAAGACGCCGTCCGGGCCGGTGACGAGGTGAGCGGTGACCGTGCCGTCCTCCAGGAGGGTCACGGCGGCGTCGGTCACCGGGGCGCCGTCCGGGCCGCGGACCGTGCCGCGCACGGTGGCCGTCGGCCGGAGCCGGGTCTCCTGCCGCTCGGGGACGCCGGCCGTGAGATCGACAGGGCGTGCCTCCGGCTGATGGCCGGGGGCGCTGAGCACCAAGGTGTAGGCGCCGGGCGGGAGTTCGCCGGCCTCCCAGCGGCCTTCGGCGTCCGTGGTCGCCCGCGCCACCACTTCCCCGGCGGTGTCCGTGACGACGGCGCTGCCGCCGGCGAGCGCGGTGCCGTCCTGGCCGCCGAGCAGGGTGCCGCCCAGCCGTCCGGCGCCCGCGAGGACCAGTTCCACGGGGGCCGGTGCGCCGTGCGGCGGGTGGCCGACCGATACGGCATGCGGGGTGTACCCGGCTGCGGCGCCGGTGAGGACGTAGGTGCCCGGGAGGGGCGCGGCGACGGTGAAGCAGCCGTCTCCGCCGGTCGTGGTGACGCCGGCCTGCCGGCCCTGCCGGTCGATGAGTGTGACACTCGCCCTGGCCACGGGCGCACCGGCCGAGTCCAGCACCCGCCCGCCGAAGCCGGGGTGAGCCGCTGCGCCGGCGCCCGTCTCCTGGCCGGGGAAGGGGGTTTCGCCGGTGGTTACAGGAACGGATCCCGAGGCGGAAGGGGCAGCCGCGACGCCGGTGTCGTCGTCCGTCTCGTCCACGCTCTGTGCGACCAGGGTCGGGCGGGATGCCTTCCGCGGCGAGGGCAGGAACGCGGCGACGACGAGGCCGATCACGACCGCGGCGGTGGCGATCATGAAGGAGACCCGGAAGCCACCCATCGTGGGCACCGCTACGGACCCCATGGGCTGGGACATGTGCGCGAGCACCATGCCGATGACGGCGCTCGACACGGAGGTGCCGATCGACCGCATCAGGGTGTTCAGGCCGTTGGCCGCGCCGGTCTCCGACGGGTCGACGGCCCCGATGATCAGCGCGGGCAGCGAGGAGTACGCCAGGCCGATGCCGGCGCCCACCATCACCGCGATGATGACGGTCTGCCAGGCCGCGTTCATCAGTCCGATGCCGGCGCCGTAGCCGATCCCGATGACCAGCATGCCGAGCAGCAGGGAGACCTTGGGTCCACGACGTGCGGCGATGCGCGCGGAGAACGGGGCGATCAGCATCATCGTCAGGCCGAGCGGTGCCACGCACAGACCGGCGACCACCATCGACTTGCCGAGGCCGTAGCCGGTCGACGTGGGCAGTTGCAGCAGCTGCGGGAGCACCAGGGATATCGCGTAGAAGGCCACGCCGACGGTGATGGAGGCGATGTTGGTGAGCAGCACCTCGCGGCGGGCGGTGGTACGCAGGTCGACGAGCGGGTCGGTGATGCGCAGTTCCATCACGCCCCACAGCACCAGGACGAGTGCGGCGACGCCGAAGAGGATGAGGGTGGTGGGCGAACTCCAGCCCCAGTCGCTGCCCTTGGTGATGGGCAGCAGGAGAGCGACGAGACCCGCCGACAGCCCGATGGCGCCGAGTACGTCGAAGCGTCCGGGGGCCCGGACGGCGGTCTCGGGGACGAAGAAGAGCGTGAGCAGCATCGACAGCACGCCCAGGCCGGCGGCGCCGAAGAACAGGGCGTGCCAGTCGGCGTGCTGGGCGATCAGGGCAGCGGCGGGCAGGGCGAGGCCGCCGCCGACGCCTATCGACGAGCTCATCAGGGCCATCGCTGAGCCGAGCCGCTCGCGCGACAGCTCGTCGCGCATGATGCCGATGCCGAGCGGGATGGCACCCATGGCGAAGCCCTGGAGGGCGCGGCCGACGATCATGGTGATCAGGTCGCTGGTGAAACCGCAGATCAGCGAGCCGACGACCATGACGGCGAGGCTGGCGAGCAGCATCCGCCGCTTGCCGGAGAGGTCACCGAGCCGGCCCATGATGGGGGTGGCGACGGCACCGGCGAGGAGGGTGGCCGTCATGACCCATGTGGCGTTGCTCGGAGCCGTGTTGAGCAGCGTCGGCAGGTCCTTGATGACCGGCACGAGCAGTGTCTGCATCACGGCGACGACGATGCCGGAGAAGGCGAGAACGGGGACGATGCCACCGGATCTCCGGTGCCGGCCCCCGGCAGGGTCGGTCACCGGGAGCGTGGCGGCGGTGGTCGCCGTCCTCCCGGGCGGCTGTTCCGTTGTCGTCTGGGTCATGCGTGCGGCCTCCGGGGCATCGGGAGCGGATCGGGAGCGGATCGGGGTCGGGTCGGGTGGAGCGGGTACGGCGGCAGGGCAAAGGTCCGGGTTGCTCACGGAGTTGGGGCCGGACGGCGGCGGGGCCGTGGTGCACACGCCGTCACATGGCAGGCCGACGGCGGGACACCGGCCGACCGCGCGCCCCCGGAGTGCAGGGCCGGAGCACGGGACGGGCAACAGTGAGGTGAGTGGTTCGCGGAATGGGAAGCGTGTGGTGCGCTGCGGACTTCGGTGCCGCGGTGTCTAGGGTTCTGAGCGCCTGGCATCTGCATGCCGTGGTACGTGCATGCCGAACGTTTTACGCCAGCCCGGTATTCCGATGTAGCCGTCTCCGCGTCGTGAGACGCCGGTGATCTCGATCACCGCCAGGGACATGCAGGGGCACTCCAAGCACCCCGGACAGCACCGCCACATTTCCGTCATTCATCGCTACTCCCCCGGTTTCGGCGTCGCTGGTGACTCCGCTCCTGCGCCTGCCCGGACATCCCCTCCGCCGCCCGCGCACCGTCAGATGCCCGCGCCCGTCCGGATGCCCGTGAAGACGATGGCTCCAGTCAACAGCACACCACTGACAATCGGTTCCCGGCCGGACCCACAACAGCCGTACGGCATGGGCCTGCCCCTACCGACGTGGTCCCGCCCGCACCATTGCCCTCACACATCCCTCTCGTCACCGGCCAGGGCCCCGCGAAGGCCGTCCGGAACACGATGCCCGGATCACGACGTCCGGATCTCGACAGACACCCCCGCGAAGGCAGCAGGGCCCCACCTGTTGACAACAGCCACGCACACCCCATCACGCCGCCCCAGCCGCGGCCCGCTCGTCGGCGTCAGCCGTCAAGCCGGGGGCATCGGCCATGCGTCGAGGTCGCCGCCGCGCCACTCGATCAGCCGGGGGTCGTCGAGCGCGATGTCAGCGGACGGCTCGCAGAGGCCCGCCCGGCGCAGAAACTCGGCCACATCGCCGCGTCCGTGGGCGAGGCCGACGATCTGTCCGCGCACGGTGACCCGCCGCCCACCGGAGGGGGTCGGCGGATGCACGATGACTGGCGGATGCTCGGTCATGAGTCCAGCGTGCGCCGGGCGCCGCACCCGCGCACGTCGGAAGCGGATCCGGCGTGTTCGGAGACGGATCCGGCGTGTGCCGACCGCGGCCCGGCACGGATCATGGAGCCATGACGTCGACCGCGAACAGCCCGATGGACTCAGCCGAGTTCTCCAGGAACCCCTATCCCACGCTCGCCGCCCTGCGCCGTAGCGGCCCCGTGCAGCGGGTGCGGGCATCCGAAGGCCGGACCACCTGGATCGTCACCGGGTGGCCCGAGGCGCGCGCGGCGCTGGCCGATGCCAGACTGTCGAAGGACACCGGGCGCTACTTCGCCGACCGCCCTTCCTCCCGGAACCTGGCGCCCGCCGTCAGCCGGACGATGCTCGCCACCGATCCGCCGGACCACGGACGTCTGCGCAGGCTGGCGATGAAGGCGTTCACCCCGGCGGCCGTGGCCCGCATGGAGCCCCGTATCCACGAGATCGCACAGCGGCTGGCGGACCAGATGAGGGCCGGGTCGGCATCCCGCCCCGCAGCCACCGTCCCCGCCACCGATCCCGGCGCGGATCCCGCCACCACCGGTCCCGGTGCGGATCCCGTCACCACCGGTCCCGGCCGCGCCGACCTGGTCGAGGAGTTCGCCGTCCCCCTGCCCATCGCGGTGATCAGCGAGCTGCTGGGCGTCCCGGAAGGCGACCGCACGGCGGTGCGGCACTGGTCGCACGACCTGTTCGCCGCCGCCGCACCGGATACCGTCGACCGCGCGTCCCACGCCATCAGCGACTACATGACGGAGCTGATCGCCAAGCGCAGGGCGGCACCGGGCGACGACCTGCTCAGCGACCTGATCGCCGCGCGCGATGCGGAGGACCGGCTCACCGAACCGGAACTGGTCTCCCTGGCCGTCCTGTTGGTCGTCGCGGGGCACGAGACGACCACCCACCTCATCGGCAACGGGATGCTGGTGCTGCTGCACGACGACGCGCTGCGCGCCCGGCTCCGTGCGGACACCACGCTGCTGCCCGCGGCCGTGGAGGAATTCCTGCGTCACGACTCTCCGGTCACCACCGCGACGTTCCGCTACGCGACGGTGCCGTTCGCTCTCGGAGGGGTACGGATCGAGGCAGGCGACGTCGTGCTGGTCTCCCCCGGCGCCGCCAACCGCGACCCGGCCCGCTTCGCCGATCCCGATGCCGTACGGCCGGGCCGCGCGGCCGGACACCTGGCCTTCGGCCACGGCCCGCACCACTGCCTGGGCGCCCCGCTCGCCCGCGTCGAGGCCCGGATCGCGTTCGGCGTGCTGCTCGACCGCTTCCCCGGGATGCGTCCGGCGGGCACCCCGGACGACGTCACCTGGCGGCGCACCCGGCTGATGCACGGGCCCGCGCGCCTCCCGGTGGCACTGGGTCCGGAGGCGGCGCCGGCCACCGGGGAAGCGCGGAGCAGCGGCAGTGACGGTGCGCATACGTAGCCCGACAGCCCCATTCGCGCCTCGCCTGCCCTTCACTCAGTGCATTTCCTCTCGGACGAAATGGCCGCAAAGGATATCGGCGCTACGGTTCCCCAGGGCGGAAATCCCTTGAGGGCACCGGTCCAGGGCGAATGCGATTCCTCATGAACCGACAGAACCGGCCGAACCAAGAGAACCAACTGAACCAAGAGAACCGGCAGAACCAACACCATTACGGACCATTCCGGTTCACGCGTCCGGGACTTACTCGACCTTCCACCGATAAGCGAAAGAGTCCCCGCCGGAAGCATCCTTGCACGGGGCGAGCCGCAGTATCTTCCCCTGGTGAATGAGGCAGTTCGCCGACCACCCCCTGTCGTCTCCCTCCTGCGTGTGCAGCTGAGCGGAGCCGTCCGCCTGAGAATCCACCGACCAGGCAGAATTGTTGTCATGGCAGTTCCAGGTGCCGACCGTCCCGCCGTTACCGGATGCCCCCAGACAGCGGTCGGGATGGGCCGGGATGTCGAATCGGACGTAACCACTGGGAAAGCGGGCCATGCGCCATACCGGATTGCCGTCTCCGCAGTCGCCGAGCACCGCCCGGTTTTCCCCTGCGGTGTCCTGGTAGACGATGCACTGCCCCGGAACTGCCTCCATTCGAACGGACTTGACGCTCACAGGGGGAATGGGGTCCGAAGGGGCGGGGGCAGGGTTCTCGGGATTCACCGCGAAGTAGAGAACCAGCGCCACGGCGAGCATCGGCAGGGGCAAATTGAATGTGAGGGTGCGCGCGGGAAAGTGGAAATTGTACTGGCTTCCCCCGACTTGCTGCACGGAGCCGTGACCTTCGGCCCACGCTTTCTGCCGCGTCGTGTTGCCGACGGGCGCCTTGGCCCCCGGTGAGCCGGAGCGCGGAGCCGCGTCCGGGCGCCGGAGCTTCCTGATGCACTTCATCGGCCGTGGTGGTACGGGTTTCCGCCCACCTGGGTGACAGTGCCGCTGCTGCCGTCCGCGCCCATGAAGATCCGCCTCCCGCCAGTGCGCACGCCTGCGCACGAAGCCATCAGATGTACCCAATTCTGGTACACATGGCCCGAGTTGGTACGCGCGATTCACCAACTTTCAGGCAGGAGAGCGACCGGCGGCGGGACATCCCCAGGACGCGTCACCCAACGGCGTTCCCTCGCGAGTAACGGCCTCCCGGAGAAGTTCCCGGAAGGCCGTTACCGGTATGCCGCCCGTTCCCGCCGTCCGGGCCGGGCGCCGGCGTCAGACCTTCAGCGGCTTGATCGCGGTCGGCGCGTGGCCCGGCTCGGTCGCGATCTCCTCCCACTCCTGCACGCCGGCGAGGTCGCTGCCGCTCATCGAGATGTTGGTGATCCGTTCCAGGATCGCTTCGACGACGACCGGCACGCGGTGTTCGGCGGCGAGCTTCTTGGCCTCTTCCAGGGCCGCGAGCAGCCGGCCGGGCTCGGTGACCCGGATCGCCTTGCAGCCCAGGCCCTCGGCGACCTTGACATGGTCGACGCCGTAGACACCCAGCTCGGGGGTGTTGATGTTCTCGAATTCCAGGTTGACCTGGAAGTTGATGTCGAGGTTGCGCTGCGCTTGGCGGATCAGGCCCAAGTAGGCGTTGTTCACCAGGACATGGACGTACGGGATCTTGTGCTGCGCGCCGACGGCCAGTTCTTCGATCATGAACTGGAAGTCGTAGTCGCCGGAGAGCGCGACGACGGGGGTCTCCGGGTCGGCGGTGGCGACGCCCAGCGCGGCGGGGATGGTCCAGCCGAGCGGGCCCGCCTGGCCGCAGTTGATCCAGTGGCGCGGCTTGTAGACGTGCAGCAGCTGCGCGCCGGCGATCTGGGAGAGGCCGATGGTGGTGACGTAGCGGGTCTCCGGGCCGAACGCCTTGTTCATCTCCTCGTAGACGCGCTGCGGCTTCATCGGCACGTCGTCGAAGTGCGTACGGCGCTGGAGTTCGGCCCTGCGCTGCTGGGTGGCGGCGGCCCAGTCGCTGCGGTCCGGCAGCTTGCCCGCGGCCTTCAGCTCCCTGGCCACCTCGACGAACAGTTCCAGCGCGGCCTTGGCGTCCGATGTGATGCCGTAGTCGGGGGCGAAGATCTTGCCGATCTGGGTGGGCTCGATGTCGACGTGCACGAACGTGCGGCCCTGCGTGTAGACGTCCAGCTTGCCGGTGTGGCGGTTGGCCCAGCGGTTGCCGATGCCGAGGACGAAGTCGGACTCCAGGAAGTTCGCGTTGCCGTAGCGGTGCGAGGTCTGCAGGCCGACCATGCCCGCGTTCAGCTCGTGGTCGTCGGCGACAATGCCCCAGCCCATCAGGGTCGGGACGACCGGGGTGCAGGTCAGCTCGGCGAACTCGACCAGCAGCTCGGGCGCGTCGGCGTTGATGATGCCGCCGCCGGCCACGATCAGCGGGCGCTCGGACGCGTTGAGCAGGGTGATCGCCTTTTCGATCTGGGCGCGGGTCGCGGCCGGCTTGAAGGCGGGCAGCGGCTCGTACGTCTCGGGGTCGAAGTCGATCTCGGTCAGCTGGACGTCGATCGGCAGGTCGATCAGGACGGGCCCTGGCCGGCCGGAGCGCATCAGGTGGAATGCCTGCTGGAAGACGCCGGGGACCTGCGCGGCTTCCATGACGGTGGTCGCCGCCTTGGTGACAGGCCCGGCGATCGAGGCGATGTCGACGGCCTGGAAGTCCTCTTTCCGGATCACCGCGACCGGCGCCTGGCCTGTGATGCAGAGGATCGGGATGGAGTCGCCGGTCGCGGAGTAGAGGCCGGTGATCATGTCGGTGCCCGCAGGTCCCGACGTGCCGATGCAGACGCCGATGTTGCCCGGGTTGGCCCTGGTGTAGCCCTCGGCCATGTGCGAGGCGCCCTCGACGTGGCGGGCGAGTGTGTGGTCGATCCCGCCGCCGCCCTTGAGCGCCGCGTAGAAGGGATTGATCGCCGCACCCGGCACTCCGAAGGCGTGGGTCACGCCCTCTCGCTTGAGGATCTCCACTGCGGCACGGGCGGCTGTCATGCGAGGCATCGAGGTACTCCTGCGTCGATCTGTCAGGGGCGTGGTCAGGCCGGGGAGGCCAGAAGACTTAAATTCCGCATTATGGAATCAATGTTTTGCTTTATGGAAGGAAAGTAGAGCGCAGGGGTGTGCGCGTCAAGGGGAGCCGAGAGGGATGCCGCCCGAGGGAGACGCCGGCGATCCGCGCTACGGGCACCGGGCGGCCCCGCGGAGGCCCCCGGGCGCAGGTGCGTGCGCCGGGCCAACTACAGCTGAGGCGAAGGGAGTTGATGCGCACGCACGCCCCGCCGCCCTGCCGGACGGGAACACCGGATAGCCTCACGCGCGGCCACCCCGGGCCGCGGCCCGGCGGCAGGCCGGGCCTCATCGACGTCAGGAGTAAGCGCCGTGCGCAGTGCCGCCGTAACGGCCGAAGGCGACCGCATCCGCTGGATCGAGCATCCGGGCAACGGAACGGCCGGACCCGTACGCGTCTATCTGCACGGGCTCGGCGCCACCTCGTCGGCCTACTGGAGCGGGACGGCGGCGCACCCGCTGCTCGCCGGGCCGCGTTCACTCCTGGTCGACCTGCTCGGCTTCGGCCTCAGCGACCGGCCCGCGGCCTTCGCCTACACGCTGGAATCGCACGCCGACGCGCTGGCCGCGGCGCTGGACGCGGCAGGGGTGACGGGTGCCGAGGTGATCGCGCACAGCATGGGCGGCTCGGTGGCACTGGTGCTCGCCGCGCGGCATCCCCTGCTGGTGTCGCGGCTGGTGCTCGCCGACGCCAATCTCGATCCGCTGGAGCCGCGGCGGGGTGCCCCGGGCAGCCGCGGCATCGCCGCGTACACCGAGGAGGAGTTCCTGTCCCACGGCCGGGACGAGGTGCGGGAGTCGGCGGGCGCCGAGTGGTGGGCCACGATGCGTCTGGCGGGTCCTGAGGCGCTGTACCGCAGCGCGGTGGGCCTGGTACGCGGCAGCAGTCCTGACATGCGCACCCTGCTGCTCGGCCTGCCGATCCCCCGGACGTTCCTGTATCCCGCCGCCGACGGGCCGCTCCCCGGGGCCGGCGAACTGGCCGCTGCCGGGGTCTCGTTGGCGGCGCTGGCCGGCTGCGGTCACAACATGATGCTGGACAACCCGGACGGTTTCGCCCGCGCTGCCGCTGCCACCCTGGCGTAGGACACGGACCCCGGGCCCGCCCCACGCCAGGGCCGCCGGGTCAGCGGATCGGCATGCCCGAGAGGGTGCGGGCGATGACCAGCCGCTGGATCTCGCTGGTGCCTTCGAAGATGGTGTAGATCGCCGCGTCGCGGTGCATCCGCTCCACCGGGTACTCGCGGGTGAAGCCGTTCCCGCCGAGTATCTGCACGGCCTGCGCGGTGACCTTCTTGGCGACCTCGCTGGCGAACAGCTTCGACATGGACCCCTCGGCGGAGGTGAACGGCTTGCCGGCCGTCGCCATCCAGGAGGCGCGCCACACCAGCAGGCGGGCGGCGTCGATCTGGGTGCGCATGTCGGCGAGCTGGAAGGCGACGCCCTGGTTGTCGATGATCGGGCGGCCGAACTGGGTCCGCGTCTTGGCGTACTCCAGCGCCTCTTCGTACGCCGCGCGCGCGGTGCCGACCGCCATCGCGCCGACGGCGGGACGGGACGCCTCGAAGGTCGCCATCGCCGCGTTCTTCACGCGCTCTCCGCCGCCGTTCCTGGCGCGCTCGCGGGCCCGTGCCAGCCGCTCGTCGAGCTTGTCCTTGCCGCCGAGCAGGCAGTGGCCCGGCACGCGGACGTTCTCCAGGACGACCTCGGCGGTGTGCGAGGCGCGGATGCCGTGCTTCTTGAACTTCTGTCCCTGCGCAAGGCCCGGGGTGCCGGGCGGGACGATGAAGGAGGCGTGGCCCTTGGAGCCGACGTCCGGGTCGACGACCGCGACGACGACGTGGACATTGGCGATGCCGCCGTTGGTCGCCCAGGTCTTGGTGCCGTTGAGCACCCACTCGTCCTTGGCCTCGTCGTACACGGCGCGGGTGCGCATCGCGGCGACGTCGGATCCGGCGTCGGGCTCGGACGAGCAGAAGGCGGCGACCTTGACGTCGTCGGCGTCGCCGTACATCTGCGGAACCCAGGTGCCGATCTGCTCCTCGGTGCCGTTCGCCAGGACGCCGACGGCGGCCAGTCCCGTGCCCACGATCGACAGGGCGAGGCCGGCGTCACCCCAGAACAGTTCCTCCATGGTCATCGGGATGCCGAGGCCGGTGGGGTCGAAGAACTGCTGGGCGTAGAAGTCCAGGGAGTACAGGCCGATTTTGGCCGCCTCCTGGATGACCGGCCAGGGCGTTTCCTCGCGCTCGTCCCATTCCGCTGCCGCGGGGCGCATGACGTCGGCGGCGAAGCCGTGGATCCAGTCCCGGACTTCCTTCTGCTCGTCGTTGAGCTCCATGGTGAACTCGGCCATGTCCCCTCCAGCGGTACGGTACCTTCAAGCGTTACTTACGGTAACAAGAGTCTGTTACTCGCCAGTAAGGAATGTCAACTCCCCTCGGCCTCGATTTCCGCATGCGGCATGGGTGTTACGTTGCGCGAGCACCACGGATTCACAAGGGTGGGGAGCACGACCATGGACAGCACACGGCAGGACGGCCGGCGGGCGACGTCGACCGAGCGCCGCAAGCGGGAGCTGCTGGAGGCCGCGGAACGGATCGTCCTGCGCGACGGGCCGGGGGCGTCGATGAACGCCATCGCCGCCGAGGCGGGGATCACCAAGCCGATCCTCTACCGCCACTTCGGGGACAAGGGCGGCCTCTACCGCGCCCTGGCCGTACGGCACACCAACGCGCTGCTGGCCGGCCTGCGGGCGGCGCTTGACGCCCCCGTACTGCGGCGCGACCGCGTCGAGTCCACCCTCGACACCTACCTCGTCGCGATCGAGACCCGGCCGCAGGTGTACCGGTTCCTGATGCACCCCGCCGACGAGGAGAACCCGGCGGAGTCCGGATTCGACGTGGGGCGGCACTCCGCTCCGCTGCTGCGCCGGCTCGGCGAGGAACTGGCCGAGGTGATCCGCGAGCGCCTCGACCTCGGCCCCGAAGGCGAGGAGAAGGCCCGCGTCTGGGGGCACGGAATCGTCGGCATGATGCACGCGGCCGGGGACTGGTGGCTGCGCGAACGCCCCTGCTCACGCGAGCAGTTGGTGCAGCACCTCACCGACCTGCTGTGGGGGCAGCTGGCCGCGGTCAAGGACCGGGCGGACGGCCCCGGGTTCTGAGCCCTAGCGGGCCGTCGCCCAGGGCGCGCGGGCCGCGGCACGCAGTGCGCGGCGGCGGCGCAGCCCGGTGAGGTGGTCGACGTAGAGGCCGCCGTCGAGATGGTCGCACTCGTGCTGGAGGCAGCGGGCGAAGAATCCGCTGCCGTGCACCCGCAGCGGTGCCCCGCTCGCGTCGAAGCCCTCGACCACCGCCTCGTCGTGGCGCGGGGTGCCGGCCTCGATGCCGGGGAGCGAGAGACAGCCCTCGGGGCCGCGGACGACCGGCCCCTCAGCGGCGGTGAGCGTCGGGTTGACGAGGTGGCCGAGGTGGCGGCGGTCCTCGTCGTCGGGGCAGTCGTAGACGAACACCCGTAGCGGGACGCCGATCTGGTTGGCCGCGAGACCGACGCCCCTGGCGGCGTACATCGTCGCGAACATGTCCTCGATCAGCCGGGACAGGCCGTCGTCGAAGGCCGTGACCTCCTGGCATGGCGCTTCGAGGGCCGGATCGCCGAGGAGGCGCATGGGGCGGGGGCGGCCGGTGGCGCCGGGGATGGTGCGGGAGGGCATGGGGCAAGCGTACGGTCCGGGGTGAGCCGGATGTCGCGTCACGGGTGGCGGGGTTCGGGGCAGCTGCCGGACATCGATAGGCTGATCCCCGACCGAAGCCTCCGGCCGGTCATCGACCGCGGAGGGGGCGTTCCACCGGCAGCCCACTGGGCAGGAGGGCGCCGGATGCAAGGAGGATCAAGGACGATGGCAGGCAACACGGAGCCGCTGTCGCCGCGGGCCAAGCTGGCCGTGACGGCGGGCAAAGCCGCGGCGGCGGTATCGCGCGCGGCGGGCCGCGGCAGCGGATCGGTGATCGGTGGCCGGGTGGCACTCAAGCTCGACCCCGACCTGCTGGCCCGGCTGGCACGGCACTTGGACGTCATTCTGGTGTCCGCGACCAACGGCAAGACGACCACGACCCGGCTGATCGCCGAGGCCCTGCGGGCCGGCGGCCCGGTGGTATCCAACGCGCTGGGCGCCAACATGCCGGCCGGTATCACCTCGGCGCTCGCGGGCGGATCCGACGCCAAGTTCGGCGTGATCGAGGTGGACGAGAAGTACCTCGCCGGTGTGGCGCGGGACGTCACGCCGAAGGCCATAGCGCTGCTGAACCTCTCGCGTGACCAGCTCGACCGCGCGGCGGAGACCCGCATGCTGGCCGAGCACTGGCGCGAGGGGCTCGCCGGTTCCAAGGCGCTGATCATCGCCAACGCCGACGACCCGTTGATCGTCTGGGCGGCCTCGTCGTCGGCGAATGTGGTGTGGGTCGCGGCGGGCCAGGAATGGAAGGACGACGCCTGGTCGTGCCCGTCGTGCGGCGGCGTGATGCAGCGTCCCGGGGACGACTGGTTCTGCGGCGAGTGCGGCTTCCGCCGTCCGACGCCGAGCTGGGCGCTCTCCGGCGACTACGTCCTGGACCCGCACGGCAGTGCCTGGCCCATCAAGCTTCAGCTGCCCGGCCGCGCCAACAAGGCGAACGCGACGACGTCCGCCGCCGTCGCCGCCGCCTTCGGGGTGCCGCCGCAGGTCGCGCTGGAGCGGATGTACAGCGTGCAGGCGGTGGCCGGGCGCTATGACGTGGTGACGTTCATGGAGCGGGAGCTGCGGCTGCTGCTGGCGAAGAACCCGGCCGGCTGGCTGGAGACGTTCTCGCTGATCGACCCGCCGCCGACCCCGGTGATCATGTCGGTGAACGCCCGCGGTGCGGACGGCACGGACACGTCCTGGCTGTGGGACGTCGACTACACCAGGCTGGCCGGGCACCCGCTGTTCGTGCTCGGCGACCGCAAGCTGGACCTGGCGGTCCGCCTGGAGGTCGCGGGGCTCGACTTCGAGGTGTGCGAGAGCCTCGACGACGCGGTGCGGATGGCGCCGCCGGGACGGATCGAGATCATCGCCAACTACACGGCCTTCCAGGATCTGCGCCGGCGGGTGGGCAACTGATGGCGATGCACGGACAAGGACGAGCGAGAATGAGTGACAACAGCCTGCGGCTGGTGTGGATCTATCCGGACCTGCTGAGCACGTACGGCGACCAGGGCAACGCACTGGTGGTGGAACGGCGGGCGCGGCAGCGCGGTCTGGACGTGCAGCGTCTTGACGTGCGGTCCGACCAGCCGATTCCCACGTCGGGCGACATCTACCTGATCGGCGGCGGCGAGGACAGGCCGCAGCGCCTGGCGGCCGAGCGGCTGATCCGCGACGGCGGTCTGAGCCGGGCGGTGTCCAACGGCGCGATCGTCTTCTCGGTGTGCGCCGGCTACCAGATCCTCGGCCACGAGTTCATCAACGACCTCGGCGAGCAGCAGCAGGGCCTGGGGCTGCTCGACGTGGTGAGCACCCGCGGCGAGGCGGAGCGGTGCGTCGGTGACGTACTCGCCGACATCGACCCGCGGTTGGGGCTGCCGCCGCTGACCGGCTTCGAGAACCACCAGGGTGTGACGCACCTCGGCCAGACGGCCAGGCCGTTCGCGAAGGTGCGGTTCGGCAAGGGCAACGGCGTGGGCGACGGCTACGAAGGCGCCTGGAACGACACCGTCTTCGGCACGTACATGCACGGTCCTGTGATGGCGCGCAACCCGCACATCGCGGATCTGCTGATCAAGCTCGCGCTGGACGTGAACGCGCTGCCGCCGGCCGACGACCGGTGGTACGAGGCGCTGCGCCAGGAGCGGATCGCCGCGGCAACGCAGCCCGCATAACGGCCTGTTCGGGACTTTTATCCCGTAATAGCCCCCTTTGGTACGCCCGCAGTCCCGCACTGCGGGCGTATCTGTGCCAGGGGCCCGCGCGCTTGTAGGGTGAGCGGGATCCAACCGGACGACGGGGTCCGGGCCCCCGGTTGAGTTGCAGAGGGTTTTGCTGGCAATGCGTATTGGTGTGCTCACCTCCGGCGGCGACTGCCCCGGTCTCAACGCCGTCATCCGCTCCGTCGTCCACCGCGCCACAGCCGATCACGGCGATGAGGTGATCGGCTTCCGCGACGGCTGGAAGGGCTTGCTGGAGTGCGATTACCGCAAGCTCGACCTCGACGCGGTCGGCGGCATCCTCGCCCGCGGCGGCACGATCCTCGGGTCGTCCCGTGTGCAGCCCGCCCATCTGCGGGACGGCGTCGAACGCGCCCGCGGCCACGTCGCCGAGCTGGGCCTCGACGCGATCATCCCGATCGGCGGCGAGGGCACCCTCAAGGCCGCGCGGCTGCTGTCGGACGCCGGGCTGCCGATCGTCGGCGTCCCCAAGACCATCGACAACGACATCGCCGTCACGGACGTGACCTTCGGGTTCGACACCGCGGTCGGCGTCGCCACCGAAGCGCTCGACCGTCTCAAGACGACCGCCGAATCGCATCAGCGGGTGCTGATCGTCGAGGTGATGGGGCGGCACACCGGGTGGATCGCGCTGCATTCCGGGATGGCCGCGGGCGCCCACGCGATCGTGGTGCCGGAGCGTCCGTTCGACATCGAGGAGCTGACCGAGCGGGTCGGCGAGCGGTTCTCGGCGGGCAAGAAGTTCGCGATCGTGGTGGTGGCCGAGGGCGCCAAGCCGCGCGAGGGCTCGATGCAGTTCGAGGTCGGCGGCAAGGACGTGTACGGGCACGAGCGGTTCGCCGGTGTCGCCCGGCAGCTCTCCCTGGAGCTGGAGCAGCGGCTCGGCAAGGAGGCGCGTCCGGTCATCCTGGGGCACGTGCAGCGCGGTGGGACGCCGACCGCGTACGACCGGGTGCTGGCGACCCGCTTCGGCTGGCATGCCGTGGAGGCCGCGCACCGCGGCGACTTCGGGATGATGACGGCGCTGCGCGGCACGGACATCACGCTGGTGCCGCTCGCCGAGGCGGTCGAGACGCTCAAGACCGTGCCCGACGACCGTTACGCCGAGGCGGAGTGCGTGCTGTGACCGACGCGCCCGACCTGCGGTAGTTCCACGCTGCACGAACCGCCCCCGGCCGATGCTCCGGCCGGGGGCGGTTCTAGTCTGGTCGCCGGAGTATCGGTACGAATCAGGAGCGAGCGGATGGATCACAGCGGGCACGGCATGAATATGGATCTACCGCCGTTCACGCTGGGGCGGGGGCTGGAGTTCGGCGGGGATCCGTTCTTCCTCGTCGGCTGCCTGGTCGGCCTCGCGCTGTACGGCTGGGCGGTGCTGCGGCTCCGCAGGCGCGGCGACGCCTGGCCGGTGAGCCGGATCGTGGCCTGGGTCGTGGGTGTGCTGACCGTGGCGCTGGTCATGTGCACCAAGCTCAACGACTACGGCATGGCCATGTTCAGCGTGCACATGGTGCAGCACATGGTCATCAGCATGCTGTCGCCGATCCTGCTGCTGCTCGGCGCGCCGGTCACGCTCACGCTGCGCGCGCTGCCGACCGCGGCACGCGGCAGCAAGGGCCCGCGCGAGCTGCTGGTGGCGCTGCTGCACAGCCGCTACATGCGGATCATCTCGCACCCCGCGTTCACCATCCCGCTGTTCATCGCGAGCCTGTACGCGCTGTACTTCTCGCCGCTCTTCGACTTCCTGATGCAGTCGCGGGCCGGGCACATCGCGATGATGGTGCACTTCCTGGCGGTGGGCCTGGTGTTCTTCTGGCCGATCATGGGTGTCGACCCGGGGCCGCACCGGCCGGGCTACGTGATGCGGATGCTGGAACTCTTCGCCGGTATGCCGTTCCACGCGTTCTTCGGCATCGCGCTGATGATGGCGTCGGAGCCGATGGTCAGCACGTACACACATCCGCCGCTGTCGCTGGGGATCGACGCGCTGTCCGACCAGACGGCCGCGGGCGGCATCGCCTGGGCGTTCAGCGAGATCCCGTCGGTGGTGGTGCTGATCGCGCTGGTCTTCCAGTGGTACAAGTCCGAGGAGCGGCAGTCGCTGCGCACCGACCGGGCCGCCGACCGCAACGGCGACAAGGACCTGGCGGACTACAACGCGTATCTGGCTTCCCTGCACACGCGCAGCCGCTGACCTGCGCTCGGGCGGAAGCTGGCGGTACGGGCCGCGGCCGGGGACGATGGTCCCATGGCCGCGGCCCGTGGCGTTGCCGCCACGGGCCGCCGTGAGGAGGTTGCGGGTATGCCCGGATCTGCGAGAACGATGGCCGTGTGCACGGTGGCCGGCCTGGTGGTGGCCACTGCCTACACCGTGGCGCTGGGCGGCAACGGCTGGGTCTGGTTCGCCTGGGTGGTGCTGGCTCTGGCGACCGCGGGGATGGTGGCGGCGCGCCGGGCCTGAGCACGGTCGCGTGACGGGGCCGCCCGTTCAGAAGCGGAAGACGGACCCGGTGGCGGCATCCATGGTGCAGGCGTTGGCGAAGGTCCGGCGCCACTCGACGGGCGCGCCGCGCCAGGTGCCGCGGGCCGCGACGGTCACCGGGTCGTACTCCTTGGTGCAGGCGTGCGGCTCGCCGCGCAGCGCGTCGAGGTCGCCGCGCGCCCAGATCAGCTCGGAGCAGGCGGCGTCGTGGTGCGGGTGGTGGCCCGTGGTGTCCGGGCAGCGCAGCAGCACACCGCGGATCCAGGTGTCCTCCACGCCCGAGATGGTCAGGAAGAGCCCCTCATCCGCTCGCGGTTCGGCGGCGTCGGCGGGGGCGGCCGGTGCGACGGACAGTACGGTCACGACGGCGGCTGCGGTGGTCGCTGCGGCACGGGCCAGGCGGCGTCGGCGGCTGACGGACATGGTGGGTCTCCTGGAGCGCTCGGTGGGTTCGAGTGCCGGTGCGGGGACGCCACCGTCCGGTACCGGAGTGGGCCCCCGCCCGTACGGGGTCAGGGCATCCCGTACGCCGCGGAGGGGCAAGCGGCCACGCCGTGCGCTCGCCCGTACGGCCCGCGCGGGGGTCCGCCGGGCGGCGGGGCCGGGGGCCGGGACGCGGCACGGGCGGCCAGGTGGTGTCCTGGCCGCCCGTGCGCGGTGTCCCGTGGTGACGGGGTGTCAGGAAGTGGCGGCCTTCGCCTTGGCCGGTTCGGGTGTGGCGTGCGGGGCGCAGGTCACGTCCTGCGCGTCCGTCTTCCCGTGCAGGAAGTAGGCGTCCACCCGGTCGTTGATGCAGGGGTTGACCTGGCCGGTGACGCCGTGCGAGCCGGCGTCCCGCTCGGTGATCAGGCGGGATCCCCTCAGCCGCTTGTGCAGCTCGACGGCGCCCTCGTAGGGGGTGGCGGCGTCACGGGTGCTCTGCACGATCAGCACGCTCGGCAGGCCCTTGCCGGTCTTGACGTCGACCGGCTTGTGCTGCTTGGCCTGCCAGGTCGCGCACGGCAGGTTCATCCAGGCGTTCGCCCAGGTCATGAACGGCGCCTCGGCGTGCACCCGGGTGGTGTCGCGGTCCCACTTCTTCCAGCTGGTGGGCCACTTGGCGTCGGCGCACTCGACGGCGGTGTAGACGGCGGTGCCGTTCTCGGACGCGATGTTGCCCGCGGTGTCCTTGAGGTCCGGCCCCGCGTTCTCCACCAGCGGCTTCTCGTCGCCCGCGAGGTAGGCGCTCCAGACCTGGGCGACCGTGGCCCACGCCGAGTCGTAGTACGGCGCGTTCTGGAAGAAGCCGGTCAGCTCGGCCGGTCCGACGAGGCCGCCGATGGGGTTCTTCTTGGCCGTCGCGCGCAGCTTCTCCCACTGCGCCTGGACCTGCTGCGGGGTGGCACCGATGTGGTAGGTCGCGTCATTCTTGGCGACCCACTTCTTCCAGTCGCCCCAGCGCGTCTCGAAGGCGACGTCCTGGTCGAGGTTGGCCTGGTACCAGACCTTCTCGCGCGAGGGGTTGACGACGCTGTCGACGAGCATCCGGCGGACGTGGTCGGGGAAGAGTGTGGCGTAGACGGCGCCGAGGTAGGTGCCGTAGGAGACGCCGAGGTAGTTGAGCTTCTTCTCGCCGAGCGCGGCGCGGATGACGTCCAGGTCGCGGGCGGTGTTGGGGGTCGTCATGTACGGCAGGAGGCCGCCGCTGCGTTCGGCGCAGCCGTCGGCGTACTCCTTGGCGAGCTTGCGCTGGGCGCGCTTGTCCGCCTCACTGTCCGGCACCGGGTCGGCCTTGGGCGCCTTGACGTACTCCTGCGGGTCCACGCAGGAGATCGGCGCGGAGTGGCCGACGCCGCGTGGGTCGAAGCCGACGAAGTCGTAGGCGGCTGCGGTCTTCTTCCACAGCGCGCTGTCGCCGGTGCTCCGGGCCGGGAAGCGCATGCCGGAGCCGCCGGGGCCGCCGGGGTTGTAGAGGAGGGAGCCCTGGCGCTCTTCCTTGCCGCCGGTGTTGCGGGCCCGGTCGACGGCGATCTTGATGGTGCGGCCGTCGGGCTTGGCGTAGTCGACGGGGACGGTGACGTACCCGCACTGGATGGGGGTCTTCAGGTCCCAGTCGGCTGGGCAGTCCTGCCAGTCGATGCCCTGGGTGGCCGCACGTGCGGCGGCGGTCCGTACGCCGCGCGCTTCGGCCGATGCGCCGTGCTGCCGCTCACCCGCGCTGGCGGGGGTGGCGGCTATCGCTCCGGCGAGGAGCGTGCCGGTCACCAGGGTGCCGGCGGCGCCGAGTGCTGCTGTTCTTCTCACGAGGTGGTTCCCCCTGCATGGTGCGCCGCTCGTGGCGGCGATGATCACAGAGCTACAGGGGGATCCTGTCGTCTCCCGTCCGTGTCTGAACAGGTTTGACCACCAATTCTTTACCAATCTGTAGGATTCCGGCCGCTCTTGGGTGGAACTGAAATGCTCCGGTATGCGTCTCCGCAGGACCCCCCGCCCGGACGGCCCCGGATCGCCGTATGGGGCCTGCGGGACGCAGGAGGCACGAGGGGCGCGGAGCGGCGGGCGGGCGGCCGGAAGTCGCCGGGTGCCCGCCGCCGCACTGCTGCGTATCCCTGCCAACGGGCCGTAACCTGCCGGGATTTCGGGGTGCGGAAGGGTGCCGTCCGGCGCAATGGCGGGTATGTGTTCTGTGTGCGGTACGCCGGGGTTGCTCCTCACCGGGGCGGGTGCGCGGCCGAGGGTCGAGAACGCGTCAATTGCCCGGCACATGCCCTTGGGGCATGTGCCGGAGCCGCCACGATGAGTAACCTTCCGTACAGGCTCTCCCACGTGCGGCTACGAGGGAGGGCTGTCGGCGTTTTCGCCTCAGTTTCCCGCTGTCGAGAAGGAGTTCCGTGGTGCCGGGTATCGATCAGGCTTTGTCCCAGGCGATGGAAATCCCCGGTGTGCTCGGGACCGGTCTGATCGACTGGACCAGCGGGCTGACGCTCGGTACGGCGGGCCGGGCGCCGCACGACGACCACGACGCCACCGCCGCCGACACCTCCGAAGTCGTCCAAGCCGTCATGCGCAACGCCACATTCGACAGCGCGGGAGCCGACGACCCCGGCACGGAGGACCTCATCCTCACGACGGCCGGCGGCTACCACCTCATCCGCTTCGTGCACACCGCGTTCGACAGCCAGACGTACCTGTACCTCTGGCTGGACCGTGAGCGCGCCAACCTCGCAATGGCAAGGATGCGATTGCGTGACCTGGCGGCCGGACTGGTCGCCGACTGACCGCGGTACAGGCGTGTCAGCCGGTCCCGGTGACACGCCGCACGGCCCCGCGCGCATCCGGCGGCGCGCGGGCGCCCGCCGCCCTGCCGCAGCCCGCCGCACCGCCCCAACGGTTAGGGAACAGCCATGGGCCTGCCCGCACCTCCTCCCCCGCCCGAATCCGCCGGGGTACTCGACCGGTTGGCCGCCGACCGTGTCACCGGAGCGCTGCACGGTCCCGGCGGCTGCGTCTACCTGCTCGACGGCGCGGTCTACTGCGTGGAGTGCAGCGCCGCCCCCGGGGTCGACGTCCGGCTCACCGCGGCGGGGCGCGTACCGGCACGCCATGTGCAGGAGGCGCAGGAGGCGGCCGGCGCGGACGGAACCCGGCCCGACGGCGGCCGGTTCCTGGTCGGCGCGGGCCGGCTCACCCTGGGCGAGCTGGAGATCTGCCACCTGGCGGCGCTGCTGGACGCGGCGTTCTTCCTGCTGCCTCTGCCGCCCGACGGCACCTCGTTCACGCCGGGCGCCGCACACTGGCTCGGCCCGGTGCAGCGGATCGGCGTCGAGGCGCTGCTGCGGGCGACCGCGCGCCGCCGCGCCCTGCTCGACGCGTGGCAGTCCTGGGCCGCCGTGGACACCGCACCGGTGACCGTCGCCCGCCCGGACCGCGGCAGGAACCACGTCACCACCTGGCAGCAGCGGCGGCTGCTCGCCCGTGCCGACGGCCGGCGCACCCCGCAGGACATCGCCCGCCTCCTGGGGCAGTCGGCGTTCCTGACGCTGCTGGAGACCCGCCGGCTCGCCGCGGCCGGTCTGGTGCAGATGCCACGACGCACGGCCGGTGACCCTCCGGGTGGCGCCCTCCCCCGGCGGCGCCCCGGGGCGCATCTGGACGAGCACGCTTCCGGTGACGGCGCGGAACGGCCCACGGCTTCCTGGCACTTA
Organism: Streptomyces sp. NPDC048644; assembly: GCF_043199105.1. Classification (NCBI taxonomy): domain Bacteria; kingdom Bacillati; phylum Actinomycetota; class Actinomycetes; order Kitasatosporales; family Streptomycetaceae; genus Streptomyces; species Streptomyces sp. NPDC048644. Next base: position 126,583 of record NZ_JBICVO010000002.1, read on the forward strand.
CCTGTGCCCGAACTGGAGACCACCCCCGAACCGGATGTCGACCTCCTCGTCCGCCTCCGTACGGCACTGGAGGAGAACCTGTGAGCCCTTGCGAAACCCTGCCATGAGGCACGCGCTCAGAAAGCGCGCGGAAAAGAGGAGACTGATGACGATCGAACCCCGCGTGCGGGAGGAACTGCACACGCTGCGCGATCAGGTGCGCCATCTTCAGGGCGGCATGGTGGCCAGCACCGACGGCATGGTCATCGCGCACGACCTGCGGAACATCGAGCCGGACGGCCTCGCCGCGCTCACCGCCGCGGCCATCGGCGTCGCCAAGCGCCTCTCGGAGGCGACCGGACAAGGGGCCTTCGAGGAGACTCTGACCCGCGGCGCCACCGGATACATCGCCGTCTACGCGGCCGGCGCCGGCGCGGTGCTCACCGCCGTCGCGAGCCCCGAGACCAACGTGGGACGGCTGCACCTCCAGGCCCGCCAGACCGCGGCACGCATCGGCACGCTGGTGGACACCGCGCCGGAAGCCTGACCCCTCCCGAAAACCCTGTCCCACCCTGTCGATGGAAAGGTCACCATCCGCCATGGCTCAGATGGAATCCGCACTCTCCGAAGCAATGTCGAACATCGACGGCGCCATCGGTATCGCCCTCGTCGATTACACCAGCGGCATGTCGCTGGCCACCCTGGGGGACAACCACGCCCTGGACATCGATGCCGCGGCGGCCGGAATCACCGATGTCGTACGGGCGAAGTTGCGCACCATGGAAATGCTGGAACTCCAGGGTTCCATCGAGGACATGCTCATCACGCTGACCTCGCAGTATCACCTGCTGCGCCCGCTGACCGGGAGGAAGGGCAACGGCCTCTTCCTGTACCTGGTGCTGGACCGCAAGCGCGCCAACCTCGCGCTGGCCCGGCGCCGACTCGCCCAGCTGGAGGCCGAGTTGGAGGTGTGACCGGCGCGGGGGCGCGGCCTTCCGCCCCCGCCCGCCGGTCCGGTTTCAGCCCGCCGCAACGTCCCGCGCCGCGTCGTCCAGGAGACGCCGCAGCCGCAACGCGTCCGGGGCGACGGCGGTGACGAGCGCTGCGGGGCCCGCCAGCGGCGCCAGTACACCCTGTCCCGCGGGCTCTTGCCCCGGCCCGCCCGCGGCGTCGCCGAGCAGCCGCACCGCCACCGACTGTTCATCGAACGCGGGCTCCACGACGAGGAGTTGGCCGACGGCGCGCTGCGCGTCGAGGACCGCGGAGGTGTCCCAGCCGGGGACGCCGGGGCCGTAGGCGGTCTCCTGGTCCAGCAGTGTGCGTCCGGCGCGCCGTACCGTCAGCCGGCTGTGCAGGGTTCCGGTGTGCTCGCCGGTGCGGCCCAGGACCTGTTCCTCGCGCAGCACCAGGCGGGCGGTGGGCGCGAGTTCGACGGTGGTGGTCATCCACAGGTCGCTGCCCTCCGCGGAGATCAGCGGTTCGGGCAGCCAGTCGAGCCGTGCGCCGTCGCCGACCGTCAGCCGGACGTCGTAGGTGGCGGCATCGCCGGTGCGGCCGGGCAGCGCGACCGTCGCGGCGGCGGCCGTGAGGTGCAGGGCTGCGCCGGCGTCCGCGGTGGCGTCGATGGCCAGCCGGTCGCCGCCGAGCGGGGCGCTCATGGCACCCACCACGCAGACCCTGGCCTGCGGTCCCGGCCTGCCGATCCGGCGCAGCGCGAACGGCCCTGCGCCGTCCAGGACGGGCAGCCGGGTGATGCCGTGCGCGTCGGTGCGGGCGGTGATGCGGGCGGTGGCGTGCAGCCCCGCCGCCGGCATCGGCGTGCGCGGCGGCCGGGCGAGCGTGGTGGGCGCGGTCGTCATGCCGGGCCCGCGGTCCAGTCGGCGAGCCGCCCGCGCACCCAGTCCGAGATCGGCTTGACGCCGTTCTCCTTCTTCAACGCGGTGAAGGCGACGGGGAGTTCGCCGCGTTGGGCCTTGGCGTCGCGGGCCATGCCCTCCAGGTCGACGCCGACGTAGGGGGCGAGGTCGGTTTTGTTGATGACGAGGAGGTCGGCGGTGGTGACGCCGGGGCCGCCCTTGCGGGGGATGTCGTCGCCGCCCGCGACGTCGATGACGAAGATCTGGGCGTCGACCAGGCCCTTGGAGAAGGTGGCGGTCAGGTTGTCGCCGCCGGACTCGACGAGGATCAGATCGAGCGGGCCGACCGCCTCTTCCAGGTCCTCGACGGCTTCGAGGTTGGCGGAGATGTCGTCGCGGATGGCGGTGTGCGGGCAGGCACCGGTCTCCACCGCCTGGATACGGTCGGCGGGCAGGACCGCCTCACGGAGCAGGAACTCGGCGTCCTCACGCGTGTAGATGTCGTTGGTGACGACGGCGATGGACAGTTCATCGCGCAGCGCCCGGCACAGCGCGGCGACAGTGGCGGTCTTGCCGGTACCCACCGGCCCGCCCAGACCGATACGCAACGCCCGCCGGGAACCGTCGGAACGCTCCGGGGCGGCGGCGCTGTGGGTGTGGCGCTGAGGAAAGATCTCGTCGAGCTCGTGGTCGAGGTGCATGGTCACTCCGTAGTGCGTGCGCCGCGCGGTGTGCGGCGCGGTGGTGGGGCCGGTCAGGAGGCGAAGAGCCGTACCGGCCAGGCGGCGTGCTGTTCGGCGGTGATATCGAGCAGCGGCGCGGAAGCGGTGGGCAGCGCGTCGGTTCCTTCGGTGGCGACGCGCGCCGCGGCCTCGGCTCCCTGCGCGGCGACCCGGTCCAGGTCGGCGGTGAGGTGAGCGAGGACGGCGGTGGCGTCGAAGGGGTCGAGGCTCAGCAGGCGCACGGCGGCGGTCGCCGGGCCGCTGATGTTCTCGTACGCCACCGCGTACGCGGCGTCCAGCGGGGTCAGGCCCGCCGACCTGGCGGCGAGGCCGAGGACGACGGGCTGGTGGGCGCCGCGCGGCCGGGCCGCGGCGAGCGCGTCGAGCGCGTCGGACGGCCAGGTGGCGCGGGCGGCCCGCATCATCTGCCGGCCGAGCCGCCTGGCGACCTGCCGCAGCGCGGGTACGGGCGTACGGGCGTCGGCTGCGTCGTCCAGGAGGAGCGGGTCGGCGCCGGCCGCAGCCGCCGCGGCGAGGCCGGCCGCGACCAGTCCCGCGGTGTGCAGCCGGCCGCGGCAGAACCGCTCCAGGGTGGCGGCGTCCTTGATGCGTCCCGCGGTGACGGCGGGTTCGGCGCCGCCCGAGTGGGCGTGCCCTCCGGCGGGGAACCGGCCGTCGGCGAGGACGAGCAGGGCGGCCCGGCTCATCGGCGGTCCGGGCGGTGCGTGGGGTTGACGGGGGTGTTCATCGTGACCGCATCAGAAGAGGAAGTAGCGCTGGGCCATGGGGAGTTCGGCGGCGGGGGCCGGTTCGACGGTCTCGCCGTCGATGGTCACCGTGAAGGTGTCCGGGTCGACGTGGACCCGCGGCAGGGCGTCGTTGTTGCGCATCGACGCCTTGGTGACGCCGCGGGTGCTGCGGATCGGCTCGTACGCCTTCGCCAGCGGGAGCCGCTCGGCGATGCCGTCCTCGACGGCCTGCGGGGAGACGAAGTTGACGGAGTTGCTGCCGGGGGCCTTGCCGATCGCGCCGAACATCGGGCGGGGCAGGATCGGCTGCGGGGTGGGGATGGACGCGTTGGCGTCGCCCACCTGCGCGTACGCGATCTGGCCGCCCTTGATGACGAGCAGCGGTTTGACGCCGAAGAACGCCGGATCCCACAGGACGAGGTCGGCGAGCTTGCCGTCCTCGACCGAGCCGATGACGTGGTCGATGCCCTGGGCCGCGGCCGGGTTGATGGTGTACTTCGCGACGTACCTGCGGGCGCGGTGGTTGTCGGCGCCGGCGTCGCCCGTGAGGGTGCCGCGGCGCTTCTTCATGACGTGCGCGGTCTGCCAGGTACGCATCACGACCTCGCCGATCCGGCCCATGGCCTGGGCGTCGGACGACATGATCGAGATGGCGCCGAGGTCGTGCAGGATGTCCTCGGCGGCGATGGTGGAGGGCCGGATCCTGGACTCGGCGAAGGCGAGGTCCTCGGGGACCGCGGGGTTGAGGTGATGACAGACCATCAGCATGTCGAGGTGTTCCTCGACGGTGTTGACGGTGTGCGGCCGGGTGGGGTTGGTGGACGCCGGCAGCACGTTCGGCTCGGAGACCATCGCGATCATGTCGGGGGCGTGACCGCCGCCCGCGCCCTCGACGTGGAAGGCGTGGATGGAGCGCCCGGCGATGGCGGCGAGGGTGTCGCCGAGGAATCCGGCTTCGTTGAGGGTGTCCGTGTGGATCGCGAGCTGGGCGCCGCTCTCCTCGCAGACGTTCAGGCAGGCGTCGAGCACGGCGGGGGTGGCGCCCCAGTCCTCATGGATCTTGAAGCCGAGGATGCCGGCCCGCAGTTGGTCGCGCATCGAGGCGACGGACATGGTGTTGCCCTTGCCCAGCAGGCCGATGTTGACCGGAAGCGAGTCCATCGACTCCAGCAGCCGGGAGATGTGCCAGGCGCCGGGGGTGATGGTGGTGGCCTTGCTGCCTTCGGCGGGTCCGGTGCCGCCGCCCACGAGGGTGGTGACACCCGACGCCAGCGCCTCGTCCACCTGCTGGGGGCAGATGAAGTGGACGTGGGTGTCGATGGCGCCCGCGGTGAGGATCTTGCCGTTGCCGGCGATGATCTCGGTCTCGGGGCCGATGACGAGGTCCGGGTTGACGCCGTCCATGGTGTCGGGGTTGCCGGCCTTGCCCAGGGCGACGATCCGGCCGTCGCGGATACCCACATCGGCCTTGACGATGCCCCAGTGGTCGAGGACGACGGCGCCGGTGATCACCGTGTCGGGGGCACCTTCGGCGCGGGTGGTGCGGGACTGGCCCATCGATTCGCGGATGACCTTGCCGCCGCCGAAGACGGCTTCGTCGCCCGCCCTGCCGGGGCCGCCGGAGCGGTCTTCCTCGATCTCGATGACGAGGTCGGTGTCGGCGAGCCGGATGCGGTCGCCTGTGGTGGGGCCGAACAGGTCGGCGTACGCCTGGCGCGTCAGATCAGCCATCGAGGGAGCCTCCGGTCTGGCCACGCAGTCCTGCGACGATCCGCTTGCCCCCGATGGGGACGAGTTCGACCTCGGTGGGGATGCCGGGCTCGAAGCGCACGGCGGATCCGGCGGGGACGTTGAGCCGCTGACCGTGCGCGGTCGCGCGGTCGAATTCGAGGCCGGGGTTGGCCTCGGCGAAGTGGTAGTGGGAGCCGACCTGCACGGGGCGGTCGGCGGCGTTGAGGACGGTCATGCGCGTGAGGGGGAGGCCATCGTTGAGGCGCACCGGCTCTTCGGCGTAGAGGATCTGTCCCGGGATCATCTTCTGCTCTCCCGCGGTCAGTTGATGGGTTCGTGAACGGTGACGAGCTTGGTGCCGTCGGGGAACGTCGCCTCGACCTGCACGTCGTGAATCATTTCCGGGACGCCTTCCATGACATCGTCCCGGCTCAGCACCTTGCGCCCGGAGGACATGAGCTCGGCGACCGTACGGCCGTCCCGCGCGCCTTCGAGGATGTGAGCGGTCAGCAGGGCAATGGATTCCGGATGGTTGAGCTTCAGCCCCCGAGCCCGTCGCTTTTCGGCCACGTCTGCCGCCACATGAATCATCAGGCGTTCCTGCTCATGCGGGGTCAGTTGCATACGTTCCACCTCACAGTCTGCCCCGGGCTTGACGTTCACCCAGGTCACAGGCGTCCACACACCTGTATTGGTAGATGTATCACACAGTAATTAAAGGACGAGCAAACCACCCGTCAGCGGAAGACCATCAACAACCCGCCGATCAGAGGCTAGTTCGCCGGGATTTCGTACGCGTTACCAGCGCGGACAGATACAGAACCCTTCTCACGCCTGGGGGTAACACGCCGCCCATTACCCGGCGTTACCGAACGGCGACCGAATTCCCGGGCCGCTCTTCCCCGCCGGGTTTCTCCGACTCACAGGAAAGCGGTGGCGAATTCCACACTCCGGAAGGGCCGCAATCCCCGCGCGGCGACCGGAAGTACGGGCAATGGCCGTCGACTTTCCACTCATAACGGACATGACCCGCTCCCCGGACGCGGCTGTCCGTTATGCGCTCTTGACGGCGCCTCCAATGGTCACGATCCTCATGTGCGCGTCAAACAGCTCCGCACCACCCCCCACACCAGCATCGGAGCCACACTGTGACTCGCTCTGCCCGTACCCGCCGTGCCGTCCTGGCCGCCGGCGCCTGCGCCGCCGCCGTCGCCCTCCTGGGCACCGCGGCCTCGGCACAGGCCACTCCCGACACGCTCGCCGCGCCCGACATCCCGGTGGCGGACGTCAAGGCCGATCTCGCCAAGCTCCAGTCCATAGCCGACGCCAACGACGGCAACCGCGCCCACGGCACCGCCGGTTACCAGGCGTCGGTCGACTACATCAAGGGCAAGCTCGACGCCGCCGGATTCACCACGAAGCTCCAGGAGTTCAACAGCGGCGGCGCGAAGGGCTACAACATCATCGCCGACTGGCCCGGCGGCGACGAGAGCAAGACCGTGATGTCCGGCGCCCACCTCGACTCCGTCCCCGCCGGCCCCGGCATCAACGACAACGGATCCGGCTCGGCCGGCATCCTGGAGGTCGCACTCGCGGTCGCCAAGGCCGACCTCAAGCCCACCAAGCACCTGCGCTTCGGCTGGTGGGGCGACGAGGAGGACGGCATGATCGGCTCGCAGAACTACGTCGAGTCCCTCGGCGGCGACACCGCGAAGCTCGACTCGTACCTCAACTTCGACATGATCGGCTCGCCGAACCCCGGCTACTTCGTCTACGACGACGACGCGCGCCTGGAGAAGGTCTTCAAGGACTGGTTCGCCACCAAGAACATCGCGACCGAGATCGAGACCGAGGGCGACGGCCGCTCCGACCACGCGCCGTTCAAGGACGCCGGCGTCCCGGTGGGCGGCCTCTTCTCCGGCGCCGACTACATCAAGACCGACGAGCAGGCCAAGGCATGGGGCGGCGAGGCGGGCAAGGCGTTCGACGCCTGCTACCACGCCGCTTGCGACACGTCGAAGAACATCGACGACACCGCACTGGACAACAACACCGACGCCATCGCCAACGCGCTGTGGCAGCTCAGCTCCTGACCCGCACCCGGCAGCTCACCGGCTGACCCGCGCGCCCACCGGCGCCGGGCAGCCGCCGCCCATGGCCCGCGCCGCCGCTCCGGCGCGGGCGGGCCGCAGCGCCGTACGGTCAGCCCTCCCGACCCGGTCGCCGATCCCCGGCGGCCGGGTCGCGGTGTTCCGCGGCGATACCGAACCGCCGCCGTTCGCCCGGAGCGGACGCGCCCGGCCGCACGGTCGAGACCGTGCTGATCACCTGCTCCTCCTCCGCGTCCCCGGCAGACCGCCCAAGCTCCTCAAGCAGCTGCAGGTCAGCGGCCGAAACCAGCGCGACGAGCGGTTTGCCGTGGCGGGTGACCACCACACGCTCCCCGCCGTAGACGACACGGTTGATCAGATCCGCCAGCTCGGCGCGGGCTTGCGTCACCGGAATCTCGTAGGCCATGCTCCCCATTCTAACGGGATGTACGTCCTGTACATTTTTTACGGAGAGAGGAGCAGTCATGCCGTACGCACCGCACCCCACTGCCCGCTACGTCCTGCCGGAGTTCACCGAGCGCACCAGCAGCGGCACGCGCACGATGGATCCCTACTCGAAGCTGCTCGGCGAGCGCATCGTCTTCCTGGGCACCCCCATCGACGACGCCTCGGCCAACGACGTGATGGCGCAGTTCATGTACCTCGAACACGCCGCCCCCGAGCAGGACATCTCGCTCTACATCAACTCCCCCGGCGGCTCGTTCACCGCGATGACCGCGATCTACGACACGATGCAGTACGTGACCTGCGACGTCGCGACGGTCTGCCTGGGCCAGGCCGCGTCCGCCGCCGCGGTACTGCTGGCCGCCGGCGCCCCGGGCAAGCGGCTGGCGCTGCCGGGCGCCCGGGTGCTGATCCACCAGCCCGCCCTGAGCGAGCCGGTCCAGGGCCAGGCCACCGATCTGCGCATCCAGGCGGACGAGTTGCTGCGCACCCGCGACAAGCTGGAGGAACTGCTGCAACGGCACACCGGCATGCCGCGCGAACGGATCGCCGCCGACATCGAGCGGGACAAGATCTTCGACACCGGCGCCGCCCAGGAGTACGGCCTGATCGACGGGGTCACCCGCGCCCGCAAGACCTCCGCGGCGACCGGCGCACGGTGACGTCGGGTGCCGACGCCCGAACTCCCTCCGCTGCCCGCACTGACCCGGGCCGAGGGCGAACTGATCGACCGATACCTGGAAGTCCTGGACCTGCTGGGCCGGATCAACCCGGCGCGCGGCGGGCACACCTACGGCGGGCTGCGGGCCGCCCAGGCGCTGGCGAGCAGGGCCGCCGGACTGCGGGACGCGCTGGCGCTGATGCACGAGCGGGGCGAGAGCGAACTGCACGGCGGGACGCTCGGCCGGGCACTGCGGACACTCGACGGCGAGCGCCGGGCCCGGCTCGTCTCGGTGCCGCCCGATGACACGTGAGGCGGCGGCCACCTACCGGGACCGCACACGGTGTCGCCGGGCACCGGGCGTGCGACACGTCCCCCGCCCGGCTCGCCCGGAAGGGCTAGCACCGAAGTCCGCGACGAACGGCGCCCGGATTGCGGCACGTCGCCTTGACCCCGGCGCCGCACCGGGTTCCACACCTGGTCCCGGCCCTGACCCCGGACGCTCCCGCACACCGCGAACGGCACGACTCACCACATGGCCCCCATGTGACGAATGTCACATGGGGTCATTTCAGCGCTTATTTCGGGCGCCGCATGCGTAACGATCCCTTCGACGACAAGACCCCGCCACAGCGACGGGGCGGTCCGGACGGGCGCCTAATCCTGCCGCCGTCCCGGATGTCCGGTCGACGTGGTTGGAACGGCAGGAGCGGAGGACCCGAGCACGACGGGGCCACGGCCGCCACGGCCGACGGGCTCCTTGGGGTGAAGCCGTACGCACGGCCGGGCATCTTCGCCTGCCCGAACCCGACAGGTCCTCCTTCGCAGGCGACTGACGAAGGGTTCGCTCATGGCTGTACGCAGGCACGTACCGACAGCAGTGGCCCGCGCCGGAACGATTTCGGCTCTGGCACTGGCCACCGTCGGCGGCATCATCCCGACGCCCGGAGGGACCACCGACGCCGAAGCGTCGAGCGTCTCGTCCGCGGCGCTGCGGATCGCCGCCTCCAAGAAGGGGGCGCCGTACCAGTACGGCGCCCGGGGCCCCCACCGATTCGACTGCTCGGGGCTGACGCAGTATGCGTTCAAGCACGCGGGCAAGAAGCTGCCGCGCACCGCGGCTGCGCAGTACAACCGCACCCGGCACCTGCCCGCCTCGTCCCGCAGGGTCGGCGATCTGGTCTTCTTCCATGCGGGCAGGGGCGTTTACCACGTCGGGATCTACGCCGGACGGGGCCGCATCTGGAACGCGCCCAGGACCGGCACCGTCGTCCGCCTGGACAAGATCTGGAGCAAGGCCGTCTGGTACGGGCGGGTCAGGTGAGCGGTCGCCCGCCACCCGCACCGCGTTGAGATAGCCGAACTCCCTTACATCTGCCCGCCGTTGGCTTTCCGGGAGGCGCTCGGCGGCGGCCGTCCGCGTGTGTGCGGCGCGGTCAGGCGAGCGCCACCTCGACGAGGAGGACGCCACCGAGCGTGGTCAGCAGGGCGCCGGTGGTGGCCTCCAGGGCACGGGTGACCCGCGGGCGGCGCAGCCAGTTGCCGAGGCGGTCGACGAGCAGCGCGACGGCGGGGAACCACACCAGCGCCATCGCGACGACGATCGTGGCGAGCAACAGGGTGCGCGGCAGCGCGGGCTGCCCCTCGGGGACGAACTGCGGGAGCAGGCTGAGGAAGAGCACCGGCGCCTTGGGGTTGAGCGCGTTCGTGAGGAAGCCCTGCCGCAGGCTCCGTCCGACGCCGGTGCGCGCTTCCTGCTGCTCGGCGGCCTCATCCCCGGGACGTGCCGCGGCGTCCTCGTCCGCCGTGGGCGCCGCGTCGGCAGGACCGCGTACGACGGCCAGCAGTGCGCGGCCTCCGAGGTAGAGCAGATAGGCGCCGCCGAGTACCTGAACGGCGCCGAACAGCACGGGCACGGCGACGAGCACGGCGGCGAGCCCGGCGACCGCGAGGGCGGTGTGCACGAGCAGCCCGCCCGCGACCCCGACCGCGCAGGCCACCCCCGCCCGGCGCGAACCGAGTGCGTTGCGCACCACGACCGCGAAGTCCGCGCCCGGCATGGCGACCATGCCGGCCGCAACTCCGGTGAAGGTGATCAGCTGTCCGTCCATGAGGCAATCCTCGCTGGTCAGAGCCTTTAATGGGGAGTGGCAATCTTCTTCGTCGGGCTAAAGAGGTTCTTATGTACGACCCCACGCGACTGGCCGCTCTGGTGGCGGTCGCGGAGGCCGGTTCGATTTCACGGGCCGCCGACCGGCTCGGCTACACCGCGCCCGCGCTCTCCCAGCAGCTCGCCAAGCTGGAGCGGGAGGCCGGGACGACGCTGCTGGTGCGCCACCACCGCGGGGCGCGGCTGACGGCCGCGGGGGAACTGCTGCTGGTCAGGGCCCGGCGGGCGCTGGACGAGCTGGATCTGGCGCGGCACGAGCTGGCGCAGCTGGCGGGCCTGTCCGGCGGCCGGCTGCGGGTGGGCACGTTCATGACGGCCGGTACACATCTGCTGCCGCCCGCGCTGAGTGCGTTCCGCCGTGCGCACCCGGATGTGGAACTGAGCGTCACGGAGTACGAACCGCCGCTCGGCATGCGGGCGGTGGCGCTCGGCGAGGTGGATCTGGCGTTGACGCACGCCTACGCGCCTGGCGACCCGATGCCCACGCCCGAGGGGCTGCGGCTGGAGCCGCTGCTGACCGAGGAACTGGTGCTCGTCACGGCTCCGGGGCACGCCCTGTCGGCGGGCCAGGGACGGCTGCCGCTGTCCGGTCTGGCCGGACAGCCGCTGGTCAGCATGGCGCCCGCCAACCCTCACCGACGCGGGGTGGAGGCGGCGCTCGCGGCTGCCGAGGCGAGCGTGGCGGTGCGCTGCGAGTCACCGGGGTACGAGGTGGTGTGTGCGCTGGTGAGCGCGGGCCTGGGGGTGGCGGTGGTGCCGGAGATGATGGCGACCGGTTCGGTGACACCGCTGGGTGTCCGCCGGCTGGAGCCGCCCGAGCTGCACCGCACGGTCTCGGTGGCCTACCGCCCCGGTGGCGGCTCCCCGGCCGCCGACACCCTGCGGGCGCTGCTGCGCGGCGCGTTCACCCGTGGCGGCTCCGTGCAGTGAGGCCGTGCGGCGGCCTGCCCGGTGGCGGGCGGGTGGTCAGGAGGCGGGTGGTCAGGGTCCGGTTGCCGTCCAGGGCAGGGAGACCCAGACCGTTTTGCCGCCCTGGTGGGTGGGTTCGACCCTCAGCCGGCCGCCGGCTTCCGCGGCGAGGAAGCGGATGATGACCAGGCCGCGTCCGTTGTCCTGCTGCACCGCGGCGGGCAGCCGCTGCGGCCACCGCGGATGGCTGTCGGTGACGCCGATGCGGAGCTGTTCGTCGCGGTCGAGCCGCAGCTCCACGGTGAAGACCGGGGAGCGGCCCAGGGTGTGCTGGACGGCGTTGGTGGCGAGTTCGGAGACGATCAGCCGGACGGTATCGGCGCGCACCGCGTGCGCCGGCAGACCCCATTCGCCGAGCACATCGCTCACATAACCGCGGGCCAGCCGCACGGAGGCGGGCTCGCTCGGCAGCGTGAGTGAGGATTCCTGGTGGTCTGCCATCGCGACGCCGTCCTTTTCCCACCGAGGCTCGATTCCGGCGCACCGACCAGGGAGCGAGCTGCCGATCGGACACCGATTCGGCCTCGGACTGCTGCTGTGCGTCAGACTGCCATCCATGCTGCTGGTATGACGCCGATCCACCACGATATGCCCATATCTGTCGCTCAATGCGGTGAACTCTGCTACGCGAGAACGGATTTGGGCGGCGGGACCGCACGCCGGCCCGTCGGTACCGGCCCCCCTGCGGCACCGACGAACGCTGTACCCGCCTCATACTCGCCGGGCGGTGCCGGTAAACCTCTGGAGAGGGGCAGCACCTCCGGGGCGTGCGGCGGCGTCAGCCTCGGGGCGCGGCGGCCACGACCGTCTCGACGGCGCTGTCGATCTGCGCGTCCGTCAGGTCCGCACGGGCGGTGAGCCGCAGCCGGGAGATGCCGTCCGGCACGGACGGGGGGCGGAAGCAGCCGACGACGAGCCCGGCTTCCCGGCAGCCGGCGGCCCAGCGGACGGCCTGTTTCGGGGACGGGGCGCGCACCGAGACCACGGCGGCGTCCGGGCGTACGGCGGTCAGGCCCGCGGCGGTGAGGCGGCGGTGCAGCTGCGTGGCGACGGTACGCACCCGGTCGACGCGCGCGGGTTCGCGGCGGAGCAGCCGCAGCGCGGCCAGTGCGCCGCCGACCGCCGCGGGTGCCAGGCCGGTGTCGAAGATGAACGTCCGCGCGGTGTTGACCAGATGCTCGATGACGCGGGCCGGGCCGAGGACCGCGCCGCCCTGTCCGCCGAGGGACTTGGAGAGGGTCAGGGTGGCGACCACGTCGGCGTCACCGGCAAGGCCCGCGGCGGCCGTCGCGCCGCGCCCGCCGTCGCCCAGTACGCCCAGTCCGTGCGCGTCGTCGACGAGCAGACCCGCGCCGTACGCCCGGCAGACGCCGGCGAGAGCGGGCAGCGGGGCCGCGTCGCCGTCGACGGAGAACACCGCGTCGGTCACCGCGAGCGCCCGGCCTTCGTGGTCCGCCAGCGCGGCGGCCACCGCCCGCGGGTCGGCGTGCGGGACGACGGCGGTACGGGCCCGGGAGAGCCGGCAACCGTCGATGAGGGAGGCGTGGTTGCCCGCGTCGGAGACCACGAGGGCGCCGGACCCGGTGAGCGCGGTGACGGCGGCGAGGTTCGCGGCGTAGCCGGATGACAGCACCAGGGCGGCCTCGAAGCCGCAGAAGGCGGCGAGTTCGGATTCCAGCCTGGCGTGCAGTTCGGTACTGCCGGTCACCAGCCGGGAGCCGGTGGCGCCCGCGCCCCAGCGGTGCGCGGCCTGGGCTGCGGCGCGGGTCACCTCGGGGTGCCTGGCGAATCCGAGGTAGTCGTTGCAGGCCAGGTCCAGCAGCGCGGAATCGGCGGAGCGCGGGCGCAGGGTGCGGACCAGGCCCGCCCGCTGCCGCTCGGCACGCGCCGTATCAAGCCAGTCGAATGCCGCGCCGAACGTCTCGCGTACGGGGGCCGCTGCGAGGTCGGCGGGCGGCACGGCGCGTGCGTCCCGGGTCTGCGGCGGTGCGGTGTCCTGCGGCATCGGCATCCTTCTCGATTGTGGGCTGTCGATAGACGTTAGCGGTCGTTACACCCGCCCACAGTGTGGTGATACCCACACTCCGAGCCAGGGTCGTTGTGGGAATCCTCCTTGGCCCGGGGCGGTGCCGTACGTCAGGATCAACGCCATGGAGCTGCTGAACACTCTGGTGGACAAGGGGCTGCGGCGTGAGCTGCCGACCCGTGAAGAGGCCCTCGCCGTACTGGCGACGTCCGATGACGAACTGCTCGATGTGGTGGCCGCGGCCGGAAAGGTGCGCCGTCAGTGGTTCGGACGGCGGGTGAAGCTCAACTACCTCGTCAACCTCAAGTCGGGCCTGTGCCCCGAGGACTGCTCGTACTGCTCGCAGCGCCTCGGGTCGAAGACCGAGATCCTCAAGTACACCTGGATCAAGCCCGATGACGCGTCGAAGGCGGCAGCCGCGGGGGTGGCGGGCGGCGCCAAGCGCGTGTGCCTGGTGGCCAGTGGCCGCGGGCCGACCGACAAGGATGTGGACCGGGTGTCGGAGACCATCTCCGCCATCAAGGAGCAGAACGAGGGCATCGAGGTGTGCGCCTGCCTCGGACTGCTCTCCGACGGCCAGGCCGGGCGGCTGCGGGAAGCCGGGGCTGACGCCTACAACCACAACCTCAACACCTCGGAAGCCACGTACGGCGACATCTGCACCACCCATGACTTCTCGGACCGCGTGACGACCGTGCAACAGGCCCAGGCGGCCGGCCTGTCGGCCTGTTCCGGGCTGATCGCCGGGATGGGTGAGACCGACGCCGACCTGGTGGACGTGGTCTTCGCGCTGCGCGCGCTGGACCCCGATTCGGTGCCGGTGAACTTCCTCATCCCGTTCGAAGGCACCCCGCTCGCCGAGGAGTGGAACCTCACGCCGCAGCGCGCGCTGCGCATCCTGGCCATGACCCGCTTCGTCTGCCCGGACGTCGAGGTACGGCTGGCGGGCGGGCGTGAGGTGCATCTGCGGAGCATGCAGCCGCTGGCGCTGCACCTCGTCAACTCCATCTTCCTCGGCGACTATCTGACCAGCGAGGGCCAGGCGGGCAAGGACGACCTCGCGATGATCGCCGACGCGGGCTTCGAAGTGGAGGGCGCGGACACCACCACCCTGCCCGGACACCGCGTCCAAAGCTGCGGCGACGAGGGCGGCTGCCACGACGGGACGCCGGGCGCCTGCCACCCCGCCCAGGACGCGCCGCCCGCCGCCACCGCGCCCGCGCCGTCCGACGAGGCCCGCCGCGGCCTGGTCTCGGTACGCCGCCGGGGCGCCGGCACCGAACTGCCGCCCAATGCCTGAGGTGTTCTCGCCGGGCGACCTGCTCGCACTCGACCGGCAGCACGTGTGGCACCCCTACGGGCCGATGCCGGGCCGTAGCACACCGCTGCTGGTCGAGTCGGCCGCCGGCGTCCGGCTGCGGCTGGCCGAACCCGCCGGTGGCCACGCGGAGTTGATCGACGGGATGTCGTCCTGGTGGTCGGCGGTGCACGGGTACAACCACCCCGTACTCAACGACGCCGCGCACGACCAACTGGGGCGGATGAGCCATGTGATGTTCGGCGGGCTCACCCACGAGCCCGCCGTACGGCTCGCCAAACGGCTGGTCGACATCGCGCCGGAACCCCTGCGGCACGTCTTCCTCGCGGACTCCGGTTCGGTGTCCGTCGAAGTCGCCGTCAAAATGTGCCTCCAGTACTGGCGCTCGCTCGGTCGGCCGCGCAAGCAGCGGCTGCTCACCTGGCGGGGCGGCTACCACGGCGACACCTGGCAGCCGATGTCGGTGTGCGACCCGGAGGGCGGGATGCACGAGCTGTGGCAGGGCGTGCTGCCCCGCCAGATCTTCGCGGACGCACCGCCGCCCGGCTTCGACGCGGAACCGGACCCGGCGTACGCGGCACGGCTGCGCGAGCTGATCGCCCGGCACGCCGACGAGTTGGCCGCGGTGATCGTCGAGCCGGTGGTGCAGGGCGCGGGCGGGATGACGTTCCACTCCCCCGGCTATCTCCGGGTGCTGCGGGAAGCCTGCGACGCGCACGGCGTGCTGCTGGTCTTCGACGAGATCGCCACCGGCTTCGGCCGCACCGGCTCGCTCTTCGCCGCCGGGCACGCCGGGGTCTCACCGGACGTGATGTGCGTCGGCAAGGCCCTGACCGGCGGCTACCTCACGCTGGCCGCGACGCTGTGCACATCGGACGTGGCTGAGGGGATCTCCGGCGGCGAGGTGCCGGTGCTGGCGCACGGCCCGACATTCATGGGCAATCCGCTGGCCGCCGCCATCGCCGACGCCTCCATCGAGCTGCTGCTCGGGCAGGACTGGGCGCAGGAGGTCAAACGGCTCGAGACCGGCCTGTGGGCGGGCCTGACACCGGCCCGGGAGCTGCCTGGTGTCCGTGACGTGCGGGTGCTGGGCGCGATCGGCGTGGTCCAGCTCGATCACGAGGTCGACATGGCCGCCGCGTCCGCCGCCGCCGTACGGGAGGGCGTATGGCTGCGCCCCTTCCGCGACCTCGTCTACACGATGCCGCCGTACATCACGGGCGACGACGACGTGACGCGGATCTGCGCCGCGGTGTGCGCGGCGGCCCGGGAGGGCTGAACTGCCGCGCGGCGGAGCCGGATCGCCCCGGCTCCGCCGCGTCGGCGCACCTGCTCTCCTCCTCTTCCCCCACTCCCCTGTTCCTCGCAAGACACCACTCGGAGGTGCACCATGACGGTGCTTTTCGTGACGGGCACCGGCACGGAGATCGGCAAGACCGTGACAACGGCCGCCCTCGCGGCGACCGCACTCGCCCAGGGCCGTTCGGTGGCCGTACTCAAACCCGCGCAGACCGGAGTCGGCGCCGACGAACCCGGCGACGTCGCGGAGGTCGAGCGACTGGCCGGCGCCGTGACCACGGCCGAACTGGGCCGCTTTCCCGAGCCGCTGGCGCCCGCGACCGCGGCGGCACGCGCCGGGATGACGCCGGTCCTGCCCCAGGACGTCGCGGAGGCCGCGGCGAAACTCGCCGCTTCGCACGACCTGGTCCTGGTCGAGGGCGCCGGCGGCCTGCTGGTCCGCTTCGACGGATCCGGCGGCACCCTCGCCGACGCCGCGCGGCTTGCGGACGCCCCCGTCCTCGTCGTCGCCCCGGCCGGCCTCGGCACCCTCAACGCGACCGCGCTCACCGCGCTCGCCCTGCGCTCGTACGGCCTCGACTGCCCCGGCGTGATCGTCGGCAGCTGGCCCGCGACCCCCGATCTCGCGTCCCGCTGCAACCTCACCGACCTGCCGGACGCCGCCGGCGCCCCGCTGCTCGGAGCCATTCCCGAGGGCGCCGGCAGCCTGCCGCCCCCCGCGTTCCGCGCCGCGGCACCGGACTGGCTGGCACCAAGGCTGGGCGGCACGGACGCCTTCCGGCTACCGGCCTGACGCGCCCACGGGAAAGCCGCCGG
Source organism: Streptomyces sp. NPDC048644 (assembly GCF_043199105.1). Taxonomy (NCBI): domain Bacteria; kingdom Bacillati; phylum Actinomycetota; class Actinomycetes; order Kitasatosporales; family Streptomycetaceae; genus Streptomyces; species Streptomyces sp. NPDC048644. The sequence continues at coordinate 143,434 of NZ_JBICVO010000002.1, forward strand.
AAAAAATCCACCGGACCGCCCGGCACGCCCCTGGCACACTCCCCCCATGGCCGATGACGCATACGCCGATCCCGAACTCGCCGTGTGGTACGACACGTTCAACCCCTGGGGCGCGTCGGACGACTTCTCCCTCAACCTGGTGATGTCAGCGGGCGCCGTCCTGGACGTCGGCTGCGGCACGGGCACGCTGCTGCACCGCGCCCGGGAACGCGGCCACACGGGCAGACTGTGCGGTCTCGACCCGGCCGCGGCGATGCTCGACCGGGCACGCGCCAGGGGACGTACCGGGATCGAGTGGGTACACGGCGGCCTCGGCGACGGCCTCGGCCCCGGCGCGCTCCGCGGCTCCGGGCGGGGCCGCGGGTTCGACCTGATCGTGATGACCGGCCACGCCTTCCAGGTACTGCTCGACGACACGGCGCTGCACCACGCGCTGGCGTTCGTGCGCGGCGCGCTCGCCGATGGCGGCCGGTTCGCGTTCGAGACCCGCCACCCGTCGGCACGTCCGTGGGAGCGGTGGACCCCGGAGCACGCCGTGGAAGTGACCCGTCCGGACGGCGTCACCTGCCGCATCGAGCACCACGTCGAAACACCCGTCGACGGCGAACTGGTGCGTTTCACCACCACGTTCACCACATCCGGCCGGGAACGGCCCCGGACCGGCCGCAGCACACTGCGGTTCCTGCCACCCGCCGCGCTGTCCTCGTGCCTGACCGATGCGGGGCTGACGGCCGTGGCGCAGTACGGCGACTGGGACCGCAGCCCGCTGACGGAGTCGAGCCCGGAGATCATCACGCTCGCCGCCCGCGTTTCCCGGCGTCCCGCGCTCCGGGAGGGGAGACTGGCAGCGGGGCCGGCCGTCGGGTGAAAGGGGTCGTCATGTCGCAGCGCAGGGGTGTCTCGCGGGACGCCGTGCACCATCCGTTGTTCGCGCGCTGCTACGCGCGGTGCGGTGCCGCGGCCGATCAGCGGGCCGGGGTGGCGGAGTTGCGGCGTGCGCTGCTGTCGGGTGCCACCGGCCGGGTGATCGAGGTCGGTGCGGGCACCGGGCTGAACTTCGCGCACTATCCCGGGACGGTGTCGGAGGTGGTGGCGGTCGAGCCGGAGGCCACCCTGCGGCGGCTGGCGCGGGACGCGGCGGTGCGGGCTGACGTGCCGGTGGATCCGGTGCCCGGGGTCGCGGAGGCGCTGCCGGTCAAGAGCGAGGCGTTCGATGTGGCGGTGGCTTCGCTGGTGCTGTGTTCGGTGCGGGACGTGCGCAGGGCCCTGGCGGAGCTGCGGCGGGTGCTGCGGCCCGGCGGTGAGCTGCGCTTCTTCGAGCACGTACGGGCGGCGGGCGGCGGGCTTTCGGCGGTGCAGTGGACGCTGGACCATACGGTCTGGCCGACACTGATGGGCGGCTGTCACACCTGGCGGGATCCGCTCACCGAGATCCGGGCGGCAGGCTTCGAAGTGGTGCACGTCCGGCGGCTGAAGGTACCGGAGCGCGGGCCGACCCTGCCGACCTCGCCCGCGGTGCTGGGTACGGCGCGACGGCCGGTCGGCTGAGCGGGAGCGGTGGGCGGGAGCAAGCGGCGGGGAGGCGGAATCCAGCACCGGTCCGCGCTCCGCTCGTCCTCCGGCCGGTCAGACCGTCCAGCTGCGCAGTTCGTCGGCGATGGCGGGGAGTTCGGTGGTGCCGTCCTTGACCAGGCGGGCGAGGTCGCGGACGCGCTCCGGTGACGTGGTGACCTTCAGGCCGCTGGCGACGAGGTAGCCGTAGGCCACGGCGGTCGCGAACATCGCGTTCGAGCGGTCCAACGCCGGTACGCGCAGCAGCAGTTGGAGCAGGGCCGCGGCCCGGTCCTGGGGGTCGGTGTAGACGGGTACGCCGAGGATCTCCGCCTCGTGGCGGCTGACGGCGGCCACCAGGGCGCCCCAGTCGGTGATCGGGGGGTCTCCCGGGGTGTGCTGTTCGGCGATCAGGAGGAGCCAGGCGAGGTCGATGCGCAGGGTCACTTCTTGCCCGGATGTCCTTCCCGGCCCTGGGTCCTGCCGTGGCTGCTGCCGACGGCCGGATCGAGGCCGAATTCTTCGGCGAAGACGCGCTCGTACTGCTTCATGAAGTCGGATGCCGCCTCGACGAAGGTCTGGCCGACTTCTCCCGCGTCCTTGAGGACGAGTTCTTCGATATAGCGGTTCACGCTGACTCCCCGCTGCAGGGCTCGCTCCCGGGCCGCTTCGGCGGTGGCTTCGTCCACACGGACGTTCAATTGTGTCTTCGCCACGCTCCCAAGCTAGCGCGCATCCGCTAGCACGGGCAAGCGGTGCCGACCGGCGGCCCTCGGTCCCGTGCGCAGGGCGCGGATCACCGGCGGCACGCCCTGGAGGTGGGGCGGCGGTGCGCCGCGGCTCATGGGCGGTGCCGCTCCCCCGCGTACTGGAGGCGCTCCGCCGGGCCGGCCGCGGCTTCCGCGGTGTGCGGTGTGTGCGCCGCGGCGGGTCCGTGGCCTTCGCGCTCGTCTCCGTCGTCCCGCGGCCGGGTGCCGGCGCCGCCCGGTGTCCTGGCCAGCGCGTGCACGCACAGGCCGACGACGATGAGCGCGAGCCCGAGCCAGCCGGTGAGCGCGGGCGCCGCGATGCCCACCACGAGGGCCTCGCCGAGCAGGGTGAAGGGCACCTCGGCCGCCTGGGTCGCCTCGACGGCGCCCAGTGCGGCGGGTTCGTGGCGCACCAGGTCGGTGGCGCGGAAGAAGAGGGTGGTGGCCACGACTCCCGAGACCAGGGCGACGATCAGGCACTGCACCAGTTGGCTGCCGGGCGGCGGTCCCTGCGTCGCCGCCGCCGTGCCCGCCAGCACGATCCACAGCGGGAGCGAGCCGAGTGTCATCGCCAGGGTGCGCTGGACGCCGTCGAGCCCGTCGAGGCCGAGCAGTCTGCGGTTGCCCAGCGGGTAGGCGACGGCGGCGACCGCGACCGGCAGGACGACCTTGAGGGCGGTGAGCGCTCCGGTGCCTTCCGCGTGCTGGAGCTGGGCCAGGACGACACCGGCGACGATCAGGGCCGAGACGCCGACGGTGCGCAGCGGCACCCGGCCACCGCCGAGTGCGCCGATGGCGATGCCCGCGACGATCACCAACTGCCAGGTGGAGGCGACCAGCCAGCCGGCACCCGCCTCGCCCGCCCAGGTCAGCGGCGCGTAGAAGAGGCCGAAGCCGACCGTCGACCAGATGAGCCAGACGGCGGGCCTGGCGCGCAGGCTGCGCAGGACGCCGGGCAGCCCGCCGCGCACGGCGACCAGGACGGTCAGCGGGACGACCATGAACAAGTAGCGCAGGCTGGTGCTCCAGAGCCACGATCCGCCGGACACGCTCATCCAGCGGTTGAGCACGAAGGTCGTCGCGAAGCAGGCGGCGGCGACGATGCCGAGCACCATGGGGCCGGCCACGCCGCCCCTGCGGACGGGCGCGGGGGCCGCGCCATGGTCATGGGCGGATATCGGCACCGCGTCTCCCGCTGTCCTTCGCCGGACGGCGGGCGCTGCTCACCCGCCGATTGACATCTGAAATGTTAGTTGGCCTTCACGGGCCTCCGGCGGCGGGGTGGCCGGTCCTGCGGGCGGCGGCCACAACTTAGGATCGGGGCGTGACCGCACTGGAACCGGTGCCGAGAAGGCTGCTGCGCGACCGGGCCTACGACGCGCTGCTGGAAGCCATCGTCTCCGGCGAACTCTCCCCCGGGCAGAAGCTCAGCGACGCCCAGCTCGCCGAGCAGCTCGGCCTCTCCCGCGCCCCCGTCCGGCAGGCACTCGCCCGGCTGGCCGACGAGCGCCTGGTGGTCTCCAAACCGCAGAGCTACACACGGGTGGCGCCGGTCGTCGAGCAGGAGATCCGCGACGCGCTCGCGGTCGTCCGGGCGCTGCACGCGCTCGCCGTACGCGAGGCGGTCCCGCGTCTGACCGAGGCACATCTGACGCGGATGCGGGACGCCAACGACGCGTTCGTGCGCGCACTGGACGCCGAGGACGCGTCGGCGGCCATCGCCGCGGACGACGCGCTGCACGCCGTCCCGATCGAGGTGTGCGGCAACCGCGCGCTCGCCGAGACGATCGGCCGCTACACCCCGCTGCTGCGCAGGCTGGAGCGGCGGCGCTTCTCCGGTGCCGCGGCGCGCGCGTCCGCCGCGCGGCACGACGCGTTGATCGCGGCCTGCGCGGCGGGGGCGACGGACGAGGCCGTGGAGCTGTCGGGCGAGATCTGGGGTGGCCTGGAACTGACGGGGTGAGGCCCGCGGACGGGCCCGGCACCCGCGGCCGGATCCGGACGGCATATCCGGGGGCGGCCTCCGGTTTTCCGTCGCGGCATGGTTCCATGGGCGCGGCAGTCCGCGGCACCAAGGGTCGCGGGCGTCACATTCCCAGGGGGTCTCATGTCACGTCCGTTCCGCTTCGGCCTCAACATACTCAGCATCGACTCCGGTCCCGCCTGGCGCGAGAAGTGCCGCAGGGGCGAGGAGTTGGGCTACGACGTGCTGCTCGTTCCCGATCACCTCGGCTGCCCCGCGCCGTTCCCCGCGCTGGTCGCGGCGGCCGAGGCGACCGAACGGCCGCGTGTGGGCACCTTCGTGCTCAACACCGGCTTCTTCAACCCCGCGCTGCTCGCCCGCGAGGTGGCCACCACCGACGCGCTCACCGACGGACGTCTCGAACTGGGCCTCGGTACCGGGTACATACGCGCCGAGCACGACGAAGCCGGGCTGCCCTGGGGCTCACCCGGTGAGCGTGTGGACCATCTGACGCACACCGTCGAGGAGTTGGACCGGCTGCTCGGCGACCCCGCATACGCGCCGAAGTCCGCCCAGCGGCCCCGTCCCCCGCTGCTCATCGGCGGCAACGGCCCGCGGATGCTGCGGCTGGCCGCGAAGCACGCCCAGATCGCGGCGTTCAGCGGCGGACGGCAGGCGCCGGGAAAGCCCGAAGGCACCTTGGAACTGCTCTCCGCCGAGCAGGTGGCCGCATCGGTGGCCAGGTACCAGGAGTTCGCGGCAGACCGTGCCGAGCCGGCGGAGCTGAACATCCTCGTGCAGCAGGTGCTGGTCACCGACGACCGCAGGGCCGCCGCCCGCGAGTTCGCGGCGCACGGCGTCGGTCTCGACGAGGACCAGGTGCTGCACGCCCCGACCGTGCTGATCGGCACCCCGGAGCAGATGGCCGATCAGCTGCGGGAACGCCGCGAGCGGTACGGCTTCTCCTACATCACCGTCCTGGACCCGTTCATGGAGGCATTCGCCCCGGTGATCGCGGAACTCCAGGGCAGCTGAGCGCGACGGGAGAAGGCGGCGCGAGCGCACCCCGCCGCCCCTCCCCCTCCGTACGGAAATCATTCGCCCGACGCGTCGGCGCTCTGGTTGGCTCGCCGGATGAGCGATCTTCACATCCGTCACGCCCATCTCTCCGACATCGACGCCGTGTTGCAGTTCTGGCGCAGCGCCGCGGAGGGGACGAGCATCAGCGACGACCACGACGGGATGACCAGGCTTCTGACCAGAGACCCCGAAGCCCTGCTGCTCGCCGAGCGCGACGGGTCGCTCGTGGGAACGGTCATCGCCGGATTCGACGGCTGGCGGTGCTCCGCCTACCGGCTGGCCGTGCACCCGGACTTCCGTCGGCAGGGCATAGCCACCGCCCTGCGGGAAGCGGCCGAACAGCGCTTCACCGCCCTGGGCGGGCGGCGCGTCGACGCCATGGTCCTGGAGGCCAACGAGCGGGCGCACCACGCATGGGCGGCAGGCGGCTACCACCGCGAGGACCACTGGCGGCGCTGGGTGAAACCGCTCTAGGAGCCGATGGGGCTCCGTTGCACGAAGGAGCGGAGCCCCGCCGCCGTCTCCCGAAGAACACCGCCCACACCCTCCCCTGCGGACCCCTGCCCGCCCTCCGCCTAAACATCGAGTGTATACATGCTGCACATAGTCAGCGGGTTCGCCGTCCGGCGCACCTCGTCACTCGATGTCACTCGATCCGGAGGATCCACGTGCTCAGGGCCAGTTCGAAGCTTCTCGCCCGGCAGAGAAACCGTCCCGGCGAGGTGCCGGACGCCGGGGGGAGCGGCCGGGGCGCACGACTGGCCGCCATCGACGGGCTGCGCCTGGTGGCAGCCGTCGCGGTCGCCGCCTACCACTACCTGGGCACCACCACCCCGCACTTCTGGGGCAAGGACGAACTCGGCGACTTCGCCCCCGCACTGCACGACATCAGCCGCTACGGCTGGCTGGGCGTCGAGGCGTTCTTCATCATCAGCGGCTTCGTCATCTGCATGAGCTGCTGGGGGCGCACCCCCGCGCAGTTCGTCGTCTCACGCGTCTCCCGGCTGTTCCCCGCCTACTGGTGCGCGGTGCTGCTCGTCATAGCCCTGGTCCTGACGGCCCGGGTCAGCCACCTGGAGGCCGCCACCCCCATCGACCTGCGGACGGTCCTCGGCAACCTGACGATGGCCCCGGGCCCGCTGGGGCTCTCCCTCATCGACGGCGTCGCCTGGACCCTCTGGGTGGAGGCCCGCTTCTACCTGCTGATCGCGGCCATGCTCTTCATCGGGCTCACCTACCGCCGCATGATCGCCTTCTGCGGAGCCTGGCTCACCCTCGCGATCATCGCCCGCGAACTCCACTCGCCGGTGCTCGACGAGTTCGTCATCAGCCAGTACGCGGGCCTGTTCATCACGGGAACGGCGCTCTATCTGATGCACAGGTTCGGGCAGAACCTGGTGCTGTGGCTGCTCGCCGGATTCGCCTGGTGCTTCGAACTCACCGTGCTCAACGACCGGGTGGCCGGCCACGCGGCGAAGCCCGCCGAGGGAGGCGCGCTCTCCTGGGCCGTCTGCGCCGCCCTGCTGACCCTCTTCCTCGTCGTGCTCGCGCTCGCCGGATTCGGCCCGCTGGCCCGCATACGGTGGCGCTGGCTCGTGACGGCGGGCGCGCTGACCTACCCCTTCTATCTGGTGCACCAGAGCATCGGCATACCCGTGGCCAAGGGACTCCTGAAGGTGGTTCCCGCACTCGGCCCCCTGCCGTCGATAGCGGTCGCCCTCGCCTTCTCCCTGCTGCTCTCGGCCGCCATCTACCGCACGGTCGACGGGCCGGTCGGCCGGATGCTGCGGCGCCACCTCACCCGCGGCATGAGCCCTCAGGACCGAAGGGTGGCCACGGCGGCGCCGGAGAAGGCCGAGCGGAGCGCCGCCGTACCGCAGTTGACCGCTCCCGGAGGGCCGCCGAAGGGACCGGAAACCGAGCCGGAGGCACACGGCGTCGGCAGCAACGCCTGAACCGGACGCCCGTCGTCACCCCCGCCGGGCGGCGCCGACCGGTGCCCGCCCGGCGTTCCGGATCCGTCCCGCGGGGCCCCGCCCGACCACCGGGAACTCGTCACACCGGCCTCACTTTGCTGGTCCTTTACCATGGTGGGATCCCCATTCCGCCGAGGAAAGGGGATTCCCCTCCCCCAGTGAAAGGTGTGTGAGCGTCCAGCCATGGGCGAACCTCCCAGTTGCCGAGCACGCTTGCGACAGAGCGCGAACCTCCCGATCCTGTTCGATCATGGGACGGAGGTGACCCGATGACCGAGCTGCTTCTCCTGGCCCTGGCGCTCCTCCTGACTCTGGCCTGCGGCGTCTTCGTCGCGGCCGAGTTCTCGCTGACGACCGTCGAGCGCAGCGACCTCGAACGCGCCGTGGAGCGCGGCGAGCGCGGCGCGGACAGTGCGCTCAAGGCCGTCCGCCGCCTCACCTTCCAGCTCTCCGGCGCGCAGCTCGGCATCACCGTGACCGGCCTGGTCATCGGCATGCTGTCCAAGCCGGCCATCGCCGCTCTCCTCGCCGGGCCGCTCACCTCGGCGGGGCTGCCGCGCTCCGCCGCGGATTCGGCGGCACTGGTCCTGGGCACCGTGCTCTCCACCGTCGTCCTGATGGTGATCGGCGAGCTGGTGCCCAAGAACTGGGCGATCTCCAGCCCGCTGGCCCTCGCCAAGCGGGTCTCCGGCGCCCAGCGCGCGTTCAGTGCGGCCTTCGGCCCGCTGATCGCCCACCTCAACACCACCGCGAACCACATGGTGCGCCGGATGGGCCTGGAGCCCGCCGAGGAGCTGGCCTCCGCCCGCGGACCGCAGGAACTGGTGGCGCTCGCCCGGCACTCCGCGAAGGAGGGCGCCCTGGAGCCGGACACCGCCGAGCTGTTCGTCCGCACCCTCAACCTCTCCGACCTCACGGCCGAGAACGTCATGACACCGCGGGTCCAGGTGACCGCCCTGGAGGTGCAGGCCACCGCCGAGGACGTCGCGAACGCGACCCGGGCGACCGGCCTGTCCCGCTTCCCCGTCTACCGCGGCAGCCTGGACAGCGTCGTCGGCGTCGCCCACATCAAGGACGTCCTCGCCATCCCCGCCGAGCTGCGCCGCCGCCGCCCGGTGTCCGAGCTGCTGCGCGAACCACTGCTGGTACCCGAGACCCTGCCCGTCGACCGCCTCCTCGACCGGCTGTCCGGCAAGCGCACGATGGCCGTGGTGATCGACGAGTACGGCGGCACGGCCGGCGTGGCGACGCTTGAGGACATCGTCGAGGAGGTCGTCGGCGAGGTACGCGACGAGCACGACCCGCTGGAGACCCCCGACCTGGCCGCGGCCGGCACCGACGCGGACGGCCGCGACGTCTATCACGCCGACGGCGCCGCCCGCACCGACCAGCTCGCGCGCATCGGTCTGCGGCTGCCCGACGGGCCGTACGAGACGCTGGCCGGCGTGATCGCCACCGAACTCGGCCGCATCCCGGCGTCCGGCGACACCCTGGAGGTGGCCGACTGGACGATGGACGTGCTGGACGCGTCGGGCCACCGCGCGGCGCGGGTGCTGCTGCACGCGCCGCCCGCCGGGAGCGGGGAAGCCGACGACGAGGAGGCGGCCCGATGACCGCGCTGCAACTCTTCGTCGGCCTGCTGACCCTGGTCGTCAACGCCTTCTTCGTCGGCGCCGAGTTCGCGCTGATCTCGGTCCGCCGCAGCCAGATCGAACCGCACGCCGACGCGGGCGACCGGCGCGCGACGAGCGTGCTGTGGGGCCTCCAGCACGTCTCGGCGCTGCTGGCCGCCGCGCAGCTGGGCATCACGCTGTGCACCCTGGTGCTGGGCGCGGTCGCCGAACCTGCCATCGCGCATCTCCTGGAGCCGCTGTTCCACGCCGTGTCCGTACCGGACGCGCTGATCCACACCATCTCGTTCGTCATCGCGCTGGCGGTCGCGACGTATCTGCACATGCTCTTCGGCGAGATGGTGCCGAAGAACGTGGCGCTGGCGGAGCCGGTGCGCACCGCCCTGCTGCTCGGCCCGCCGCTGGTGGCGCTGACCCGGGCGCTGCGGCCGGCGATCTTCACGGTCAACACGCTGGCGAACGGGCTGCTCAAGCTGTTGCGGGTGGAGACCAGGGACGAGGTCGCCGCGACGTTCTCCGACGACCAGCTCGCGAAGATGGTCGAGGACTCGCGCGATGCCGGGCTGCTGGACGACCGGGCCAAGGAGCGCCTGCGGGACGCCCTGGAGCTGGGCCGCCGCCCGGTCCGCGATGTGGTGCTGCCGGTCGAGAAGGTCGTGTCGGCGGGTCTTGGCATCACCCCCGACGGTCTGGAGCGGCTGGCCGGCGCCTCCGGCTTCTCGCGGTTCCCCGTCGTCGACGACACCGGCCGCATCCTCGGCTATCTGCACGTCAAGGACGCGCTGGACGCCACTCCGCGCGAGGTGCCGTTCCCGGTCGGCGCCATGCGCCCGATCGCCCGGGTGCGGGCCGCGACGCCGCTGGACGACGTGCTGACCGCGATGCGCAGCTCGCGGACGCACCTGGCCGCGGTGATCGGCGACGCCGGGACGCTGGCCGGTCTGGTGTCGATGGAGGACGTGCTGCGCGAGCTGGTGCTCCAGCGGCCCGCCGGCTGACCCCGCCCGGGGTGGCACCGCCCCCGTGCCGCCCCGGGCCACCCCCCGTCTGACCGATCGGTTGGTTTACTGACCGATCGGTTGGACGTGCCGCCGTCACACCGCCGGTCACCCGTCCCGGGACTCCGGCGACGGGACCGAGGCGAGGGGGCACACGTGGAACGCACGACATGCTGCATCGTGGGCGGCGGGCCCGCCGGGATGATGCTCGGCCTGCTGCTGGCCAGGGCCGGGATCCGGGTGACCGTCCTGGAGAAGTACCGGGACTTCCTGCGCGACTTCCGCGGCGACACCGTCCACCCGTCGACCCTGCGCCTGCTCGACGAACTCGGTCTCGGCGAGGAGTTCGCCCGGATCCCGTTCCCGCGGCTCGCGGAGATGCGCCACCAGATCGGCGGCACGACGGTGGTGATGGCCGACCTGCGGCACCTCCCCGGCCGACACCCGTACATCGCGATGGACCCGCAGTGGGACTTCCTCAGCCTGCTGGCCGGCGCCGCCGCCAAGGAACCGTCGTTCGAACTGCGGATGCGGACGCAGGTCACCGCGCTGCGCACCGCGGACGGCCGGGTGACCGGCGTCCGCTACCTCGACGAGGACGGCAGGCCGGGCGAGCCGGCCGCCGACCTCACGTTCGCCTGCGACGGCCGGGACTCGGTGGTACGCACCGCGGCGGGGCTGCGCCAGGAGAGCTTCGACGTGCCGATGGACGTCTGGCAGCTGCGGGTGGACGCACCGCCCGACGCGCTCAAGGCCGGCCGGGTCTTCGCCGGGTTCGGCGGTGGGCAGGCGGCCGTGACGATGGACCGGGGCACGTACTTCCAGACCTCGTACCTGATCCCGCAAGGGCCGCGACGCCGATCTGCGCGCACAGGACATCCAGTGGCTGCGGGAGCGGCTCGGCGCGCTCTTCGGGTGGGGCGACGAGGTGACCGGCACGATCGGGTCCTGGGACGACGTGAAGCTGCTCCAGGTCACCTTCGGGCGGCTGCGGCGCTGGTACCGGCCGGGGCTGCTGTGCCTCGGGGACGCGGCGCACACCATGTCGCCGGTCGGCGGCGTCGGCGTCAATCTCGCGCTGCAGGACGCGGTGGCCACAGCCAGGATCCTCGCAGGACCGCTGCGCGCGGGCACCGTCGGCACCCGCGAGCTGGCCCGCGTACAGCGCCGCCGGGAGTCCCCGCTGACCGTCGCCCAGAAGGCCCAGCAGACCGAACACGCGCTGATCTCCGCCGCCCTGGACGGCACCCTCGACGAACACCGGCTGCCGGTGATGCTCCGGCTGCTGCGCCGGGTGCCGCCGCTGCGCACGGTCACCGGCCACCTGGGCGCCATCGGGGTACGCCCCGAGCACGCGCCGGGCTTCGCCAGGCCGGGCGGCGCACCGGTCAGGAGAGGCGCTCGATCGCGCAGAGGGTGAAGGTCTCCAGCTCGTCGGCGGCGGCGTCCAGGTCGAGGTCGGGGTGGACCAGCCAGTGTGCGATCACGCCGTCGATCGCGCCGCCGATGGCCAGGGCGACGGCCCGGGTGTCGAACTGCCGCAGCCGGCCGGCTTCCTGGCCTGCCGCGAGCAGCGCGGCGAGGGTCTGCCAGCGCGCGTGGGTGTCGTGCGACCCGGGGGTCTTCAGCCGGGTGCCGCCCTCGTCGTCGAGCAGCATCTCGGTGATCACGCGGACGTGGCGCCGGTTGGCCTGCTGGTAGCCGATCATCGCGCGGACGTAGGCGACCACCGCGTCCAGGGGGTCGCTCTCGCGTGCCACCCGCTCGGACACGTACGCGCCGAAGCGGTCGAGTACCTGGGCCAGGGTGGCGCCGGTGAGGTTGTCCTTGGAGGAGAAGTGATAGAGGACGGCGGCCTTGGAGAGGCCGGCGCGTTCGGCGATGGCGGCGAGCGAGGTCGCCGGGTAGCCGCGGGTGGAGATCAGATCGATGGTGCACTCGATCAGCTGCTGCTTGCGGGCCTGCTCGGTGAAGGACGGCGTACCGCTCTCCGCGCCGCGGCGGGGCGTCGTCGCGAACCCACCCTCTGTCTTTCTCGTACGCCGGTGCTGGTGGGCGCGCACCGGACGACAGCCGACCGTACACCGCGGGATAGGATCTCCGCGCCATGGAGATGAATGCCCACTACACCAGTTTCGTCGCGGTCGGCGACAGCTTCACCGAGGGAATGTCCGACGGATTGCCGGACGGCTCCTACCGCGGCTGGGCCGACCTGCTCGCCGCCCGGCTGGCCGCCCGCGCCCCCGGATTCCGGTACGCCAACCTCGCCGTACGCGGCAAGCTCATCGGACAGATCCTCGACGACCAGGCGGGGCCCGCGGCGGCCATGGGCGCCGACCTGGTCACACTCGTCGGCGGCCTCAACGACGTGCTGCGCCCGAAGTGCGATGTGGACCAGGTCTGCGAGCGGTTCGCCGCGGCGGCACAGGTGCTGGCCGGGGGCGGCGGGCAGATGGTGCTGATGCGCAGCCCCGGCCGCCAGGGGCCGGTCCTGGAACGCTTCCGGCCGCGGATGGAGCAGCTGTTCGCGCACATCGACGCGGTGGCCGAACGGCACGGCGCGGTGGTCGTGGACCTCTACGCGTCCCGGGCGCTGGCCGACCCGCGGATGTGGGCCGACGACCGGCTGCACCTCAATGCCGAGGGGCACCGCAGGGTCGCGGAGGCCGTCTGGCAGGCGCTGGGCCTCGACGCCGCCGCGGACTGGGACGCACCGCTGCCCGCCGCCCTGCCGCCCGGCTGGCGTGCCCGGCGCTCCGCTGACCTGCGGTTCGCCCGCGAGCATCTGGTGCCGTGGATCGGCCGCCGGCTCAGCGGGCGCTCGTCGGGCGACGGCCGGCCGGCCAAGCGGCCCGAACTGGTGCCGTACGAAGGCTGATCCAGGGCCAGCCGCTGCGACCGGCGGCGGCCCGGATCCGTGCCGGGCGAACGGGCCCGCACCCGGCGGGCAGGCCCCGGACCTGGAGGAACGTACAGCCGGGACCGGGGTGCCCCTTGTGTGGGCACCTCTGAACCGCCAGTAGACTCTGGCCACGTGACTGTGTCTGCGAAGCCTCGCATCCCCAATGTCCTGGCCGGCCGCTACGCCTCCACGGAGCTGGCCGTGCTGTGGTCCCCCGAGTACAAGGTCAAGCTGGAGCGCAAGCTGTGGCTTGCCGTACTCCGTGCCCAGAAGGACCTGGGGGTGGAGGTTCCCGAGCAGGCCCTGGCGGACTACGAGCGGGTCCTGGACAACGTCGACCTGGCTTCGATCGCGGAGCGCGAGAAGGTCACCCGGCACGACGTCAAGGCGCGGATCGAGGAGTTCAACGCCCTCGCGGGCCACGAGCAGGTCCACAAGGGCATGACCTCCCGCGACCTGACCGAGAACGTCGAGCAGCTCCAGGTGCGGCTCTCTCTTGAGCTGATGCGCGACCGCAGCGTCGCCGTGCTGGCCCGTCTCGGCTCGCTGGCCGCCCAGCACGCCGAGCTGGTCATGGCCGGCCGCTCGCACAACGTCGCCGCGCAGGCCACCACACTCGGCAAGCGCTTCGCGACCGCCGCCGACGAGCTGCTGGTGGCGTACGGACGGCTGGACGACCTGCTGTCGCGCTACCCGCTGCGCGGCATCAAGGGCCCGGTCGGCACCGCCCAGGACATGCTCGACCTGCTGGGCGGCGACTCCGCCAAGCTCGCCGATCTGGAGCAGCGGATCGCGGGCCACCTCGGCTTCGGCCGGGCGTTCACCTCCGTCGGCCAGGTCTACCCGCGCTCGCTCGACTACGACGTGGTCACCTCGCTGGTCCAGCTCGCCGCCGCGCCGTCCTCGCTCGCCAAGACGATCCGGCTGATGGCCGGGCACGAGCTGGTCACCGAGGGCTTCAAGCCCGGCCAGGTCGGCTCGTCGGCGATGCCGCACAAGATGAACACCCGCTCCTGCGAGCGCGTCAACGGCCTGATGGTGATCCTGCGCGGCTACGCGTCGATGACCGGTGAGCTGTCCGGTGACCAGTGGAACGAGGGCGACGTGTCCTGCTCCGTGGTCCGCCGGGTCGCACTGCCGGACGCGTTCTTCGCCCTGGACGGTCTGCTGGAGACCTTCTTGACGGTGCTCGACGAGTTCGGTGCCTTCCCCGCCGTCGTCGCCCGCGAGCTGGACCGCTACCTGCCGTTCCTCGCCACCACCAAGGTCCTGATGGGCGCCGTGCGCGCCGGTGTGGGCCGCGAGGAGGCACACGAAGCGATCAAGGAGAACGCGGTCGCCTCGGCGCTGGCCATGCGCGAGCAGGGTGCCGAGCGCAACGAACTCCTCGACAAGCTGGCCGCCGACGCGCGCATCCCGCTCGACAAGGCGCAGCTGGACGCGCTGATGGCGGACAAGCTGTCCTTCACCGGCGCCGCCGCCGACCAGGTGGCGTCCGTCGTGGGCCGCATCGCGGAGATCACCGAGCGGCACCCGGAGGCCGCCGCTTACACCCCCGGATCGATCCTCTGATCCGGCCCGCCGGCGAGGACCATCTCTGACATGGGCTACTCCCCCGAAGAGCTGCAGGCCGCTCGCGACCGTCTCGTTCCTGACGTGACGGCGAGCGGCCTGCGGGTTCTCTTCTGTGGCATCAACCCCGGGCTGATGACGGCGGTCACCGGGCACCACTTCGCCCGGCCAGGCAACCGTTTCTGGCCCGTCCTGCACGCGGCGGGCTTCACGCCCCGCGTCCTCAAGCCCGCCGAGCAGGGCGAGTTGCCCGCCTACGGCCTCGGCATCACCAACGTCGTGGCGCGGGCGACCGCCAAGGCCGACGAGCTGACGGCGGCCGAGTACCGCGAGGGCGGGCGGCTGCTGGCCGAGAAGGTCGCCCGGCTGCGGCCACAGTGGCTGGCCGTCGCCGGGGTCACCGCCTACCGCGTCGCCTTCGGCGACAAGCACGCCGCGATCGGTCCCCAGCAGCGGACCCTGGGCAGCACCCGCATCTGGGCGCTGCCCAACCCCAGCGGCCTCAACGCCCATTGGACGCTCGCGGCCATGGCCGATGAGTACGGCAGGCTGCGCGCGGCGGCCTTCGGCGACGGGGAACCCGTGCCGCACCAGATGCACGGGGCCGAGGGCTCGTAGCCACGGGCCGTCGGTGGACGTCCCGTTCGCGGCCCGGCCGGGGCATGGCCTTGAGTCTCCAGTGACTGGAGACAGCAGAGTGGGGGACATGAACGCGACGACCCTCTACTCGATCGGGGAGCTTTCCCGGCGGACCGGCTTGCCCGTGCGGACCATCCGGTTCTACTCCGATTCGGGGGTGGTGGCGCCGACCACCCGAAGTCCCGCCGGTTACCGGCTCTACGACGTCGACGCACTGCATCGTCTGGAACTCCTCCGCACACTGCGCGAGTTGGGCATGGACCTGGCCACGATTCAACGGGTACTGGACCGCGAGCTCTCGGTGGCGGAAGTCGCCGCGGCGCACGCCGACGCCATGGACGTCCAGATCCGGGTGCTGCAACTGCGTCGGAGCGTTCTGCGCGTCGTGGCCGGACGCGGGTCCGATCCCGAGGAGACCAAGCTCATGCACAGGCTCACGCAGTTGTCCGGCGAGGAACGCCGGCGTGTGATCGACGATTTCGTGGAGGGCACCTTCGGCACGGTGGCTGCCGACCCCGCCGCGGTGGCCATGGTTCGCGCTGCCACTCCCGACCTCCCCGACGATCCGTCCGGCGAGCAGGTCGCCGCGTGGGTGGAGCTCGCCGAGCTGGTCGGCGACGAGGACTTCCGGGCCCGGATGCGCCGGACGGCCAGGTGTCAGGCCGCCGGGCGCACGCTCGGCATCGAGAGCGAGGCCGGCGGGGAACTGATGGAGTTCACCCGCCAGAAGGCGGCCGAGGCCATGGAGTCGGGCATCGACCCGCTCAGCGACAGGGCCGCACCCGTCATCGACGACCTCGTGCACCGCTTCGCCGAGGTGTTCGCGCGCACCCCTGACACGGAATTCCGGGACTGGATGGCCCAGCGGTTCGAAGAAGCGCACGACCCCAGGGTGGACCGGTACTGGCGGCTGGTGTGGATCGTCAACGGCTGGCAGGTGGTACCGAACCTGACCCCGGTGTATCCCTGGCTCGTCCAGGCCCTGCGCAATGACCGCGACGCATAGTCACCGCAGGGGAGACCGCCCCGGATCCCTGAATATCCAGGGTCTGTCGGCCGCGCCGAGCCTCCCCTCCCCCGTGGCCGCCAGCACCTGGGCCGGCAGCTCGGGACCGCCGTAGCCGGCGCCGAGCGCCACCCAGCGGCGGCCGGCCTGCCAGACCGACAGCCGGTCGGCCGCCGCGCTCAGGACGTCGAGCGGCGGCCGGACCGGCAGGCCCTGCGCCACCCTCTCCAGGGTTCCCGTCAGGTCCACTTCCTCGGGCTCGCCCCACCGTAAGGACAGGACGGCGGTCAGCGCCTCCAGTTGGGCCGTGCCGTCCTCGCGTATCCCCTGCGCATCCGCCGGATCGGCGTCCCACGCCGGAGGGCAGGTCCACAGACTCGTCAGATGGAAGCCGGGCCCGCTCTCGCCCGTCGGGGACCGCTCCCTGCCCTCGGGGAACGGCCGTTGCCTGAGCCGGTCCAGCTCCGCGAGGCCGCGGGCGGTGGGGTGGTGAGGCCACGCTTCGTTCGTCATGCCCTCAGTAAACAGCGGGGGTCTGACAATTGGCCGCCCGTCAGGACGACGGCCGGGCGAGCGCGGGGCGGCCGGAGGGGCCGCAGAGCCGTCCCGCGCGGCGGCCCGGCGCGTTCCCCGGAGCCGCCGGGGCTCGCCGCGCAACCCGCTGACCGGCTACGATCCGCCACACACGCGAGGCGAGGGAGACGACGTTGGGGCGGCTCACCGGCGGGGATCCCTCCCTGCTGCGACGGATCAACTCGGCGGTGGTGCTGCACGCACTGCGCGCCGCGGACTCCCCCACGCTCACCGACCTCGTCCAGGTGACCGGCCTGTCAAGGCCGACGGTCGAGGGTGTGGTCGAGGGGCTCATGGAGACGGGCCTGGTGACGGAGGCCACCGCCGATGAGGGCGAAGCGCGGCGCCAGGGGCGGCCGGCCCGCCGGTTCCGTTTCCGCGCCGAGGCCGGGCATCTGCTGGGCATCGAGATCGGCCCGCACCGCGTCTCCGCCCTGCTGTCCGATCTGGGCGGGCAGGTGCACGAGTCCGCGCAGCGGCCGGTGGACGAACGGGCGCAGGCCGACGAACGGCTGGAGCGGGTGCGCGCCGTGGTCGCCGAACTGCTGCGCCGTGCCGGGGTGCCGCGCAGTTCACTGCGGGCCGTCGGGGTGGGCAGCCCCGGCATCGTGGACGCGGACGGCACCGTACGGCTGGGCACCGCGCTGCCGGGCTGGACCGGGCTGCGTCTGGGCGAGCGGCTGCGGCGCTCGTTCCGTTGCCCGGTGCTGGTCGAGAACGACGCCAACGCGGCTGCGGTGGCCGAGCATTGGAAGGGCGCGGCGGCCGGTTCGGACGACGTCGTGTTCGTTCTTGCGGGGCTGAGTCCGGGGGCGGGCGCGCTGATCGGCGGGCGGCTGCACCGGGGGTTCGGCGGGGCGGCCGGCGAGATCGGCGCGCTGCATCTGCTGGGGCGTGAGGTGACCCCGGAGAAGCTGCTGTCGACGACCGGAAAGCCCGTGCACCCGCTGGACGAGGCGCAGGTCGCCGAGGTGTTCGCACTGGCCCGCGAGGGCGACCTGCAGGCGCGGGACGCGATGGACCGGTTCCTCCAGCGGCTGGTGCACGACGTGGCGGCGCTGGTGCTGGCCCTCGATCCGGAGCTGGTGGTGATCGGCGGCTGGGCGGCCGAGCTGGCCGGCATCCTCGATCCGCTGCGTGACGAGCTGGCGCGCTACTGCCTGCGTCCGCCGCAGGTGACCTTGTCGGCGCTGGGCGAGGCGGCGGTGGCGACCGGCGCGCTGCGGCTCGCCCTGGATCACGTCGAGGGTGAACTATTCGCCGTGGAGAGCACGGTGACCGGCCGCAGGTGACCGGCCGGGGCGCGGTACGCGGCGGGCCCGCGGCGGCGTGCTGCGCGGCGCGGGCCCGGACGGCGTGCTGCGGGGTCAGCCCGCCAGCAGGGACACCGCTTCGCTCTCCCCGAAGGTGAGCCGGCAGGTGTCGGCGCGGTAGGTGGAGACCGCGACGGCTGTGGTGCGGTCGGCCGCGACGTAGCGGGTGGTGACGATCAGGACGGGGGCGCCGGGCAGCCGGTCGAGCGCCTTGGCGTCCTCCGCGCGGGCCGAGCCCAGTTCGACCGTGCGGTCCTGGCCCTCCAGCTCCTGCGCGTGCAGCGCGTGCAGGACGGCGCGGGCGCGGGCGGTGGGGCTGACGGCGGCGAGTTCGGAGCAGCCGGGTACCGCGGACGAGGGGACGTACAGCAGCTCGGCGGCGACGGGCTGGTCGTGCGTGACGCGGTTGCGACGCACGATGTGGACGCTTTCGCCGGGTGCCGTCTCCAGGAGGCGGGCGACGGCCACGGGGACCGACTGCGAGGTGACGGCGTCGACCGCCTGCCAGTCGTCGCCGGGGGCGCCGGGCCAGGTGTGGCGGGCGGGGTCGACGGCGACGCCGACCCGCGGCGGGGCGACGGTGGTGCCCACACCGCGCCTGCGCTGCAGTCTGCCCTCCAGCTCCAGCTGTTCGAGCGCCTGCCGCAGCGTGGCCCGTGCGACGCCGAAACGCGCCGCCAGTTCCCGCTCGTTGGGCAGGATCTCGCCTACCGCGAACTCCGAGTCCAGTGCCTCGCTGAGCACGGTCTTGAGGTGCCAGTACTTCGGCTCCGGCGCTGTTTCGAGCTGCGTGGTCCCCACCCTGTCCTCCGCATCGGCCGTTGCCCCGCGGGGCTGCGCTCCCCGGAGAGGTCCCCGCCCAGGGGCGGTCCGGTTATGAGCGCTTCTTTATTAAAGGTTGTTGCAGTATGCCGACGATATGTGCGCCCTCACCCTTGGTCAAGACCAATACGGGATCCGTTACGCGGACAGGGCGGGTGAGCGCACCGGGGCCGCCGGCCGGCCGCCGGTCAGGGGGCGTGGCTGCGCGCATCGGCCGCCCCGGTGACGGCGAGGGGTGTGCGGGCGACGGCGGTCGCCGCGGCGGCACGGCGGGCGCGGGACGGCGGGCGCGGTGGGGCCGACGGCGGCCCGCGGCCGGTCAGGTTCGGGTGAGCGAGACGAGCTTGTCGGGGTTGCGGACGACGTAGACGGTCTGGATCCGCCCTTCGGCGACGTCGAGCTGGATGACGGAGTCCGGCCGGCCGCCGCGGTGGGCCAGGATCGCGATGCCGCCGTTGAGTTCGACGAGTGCGTACTCCATGCCGGCCAGTCCGGTCCTGGTGACGCCGATGAGGAAGCGGCTCACCTTGTCCGCGGTTTCGATGATCCGCAGCGGCGCCTTGGCCTTGCCGCCGCTGTCGCCGACCAGTCGCGCGTCCTCGGCCAGCAGTCCGACGAGACCGGCCAGGTCCTCGCCGGCCGCCGCCGCCATGAACCGCTCGGTCAGGTCACGCTGCCGCTGGGGGTCGACGTCGAAGCGCGGCCTGCCGTCCTCGACGTGACGCCGGGCCCGGCCCGCCAGTTGGCGCACCGCGGGCTCGCTGCGGTCGAGGACGGCGGCGATCTCCGCGTAGGGGTGGCCGAACGCCTCGCGCAGTACGAACACCGCGCGCTCCAGCGGGGAGAGCGACTCCATCACGACGAGCAGGGCGAGGGTGACGGATTCGGCGAACACCGCGCGCTCCGCGGTGTCGGGCGCGGCCACGCGGCTGTCGGTGGCCAGCGGTTCGGGCAGCCAGGGTCCGACGTACGACTCGCGGCGTGCCTGGACCTGCCGCAGGCGGTCGATGGCCAGCCGGGTGGTGACGCGCACCAGATAGGCGCGCGGTTCGCGGACGTCGGAGCGGTCGGTGGCCGACCAGCGCAGCCAGGCTTCCTGGACGACGTCCTCGGCGTCGGCCACCCGGCCGAGCATGCGGTAGGCGACGCCGTGCAGCACCGGGCGGTGGTCTTCGAAGACTTCGGTCGCGTGGTCGGTCAGCACTCCTTCATCCCAGCGTCCCGCGGACGCCGTGTCCAGCGGAAATCGTGGCAGGGCGGGGCGTGGCCACGTGGTGTTCGGCACAGTGCCCGCCGCCTCACGGCCGGGCCCGCCACCCGCCGTACCGCCCAGTAGCTCTTGCTGGCATGGTGTGCCCCCACGAACCGCCGCGATTCTCCGAGGAGTTGCCATGGCCGTCCCGGTCTCCTTCGCCCGCGTCAGCCCCGCAGGGCGCCCGCCGTTCACGGTGGCCTACGAGCGCAAGGGCGCGGGCGAACCGATCGTGCTGCTGCACGGCGTCGGCCATCACCTCCAGGCGTGGCGGCCGGTCTGCGACATCCTGGCCGCCTCGCACGAGGTCATCGCCCTGGACCTGCCGGGTTTCGGCGTCTCGCCCGCGCTGCCGGGCGGCACGTCCTACGGCCTGGAGAGCGTGCTGCCGCTGCTCACCGCGGCCTTCGCGGAGCTGGGGGTCGAACGGCCGCATGTGGTGGGCAATTCCCTGGGCGGGCTGCTCGCCCTGGAGTTGGGGCGCGCGGGGGCCGTACGGTCCGTCACCGCGCTGTCCCCCGCAGGGTTCTGGACACCGGCCGAGCGGCGTTACGCCTTCGGTCTGCTGCGCGGGATGCGGGCCGGTGCGCGGGCGCTGCCGGAGCCGGTGGTGGCGGCGCTGGCCAGGTCGGCCGTCGGCCGGGTGGCGTTGACCGGGGGCATCTACGCGCACCCGGGGCGGCGTTCGGCCGACGCGGTGGCGGCCGAGACCCGGGCGCTGCGCGAGGCGCCCGGCTTTGGGCCGACGCTGCGGGCGGGCCGCGGGGTGCGGTTCACCGGCGATGTGCCGGACGTGCCGGTGACCATCGCGTGGGGCAGCCGGGACCGGCTGCTGCCGCGCCGCCAGGGGGTGCGCGCGAAGTCCGCGATTCCCGGTGCCCGGCTGGTGCGGCTACCGGGCTGCGGTCATGTGCCGATGAACGACGATCCGGCGCTGGTGACGCGGGTGGTGCTCGGCACGGTGGGCCAGGAGGCCGCTCAGGCAGGGGCCCAGGCCCGGCGGCAGAGCACCAGCCGGTAGCCGTCGGGGGCCTCCAGGGTGACGCCCCAGGTGTCCCAGTAGGGGTTGTGTGCGGCGACCCGACGGGCGCCGCGTAGCAGGACCGTAAACGTCGGGCCGCTGTCCTGGCGATCGGCCGGTGGTCTTGCGACCATGGCCCCGCCTCTCGGTCGCGGGGCGTAGGACGGGCGGTGTTCACCGGGTGTTGGGCGGCCGGGAACCGGGGCGCTGTACGAACGGAGCGTCACCCGGAGACGGTTCGAGTTGTGGAGGTACCAGATGGCGCAGGGATTCGGCGGCGGCTTCGGTCGGCGGGCGCTGCTGCGGGGCGGCGCCGCCGGTTCCGCGGCGCTGGCGCTGCCCGCCCTGTCCTGTGCCGCGCCCGCGCAGGCCCGCAGCGGCCGGCCGGCCGCCGAGTGGGGCGCGCAGGTCGGCGACGTGACGACGTCGTCCGGCCTGGTGTGGGTGCGGTCCGACCGGCGGGCCCGGATGGTCGTGGAGACGGCGGCCACCGAGGCGTTCCGCAATGCCAGGACCTGGACGGGGCCTGTCGTCGGGTCCGGCACGGACTTCACGGGTGTGACGGCGCTGCACGGCCTGCCGCCGGGCGAGCAGATCCACTACCGCGTGCTGCTCGCCGACCCTGACGACCCCCGGCGTACCGGCGAGCCGGTCACCGGCACCTTCAGGACCGCTCCTGCGCACCGCGGCCGGCGTGCGGGGGTGCGCTTCCTGTGGTCGGGCGATCTGGCGGGCCAGGGCTGGGGCATCAACCCCGACCGGGGCGGCTACCGCGTCTACGAGGACATGCGGCGGCTCGATCCTGACTTCTTCCTGTGCAGCGGCGACAACATCTACGCCGACAGTCCGATCGAGGCGAAGGTGACGCTGCCGGACGGCCGGATCTGGCGGAACGTGACGACCGACGAGAAGGCGAAGGTCGCCGAGACGCTCGCGGAGTTCCGCGGCGCGTTCCGCTACAACCTGCTGGACCGCAATCTGCGCGGGTTCAACGCGCAGGTGCCCACGATCACGCAGTGGGACGACCACGAGGTGCACAACAACTGGTATCCGGGGCAGCTGCTGGACGACGACCGGTACACGGTCAAGGACGCGGACGTCCTCGCGGCGCGGTCGCTGCGGGCGTTCGGCGAGTACTTCCCGATCCGTACGCTCCGCCCCGACCGCGGCGGCCGGGTCTACCGCGTGGTCGGGTACGGCCCGCTGCTCGACGTGTTCGTGCTGGACATGCGCAGCTACCGCAACGCCAACTCGCCGGGACGCCAGACCGACGACCCGCAGGGCATCCTCGGCGCCGAGCAGCTCCGCTGGCTCAAGCGTGAGCTGTCGCGTTCCCGTGCGGTGTGGAAGGTGATCGCATCCGACATGCCGCTCGGTCTCGTCGTACCGGACGGCAAGGAGAATGTCGAAGCGGTGGCGCAGGGCGATCCCGGTGCGCCGCTGGGCCGGGAGCTGCAACTGGCGGAGCTGCTGCGGCACATCAAGCACGCGCGGGTGACCGGCACGGTCTGGCTGACGACGGACGTGCACTACACGTCGGCGCAGCACTACGCTCCGGAGCGGGCGGCGTTCAAGGACTTCGCGCCGTTCTGGGAGTTCGTTTCGGGCCCGCTGAACGCCGGTGGTTTTCCGGCGGTGAAGCTGGACGGAACCTTTGGTCCGGACCAGCCGTTCGTCAAGGCGCCGGACCGGGCCAACACCTCGCCGGACGAGAGTCCGCAGTACTTCGGTGAGATCGACATCGACGGCGGCAGCGGGGAGCTGACCGTACGGCTGCGGCAGGAGGGTGGGAAGGTGTTGTTCAGCAAGGTGCTGCAACCAGGACGGGTAGGACAGTAGAGGCCAATGCGTCGATTGCGTCTTTTACCCGTCGGACACAATACGTTGGCGACCAGGCAACACCGGTCGGCAAGGCTGTCCGCATGACTCGATCCACCTCTGCCACGTCCGCCCGCCGCCCGCACTGGCGCCGGGACCTCGTCGAGCTTGCGGCCCTGTTCACCGCGGTCGCCGTCGCCGACGCCGTCGCCAACACCGTGGCGCACGGCCCCTCGGGCCCGGTGATGCTGTGCGTCGCCGCGACCGCGCTGCTGGCCACGGCCGGCTTCCACGTGTGGTGGTCACGCCGCCACGGCCACGCGCCGCCGGCGACCGATACCGGCGCCACGGCGCCGTCCCCCGCGACGGCCCCCCGGGCAGCCGCGCAGGGAACGGCGCTGTGGCGGATGCGCACCACCGTCCAGGACACTCCGGGCAGCCTCGCCTCCCTGTGCACGGCGCTGGCCGGGCGGGGCGTGGACATCCTCAGTCTGCAGACCCATCCCCTGTCGGCCGGCACGGTCGACGAGTTCCTGCTGCGCGCGCCGGACACGCTGGAGCCCGCCGGGCTGACCCGTACGGTGGCGGGCGCGGGTGGCACGCACACCTGGCTGGAGCGGGCCGACGCGCACGACCTGGTGGACGTGCCGGCCCGGATGCTGGGCCTGGCGACGCGTACGGCCCTGGATTCCGCCGAACTTCCGCTGGCTTTGCGCCAGTTGCTGGGACGTTGCACGATTCATTCGGTGCCCGCACGCTCGCTCCCCGGCCGCCCGGCGGCCGAACAGGTGCCTGCCGAGGGCGTTCTGGAGGACCACATCATGAGGTTCCGGGCTCCCTCCGGGGGTTCCCTGACCGTCGAAAGGCCGCAGTTGCCGTTCACTCCCACCGAGTTCGCACGGGTGCGGGCGCTGATCGAACTGGACACCCGGCTCGGACACCGGGTGCCGCCGCGGCGTGACGTGCTGACGCTGCCCGAGGGCAACGCGCTGACGATCCGCCGCGCCGACCCGGCCGACCGGCAGGCCGCCGTGGAGATGCACGACCGCTGCTCCGCCGCGACCCTCGGGCTGCGCTATCACGGCCCGGTCAGGGACGCCGACAGTTACCTCGGGCATCTGCTCAGCCCGCGGTTCGGGCGCACCCTCGCCGTGGAGAGCGCGTCGGGACGGCTGGTGGCGCTCGGCCATCTGCTGTGGGACGGCGACGAGACCGAGGTGGCGCTGCTGGTGGAGGACGGCTGGCAGCGGCGCGGCATCGGCGCTGAGCTGCTGCGCCGGCTGATGGCGATGGCGTCCGACGCCGGGTGCGAGAGCGTGTACGCGATCACTCAGGCGTCCAACACCGGCATGGTGGCGGCGATGCGGGGCCTGGGGCTGCCGCTCGACTACCAGGTCGAGGAGGGCACGCTGGTGATCACCGCGCGCCCGAAGGGTGTTCCGGCGCTGCGCGACGCGGCGGCGCCCGCCCAGGACGGCCCTGCGGGACGCTGAACGCCGACCGGTGACGGGCCGCCGGCCGCAACGGCCCGGCCCGGCCGTCCCCCGTCTCCGGGTTCAGTACCGGTTGACGCGGGCGTCCCTGCGGAGTGCCGCGTCGATGGCCCGTGCCGGGATCTTGGTGCCGCTCTGGCTGCGGACGATCCGTCCGGCGCTCGGTACCGCGCCCTTCTGCGGCCACGCGGCGTGGTCCCACAGCGCCGAGCGCACGAACGCCTTGCTGCAGTGCAGGAAGAGTTCCTCCACCCGTACCTCGACGGCGAGTTCGGGGACCGTGCCCTGCACGGCGAGCCGGGGCAGGTAGGGGGCTTCGGCGACGATCCGGGCGCTTCCGTTGACCCGTATCGTGTCGCCGACGCCGGGGACGAGGAACAGCATGCCGACCTGCGGGCGGCGCAGGATGTTGCGGAAGCTGTCGAGGCGCCGGTTTCCCTTGCGGTCGGCGAAGGCCAGGGTGTGATCGTCGAGCACCAGGACGCTGCCGGGCGGATCCCCGCGCGGCGAGACGTCGCAGGCGCCCTCGTCGTCGGCGGTGGCCAGGAGGAAGAACGGGCTGGCCTCGATGAAGCGGCGGGACTCCGGGTCGATGTGGTCGATGTTCTTCTCGACGACGGCCCGCATCGGTTCGCGGACGTATGCGCGGAGTTCGGATTCATCGCGTAGCACTCTGGTCACGGGTACTCGATCCCCTCCGAGCCATGCCGCACATGGCTGCCGTACTGATACGGGTGCCAGGCAGCGCCCAGGTCACGGCACAATTATGAGCAATTACTCGCTTCGGGCGCTACTCGCATTCCCCTCACCCCAGGAGCCCCCATGGCCTCGGACAGGCAGCGGCTGCAACCTCGCAAGCAGCCCCGGCAGGCGCGTGCCGAACTCACCCGGCAGCGCATCCTGGAGGCGGCTGCTCACGTTTTCGCCGACCACGGCTACGCGGCGGGCACCACGAACCGGATCGCCGCCCGCGCCGGGGTGTCGATCGGCTCCCTGTACCAGTACTACCCGAGCAAGGACGCCCTCCTCCTCGCGCTGACGACCGCCCACATCGACTCCGGCATGGCCGCCGCCCGACGCCTCCGGGCCGACACACTGCCCGACGCACTCGAAGACATCATCCGCGTCTTCGTACGGACCACCATCGGCAACCACACCGGCCACCCCCAGCTGCTGCGCGTCCTGCTGGAACGGGCCCCGCGCACCCCCGAGTTGATGGCGAAGATCTACGCGTACGAGGAGGCGAGCGTCGCCTTCGTCGAGGCGCTGCTCGGCCGTCATCCCGAGGTCCGGGTCGGTGACACGCACACCGCGGCCCGCCTCGTCGTCTCGACGAGAGAACTCCTCGTCCACCAGCTCGTCGCCCCGCCCGCCCCCGTCGACGTCCCCCGCTTCGAGAACGAACTCGTCGCGATGCTCACCCGCTACCTCACCACGGCCCCCGCCCCCGGGCCGCTCGGCTAGGGCGCTTAGGCTTTCCCGATGCCTCACGCGCTCATCATCGGCGGCACCGGCATGATCGGCCGTGCCACCGCACTCCGTCTCCTCACCGCCGGCTGGCAGGTGGACGTCACCGGCCGCGACCCCGGCCACCTGCCGCCCGAACTCGCCGCCGCGGGCGCCCGTTTCCGGCGCGCGGACCGTGCGGACGCCGGCCGGATGCGGGACGTCGTCGGCGACGGCACCGACCTGCTCGTGGACTGCGTCTGCTACACCGCGGCCGATGCCAGGCTGCTGCTCCCGTTGGCCAGGGAATCCGGCTCCACGGTGCTGATCTCCAGCAAGGCCGTCTACGTCGACGAGCACGGCTATCACTCCAACTCCGCCACGCCGCCCGACTACGGCGGGCCGGTCCACGAGAGCCAGGCCACCCTGGCCCCGAGCGACATCGACCACCGCTCCCCTGAGGGCTACGGCCCCAACAAGGTCGCGGCCGAACACGTCGCCCTCGACAGCGGGCTGCCCATCAGCGTGCTGCGCCCGTCCCTGGTCCACGGCGCCGGCGCGGCCAGGCCGCGCACCTGGGCCTTCGTCAAACGGGTCCTCGACCGGCGCGCCGGTGTGCTGCTCGCCCGCCGTGGCACCGGCACCGTGCACCCGACGGCGGCGGCCAACATCGCCGCCCTCATCGAAACGGTCGCCCGCAGGCCGGGAGCCCGCATCCTCAACAGCGCCGACCCCGACGCGCCGACGGCGCTCGACATCTCCCGGGCCGTCGCCCGGCACCTCGGCCACGACTGGACGGAAGTACTGCTCGACGACGACGGCGACACCGACCTCGGCAGGACTCCCTGGGACGCGCCGCACCCGGTCGTGCTCGACACCTCCGCCGCCGAGAAGCTCGGCTACCGTCCGGCCGGTGACTTCGCCACCACCGTCGCCGCCGAGCTGGACTGGCTCGTCGAGGCCGCCAGGACCGGGGACCGCGCCGGGATCCTGCCCGCCGCCGACGACCCGTATTTCCGCCGGATGTTCCGCTACGGCGCCGAGGACACGTATCTCGCGGCACACCGGGCCTGAGCCGGGTGCCGGGGAACCCCGCCACACGGTAAAACGACCGGAACGCCGGGCCACTTGGTGTGACGCGGAGGGGCCATCCGTACGAAGATGGCGGCATGTCCCAGAACCAAGCTTCCGGCGGGCAGCTGCCCCGCCAGATCTCCGACGCCTACGTCGACGCCCTCATCGAGCTGGACCCGATCACCGGCACCTTCCTCGGCATCCCCGAAAGCTCGGGCAGGCTCCCCGATCTGTCGCCGACCGGCCAGGAGGCGCTGGCCCAGCTCGCCCGTACGACGCTCGACCGGCTCACCGAGGCCGAGGCGCTGCCGGGCGCGGACAACGCCGCCGAGCAGCGCTGCGCCCGGCTGCTGCGGGAGCGGCTGACCGCCGAACTGGCCGTCCACGAAGCGGGCGAGGGCCTGCGGGCCGTCAGCAATCTGGGCTCGCCGCTGCACCACGTACGCGAGGTGTTCACCGTCACCCCGGCCGAGACCGACGAGGACTGGGCGGCCATCGCGCAGCGACTGCGGGCGGTCCCCGGCGCGCTGGAGGGCTACCGCGCCTCCCTCGACGCGGGACTCCGGCGTGAGCTGCCCGCAGGTCCGCTCCAAGTGACCACCGTGCTCGGCCAGTTGGACGAGTGGATCGGCACGGACCGCAGCTGGTTCGCCGAGTTCGCCGACGGCGGGCCGCAGACGCTGCGCGAGGAACTCGACGCGGCGGCCGAGGTCGCGACGGGCGCGCTCGTGGAGCTGCGGGACTGGCTGCGCACCCACTACGCGCCGGCCGTCGAAGGCGCCCCCGACGTGCTGGGCAGGGAACGCTACGCCCGCCTCGCCCGCTACTACAACGGCGCCGACCTCGACCTGGACGAGGCGTACCGCTACGGCTGGTCGGAGTTCCACCGGCTGCTCGCGGAGATGGAGACGGAGGCCGAGAAGGTGCTGCCCGGGGCCAGGACCCCCTGGGAGGCGTTGGCCTGGCTCGACGACAACGGCGAGATGGTCGAGGGGGTCGAGGAGACCCGGCAGTGGCTCCAGGACCTGATGGACCAGGCCATCGCGGAGCTGGACGGCACCCACTTCGAACTGGCCGAGCGGGTACGCCGGGTGGAGTCACGGATCGCGCCGGCCGGCAGCGCCGCCGCGCCGTACTACACCCAGCCGTCGCTGGACTTCTCCCGGCCCGGCCGCACCTGGCTGCCGACCATGGGCGAGACCCGCTTCCCGCTGTACGACCTGGTCTCCACCTGGTACCACGAGGGCGTGCCAGGACACCATCTCCAGCTGGCCCAGTGGGCGCACGTCGCGGACGAACTGTCGCGCTACCAGACGACGGTGGGCATGGTCAGCGCCAACGCCGAGGGCTGGGCGCTGTACGCCGAGCGGCTGATGGACGAGCTGGGGTTCCTCGCCAACGCCGAGCGCAGGCTCGGGTACCTCGACGCGCAGATGATGCGTGCGGTGCGGGTCATCATCGACATCGGCATGCACCTCCAGCTGGAGATTCCCGCCGACTCGCCCTTCCACCCCGGCGAGCGCTGGACCCCCGAGCTGGCGCACGCCTTCCTCGCGTCCCACTGCAGCCGCCCGGCTGACTTCGTGGAGAGCGAGATCATCCGCTATCAGGGCATCGGCGGCCAGGCCATCGGCTACAAGCTCGGCGAGCGGGTCTGGCTGCAGGGCCGCGAGGCGGCGCGGGCCCGGCACGGCGCGGACTTCGACCTCAAGGCGTGGCACATGGCGGCGCTGTCCCAGGGGTCGCTGGGCCTTGACGACCTGCTCGTCGAGCTGTCCGCGCTCTGAGCTGCGGGCCGGCCACCATCGGGGCGGATGTGCGGATACCCGATGGTGGCCGGCCGCCGCCGTCCGTAGTGTCCGCTGACATGACGAAGGACATCGCGGCGGAGCGACCGCTGTTCGTGCTGCCTGCCGATCCGCTGGGGCCCCGCCGGACGGATCCGCGGTTCGCCGGTGAGGCCGGGGCGGCGCGGGCGGCCGGCGCTGCGGTCGCGCTCATCGGCGTGGAGGAACTGCTCTCCGGGGACGCCGAAGGGGCGGTGGCGCGGGTGCCCCGCGGCACGGGCCCGGCCTGGTACCGCGGCCGGATGCTGCCCGCCGCGCGCTACGCCGAGCTGGCCGCGGCGCTGGAGGCTCGGGGCCGCACGCTGGTGACGTCCCCCGCCGCGTACCGCACGGCGCACGAACTCCCGGGCGGGGACGGCATGTTCCGCGGTGCGGTGACGCCGGCCGGTGGTGCGGTGCTGCGCGCCTGCGAGCCGTTCGGCGCGGGCGAGGCACGGGTGTGGTGGGTGGCAGGTGAGCCGGTGCTGACCTGCGCCCGTCCCGATACGCCTGAGCCGCTGCCGGTGCCGGTGCCCGATCTGACGTCGGTGGCGCCGACCGTCGCGGCGCTGGGGCTGCCGTTCGTGACGACGGACCTGGCGCGGCGCAGCGACGGCGGGTGGCGGGTGGTGGAGGTCGGCGACGGGCAGGTCAGCGGCCTGCCCGCGGAGGCGGTGGCGGGGCCGCTGTTCGAGGCGCTGGTGACCGTCGGCGCGGGCTTTCCGCTGACGCTCGCGGCGGGCCGGGTGGCGCTGCGGGCGCTGCTGCCGAGCGCGGCGGCACGGGTGGCGGACGGCGAGGGCGCGGGCTTCGACTGGATCGACGGCGCGCCGTCGGACGATACGTCGGGCGGCGCCGGGATCGTCGTGGCCGCCGCGGTCGCCGGGCGCCACCGGCCGGGCTGGGGCGTCTTCGTCCTCACCGACGCCGCCGACGGGAGGGCGCTGGGCAGTATCGGCTTCCACGGCCCGCCGGACGCCGACGGCCGTGTGGAGATCGGCTACGACCTCTCCCCTTCGGCCCGTGGCGCCGGCTGGGCGACGGACGCGGCGCGGCTGCTGGCGGGCTGGGCCGCGGGCCGGCCCGAGGTGCGGACGGTGTGCGCGACGACCGAACCGGACAACGTGCCCTCGCAACGGGTCCTGGAGCGGGCCGGTTTCCGCCCGGACGGCATGCGCGAGGAGTTGCGGGCCTTCACGTACGCCGGGCCCGGCGTCGTCCGCTCCTCGCCGCTCCCCCGCTGTCAGGTCAGCGGCTGACCTGCGCCGCCGCGCCGGGCACCCGGTGCCTGACGGTCGATCCCGACCGGTTCTTGACGACTTCGAGCTGGGCGGGGATGCGGCCCTTCAGGTCGGCGACATGGCTGACGATGCCGACGCTGCGGTCGCGTTCGCGCAGCCCGTCGAGGACGTCAAGTACCTCGTCCAGGGTCTGCTCGTCGAGGCTGCCGAACCCCTCGTCGATGAAGAGGGTGTCGAGACGGGTGCCGCCCGCCTCGTCGGTGACGACGTCGGCCAGGCCGAGTGCCAGCGCCAGCGAGGCGAAGAAGGTCTCGCCGCCTGAGAGGCTGGAGGTGTCCCGTTCCTGCCCCGTCCAGGCGTCGATGACGTGCAGGCCGAG
Organism: Streptomyces sp. NPDC048644; assembly: GCF_043199105.1. Lineage (NCBI taxonomy): Bacteria > Bacillati > Actinomycetota > Actinomycetes > Kitasatosporales > Streptomycetaceae > Streptomyces > Streptomyces sp. NPDC048644. Next base: position 173,759 of record NZ_JBICVO010000002.1, read on the forward strand.
TCCGGAGCGCCGGGTGCCGCCGGAGCGTTCGTCGGAGTGCACGAGGGTGTAGCGCCCGGATGACATCTTGTGCAGCCTGGCACCGGCGGCTGCGGCGACCTGTTCGAGCCGGGCGGCCAGGACGTACGACTCCAGGCGCATCCGCCGCTCGTTCTCGGCCGATGTGCCGGAGGTGAGGGTGGCGAGCCGGGCGATGAGGTCGTAGTCGGCGCGCAGCGGGGCCAGTTGGCGGGTGTCGGCGGTGGCCCGTGCGGAGAGCCGGTCCAGTTCGGCGCAGCGGTCGCGGGCGGCCTCGTACGCCGCGGTGGCGGCCCGCAGCCGGTGGCCCGCGCGCTCCAGTGCGTCGCGCGCGGCGTCCGGGTCGGCGGCGGGCAGCGCAGCCGCCGACCCGGCCTGCGAATCGGCCAACTCGGCGTGGACGGCGGTCGATTCTGCCTGCCAGGCGTCGACGCGTTCCTGGAGGGCGCGCCATTCGGTGTCCGTCAGCTGCGCGTCGGCCGCGGCCCGTGGGGTGTCGAAGCCGGCCCGCCCCGCGGCGTCGGTCAGGGCCGCTCTGGTCTCCTCCAGACGGGCGGACGCCAGGCCGGCGGCGCGGGCGGCCTCCGCGGCGTCGGCGAGCCGCGCCACCCGGCTCTCCAGGCGGTGGGCCCGCTCGGCGACGCTCGCGCAGTCCCCGCGCGCCTGCGTCAACTGCTCGTCCAGGGCCGCGCCTTCGCGGTCCAGCGCCTCACGTTGCGAGGTGCGGGCGGCGGCTCTGCGTTCGGCCTGCTGCTGTGCGGCGCGTCGGCGTTCGTATTCGCTCTCGGCGCGGTCGAGCGCTTCGCGTGCGGCGTGCAGGTCGGCGCCGGCGGCGTGCTCCCGTGCGTGGTCGGCCCGCAACTGCTCGACGTGCGCGGCGAGTTCAGCGGCCGGGGTGTCGCCCGCCGTGGCGGTGGCGCCGGCCAGCGCCTCCTTGACGGCCTGCCGGTGCCGCTCGGCCTCCTGACGCGACTCCTCACGGGTGTGGTGGGCGGCGAGCGCGGCTTCCTCGGCCGCCCGGTCGACGTGCCCGGCGCCGGCGCGAGCGGGCGCGGGGTGCGCGGTGGCGCCGCACACCGCGCAGGGGTCGCCGTCGCGCAGCCCGTCGGCGAGTTCGGCGGCGATGCCGCGCAGCCTGCGGTCCTTGAGGTCGAGCCAGTGCTCGCGGGCGGCGGCCGACCGTTCCCTGGCGGTGAGCAGTTCCGCATCGGCGGTGCGGACGTCACCGGCCAGCCGGTCGCGGCTGCGGGCCGCGTCCAGGCGTTCCTGGGCGGGGTCGATGCGGGCCCGCAGCTGTTCGGCGCGGGCGGCGGCTTCCTGGGCCGTCTCGATGCGGCGCCTGAGTGCCTGGCGGGTGGTGTCCCAGCCGGTGAGCCACTGTGCGGCGTCCAGCAGCGCCTGGTCGTCGGCGCGTGCCTCGCGGTCGATTCCGGCGCGCTCTGCGGCGATGTCCGCGGCCCGGCGTTCGGCGCGCCGGGCCGCGGCGAGCGAGCCGAGGTCCTCGCGCGAGCGGCGTTCCAGGGCGGCGAGCCGGTCGCCATCGGCGCGGGCGAGGTCGGCGGGCAGCAGGGAGCGGCAGTGCTGTTCGGTGCGCAGGGCGGTGTCGTGTTCCCTCCTGGCGGCGTCGTGCAGGGCGAGTGCGGGCGCGACATCGGCGGCGGCCCTGGCGCGCGCCAGCCGGGTGCGGGCGTGCTCGCAGGCGTCGGCCGTGGCGTCGAGCTGCGCGGCGCGGCGGCGGGCGGCGGCGTACCGCTGCTGGAGCCGGTCGCGTTCGCGGGCTTCGTCGAACCGCTCCGCGGCGGCCCGCTCCGCCGTCTCCGCCGCCCGTACGGCGGTGTGCGCGCCCGTCAGCCGTTCGCGTGCGCTCACCCTGGCGACCGCGGCGCGGACGAGGACGGTTTCGGCGAAGCCCGGCTCTCCCGGGCCCGGCGCGGCTTCGGGTGCCGGTGCGGCGGCGGTACGGGACGAGGGGCGGCCACCGGCAGCGGCCTGGCCGGGGATGCGCGCGCCCGCAGGTTGCCGTGTCCGGCCGCCGGAGCGGTCCCGTGCGGCGGGGGCGGGGGCCGCGGCGCCCGGTGCGGGGAGCGACGGGTCGGCGAGGTCGGCGCAGTCGCCCGCCGCCTGGGTGAGGCGGTGGGCCAGTGCCAGCAGCCGGTCGTCACCGGCGGCGACGCGGTCGGCGGCGGCTTTGCGGCGGGCGGCAAGACGCTCTTCGAGCGCGGCGAACCTGCGGGTGTCGAAGAGCTGGCCGAGCAGCCGGGCGCGGGATTCCGCGTCGGCACGCAGGAAGCGGGCGAAGTCGCCCTGCGGCAGCAGCACCACCTGGCAGAACTGTTCCTTGCTCATCCCGATGAGCTGGCCGATCTCCTCGCCGATCTCCTGGTGGGACCGGCTGAGCGCCTTCCAGTGGCCCGCCGCTCCTTCCCCGTGTCCTGGCACGTACTCGCGCAGCAGGCTCTGCGCCTTCTCCCTGGTCGTGCCGGTGCCGCGCTTCTTGGGGCGGGTCTGCTCGGGCAGCCTGGTGAGCTCCAGCCGGCGTTCCGCGACGGTCAGTTCGAGGACGACTTCGGTGAGCGTGAACGGGTCGGCGAGGTCGCTGCGGAGCGCCTGGCCGCTCTGCCTGGCGCCCGGCACCGAGCCGTACAGCGCGAAGCACACGGCGTCCAGGACGGAGGTCTTGCCCGCTCCGGTCGGCCCGTGGAGGAGGAAGAGGCCGTCCCGCGAGAGCCGGTCGAAGTCGACGGTCTGGGTGGCGCCGAACGGCCCGAAGGCGGTGACGGCGAGCCGGTGCAGCCTCATCGGGCCACCTCGTTCACCGCGTCGTCGAGCCGTACGTCGTCGATGGCCGACCGCAGCACGGCGCGCTCCTGCGCGTCGGCGGCGCGCCCTGACCGCACGTGTTCCACGAAGTCCTCGGCGATCTCCTGGTCGCTGCGTCCGCGCAGCCGCTGGGCGTACGAGGCGAGCGAGGTGGCGGGCCCCTCGTCGGGGTCGAAGACGAGGCTGACGATGTGCGGGAAGCGCTCGGTGAGGCGGGCCATCGGCTCGTGCGGGCGTACCGGGTCGGTGAGCGTCGCCTCCACCCATGCCGTTGTGTGGCGGTCCAGGTCCGGGTCGTCGAGCAGGGTTTCCAGGGGGCCGCGGACGCGGGCCAGCGGGCGGGGCACCGGGCAGTCGATCCGTTCGGCGTGCACCGTGCCGTCCGCGTCGAGGTCGATGAGCCAGGAGGACTTGCGGTGGCCGGCCTCGGAGAAGGAGTAGGCGAGCGGGGATCCTGAGTAGCGGACGCGGTCGGTGAGCGCCTGGCAGCCGTGCAGATGCCCGAGCGCCGCGTAGTCCACGCCGTCGAACACGGACGCCGGGACGGAGGCGACGCCGCCGACGGTGAGGTCGCGCTCGCTGTCGCTGACGGTGCCGCCGGTGACGAAGGCGTGCGCGAGCACCACGGACCGCGTCCCGGCCGGCCGGGCGGCCAGGTCCGCGCGCACCCGGTCCATGGCGGCGCCCAGGACCTCGGTGTGCCCGGCGCGGGGGGCGCCGAGGGTGTCGCGTACCAGGGCGGGTTCCAGGTAGGGCAGTCCGTAGAACGCGACCTGGCCGTGCGCGTCGTCGAGGAGTACCGGGTCGGCGCAGTGTTCCGGGTCGGTCCGCAGGTGGATGCCGGCCTTTTCCATGAGCCCCGAGCCGACGCCCAGCCGGCGGGCGGAGTCGTGGTTGCCGGAGATCATGACGGTGGGGACGCCGAGACCGGCGAGGCGGTGCAGGGCGCTGTCGAACAGCTCGACGGCGGCGAGCGGCGGCACGGCCCGGTCGTAGACGTCCCCGGCGACGAGCACCGCGTCGACCGCGCGGTCGCGGACCGTCGCCACGAGGTGATCGAGGTAGGTGCGCTGGGCGTCCAGCAGGCTCACGCGGTGGAAGGCGCGGCCCAGATGCCAGTCGGAGGTGTGCAGAATCCTCACAACACCGCTCCGACCTGCATATTTACCGCTCCTCCTGTTCCGTGCCCCGCACGGAACCTGCACGGGTACCGCGGTCAGCACCGACCACGTTAGCGCCGGGTGCCGCCGGGCCCGTCACCGACCTCGGTTTGCCGCCCGCGCCGGAGACCGGCCGGCGCGCTACGGGGCGACCGGTACGGCCCGCTGCCCCGGGCCGTCGTAGGAGGCGAGCGGCCTGATGAGCGCGTTGTGGGCCAGCTGTTCCGTGATGTGGGCGCTCCAGCCGGTGATGCGGCTCATCACGAAGAGCGGGGTGAAGGTGGGGGTGTCGAAGCCCATCAGGTGGTAGGCCAGGCCCGCCGGGTAGTCGAGGTTCGGGTGGATGTCCTTCCGGGCGAGCACGGCGGCGCGCAGGACGCCGTGGAGTGCGCCGAGACGGGTGGCTTCGGGGGCGGCGGCGCGGGCCAGCAGGCGGTCCAGGGCCTCCTGCCGGGGCGGAATCCGTGGTCAGCCCGCGTGCGAGGTATGCCGCTCCGGATCGGCCGCGTCCCGCCGGGTGACCGTCAAGAACACCACCAGGCAGAGGATGACGGCCAGGAACAGCACGCTGGTGATCACGGTGCCCAGGCCGAGCCCGCCGTCGGCGGTCGGCTGGGACAGGTAGTCGCCGATCGAAGCGCCCAGCGGCCGGGTCAGGATGTAAGCGATCCAGAAGCTCCACACCGCGTCCAGTCCCAGGCCGAAGTGCGCCGTCGCCCTCGCCCGTACCGTCCCCGGGCGAGCCATGTCTGCCATGCGTATCGCCACCGGGTCGTACGGAGCCGTGCCCCCAGTTAGCGTGATGGCGCGGCACGGATTGTGATCACCGAGGGCGACGACGCCATCGGAGACAGGCGTGCCACGACGCTGCAAGCCCAGGGCCACGACTGCGGCTGGCGCCCTGATGGAGCGGCGGCGCTGGCCCGCGCCGGGCGAGGCCCCGCCGAGTTGGTGCTGCTGGTTCTCGGATTGCCGGACGCGGACGGATTTGAACTGTGCCGGAGCCTCAGAGAGCGTCTGCCGGGGATCGTACTCGTGATGCTGACGGCACGTACCGGTGAGATGGACGTGATCCAGGCGTTGGAGTCGGGCGCCGACGAGTATCCGACCAAGCCATTCCGGCTCACCGAGCTGCAGGCGCGGATCGCCGCCCGTCTACGACGTGCCGAGCCAGGAAGGTAGCCCCGGCCGGATCCGGCACGGCGCCCTGCTGTTCGGCCGCACTGCCCGGCGCTGCCTGATCCCGACTGGCGAGGTGGAACTGCGGCCCAGGGAGATCGACCTCCTCGTCCGGCTGGCCACTTCCGTTGGCCGTGCGGTAAGCGGGAGGACTTGATGAGCGACGTATGGGACGAGAACTGATTCGGTTCCGCCGAGACACGCTCGACGTGCATGTGGCGGCGCTGCGCCACGAGCTGGGTTGCCGGGCACGGAACACGACCCTGCGGTATTTGTCGTTCTCCCCGCCTTTGAGAAAGAGCCGCTGATTCATGACCGCCTCCGTTGACGCGCACGTCCGCTTCGACACCCACCCACGCACCCCAGCGCCGTGACCGCCGCCCTCACCCACGCCCAGCCCACATCCCCCACGTTGGCCTGGAAGCCGCCAACTGGGCGCTCCGCGTTGATCTCACCCTGTGGCGGACCCGTCGGCCTCCTCTCTCACCGGGCGTGCCCAGCCGTCCGGTGTCACGCTGGAGATGAGCTCCGGCCTGTGAATGTGAGGAGCGGATATGGAGATCAGACCGCAGGCAGCCGTCATTCCCAAAGAGACCGATCATCTGGAACAGGGGAAATACGGCCCGGTTTTTCCGAGGACTCCGGCCTGCTACGGGTTCACCATCGTCGCTAAGGTCAAGCCAGGCAGGGCCGCGGCCGTGCGGGAGCACGGCCATGCCCTGGCCAAGGCGCTGGAGCAGGACCCGTATCTTCTCGCGCCGTTGAAGCTGCACTATCTGCGCTGGGTTCTCTTCGATGACGACACACGGTTCATGTACCAGGGGATCTTCGACACCGACTTCGACAAGTACACCGAGGACGCCGTCGCGCTGTTCTCCAAAGCCGGTGTGAGCACCACCTTCGAGAATCTCGAAGGGTTTCCCGAGGACTGGCGGACGAACCCAGAGGCGTTCGTGCGCTTCGTACGGGAACACCACTGCCCGAGCTTCATCGAGTACGGCGAGTATCCATATGTGACGGCGGACGAGATCAAGAAGGCCCTGCGGATCAAGAGCGCCCTGTCGGAGATGCTCGACCAGATGCAGTGAGACGATCGAAATGAGCGAGGCCAGGACCGCGCGCACGTACAACCAGCGGCACATTCCGCGGGCGTACACGCCCGGCGGGCGGCGGGTGAGCGTCTACGTCTCGTGGAGCTATCCGGCCGAGGCCGGTCGCAACGCGGCCGAGCTGGACAACCGCTTCTCCACGATGACCGAGGTCAGGCGGGTGGCATGGCCGGCCTACGAAGACCCTCAGTGGTCGGATCCCTATCGGTTCCAGCAGGGCATCGCCGGGTCGCTGGAGCTGTTCTTCCGGGCCTGGGTGCCGTTCCAGGAGTGCGCCGAGGAGATCACGGGACATCCCGTACCGGTGTATCAGCGCATCGACCAGGCCGGTTTCTTCACGCCGCTCGACGAGCGGGTGCTCGACGACACGGACGTGCTGTTCGTGTTCGGGCTGGACCACGCGGTCACCGAACAGGAGGCCCGGCCCGGGGAGATCGAGGCCCTGCGGGCGTTCCTCCGGCGGGAGGACGCCTGTCTCGTCCTGGGCCCGCACCACGACGTCGGTGCCTCGGACGACCCTAAGGTCCGGGAGATGGAGTACCGCCATCACGGCGATCCCCTGGTACCCCGGCAGCAGCGCTTCGCCACCTACGTCCGGGACGTCATGCGGGGCCTCGGGGTGCCGGTCATGAACCGGTACGGGCTTCGTCCGGCAACGCGCGAGGGCAACCGGATCGCCCCGCTCTCCGCTATCAGGGACCTTGACCCGAAGGGCTGGCTCGACGGGGTGACGCACTTCAACTTCCACCTGCATCTGCCTCACTACGACGTGACGGCCGACGCCCCGGACGCCGTCCGCGTGCTGGCCAGGCAGCCGATCGACATGTCCCGACCGCATCCGTTCACCGAGGCCGGCAACACGGAGTTCACCATGTTTCTGTGGATGCCGCCCGACGGCGACCGCGCGGCCGATCTGCTGCTGGCGGACTCGACGATCTTCAGCTCCTTGTTCGGCGGGGACAGCAGCCTGCGGAACTTCTGGCGCAACCTCGTCTCCCGGTAAGACAGCGAGGAGGTCAACCGTGAGTGTGCACACGGACGTCGCGCTGGAACTCGACGACATTCAGCGTGGAGTTCTCAGCCCCAGGCCGACCCCTTACGCGGCGACCTACCTCGCCTTCCGCATCGACGACCGGGATCACGGGCGGGAGTTGATGCGGCGCGCGAGTACGACGGTGACCTCTGCGGCGGACTCGGTCAGCCCGCTCGGGGACACCTGGGTGAGTGTGGCCGTCACCTGCCGCGGCCTCGAGGCACTGGGGGCACCGAGCAGTGCGCTGTCCACGTTCGCCTGGGAGTTCCGGCAGGGGATGGCCGCCCGTGCCCGAGCGCTGGGCGATGTGGGCGAGAGCGGCCCCGAGCACTGGGAAACGCCATTGGGCGGCCCGGACATCCATGTGGTGTTCACGGCGGTCGCACCGGACCCCGACCGGTTGGAGGCGGCCATCGACCGGGCACGCCCGGCGTACGACCGACTGTCCGGCGTGACGGCGATATGGCGGCAGGAATGCTGCGCACTGCCCACCGAGACCGAACATTTCGGCTATCGCGACGGGATCAGCCATCCAGCTGTCGAAGGCAGCGGGATACCGGGTTCCAACCGGTTGGATGTGCCGCTCAAAGCCGGTGAATTCGTCCTGGGACACCAGGACGAGATAGGCGGCATACAGAGCCCGCAGCCGAATGTCCTGGGCCGCAACGGAAGTTACGCGGTCTTCCGCAAGCTCCACCAGAATGTCGCCGCATTTCGGCGCTATCTGAGGGACAACGCCACCGGGCCCCAGGACGAGGAATTGATCGCCGCGAAAATCATGGGACGTTGGCGCAGTGGCGCCCCCTTGGCACTGGCTCCGCAAGCCGACGATCCCGCGCTCGGCGCCGACCCGGACCGCCGTAACACCTTCCTGTACGAGAGCGACGACCCGGCGGGCTTCACGACGCCCGGCGGCTGCCACATCCGCCGGGCCAATCCCCGCGACGCCAAGGTGGCAGGGGAAGTGCGGCTGCACCGCATGATCCGCCGCGGCGCCGTCTACGGTCCGCCGCTGCCCGAGGGAGTGCTGGAGGACGACGGAGCCGACCGTGGCCTAATGTTCGCGTTCGTCGGCGCCCATCTGGGGCGGCAGTTCGAGTTCGTCCAGTCGCAGTGGATGAACGACGGCGTCTTCTTCGGTGCGAACGACGCGAAGGACCCCATCACCGGATCCCACGACGGCGCCGACCGCTTCACCGTTCCCCGGCAGCCGCTGCGCCGACGGCTCGCCCCGCTGCCCCGGTTCGTCATCACCCGAGGAGGCGAGTACTGCTTCCTGCCGAGCCTGACCGCTCTGCGCTGGCTCGGTGACCTTCACGACTGACAGCGTGAGGGAACGCCCGATGGGCCCGCGGGGCACCCGACGGAGACCCTGCACCTGGCACTCAACGCCGTCACCGTCATCTTCATCGCGGCCACCATGTTCGCTGCCGGCCTGGGTGTGCCACGGTCCTGGCACTGCGCGGCATCTTCACCAACGCCCCGCTCCTGCTGCTGGCACTGACGCCAACCCTTCAGCGGCGGCCCTGCAGAGGGTGAGCGCCCGCCGATCCGCCGCAGCACGACCGAGCCAGCGGAGTTCGCACACCACCACTACACGGTGCGCCTCACTGAGCGCGCCTTCATCGACGGCGCGGGCGAGGACGGCGTCGAAATCATTGCCCAGGCTCGGGTCAAGGTCCCGGACATCGCCGGTCCTCCGGCGAAGTCCGGGACGTTCGTGCCGGGCAACCGGGGCCTGCGACCAGCCTGGAGCCCTGGATTTCCCTCCCCCGGTGAGCGTCACCGCCCCGGCTGGCGATCCTGGCCTGGAGGGCCTGCGCTGGGTCACCCTGTACCGGGCAGTCGAAGTTGCTGATCGCGTCCTCCCGGTACTGCGCCAAGTCGCGAACCTCACCGATCAGGCCGCCACAGACTCCTGATGCACGCTCACGAAGTCCCCGCCCACGCGACGGTCAGGGCATCGACAGGGCGGCGCCATGGCCCGCGACGACGCAGCTCGACGGCCAGCAGCCGTCCGCCGTCCTCGATCACAATAGGGACCTGGTGCGGGAGTGGGTGGTGGGAGCGACTGAGCCCGCGCCGCACGGCGAGGAGTTCGTCCCCTCCCGGCTCTCCTCGATACGGAGGTGGCGGACGACCTCGCCGCGCGCGTTCACGATGGCGCAGTCCTGCATGTTCTGTGACCAGTCGCCCCCGGCCCACCAGCGCGGCATCCGCGCATCCCCTCCCTGCTAGTACATATATGCATCACGCAGGGTGGTGCGTGCGGCCGAGCGGGGAGGACGCGGGATCATGAGCGCAGAGACACTGGCGCAGTGGTACGAGGAGGAGGGCGGCGTGCGCGGCGACCGGCTCCCCTGGGCATACACCACCGGCACGTGGCCACACGACGCCGTCCCCGGCGACGACGCGCCGCTGCCCGTCTACTACAGCCTGTCCATGGCCCGCACCCTCGACGTCCTGTGCACACGCCGCGAGATCTCTCACCGCGCGCTGTCCCTCGCCGCCGGTCTCGCGCCCAACTCTGTCGGCCGCATCGTGCGCGGGGAGGTCTACCCCGACCTCGCCAGCATCGCGCGGCTTGAAGAGGCGATCGACGAATCGATCTACCCCAGTGGCCTCTACCGGCAGCACCACCGGTCATAGTCCGGCTAGGCGACCACCTCAACCACACCCGCCACCCGCGACAGAGCTCAGCACCCGAGCCGAAACGCTCCCCCGCCCCGCTGACCCGTCTCGGGCAGACCACGATCGGCCGCACGCTGCGCGGGGAAGTGCTGCCCGACCTGGGCACCTCGCGAAGCTGGAAGCCACCCTGCACTGACCGGCCACCAGACGGACCACCGCATGAAGTCCGCCCTCGACGCCCTGGCCGCCGCGATGGTGCGCACTCCGGCCGCCGAGCTGTTCGGCACGGGACCTTGGACCGTGGTCGAGCCCGGCGGCGTCCTTGGTGGTGCCCACAAAAGCCGACGCCTGGTTTCCCTCCACATGACCATAAAGGTCTGCGTTGGACGAGTCGCGTGGATGGAGACCCTGGTCGAAGATCTCCTGGGGATGACGGCTGTCGTTGCGATACAGCGGCTCGTGGTCTTCGCGCCACACCGGCTTGTGGCTGATGCTGTCGACGTCGACGCTACTGTCTGCGGCTGCGGGAAGGCTGCGAGAGTCGCCCGGCCCCAGGTGGAGGAACTCGCCGACGAGGCTGCCGGCCAGGGAAAGCCAGTAGCGGTGCGGCAGCAGACAGCCTTGGGGCTGCCGGTGGTGCCGGAGGTGTACTGGAGGTTCGTCTCGCCGAAACTCCTATCGGCACATGCCTGTCCGGACGGTCGCCCGGATTCCGATCGAGCAGCGGGCTCGCCGCCGTGATCGGGCGCCGCACCGGGGCCCGCGGCCATGACAGGGAAAGGCCCCTGTGGCGGCGGTGACCGGTGTGCCAAGGTGGGGCATATGACGTGGAACGGTGACGACTACCAGGCCCGGTTCGACCGGATGGCTGCCGAGGGGGAGGACGTGCACGGTGAGGCCGTGTTCGTCCGGGCCTTCGATCCGGCGAGTGTGCTCGATGCGGGCTGTGGCACGGGGCGGGTGGCCGTGGAGCTGGCCCGGCACGGTATCGATGTGACGGGCGTGGACGCCGATGCCTCGATGCTCGACACCGCTCGGCGCCGGGCGGCGGAGATCCGTTGGCACCGCCGGGACCTGGTCGGCCTCGATCTGGGGCCGACCTTCGACGTCGTGGTGATGGCGGGCAACGTCCCGTTGTTCACGCCGCCCGGGACGGAGGCCGACCTGGTGGCCGGAGCGGCCCGGCACGTCCGGCCCGGGGGGCACCTCGTCGCCGGGTTCTCCCTGGACCGCGGTTACGGTCTCGACGACTACGCCGCACACTGCCGCGCGGCGGGGCTCGTGCCGGAGGCCAGGTATGCGACCTGGTCGCGCGAGCCCTACGCCGGCGGCCCGTACGCGGTGTCCGTGCACCGCAGGCCCTGACGGGCCGCGGCGCCCGGCGGTCAGGGAAGCGCCTGCCGGAGGGTAGCGGCCGGCTGCTCCGGGCGGTCGCGCAGCAGGTTGTGCCCGGCGGTGAGCGCCGCGGTCGTGTGCCCGCCCGTCGTCAGCGCCGACCATGCGGCGAGGTTCGCCGCCGAGACGGTCCGGTCCTTTGTGCCGCGGGCGGTGAGGATCGGCGCCGCCAACGGCGTCCAGCGGGCTGCCCCGGTGAGGTACTCGTGCGTCGCCCGGTAGTCGGCCCGGCTCTGCGCCGCGGTCGCGCCCACGGGCACCCCGGCCGGGCCCGTGCCTGACCCGGCCGCCGTCACGTCGCCGATCTGGAACGCCGAGGCGTTGCAGCCCGTCAGCCCGTCAGCCCGTCGCTCAGCACGAGCGGGACCAGGCCGAGGACATCCAACGCCACCCGGCGGGCGCGGTGACCGGCCCGGCCAGCCCCGGGAGCGCATAGGCCGCGGAGATGACGGCCAGCGCCCTGGGCCGCAGGCCGGCCGTGCAGGCGAGGGCCACGCGCTGGAGGACCGCGATCGAGGCGAGGCCGACGCCGATCCCCTGCGTGCCCCGGCCCACCACGAACACCGCCATCTTCCCGGCGGTCCCCGCCAACAGCAGTCCGGCGGTGAACACGGCACTTCCGGTGCGCCGCGGCGGCGCGGCCCGATGCGGTCGCAGCACTGGCCGGCCACGCCCGGGCCCACCACCCGAAAGCCGCCGCCTGCTGCCACCGAGCCTCTGACTCAGGTCACTGGTCGGCCGCGAACCGGCCCGCATGAGCTACGGGACGTAGCTACCGCCCCCGGAGTGGCAGCGGAAGCTTCATCGCCACGACCACCGAGATCGGCCCTTAAGCCCGACTACTCGGGCACACGATCGCGGATCACGATCAAGCTCTGTTCCGAAGATTGCCAACTGGGCACTCCCCGGAATGTGAGCCGGGGCCGTTGACCGGACACACCCACCCTCGCAGGGAGGTGGCGAGGTCGGCGGTGAGCCGGGAGCTGAGGGCTTCGACGTTGTCGAGGGGGTAGGTGTGATTGCCGGGAAAGAGCCGCGGGGTGGCCGGTTGGCTGCTGATGTCGTTCCAGCCGGCCAATGCCTCTGGGGAGATGACGGGGTCGTCCTCGCCTCCGTAGAGGGCGAGTTGGGTGTCCAGCGGTGGCCCCTGGTGGGGCGAGGATTGCAGGGCGAGCAGAAGATCGGCGAGCATCGGAATCCACGCGTTGACCAGCGCCCTGGGGTCGTCTTGGCCGGCGTGGTTCGGTAGGCGGCCGAAGAGCTTCTCGATTCCCTTTCGGCCGCCGAGCAGGACATCCGGAGCCTTTGCGGTGAAGTCGGGGTGGTGGGGGGCAGCCATGGCGGACAAGGCGAGCAGGGTGGGCGGGCGGTGCCCCTGCCGGGTAAGGCATTTGACGGTCTCATAGGCGATGAGTGATCCCACGCTGTGACCGAACACGGCATACGGGTGGCCGTCGTCGCCCTGGCGGATGCGTTCTGCGAGGAGCTGTCCGAGGCGCTGCGGGTTGGTGTGCACCGGCGTGCCGGTGGCGCGTCCGCGTCCGGGCAGTTGCAGGGCGTGCAAGCTGACGGTGGTCGGCAGGTAGCGGGTGAAGGCTTGGAAGTAGGGGGCGTTCATCCCTGCGGGCGGCATGCAGTAAAGGCGTAGGAGGTGTTCGCCGCCGGTGGCCGGGCGGAGGGCGACGAAGTCCGGTTGGTCGATGGCGGTGGTGAGGCGGGCCGAACTGTCCGTCGGGCCGTTGACGTTCATACGTGTTCACTCCGCTCCGGGACGGCGACCGTCTTGGTGGAATCGGGGGAACCCTGCTGCTGGATGCGGTGCAGGGCTCGCTTGGCGATGTCGGGGAGGTGGGCGGCGCCCATCAGCTCCAGGGTGGGGATGTCGCAGCCGAGGTGCTGGCGCAGTGCCGTGGAGAGTTCGAGGAACATCAGGGAGTCGATGCCGAGCAGGTCCAGGCGGCAGGTGCGGTCGAGGCGGTCCACGGGGGTGTGCAGGACGGCGGCGGCGAGCTCGGCGACCTTGTCCTCGATCAAGACGATGGCCTCGCCGTTGCTCATCCTGGCAACTTTGCTGCGCAAGGTGATGAGACTGTCGGTGCTCACGTGATGCTGTTGGAGCAGTGCGCCGGTCCTGGGCGCCTTGAGACGGGGCAGGACGCGGCTGATGCTGTCCCAGTCGAAGCGGCCCAGCGCGACGACGGGCCCCGTTCGGGTGTCGAGAAGCCGGTCGAGTGCGGTGAGCGCGTCGGTGGCGGTGACGGGGGCCATGCCGTAGGAGGCCATCTCGTCGAGGCGCCCGGTGCGGTGAACGTATCCGGCGTCCGCGATGACACCCCATTGAACGGCGAGGGCGGGGCTGCCGCGTCGGTGCCGGGCTCGGATCAGCGCTTCCATCGCCGCGTTGGCGGCGACGTAGGGCGCTTGCTGGATGTTGCCGTCAAGGGCGGCTATGGAACTGTAGGCGAGGAAGAAGTCGGGATCGTGGCCCTCAGCGAGAGCGGCGAGCGCATGAAGTCCGGTGATCTTGGGGGCAAGGACGGTTTCCAGGTGGGTGTCGGTGAAGTCGGCCAAGGGGGCGTCCGCGAGGACCATGGCGGCGTGCACGACACCGCCCAGGCGCCGTTCCCGCAGGGCGGTGCGCACAGGGTCGAGGGTGCCGGGCCGGGTGATGTCGGCGCTGTGCACGGTGACCTCGGCTCCCGCGGCGCGCAGCTCGTCAAGCAGGTTCGCAGCGCCGGGCGTTCGGGCGCCTCGGCGTCCGACGAGATGGAGGTGGCGGGCGCCGCGTGCGGCGAAGTGGCGGGCCGTGACGGCGCCGAATCCCGCGAGGCCACCGGTGATGACGTAAGCGGCGTCGGCGTCGAGTGCGCTCGTCAGCCCGGAGCCGACGACCGGCGGTGGGGCGTCGAAACTGATGACGATCTTCCCGATGTGCCGGGCGTGGCTCAGCAGACCGAAGGCCTCCCCAAAGCGGTGCGCGGGGAACGTGTGATGGGGCACCGGCCTCCAGTGGCCGGTGGTGACGGCTTCGGCCAGCTCCGTGAAGTGGCGCCGTACCACGGGCGTTTGCCGATCGTGCAGGTCCAGGGTGTCCACGTCGAAGAACGAGACGTTGCGGGCCGGCGGGGACACGGGCAGTGGATTGTCCCGCTCCCCATCGCGTCGGCCGAGTTCTATGAAGCGCCCCTGCGGGGCGAGCAGGCGCAGGCTGCGCAGGCGGGCCTCGCCGGGCAGAGAGTTGAGGACGACATCGACGCCGCGGCCGTCGGTCAGGTCTGCGACCTGCTCGGCGAAGTCCAGGGTGCGCGAGTCCAGCACATGCTCGACGCCCAGCAGGCGCAGCAGACTCCGTTTGGCGGGGGTACCGGCCGTGGCGATGACGCGCGCGCCGGCTCGCTGTGCGAGTTGCAGGGCGGCCAACCCGACGCCCCCGGCAGCGGCGTGCACGAGGACGGTGTCGTCCTCGGTCAGGACAGCGCACCGCTGGAGGGCGTGGTGTGCGGTGAGGAACGCGGTGGGCAGGGTGGTTGCCGCGGTGAATTCCATGGTGCCGGGCAGCGGTATGACGTGATCGCTGGAAGCGAGGACATGGGAGGCCAGGGCGGTGTGGGCCATGGCCGCGACGCGGTCGCCCGGTGCGAGATGGGTGACACCGGGGCCGACTGCGGTGATGGTGCCCGCGCAGTCCAGGCCAAGGCCGAGGAATCCGTGGCGCCGGGCCGCAGGCAGGGAACTGTGACCGGTTGCGGTCAGCAGGTCGTGGTGGTTCAGCGCTGCCGCCGCGGTACGGATGAGGACCTCCCCTTCGGCCGGATGGAGCGCGGTGGTGGCGCGCCAGGTGAAGAGGGGATGTCGTCCGGGGGCATCGACGTGCAGCGCGTAGTGGGGCTCGGATTCGGATGTGATCTCGGTGTCGGGCAGTGGTGTGACACGCGTGGCGAAGCGCCCATGCGGCGTGAGGACCACCTCGTCGTCGACGAGCCCCTCGGGGCTGCCCGCCGCGGCTGCGCTGCCCTGAAGATGGTGCAGTTCGTGCAGGAGACGCTTGAAGGTGTCGTCGTTGCCGGGTTCGGTCAAGGCGATGCGGCGTACGCTCAGTGAGGGCTGTTCGTTCGCCAGGCTTCGCGCGGCGCCCCACAGGGGGGCGCCATGGGGTGAGGGTGGCGGGGTGGGTGGCTGCTGGCTGTCGGCGTCGATGATCCAGACACGCAGGTTCCCTTCGCGTGACTGCGCACTCCGGCTCCAGGCACGGGTGAGGTCACGCAGCGCGGCAAGCTGCCGTACGCCGTGGTCGGTGTGGTGCTGTGGCCCTGTTTCGTCGGCTGGTTCGGCGAGGAGGATCACGTCGCTCACCGGCCGGTGCGCCTTGGGACCGTCTGCCGCACCGGTCAGTTCGCGCGTCCAGGAGTCGGTACCGGTTGCCTCCGCGACGTGGTGGACGCGGTCGTTGGGGTATGCGGTGAGCAGTGCTCGGGTCAGCCGGTGCGTCAACTCGGTGGGGGCGTCGGCGGTAGGCGTGCTCAGCAGCCAGGACCGTTGCGTCGCGTTGTCGAGCGCCGTTGAGGTGGCGTTCGGCAACGCGACGCCCCATGCGCCGGGAGAAGTACGGTCCGCTGCCTTGTCGGGGACGGCGTGGGCGCCGCGCTCTGCGACGATGAGGGACACGTAGGGCCGGTCCGCGGCGGTGTCGTCATATTGTTCCGTGGTCGCGAAGCCGCAGTCGGCGAGGAGCTCGGGCCAGCGGTCGTAGGGCACCAGTGGACCGTCGGGCCGGACGCCCTGGTCGGTGGAGAGCCAGAAGGAGTCCAGCAGGCCGAACACCGGAGCCAGGAGTTCCACGCTGTGGGTTTCCAGGGCGACCAGGTGGCCGCCGTCGGCGAGCAAGGTGGCCATGGAGCGCAGGGCGCGGGAGATGTCGCTCGTGGCGTGCAGGATGTTCGCGGCGATGACGAGGTCGTAGGCACCTGGCTCGAAGCCTTGGGCCACGGGGTCACTGCCTGCGTCCAGCACCTGGTGGATGAGGAAGTCGTAGGTGTGGAAGCGCTTCTTGGCGGCGGGGAAGAACGCGGGTGACACGTCGGTGAAGGTGTAGTGGACGCGCTCGGGCGGCAGGTGTGGCAGCAGGGCCGCGGTGGTGGCGCCGGTGCCCGCACCGACCTCGAGGATGCGCAGCGGCCGGTCGGCGGGCCAGCCATCGACGATGTTGCGGATCCAGCCGACGAGCGCATGGGTGTGCGGGGCGAAGAAGGTGCTGGCCTCGTAGAACCGTTGGACGAGGTTGTCGGACTCGGAGAAGAGGAGCTCCAGAGGGTTGGCGTCACCGGTGAGAACCTCGGCGAGGCGGCCTCCGCACACACCGTAGGTGAGGACGGTGACGCTCTGACCGGGAAAGTCCTCGAGCAGTCGGCTGAACAGTTCCTCGGGGCGTGGCGCGGCCGTGATGCTCCAGGCGTCGGGCCCGGTGGCGGTGAGGACGCCGTGGCTGACGGCCTGGAGCAGCAGGACGTCGAGAAGCTTCGCGTGCTTGGCCTCGACTCCTGCGTCGATGAGGTCGGCCAGGCCGAACGAGGAGTGCTTCGCGGCTGGGAGCAGGTGGCGCATGGCCTGGGCCGTGAAGTGGGCGCAGACTTCGAGCAGCCGCGGCTGGAGCGCGTCGCTGATCTGGTGCAGCCGGCCCAGATGGGCGTCATTCCGCCTTCCGACCAGGTCCGGCAGTGACTGCGGGGCAGGCAGCGGGCTCCGGCCGGGCTCAGGTTGGCCGGGTACGGGCGCCGCGCGCAGGACTTCGGTGAGGCGGTCCTGCTCGTCGACGGTCGCGGTTTCGAAGCGTCGCAGTTCGCAGCCGAGCAGTTCCATGCACACGACACCGTCGTCGTCGCACACGGCGATGTCCCACAGGGCGTCGGGGCCGGTGGCGCGGGTGACGTGGGTGAAGCCGGAGGAGGGCAGGGCCCGCCAGCTGCGGATGGTGGTGATGCGGGCGGGCAGGAACGGGGCGGGTCGGTCCGCGGTGAACATCAGCGGCAGACAGGTCTGCAGGGCGCCGTCCACCAGCGTGGGGTGGGCGATGATCTCGGTCTCGGGCTGAACCGGTGCGGTGAACTCGTAGCGTCCTACGGTTTCTTCCGGCCCGGTGTGCAGGTGTGTGACGGTCCGAAATGCCGGTCCGTAGTCAAGACCGGCCTGATGGGCGGCTGCGTAGTGATCGAGGGCGAGATGCTTGTTCGGCAGGCGGCGTTTCAGGGCGGCGATGTCCAGGCAGGGGCGCTGTGGGCGCAGCAGACTCCGCACGCCGGCGCGGACGTGCTCGGTCCAGTCCTGTGCACCCGTGCGGCTTCGGATGGTGAGCCGGCCGTCCTGGGCAAGGTGGGTGGCCAGGTGGACGTCGTCCCCGTCCGTGGGGCTTGCCGAGTCGGCGCTCCAGTCGAGGGTCAGGGCTCGGTCGATGGACAGGCCGGTGATTTCGAGTGGTTCGTCGTGCCGGCTCCGCGCGGCGGCCAGAGCCATCTCCACGAAGCCTGCGGCGGGCCATACGACAGCGTCTGTGACCCGGTGGTCTTCCATCCACGACAGCCGGTCGGCGTCCAGACGGTTCAGCCACGTTGCTTCCGGTCCGGGTTGGCGGGAGCCGAGAAGGGGGTGGACACCGGCGGTGTCCTCGCTGGGGGCGTCTTCCTGCCACCAGGACGCGTCGCCGTTCCAGTGCCGCTCGCGCTGCCACGCCACCGCCGGCAGGTCGGCTACCGCGCCGGGACGGGGGAAGTAGCTGTCCCAGTCCACCGCTGCCCCGGCGGCGAGTACGCGCAGGACGGTCTGTTGCAGAGCGTCCACGCCGGCGAACGTCCGGGACAGTGTGGGAACGATCGTGCCGGGGGCGGAAGCGCCGGCGGTGGCACGTCGCAGGTAGGCAGTCAGCACGGGGTGAGGGCCGATCTCGACCAGGACGTCGCAGGCGGCGTCCCCGGCTGTCAATTCGGTGGCGGCCTGGTGGAAGCGGACGGGGCGGCGGATGTTGGCCCACCAATACCCGGCGTCCAGGGCGTCCCCGGACCCGGCGCGGCCGGTCACCGTGGAGATCATCGGAATGCGGAAGGACCCGGGGGCCAGGGATTTCAGTGCACGAGCCAGTTGGTCACGCACGGGGTCCATGGCTTTTGTGTGGAAGGCGTAGTCGAGGCGCAGGTCCCGGAAGAAGACGCCGTCGGCATCCAGTGCGGCGCCAAGGGCTGCGAGGTCCTCGTGCGAGCCCGCGAGGGTGACGTCCTGGTCGGAGTTGATCGCGGCGATCTCCACGCGGTCGTTCAGCTGAGCCTGCTTGAGCCGTTCCCTGGCGGCGTGTTCGCTCAGGCCCACCGCGGCCATGCCTCCCGAACCCGCGGTGGCGGCCTGCGCGAGGCTGCGGGCGGCGATGACGCGGCAGGCTTGGGCCCGGGTGAGGCCACCCGCACAGTACGCGGCGGCCACTTCCCCGACGCTGTGTCCCATCACGGCGTGCGGATCAACGCCCCGGGCGGACAAGGTGGCAACCAGGCCCGCCTGAACAGCGAACAGCATCGGCTGCGCGACTTCCGTACGGTCCCAACGGGAGGCGTCGGCGCAGGCCAGCTCGTCGCGGACTTTCCAGCCGAGCAGGGGTTCGAGTTCGTTGCTGACGGCTTCGACTTCGGCGGTGAACGCCCCGTCCTGGTCGAGGAGTTCGGCTCCCATGCCCGCCCACTGCGAGCCGTTCCCGCAGAAGACGAAGCCGATCCGGCCTCCGCCCGCCAGGCGTTCGGTAGCAGTGCCGACGTCCTGTCCTTGTGCCGCCCGGCCCAGGACGTCGGCGGCTTGGGCGGGGCCGGTTGCGAAGAAGGCCATACCGTGGCGGCGCCGGGTCCGTCGCCGGCATGAGGTGAAGGCGGCGTCGTACAGGGCCCCGGGCCCCTGCGAGGAGTCGGCGGCCATAGCGGTGAAGTGCTCCGCCCAGGACTCCAGGGCGGCGGTCAGCGCCTGGGGCGTATGCGCAGAAACGATGACCGGCACCGGTCGCGCTGCCGTGCTGACGACCGGCGCGGCGGCTACGTCGCTCACTGCGGCGCTGTCGGCGGTAGCAGCCCGGTCCGGTTCCGCCGACAGCACAGGCGGTGCGGCCAGGACGGCGTGCGCGTTGGCACCGCCGATACCAAAGGAGTTGATGCCGACCACGACACGGCTGTTGCCGGGAACGGGGCGGGCGGCGAGCACCGGCTGCAGACCGAGGCGGTCGAAGTCGATCTTCGGATTGGGTGGATCGGCGTGCAAAGTCCTCGGTATGGAACGGGATTTGATCACGACCAACGACTTCAGGACTCCCGCCATCCCGGCCGCCGCTTCCAGGTGCCCGAGATTGGACTTGATCGAACCGATCGGCAGCGGTGTGCCGGCCCGGTGGCTGCCGAGCACCTCCCCCAGCGCCGCGCACTCGACCGGGTCGCCGACCAGGGTGCCAGTGCCGTGCGCCTCCACATAGGAAACGTCGCGCGCATCGATGCCGGCGGTGGCGTACACCCGGCGCAGCAGAGCGGCCTGGGTGCGTGAACTCGGCGCGGACAGACCCACGGTGCGGCCGTCGGAGTTGAGTGCGGTGGCCAGGATGACGGCATGCACCCGGTCGCCGTCGGCGAACGCGGCGGCCAAGGGTTTCAGGACGAGCATCACGGCGCCCTCGGAGCGTACGAAGCCGTCGGCTGCGGCTCCGAAGGGGTGGCAACGCCCCGTCGGTGAGACCACTCCGGCCTGGGCAAAGCCGATGAAGGGGCCCGGCGACAGCATCAGGTTCACCGCGCCGGCCAGGGCGAGGGGGCTGCGGCCGGTGCGCAGATGCTCGCACGCCTGGTGCAGCGCGGTCAGGCCGGAGGAACAGGCGGTGTCCACGGCGCTGGACGGGCCGGTCAGATCCAGTTCGTACGAGACGCGGTTGGCCGTGATCGACAGCAATCCGCCGGTCGTGGTGTAGGGATTGCTCGAACGCAGGCGGCGCGCCTGCAGGTCGGCGTAGTCGTGGGTGGAGACGCCAGTGATGACGGCGGTTTCGCTGCCGGCCAGGGCATCGGTGTCGAGGGCGGCGTCGTCGAGGGCCTCGACCGCGCACTCGAGCAGCAGACGCTGCTGCGGGTCGATGCGGGATGCCTCCTTGGGAGCGATGCCGAAGTACGAGGCGTCGAAGCCGGTGACTTCCGGCTCGGGCAGGAAACCGCCCGCTATGGAGTGGAACTTGCCCGGCGTTCCCGGACGACGGGCTTGATGGGCACTGATATCGAAACGGTCCGCGGGCATGGTGCCGACCAGGTCGCGCCCTTCATGCAGGGCATGGCCGAGTTGGTCCAGTCGGTGGATGCCGCCCGGCAGACGCAGGCCCACCCCGATCACCGCCACCGCATCAGCAGGCAGCGAGGCGGGGTCGGAGGCGGTGGAGGGGTAGGGAGAGGAAGGACGGGGTTCAGCCATGAATGCCTCCACGTAACCGGCGCGGGTTCGAATCTCAGGAAGGGTGAGGCGACAACGGGGCGTGTCGGGACAGCGCTCAAGTGCTGAGGGAGGTGCACGGGCCGGGGCGGCGGCGTCCACTCCCCCGGAGCTGTCAGGCCGAGGGGCTACCCAGTCGGCTGCACGGGCTTCCGGCCCCATACGGAGACGGCGTGCATGCCGAGATCCGTGAAGTCCGGATGGTCGATCAAGGACAGCGCCGCGTCCAGCTCGCCGGTCAGGGGGGAGCTGTTCCTGGCCTGGAAGTCGCGGAGTTGAGCGAACGACAGACGCCAGAACTCATCCGCGGGACCGCCGTCACCAATCATCACCGGCTGCACCCCCATGCCGCCCAAGGTGAAGCCGCCGTCGGTCACCAGGGCTTGCAACCGTCGGCCCAGGCGGAGATCGCTGCCCTGGGAGACCCCAAGGGTCCGCTCGGCAACGTGCAATCCCTGACGCATCACCGGGTGGGGTGAGGCGTCGGCGGGCCCCAGGTCGAGGTCCTCGACCAGGAGGAGACCACCGGGCCGCAGCCACTCAGCCATGGCAGCCAACACCTGTGCGGGGTCGGCCAGATGGCACAGGACCATCCGGGCGTGGATCACCTCGAAGGAGCCGGCGGGAAAGCCGTCCTGGGTCACGTCGTGGCACAGGACGGTGATGCGCTCTTCGGCCGCGAGCTCCTCGAAGAAGCGGGTGTCGATATCGGTCGCGGTGACGTCACCGCTCGGGCAGATCCGGGCCAGCATCCGGGCCACCGACCCAGAGCCTGCCCCGACTTCCAGACAGCGGGCCGTGGCGGGCACGCCTGCCTGTCTCAAGTAGTGCTCGGTGAACGGATCCCACAGGTCCTCCAGTGCATGCAGCCGCCCCTGCTCACCGGTCCTCTGATGGCCGAAAGCCCCGGCTTTGTAGCCGGGCGCCACCTCGGGTCCGGGCCGGCGCCGGGGTATGGAGTTGAGTCGGGTCAACGAGGGGCCTCCCTAAGGACTGTTCCGTAACAGATGATCTTGCCATGCCGGTCTGATCACGGCGTTGGAGCCATCCTGGACAGTCCCGTTCACCGGCTGAACCCGCGGCAGTTCGGCAAGCTGGTCACTGCGGAGCGAAGGTACGGACCAGGCACACAAGGGCCGGCCGTGGAGCCTGACTCCGGAGGACCGGATCCTGCTCGTAGCGGCTTGCCGGCGTACGAACTTGACGCTGCGCCAGCTCGCCCCGCTGTTCGGGGTGTCGAAGCCGGCCGCCAACCGCATCATCGGCCACCTCGGACCGTCGCTTGCGCTTCAGCCCCGTCAGCGGTTCCGCAAGGACGCCGTGCTGATCGTCGACGGCACCCTAGTGCCCACGCGGGTCATACGGTTGCCCAGCAATCGAAGAACTACCGGTACTCGACCAACCGCCAGGTCGTCATCGACGCCGACTCCCGACTCATCGTCGCCGTCGCCGTCGCCGTCGCCGTCGGCCAGCCGGTCACGGGCAACCGCAACGATTGCAAGGCGTGGGAACTTTCCGGTGCGAAGGCCGCCGCCGGTCGGGCCACGGTCATCGCGGACGGCGGCTACCGGAGCACCGGCCTGCTCATCCCGCACCGCCGTGAACGCGGCCAGACCGAACTGCCAGCTTGGAAAGAGGAGCACAATGCCTCCCACCGCAAGGTCCGGGCCCGCGTCGAGCACGTCTTCGCGCGGATGAAGGCACGGAAGATCCTTCGTGACTGCCGTCTGAAAGGCGACGGTTTTCACACCGACATGCTCGGCATCGCCCGGCTGCACAACCTCGCCCTCACGGGGTAACTCCCGCCCCATACGAGACCAGAGAGGCCCAAGGGAGGCGGCTCCCCACCTCCCGCAGCCGTGCCGGGTCGGGGAGTTCGCCGTACCACAGCAGGTGGGCGGCCTCCTCGAAGGAGCGGTGCGCGGCCAGGTCCTGGACGGGGTAGCCGCGGTAGGTGAGGGAGTTGGTCTCCTGGATGACGGTGGAGATGCCGGTGGTGTCGGCGACGACGCCGGCGAGCCCCCGGTGGATCTGGGGCGTGACGGTGGTCATGGTGGGTGCCTCCGGTGCGTCAGGTGCCGGGCGGGAGGGTGAAGTCGAAGACGGCCGCGTCGAAGGCGGTGTACGTCTCGTAGCCGAGGAGTTCGTAGAGCCGGGAGCGGGTCTGCATGCGCGGCAGCAGGGATTCCTGGGTGCCGTCGGCTGCGAGGGTGCGCAGGCCGTCCTCCATGGCGCCCATGGCCAGGCGCAGCAGGGTGACCGGGTAGAGGGCGATGTCGTAGCCGAGGTTTTGCAGGGTGCGTGCGTCGAGCGGGCGGCCCTTGCCGAACTCGGTCATGTTGGCGAGCAGGGGCACCGGGACCGCCTCGCGGAACGCCGCGAACTCGGCCTCGTCGGCGAGGGCTTCGGGGAAGACCGCGTCGGCGCCGGCGTCGACGTACGCCTTCGCCCGGTCGATCGCCGCGTCCAGGCCCTCGACGGCGCGGGCGTCGGTGCGGGCCATCAGCAGGAAGCCGGGGTCGCGGCGGGCGTCGACGGCGGCCCGGATGCGGCGGGTCATCTCCTCGCGCGGTACGACGGTCTTGCCGTCGAGGTGGCCGCAGCGCTTGGGGTTGACCTGGTCCTCCAGGTGGAGTCCGGCCAGTCCTGCGTCCTCCATGAGCTGGACGGTGCGGGCCGCGTTCATCGGTTCGCCGAATCCGGTGTCGGCGTCGATGAGGACGGGCAGGTCGGTGGCGCGGGTCGTCTGCTGGGCGCGGGCGGCGATCTCGGTGGATGTGGTCAGGCCGATGTCGGGCAGGCCCAGGTCGGCGGCGAGTACGGCGCCGGAGAGGTAGGCGGCCTCGAAGCCGGTGTCCTGGATGAGGCGGGCGGAGAGCGGGTTGAGGGCGCCCGGCATGGTCAGCAGGCGGCCGGTGGCCAGCCGCTCGCGCAGCGCGCGGCGGCGCTCGGCGGGGGTGGTGCGGGTGTGCAGCATCAGAACAGTCCCTTCGGCAGGCCCGCGTCGTACGCGGCGACGGCGTCGGTGTCGACGGCAGGGAACAGCCCGTCGAGGTCGGGGGCGGTCAGCTCGGCCAGGTGGGCGGCGGCGGCCAGGAAGCGTTCCTGGCCGTCCGGCGTGACGATGCCGTGGGCGAGGGTGCGGAACTTGCCTTCGTAGGCGGGGCGGTCGAAGGGCCGGGCGCCTGCCGGGTGGGCGTCGGCGACGGCGAGTTCGTCCTCGATGACCGTGCCGTCGTCGAGGGTGATCACCGCGCGTCCGCCGAAGGCGCGGCGGCTCGGGTCGGGGTCGTGGTAGCGGCGGGTCCACTCCGGGTCCTCGACCGTCGTGATCTTCTGCCACAGCTCGACCGTGTCCGGGCGGCGGGCGCGCTCGGGGGCGTAGGACCGCTCGTGGTGCCAGGCGCCGTCCTGGAGGGCGACGGCGAAGATGTAGGGCACGGAGTGGTCGAGGGTCTCGCGGCTCGCGGTGGGGTCGTACTTCTGCGGATCCCGCGCGCCGGAGCCGATCACGTGATGGGTGTGGTGGCTGGTGTGCAGGACGACCGAGCGCACCTGCTCCAGGGGGCCGGTCCTCTCGCGCAGCCGCCGTGCCAGGTCGATGACCGCCTGGGCCTGGTACTCGGCGGAGTGCTCCTTGGTGTACGTGTCGAGGATCGCGCGGCGCGGTTCGCCCGGTTCCGGGAGGCTGACGGTGTAGTCGGCGCCGGGTCCTTCGAGCATCCAGGCCAGGAAGCCGTCCTCGCCCTCGTAGACCGGGGACGGGGAGGTCTCGCCCCGCATCGCCCTGTCCACGGCCTCGACGGCGGCCTTGCCGGCAAAGGCGGGTGCGTACGCCTTCCAGCTGGAGATCTCGCCCTTGCGGGACTGCCGGGTCGCGGTGGTGGTGTGCACCGTCTGCTGCACGGCCTGGTACACCGTCTCCGTCGGCAGCCGCAGCAGGGCGCCGATGCCGCAGGCGGTGGCGGCGCCGAGGTGGGCGATGTGGTCGATGCGGTGCGCGTGCAGGCAGATGCCCTTGACCAGGGCGACGTGGATCTCGTACGCGGCGACGACGGCGCGCAGCAGGTCGGCGCCGGTGCGGCCGGTGTGCTGGGCGACGGCGAGCAGCGGCGGGATGTTGTCGCCCGGGTGGGAGTAGTCGGCCGCCAAGTAGGTGTCGTGGTGGTCGAGTTCCCGCACGGCGGTGCCGTTGGCCCAGGCGGCCCACTCCGGCGAGACCCTGGCGCGGGAGCCGAAGACCGCGGCGCCGGGGGCGGCGGCGCGGTGGGCGGTGGCCTGGGCGCGGGCGACGGCGACCGGGCGGCGCGTCAGGGAGGCGGCGGCCACCGCGGCGTTGTCGATGACCCGGTTGACGGCCATGGTGACGCTGCCTGCGTCCAGCTCGTCGGTCGCGGTGGCCACCGACGCGAGCTTCCAGGCGAGTTGCTCCTCGCGCGGCAGCCGGTCGGCGCTGGGGCGGACACGGACGTGGTGCTCGATCACGGGACTCCTCGTGGGCCGGTGTTCCTGTGGTGGTGACAGGAGTGAGACTGCCCGGTGGGCGGCCGGTGGGACACCGTTCCCGGGTGCGGAATCCGCACCCGGCCGGGTCGCGAATCTGCGGAAGTTGCGAATTCTGCGGATGCTACGTTCACCTCCACAGCCGCCGCGGCACCGCCGTCCCGCGGCTCACGACGGGGAGGTCCGCCATGGCCGGGCGACCGGCAGGCCGCAAGGTCTACGCGCACGCCAAGCTGCGCCGCCTGCGCAGGGAACACGGCATGAACCAGGTGGACATGGCCCGCGCGCTGGGCATCTCCACCAGCTATGCCAACCAGATCGAACAGAGCCAGCGCCCGCTGACGGTTCCGGTGCTGCTGCGGATCGCCGAGGTCTTCGGCGTCGACACGGAGTTCTTCTCCGAGGCCGACGAGGACCGCCTCGCCACCGATCTGCGGACCGCCCTCGCGGACGAGGCGTGCGGGGCGCCGCCGCCCGCCGCCGAGGTGATCACCGAGGCGGCCCGCGACCACCCGGAGGTGGCCCGTGCCCTGGTCGCCCTGCACCGCCGCTACCGCGACGCCGCCGAACGGACCGCCGTGCTCGCCGCGCCGGACGCGTCCGACGCGCCGCTGCTCCCGGGCGAGCCGCACGACGAGGTCCGCGACTTCTTCTACGCCCACCACAACCACTTCGCCGCGCTGGACGCCGAGGCGGAGCGCATCGCAGGCGCCATGGAACTGGCGCCTGGCCGGGCGTCCGTGCCGCTCACCGCGCGCCTCGCCGAACGGCACGGCGTCCGGGTGGTCAGGGCCGCCGCGCAGCGCTCGTCCGACGCCCGGCGCTACGACCGGGACACCGGCCTGCTGTTCCTGTCCCCGTGGCTCAGCGACGGCCGGCGCGCCTTCCAGCTCGCCACCCAGCTTGCCCTGCTGGAGCAGGGGCCACTGCTCGGTCAACTCGCGTTCAGCGCCCCGGAGTTGACCTCGCCGGATTCGGTGGCGCTGGCCCGCATCGGTCTGGCGAACTACTTCGCGGGCGCCCTCCTGATGCCGTACGCCGTCTTCCACGCGGCGGCCGAAGAGGTGGGCTACGACATCGAGTTGCTGTCGGCGCGCTTCGGCGTCGGCTTCGAGACGGTCTGCCACCGCCTGAGCACCCTCCAGCGCACCGGCCGCCGGGGCGTGCCGTTCTCCTTCCTGCGGGTCGACCGGGCCGGAAACATTTCCAAGCGGCAGTCGGCTACGGACTTCCACTTCTCCCGGCTGGGCGGCACCTGCCCGCTGTGGACGGTGTACGAGGCGTTCTCCGCGCCCGGCCGGATACTGACGCAGGTCGCCGAAATGCCGGACGGCAAGCGGTACTTCTGGATCGCGCGGACCCTCACCCGCGGCGGATACGGCCACCGCGCCCCGCGCGCCGAGTTCGCCCTCGCACTCGGCTGCGAACTACGCCATGCGCACCGTCTCGTCTACGCCGACGGCGTCGCGCTGGACGGCGCCCGCGCGGCCACCCCGATCGGCCTGGGCTGCCGGATCTGCGAGCGCCGCGACTGCGCGCAGCGGGCACGGCCCCCGGCCGGCGGGCGGCTGGCCATCGACCCCGACCGCCGCACGTACGTCCCCTATCCCGTCGTCCACCGCGCCACCTGACCGCACCACGCCCGAAGGAGCCCTTGTGACCAGCCGTGTCCTGCTCGTCTCGCCCGCCACGACCGCGTCGCTGCGCCGTGCGGCCTTCGACGACGGCGACCGGCTCGACACCGCGGGTGCGGCGCGGGCCCGCGCGGCGGCCGGTTCGCTGACCGTGCCGGCCGCCGTCGTCACCTCACCGAGCGTCCGCTGCCGGGAGACCGCCCGCGCCCTCGGGCTCGACGCCGGTGACGCGCCGCCGGAGCTGGCCGGTCTCGACGCGGGGCGCTGGCGCGGCAGGACGCTGGAGGAGGTGAGCGCGGCCGATCCGGAGGCGGTGGCCCGCTGGCTCGCCGATCCGCGGACGGCGGCGCCCGGCGGGGAGTCGGTGGCCGCCGTGTGTGAGCGGGTGGCGCACTGGCTCGACGCGCTCCGTCCGGCGGGGCGGGTCGTCGCCGTGGTGGAGCCCGAGGTGGTGCGGGCCGCGGCCGTGCACGCGACCGGGGCGCCCGACGCCGCGTTCTGGCGTTTCGACGTGCCGCCGCTGACCTGCACCGAACTCAGCGGACGGACCGGGCGATGGAACGTGCGGCTCGGGGGTCCGCTCGCCGCCGCCTGAGGCACGCGGTGCGCCGCCTTCGGGGCCGCCTTCGGGGCCGCCTTCCGATGACGGCGCGGCAGGAACGCGCGAGGGCCCCCGGACGGTTCCGCGGGCCCTCGTACCGGTCGGTCCGTCACTGCCCGGCAGACACCGCCCGTCCGGGCACCGCCGTCGCCGCCGGGCGCAGCAACCGCTGCGCCAACTCGCCGAAGAGCAGGCCGAATCCGGCCCACAGGGTGAGCTGCATGGCGAGGGCGGAGAGCCGGAAGCGCCACAGCAGGGCCGCGGGGAAGTGCTCCGGCGTCTCGTTGATCGCGGGCAGGAAGGCGAATGCGAGGCCGACGACCACGGCGAAGGCCGCGACGGCCACGACCGTGGCGTACCAGGTGCCGGTCCTCGGGGCGAGCCGCTTGCCCAGGAGGGTCGCGGCGACGGCGAGGAGCACGCTCAGCACCATCATCAGGAAGTACAGGGCGGTCCGCTTGCCGATGGTGTCGGGGTTGCCGACGGCGGGCGGGTTGGCCGGGTACTTCAGGAACGGTACGACGTACACCGCGAGCAGGGCGCAGCCGGACAGCAGCAGTGCCGTGGCCCGCGGGCCGAAACGGCCGACGCGGCCCAGGGCGAAGCAGTAGACGAGTGCGGCGATTCCGCCGAAGGCGATGCCGTACACCAGGACGCCGGTGGCGAGTCCAGCGGTGGACTGCACGCCCCGGGAGACGAGTTCGACCTCGTGTTCGTGGGAGTGACCCGCGTGGGCCTCCTCGAAGCCGATGGCGCTGTCGACGTTCGGCTCCCCGAGGAGGTACGCGACGATCAGGGCGAGCACGCCGGCGCCGAGGCCGGCGAGCATGCCCCGCACGAGCAGGTTTCTTACCGTTGCGGAGTTCATGGGTATGCGGCGCCCCTCGCGTCAGTGGCAGGGAAAGCCGAGCAGGTGGCGGGCGTCGTGCACCCATTCATGGACCTCCGCGCCGCTGAACACGGAGGTGGCGCCCTGTTCGGCGCCGACGAAGTACAGCAGGACCAGCATCAGGATGCCGAAGAAGACCGCCCAGGGAGCGACCGCCTTCAGCGGCAGCTTGACCGGTACGGCCGGGGGTGTGGCGGTCGGCTGGGCGACGTGTTGCGCCATGTCGTGGCCTCCTCTGGGAGTTCGCGTCCCAACTCGGTGGTGCACAGGACGACGGCCACGGGTCTGACTCACACACCCGCCCCGTCCACGGGGACGGGGCGGGTGTGCACACAGTGGCGCGACCGTGCCGGTTTTCCACCGGCTTCCGTCGTGCCGTCGTCGATATCGCACCGAAGGTACCGCGTGTCGCAGGCCCGGCCAAGGCCCGGTCCGAGGCGTGACACCGCTCGCCGGGCGGCCGGTGCCGCGGACCTCCCTCGCAGCCCGAACTCTGAAGCCACCCACCGAATTTGCACAGAGACGCACATAAGCAGCTCCCGATACTTGCGTACAGACGCAACAAACGGCAGACTTTCCCCCGTCGAGCCGCCCGCCGCGCCGTGCGGGCGAGGCCGTGTCGCACCGGATCGAACCGCATCACTGGAGGAGGCAGCCATGGGCGAAGACCCACCCAGTCCGCGCTGCCTCACCGGCAGCCTCTGACCTCTGTGCGCCGCCACGGCTGACCGAACCGTGCCACGGGCGCTGCCGCCGCACGGGCACCGGATGCCCGCCCACGGCGGTCCCGTTTCTTCCTTTTCCTCCACGCCGGGCCGGCGTGGCCCGGCGTGCGCGCTCATGCCCGGAGCCCGCCGTGCCCGGTGTGGCCGGAGGTTTTGTGATGTCGTTCCGTACGACGAGTCCCGCCGCCCCCTCCGGGGCCTCGCTCCGCTCCCGGTTCACCGGCCGCCTGTCCCGCATGACCTGGGTGGACGTGGTCGTCGCCGCGGCCGTCCTGGTCCTGTGCTACCTCGTCCTGAGAGTCGGGCAGGGCACGACCGTCCGCTTCTCCCCCAGCCACTCCGTCACGGTGGACACCGGCCCCGGCCGGTTGCCGTACGACGCGGCGCGCTCGCTGCTGCGGATGTTCGTCGCGCTGGTCCTGTCCACCGTCTTCACCTTCGTCTACGCCTACGCCGCGGCCAAGAGCCGCCGGCTGGAACGGATCCTGATCCCGGCGCTCGACATCCTTCAGTCCGTACCGGTGCTGGGTTTCCTGACCGTTGCGGTGACCGGGTTCCTCGCCCTGTTCCCCGGCTCGATGCTGGGCCTGGAGTGCGCGTCGATCTTCGCGATCTTCACCTCGCAGGCATGGAACATGACCTTCGCCTTCCACTCCGCGCTCACCTCTCTGCCACGTGAACTCGACGAGCTGTCACGGTCGTTCCGGTTCACCAGGTGGATGCGGTTCTGGAAGGTCGAGCTGCCGTCCGGGATGATCGGGCTGGTCTGGAACGGCATGATGAGCTTCGGCGGCGGCTGGTTCTTCCTGGTCGCGTCCGAGGCGATCAGCGTCGACAACAGGGACTACGCGCTGCCCGGTGTCGGCTCCTACGCGGGAGCCGCGATCGCCGACGGCGACCTGACGAAGGTCGGCTGGGCCATCCTCACCATGGCGGTCATGGTCATCGGCGTGAA
Organism: Streptomyces sp. NPDC048644; assembly: GCF_043199105.1. NCBI lineage: Bacteria > Bacillati > Actinomycetota > Actinomycetes > Kitasatosporales > Streptomycetaceae > Streptomyces > Streptomyces sp. NPDC048644. Next base: position 203,894 of record NZ_JBICVO010000002.1, read on the forward strand.
CTTCTTCTTCTGGCGGCCACTGACCGCCTGGGCCGAGAAGTTCAAGAACGAGCAGTCCGAGGCGAGCGAGGTACAGCGCTCCGTCGTCCTGGACTTCCTGCGCCGCTCCCACTGGCCGCAACTGATCGGCGGCGCGCTGCGCCCCGTGGGCCGCGCGCTGGGCACCGTCGGCCGGGTACTCGGCACCGACGACCGGCCCCTGGCCATCGACCCGGCCCGCCGACGCACCGGCGACATCACCTTCACGGTCATCGCGGGCGGCCTGATCCTGTGGGGCCTGACCGACCTCGGCGGATACCTCAACGACCGCACCGGACTCGGGGTGTTCGGCGAGCCGCTGCTGCTGGGGCTCGCCACCCTCGCCCGCGTCATCGTCCTCGTCGCCGCCGCGACGGTCATCTGGGTGCCGATCGGCGTGAAGATCGGCTTCTCGCCCCGGCTGACCCGGATCGCCCAGCCGGTCGTCCAGGTCCTGGCCAGTTTTCCCGCCAACTTCCTCTTCCCGCTGGCCGTCTGGTTCTTCCTCAAGACCGGGCTGTCCCTCGACATCGGCGGCATCCTGCTGATGGCGCTGGGCGCCCAGTGGTACATCCTCTTCAACACCATCGCGGGCGCCATGTCCATCCCCAGTGACCTGCGCGAGGCCATGGACGACCTGGGCGTACGCGGCAGGCAGCGCTGGAAGCGGCTGATACTCCCCGGGATCTTCCCCTCCTACGTCACCGGCGGCATCACCGCGTCCGGCGGCGCCTGGAACGCCTCCATCGTCGCCGAGGTCGTCACCTTTGGGCCCACCACCCTGACCGCCACCGGCCTGGGCGCCTACATCGCCAAGGCCACCGCAGCGGGCGACTTCCCGCACCTCCTCGCGGGTGTGGCGGTGATGAGCCTGTACGTCGTCGGTCTCAACCGCCTCCTCTGGCGCCGCCTCCACCGCCTCGCCGACACCCGCTACGCCCTCTGAACTCCTCCCTGAACTTCCCTACGCGATTCCGGAGCCACCCATGGCGCTGAACACCCTGCGCACCCTGTGCACCGCACTCCCCCGGGCCCTCGGCCTCGCCCGGACGGGTCAGACCGCCGCCGGCCTCCCCGCCGAGCCGCCCCGCGCCGCCGACGGCGACGTCCTCCTGGAGGCCGCCGGCCTGACCAAGACCTACGCGGGCGCCGACGGAGAACTGCCCGTCCTGAGCGGCATCGACCTGGAGGTCAGGGCCGGTGAAGTCGTCGCCCTGCTCGGCAAGTCCGGCTCGGGCAAGTCCACCCTGCTGCGCTGCCTGGCCGGCCTGGTACCGCCCAGCTCCGGCGCCGTCTCCTACCGCGGCACTCCCCTGACCGGCGCCAACCCCGGCACCGCGATGGTCTTCCAGACCTTCGCCCTGCTGCCCTGGCTCACCGTCCAGCAGAACGTCGAACTCGGACTGGAAGCCCGCGCCGTCCCCGCCGACGAGCGGGCGGACGCCGCCCGGCAGGCCATCGACCTGATCGGGCTCGACGGCTTCGAATCCGCCTACCCCAAGGAACTCTCCGGCGGCATGCGCCAGCGCGTCGGCTTCGCCCGCGCCCTCGTCGTCGAACCGGACGTCCTGATGATGGACGAGCCCTTCTCCGCCCTCGACGTCCTCACCGCGGAGAACCTGCGCGGTGAGCTGATGGAACTGTGGGAGTCCGGCCAATTCCCCACCCGCGCCATCCTGTTGGTCACCCACAACATCGAAGAAGCCGTCCTGATGGCCGACCGCATCGTCGTTCTCGGCTCCCGCCCCTACGGCACCATCCGCGAAACCATCGACGTCGGCCTCGACCGCCCCCGCGACCGCAACGCGCCCGCCTTCGAAGAACTCATCGACCGCGTCTACCGGATCATGACAGGACGCGCCAAGGAGACCCGGATCCCCGGCCGTCCCGAAGGCGCGGGCCCCGACAGGCGCACCCCGGCCAACACCCCGCTGCCGCACGCCGGTGTCGACGGCCTGTCCGGTCTCGCCGAGATGGTCGCCCACCGGGGTGGCCGCTGCGATCTCGCCGACCTCGCCGACGACCTCGGCCTGGAGATCGACGACGTCCTGCCCCTGGTCGACGCCCTCGACCTGCTCGGCTTCGCGAAAGTCAGCGACGCCGACCTGCTCCTCACCGACCGCGGCACCGCCTTCGCGGGCGCCGACGTCCAGCAGTCCAAGACCATCTTCGCCGAGGCCGCTGCGGACGTCCCCCTCGTCAGGCTGATCACCAGCAGCCTGCACCAGAACCCGGACGGCACCCTGCGCGCCGGCTTCTTCCGCGACGTACTCGCCCACCACTACACCAGCGAACAGGTCACCCAGCAGCTGGAAACCGCCACCGGCTGGGGCCGCTACGCCGAGCTGTACTCCTACGACGCCGACCCGCAGGAGTACCGCCTGGACGAACCCGACAAGGGGGCGGGGCACAGCGCCTGAGCCAGGGGCCACCGCGCCTAGTGCTCGGCCGCCGGCCGCCGGATGCGCGCCGTCCTGGCCGGGCACGCGGTCCGCTCCCGCGTGACGGCGGCGGGCTCGGGCGGCGCCCCGTCGGAGCCGCCGCCCTCTTCCCGCACGTCGTTCGCGACCAGAGTCGCTTCCTCCAGCAGGCTCCGAACACGCTCGCCCGCCCGGTAGTAGATGCGCGTGCCCTCACGACGGGAGTCCACCAGCCCGGCCACCCGCAGCTTCGCCAGATGCTGCGAGGTCGCCGCCACATGCGCACCGAGCAGCTCCGCCAGTGCGCTCACCGGCAGCTCCTGCTGGGTCAGCGCCCACAGCAGCCGGTAGCGCGACGGATCCGCCACCGCCTTGAGCACCGCGACCGCACGGTCGGCGCCGGCCGAATCCCACGACATGACTTGCGCACTCATGCAAGTAGGTTAACCGGCCGCGCGGGCGCCGCCCATGACGAGCAGGGTCTTCCCGTCGTGGCCAGTGTCCCTTTCGCAGCCAACTCGCCCATGACGATCACGACTTCACCGGCTTGCGGACCAGGAGGCAGGCTTGCGGATCACGCAGGTTCTCCGGCTGCCCGACGAGCGTGGCCTGCACGGTCAGCCCGGCGCGGGTCGCCAGTTCGGCGACGCGGCCGGTGGGCGACAGGTAGACGTCGAGTGCCTCCCCGGCGACAGCTCGACACCGAACGCGGCCAGCCCGAGGGCATGGAGATGCGCCGTCACATGGCCAGGACCGCACCCCACATCGGCGACCGGGCTGCCACCGGCGGCCCGCACGAACTCCGCGAACGCCCCCAGCATCGCGCGCCCCAACAGGTCGTTCTCGAACGCGGGAGGCACCAGCTCGGCGTAGTCGACGGCAACGGTGTCGTACGACGTCCGGGTCTCGCTCAGGTGGAACGGCTCGATCACGCCGCAGACCCTACTGCCGTGGGAAATCCATCGAAGCCCCCGTCTGCCACTTCCGGCTCACCCACCCCTCACGTCACGCAACTACCAAGAGTTTCACATGCTTTGACAAACCCGGTTTGCCACACACTCATGATTTTTGGCACGTTTTTCACACTACTTTCGGTAGGAAGAAGAAGGAGGTAAGGAAAAGCCCCTCAGCCAAGGAGTCATCATGGCCAAGATGCACGCGACACCCAAGCGCGAGGTCCACGCGGGCCGTCAGCCGAAGCGGATCGGGTTCTCCGTGGAGACGGTGAAGACGGCCCAGGTCAAGAGCGTGCCGAACCTCGAGGTCGACCAGAAGGACGTGTAAGGGAAGGAATCCGTCCAGGATCCGACCCGCCCGGTGGCTCCAGGAGCCACCGGGCGCCCGCCCCTTTGAACCGTAAGGACCAGCGTGTTCGATCTCGAATCCCTGCTTGCCCCGATGCCACTCGATCAATTCCTTCACGAGAACTGGACAACCCGGGGCGTCGTGTTTCGCGGGCAGGACCGGGACCGCTTCCGTCCGCTCTTCTCATGGGATCAGCTCAACCACCTTCTCAATTTCCATCGTCTCCGTTTCGGCGAAGAGATCCGCCTCGCGGCAATAGGCAGAAAACTCTCCGAGAAGCCCGAGACGCCCGAGGAATGGATCAAGCACTGCCAGGACGGCTACACCCTCATCATCAACCAGTTGCAGGCGCGGCTTCCCGTGATCGCCGAACTGGCATCGTCGATCGAGCGCGGGCTCGGCCACCGCAGCCAGGTCAACATGTACTGCTCCTGGCCCGAGCAGCAAGGGTTCGACCAGCACCACGACGACCACGAGGTCTTCATCCTGCAGATCGAGGGGACGAAGCGGTGGGTCGTCTCCGAGGAGACGTACAAATACCCGCTCGACAAGTACACCAACAATTCCGGCGACACAGGCGAACCCAAGGGATCCCCTTACATCGAGACCGAACTCCACCCGGGGGACGTGCTCTACATTCCGCGGGGACACTGGCACTACGCGGTGGCCTGTGACGAACCCTCGTTGCACCTGACGCTCGGGGTGACATGCCGTACCGGCGTTTACTGGTTGAAGTGGCTCGCGGACGAGCTGATGGACGAGGCGGAGTGGAGGCGTAACCTGCCGCCCGTCGTCCGGGGTGACACCACCGAGCTGGCCGGCCACGTCCGCGCGCTGCTGGGCAGGCTCGCCACGCTGGCCGACGACGAGCGGCTGGTGGAGGCGTACATCGCCAACCATCTGACCTCACAGGACAGTCGCCACCGGGAGATCAGCCTGCCGAGCCAGTCGGGCTTCCAGCCGCTCTCCGTGAAGGGCGACACACGTCTGCGGCGGGCCAAGTTCACCCCCGTCAGGGTTGATTACGACGCCGAGTCCGAGCAGCACCGGATTCTTTTCGGCACGAGGAAGATCACACTCGACGGTGCCCCGGATGAGCTGATCGACAACCTCATCCGCCACGATGCGTTCACCTTCGAGGAAGCCAGCGGCTGGGCACCCGAATTCGACCCGGCGGAAGACATCGCCCCGCTGCTGCGGCTGCTCGTCGAAGAGGGGCTCCTCCTGGAAGACCTGTCCCACCGGGGCTGATGGAATATCACGCGATGAACATCGGCCTGATCGAACTCAGCGCACACAGCGAGGTTCTCGACAGCCTCATCCGGCAGATCATCGACATCGGCGGGAAACCGACCGTCTACACCAACGCGTTCTGCGCCGAATCCTTGAATTCCGCTTCCACTGCGGAAGTTGAGTGGCGGATATGCACACCGAATGTTCCGTACGCCGAATTCATGGAACGTTGCAGACCCTCGATCAGCTCACAGGATCACGTATTCATCGTCACCCCGGTCGATGCCCTGTGCGGCCTGCTGTCCGGCGAGAGGGCGGGGAAACCCGCCTACCACTGCCTGGTACACAACCTCAACACGTTCACCTCGCCCGACGAGAACCGGCCCAGCGCGGCCATCGCGAAGCTCGTTCTCCACGGTGCGGCGCATGTCCTTCTTCCCGACCTCCGGCTCATGACACCCGGCGCCCCGCTGCGGGACCGAGCGATCAACATCGCCTACCCGCAGCGCCCGCCCACCGCGTTCATGCGGGACGAGGTGCGGTGCTGCATCCCGGGGAGAATGTACGGCGGCAGGAACCACGACGAGGTCCTGTCCGCGCTGGAACTCGCCTCCCCACGGTTGGCGAGGCCACTTCGGGTCGACTTCTTGGGAGAGCACGCCGGCGAGGAGTCCCAGGTCGCCGTCGACGCGGCGGCGAAGGCGGTATCTCCCGCGGTCGAACTGCGGGATCACCCTGGTTACGTCGCCCAGGAAGAATTCGACCGGACTCTCGCGGAGACGGACTTCCTCATAGTGCCGGTCTCCGAATACCTCACGCGTAACGGCATCACCGAGCGACGTGGTCGGACCTGTGTCACGGGCAACATCAACGACATGGTCCGGTTCGGTCTCCCCGCGCTCATGCCGGCGTTCTACCCGATGAGCGGCCATACGAACGGGATGACGGAACGGTACAACGGCGTCTCATCCCTGGCCGACCTGATCGTTGCCTGGGTGAACAGCGGGGAGTTCAACCGCAGGAAGCGCGCAGCAGCACCGGGTCTGGCGGCGTACCGGCGCGAGTGTCTGTCGGCCCTGCGCACGGAACTGGCCCGCCGGTAGCGGTCATCGCGGAGATGCAGACCCCCTCTGTCCACGTACCGACAGCCCTCGTGCGGAGTCCCGAACCAGGTTCAAAGGAAAGTGACGTGTGCGAGCAGGACACCAACGGCGCTTCACGGAGACGTGCATGAACACCGACATACCCCGCGGCCCCGTACGTGTCCTGACGATCGCCAGTTTCATCACCACTGTCGGCAGCGGGCTCTACCTCGCGGGCAGCATGCTGTTCTTCACCCGCGTCGTCGGGCTGAGCGTGACGGGTGTGAGCGCCGGCCTCGCCGTCTCGACGTTCGTCGGCCTCCTGTCGGGCCTCCCCCTCGGCGCCGTGGCCGATCGCGTCGGACCCCGGGGGCTGTACGTCGCCACCCAGGGAATCCAGGCAGTGGCGATGTTCCTGTTTCCGACGGCACACTCCTTCGCCGGTTTTCTCACACTGGTCACCGTCGCCGCCATCGGACAACGCGGCGCCCAGGCGGTCAGCGGCGCCCTCATCGCGCGGCTCAGCGAGCCCGGTCAACGCACCCGCGTGCGCGGCTATCTGCGAGCCGTCACCAACCTTGGCCTCGGCATCGGTGCCGCCGCGGCCGGCATCGCGCTCCAGCTCAACTCGACGGCGGGCTACACCCTTCTCATCCTGGCGAACGGACTGAGTTTCCTTGCGGCGGCCGGGCTGCTGCTGATGATCCCCTCCGTGGATCCGGTGCCACGCCCCCCGGGCACGCGGCGCATGGAGGCCATGTGGGACAGGCCGTACCTCGCCCTGTCGCTGCTGTGCGGGGCCATCGCCTTCCAGTACGACGTGGTGTCGCTGATCCTGCCGCTCTGGCTGGTGTCGCACACCGAGGCGCCCCGGTGGTGGCTCTCCGCACTGCTGGTGGTGAACACGGCGGTGGTCGTTCTGTTCCAGGTCAGGGCCACCCGCGGCGTGCGGGGCCCCTTGCCCGCCGCCACCGCACTGCGCGGAGCAGGATTCCTGTCCCTCGCCGGCTGTACGGTCCTCGCCTTCGCCTCGGGGGTTTCCGCCCCCGTCGCCGCGGCCCTGCTGCTCGTCGGCGTACTCCTGCTGTCGTCGGGTGAACTCGGCCTGGCGGCAGGGGCATTCGAAATCAGCTTCACGTTGGCCCCGGAACACGCCCAAGGGCAGTACCAGGGCACCTTCAACCTCGCCGACGGCGTGGTGCGGGCAGCGTCACCGGTGGTGCTCACCACGCTGTGCCTCCAATGGGGCAGGCCCGGCTGGGTGGTGCTCGGCGTCATCCTCGCGCTCTGCGGCCTCGCCACCCGGCCGCTCACCCGGTGGGCACTGGCCACACGGACGTTCCCTGCGCCGGAGGCCCCCGCCCCCGTCGGCTGAGGCGTCCACCGATGAGCCATGCCACCCGTCGGCGTCAGGCGTCCCCGTACGCCTCGCCGCCGAGGTCGAGACCCGCCGTGCCGGAGGTGGCGTCGGCCAGCCAGGCGCGGAAGCCGTCGATGTCCGCCTCCGGCAGGCCGACCTCGATGCGGACGTCGGCGCCGTAGGTGACCTCGCGCACGACCCGTCCGGTGGCCCGCAGGTCGTTCTCCACCTTGCCGGCGCGCTGGTGGTCGACGGTGACCGTCGCCAGCCGGTAGCGCTGCCTGGTGACCGTGCCGAGGGTGTCGAGCGCCTCGCCGACGACGCCTCCGTAGGCGCGGATCAGCCCGCCGGCGCCGAGCTTGACGCCGCCGAAGTAGCGGGTGACGACGGCGACGACGTAGCGCACCTCGCGGCGCACCAGCATCTGGAGCATCGGCACTCCGGCCGTGCCGCCCGGTTCGCCGTCGTCGCTGGCCTTCTGGACGCCGCCGTCGGCGCCCAGCACGTAGGCGAAGCAGTGGTGGCGGGCGCCCGGGTGCTCCTTGCGGACAGCCGCGATGAAGTCCTGGGCCTCGGCCTCGGTCGCCACGGGTGCGAGCGCGCAGAGGAAGCGGGACTTGTTGATCTCGATCTCGTGCACGCCCGCGCGGGCGAGGGTCCGGTACTGCTCCTGCATCGCACCAGCCTATGCGGCCGGTCCGCGCGGCCAGGCACCGGCCGGTCCGACGGCCCCGGGCCCGCGCCGCGCTGCGGGTGTCCGCCGTACGGGGGCTCCGCGCACGGCCAGGCGGCGTATCCCCGGGGCCCCTCCGGTGCGTCGGGCAGACGTGCGGGCCGACCGTGGGCACTGTGACCGGGGCGACGGCCTCGTGGACGGGGCCCGGTCGCGTACCCAGAAACCGTACGGCGGGTTGGCGGAGGGCTTCATGGACGACAGCACACAGACGACGGTGGCGGTAGGTGTTCCCGTGACGGGTCAGGAGATGCCGGATCCGCCCCCCGAGGTGATCGAGGCGGCCCGCAGCGCGCCGGACCACTGGCTGGCGATGGTCGATCTCACCTGGACCGGCGAGGGGCCGCCGCCGCGCTGGGCGCTGATCGGGCAGTGGCGCTCGGGCCCGACCGGCGAGATCGAGGAGTGGCGTGACAACCCGGAGTACCGGCCGTCCCCGCAGATGCTGGACTGGGCGGACCCGACGGACCCGGTGGACCAGGCCGTGCAGCTCGCCGCGACCGGGTACGGACCGGCCCAGGACGTGCCGGACGCGCTCGCGCGCGCGCAGGTGTCGGTCCTGGTCAGCGCGACCGGCAGCCCGCTGGCCGCGGCGTCGCCCGAGGGCACTCCGGTGGTGCCCGTGTACACGTCGGACAGCCACCTGGAGTCCGTGGGACGGCTGCTCTACGACCGGCGCCCGGTGGCGGAACTCGTCGGGCAGCTGCCGCCCGGCCATGCGATGTACCTGAACCCGACGGGTCCGGTGAGCATGCTGGTGGACATGGAGGAGCTGCACGCCGCCCTGGCGGCGGCCGGGGCGGGGGCCGCGGATGAGGACGACGCAGCGGACGGCGGCTTCGCCCTGGTGGACGGGCCGGCGGCGCCCCGGCGTCCGGGTACGGCGGCGGGCGGCGCGGAGCCGGTGGGCACGCATCCCGAGGACGGCTCCGAGGGTGCGGACGGCGTCGCGGGCCCGGCCGGCGGACTGCCGATCGGCAAGCCCGCCCGTACCGCGGCCGTCGGCGCCGGAATGGCGAGCAGCGGCGCGAGGGGCAGCACCGGCTGACATTCCGGCACACGATCCCGCCCCGCCCGTCTTCCCCTTCGGGCGGGGCGTTCCGCTGCCCGGGGGCATCGCGGAGGAACCGGGCGGCTGCGCGGGGAGGGCGGCGGGGCGAAGCGGCCGGGGAAATACGTTCGGATCGGGAATCCCTGCGCGGGGCCGTCCGTTTCCCGGGCAGGAGACTTCCCTTCCGCAGGAGGCAGCGCGTGTACGGCGATCCCGCAACGATCCGCAGAATGCTCACCGAGCTGGGTGACACCTGGGCCGTCGTGGGCCTGTCGTCGAATCAGCAGCGGGCCGCGTACGGCGTCGCGGAGGTGCTGAAGCGCCACGGCAAGCGGGTCGTGCCGGTGCATCCGAAGGCCGAGACGGTGCACGGCGAGAAGGGGTACGCGTCGCTGTCGGAGATACCGTTCCCGGTCGACGTGGTCGATGTGTTCGTCAACGGCGGGCAGGCAGGTGCCGTCGCCGACGAAGCCGTCGCGGTCGGCGCGCGGGGTGTGTGGTTCCAGCTCGGGGTCGTGGACGAAGCGGCCTGGCATCGGGTGCGCGACGCGGGCCTCGACATGGTGATGGACCGCTGCCCGGCGATCGAGATACCGCGGCTGCGCTGAGCGTTCGTCCGCCGCTCAGCCGATGGCCTGCCGGGTGCGGGCCGCGAGGGTGTGCCACGGGCGGGCGGTGACCACCGGCAGGGAGTGCAGGCCGGCCTGGTGGCTGAGCCAGTGTGAGTACTCAGCGCTGACCTGCGCCCGGTCTGTCTGCGCCGCGAGGTCCGGTTCCCGGGAGGCGTAGTTGGCGGTGATCTGCTCGGGGTCCGCTTCGTGCAGGAACACCGCACGTACGCGGCGGCCGGCCGCCGTTCCCTCCCGGACGGCCCGGGTGGCGGCGGCCGGGGTGAGGTAGTCGCCCTCGATCACGGCGGGTACGTCGACGGTCAGGCGGTTGCGTACCACGCCGAGCGCCGCGGGTTCCAGGGCCTGTGCGGTGGCGATCTGGCGGTCGAGGACCTGTCCTGCGGGGAGTCGGGCCGGGTCGGTGTCGTGGTCGAAGTGGTGGAGGTCCGGGTGCTGTTCGGCCGTGGTGATCGCCTGTACGGCGCTGACGACGTCGTCGAACTCGACGACGAAGCCCTGTGATTCCTCGGCGAGACGGGCGGCGAGGCGGCTCTTGCCGACACCGGAAGCCCCGCCGAGCAGCACGATGTCCCATGAGGTTGATGTCACGGGCGTGACGGTATCGCGCGGGGCCGGGCGTGTGACCAGGGGGTTCTCCGCGACCGGTCGGCCGGCGGTCGGCATCCCAACAGGCGTGGCCGGAGCGGTGGTTCGGGCGGCCGTCCGGCCCTTGGGATACCCCGTTCAGGCCCGGGTGGCCGCTGCGCTAGCGTCCGGGCATGATCACGCCACGTCCCGCCGTGCCCGAAGACGCCGCCGAACTGGTCCGGTTGCGCCGCCTGATGTTCTCCGCGATGAAGGGCCGCGACGAGCCGGGGGAATGGGAGCGGCACGCCGAGGAGGTGGCGCGCCGTCAGCTCGCGGATCCTCAGGGGCCGCTCGTCGCGTTCGTGGTGGACGGCCCCGCCGGGGAGGGTGCACCGCGCCTGGTGGCCTGCGCGGTGGGCACGGTCGAGCAGCGGCTGCCCGCGCCCGGCCATCCATCGGGCCGGTTCGCCTTCGTCTTCAACATCTGTACGGACGTCGGTCACAGGGGGCTCGGTCACGCGCGGGCGACGACGGAGGCGCTGCTGGACCGGTTCGCCGAGCTGGGCGTGACCCGGGTCGACCTGCACGCCACGGACGACGCGGAACCGCTGTACCGCAGCCTGGGCTTCACCGAGCACTCCACGGCGCTCTCCCTGGACCTGCGGTCCCGTTCGTCGGGCGCCGGGTGAGCGGGGCCGGGCCGCCCCGGATGTGGACCGTCAGGCCACGCCCAGCCCGTCGATGACCGTGGCGCCGGGGAGTTCGGCCAGTGCCTTGCCGGGCGCGATGATCTTGCCGCGTCGCCGGCCGCTGCCGATCAGCGCGTACGGGATGTCCGCGACGGCGGCGTCCACCAGCACCGGCCAGTTGCCGGGCAGGCCGATCGGGGTGATGCCGCCGTACTCCATGCCGCTGTCGCCGACAGCGGTGTCCATCGGCGCGAACGACGCCTTGCGGGCGCCGAGTTGGCGGCGCACCACGCCGTTGACGTCGGCCCTGGTGTGCGACAGCACGAGGCAGGCGGCCAGGGTGACCTCGCCGCCGCGCTTGCCCGCCACCACGACGCAGTTCGCCGACTGCTCCAGCAGCCAGGCGCCGTAGTGCTCGACGAGCAGCGCGGTGTCCGCGATCGCCGGGTCGGTGTCGGCGTAGCGGATCTCCTCCACCGGCACGGATCCGCGCCAGTCGCGGAGGGCGGCGGCCACGGGATCGGGCAGCAGGTCCAGGCACTCGATCGCGGGCCGGACATCGTCGAAGGCATCCATGGGCACGGGCATGCCGCCAAGCTAGCAGGCACCACGGGCCCGGCAGCGGCCCGTCTCAGGGGGCGAGAGGGGCCGCGGTCTGCGGGTCAGTGGGCGGGCTGGATGAGTACGGACATGGTCATCTCGACCGGTTCGGCGCCGTCGTTGCGGTAGCCGTGGACGACCTTGGCCTCGAAGGTGGCCGATGCGCCGGCGGGGACGGTGTGGTCGGTGCCGTCGACGGTGAGCGTGAGGGTGCCGGTGCGGACGTGGAGCAGTTCGACGGTGCCGGGCGGGTGCGGGTCCGACTGGCTGGTGTCGCCCGGCATCAGCAGCCAGTCCCAGAGTTCGTAGGGCCCGGGGGCCTCGGCGCCGACCAGGAGGGAGGTGTGGCTGCCGGCCTCGGTCGACCACATGCGGATGGCTTCGCCGGGGGCCACCACCCGTACCTGCGGCCCCTGTTCGTGGTCGAGGAGGGTGACGATGCTGACGCCGAGGGCGTCGGCGATCTTGACGGTGGTGCCCACGCTCGGGTTCGTACGAGCCTGTTCGATCTGGATGATCATGCCGCGGCTGACTCCGGCGCGGGCGGCCAGCGCGTCGAGGGTGTAGCCGCGTTCGGTGCGCCAGCGCTTGAGGTTACGGGCGAGCGACTGCGTGATCTGGTCGAGGTCCGTCACGGTCCGTCCAATATATTGAATGCCATAGTCGCGATTATTGAACTACGGTGTGCTGCACTTCAGCGTTCAACCCACAGTACTGCGAGGTTTCACCATGACTGCGGTCTTCGCCCTGGCCACGAGCCTGCTGTGGGGGCTCGCCGACTTCGGCGGCGGACTGCTCACCCGGCGCCTGCACGCGCTGACCGTGGTCGTGGTCTCGCAGACCCTGGCCGCCGTGGTCCTGGGCGCCGTCGTGCTCGCCACCGGCGGCTGGCGGGAGGCCGGCGGTTCGCTGTGGTTCGCGGTCGCCGCCGGTGTCGTGGGCCCCGCAGCGATGCTCTGCTTCTACCGCGCCCTGGCGCTCGGCCCGATGGGCGTGGTCTCCCCCCTCGGCTCGCTGGGCACCGTCGTCGTCCCGCTCGGCGTCGGCGTCGCCCTGGGCGAGCGGCCGGGCGCGATGCAGGCGGTGGGCATGGCGGTGGCCGTGGCGGGGGTCGTGCTGGCCGGCGGGCAGCGGATGGGCGGCGTGTCCGTGCCGCGCCGGACGATCGCGCTCACCCTGGTCTCGGCGTTCGGCTTCGGAGCCGTGATGGCACTGATAGCCGAGGCGTCGACGAACGTCACCGGCCTCTTCCTCGCCCTGTTCGTCCAGCGCCTGTGCAATGTCGCGGTCGGTGGCGCCGCCCTGTACGCCACGGTGCGGCGCGGTACCCCCGCGCTGCCCGGCGACGGGCTGCCCGCGCTGCGGGGCGCGCTGCCCGCCCTCGCGTTCGTCGGCATCGCCGATGTCGCGGCCAACGGCACCTACGCGCTTGCCGCGCAGCACGGCCCGATCACCGTCGCCGCCGTACTCGCCTCGCTCTACCCCGTCGTCACCGCGCTCGCCGCGCTCGGCATCCTCAAGGAGCGGCTGCGCACGGTCCAGGCGGCGGGCGCCTCGCTGGCCCTGCTGGGCACGGTCCTGCTGGCATCCGCCGGCTGACCGGCTCAGCCGGCGTCCGCGGCGGAGCGCTCGTCAGCCGACAGCGCCAACAGCTGCTCGGGCGTGACCCCTTCGGGGATCGGCACCGGCGCCGGGGTGCGCAGCGGCGGCTGCCACCCGGCCCGCGGATCCCAGCGCCTTACGACCTTCGCGGGCGCCCCGGCCACCACCGCGTGATCGGGCACCTCGCCGCGTACCACCGCGCCCGCCGCGACCACGACGTTCCGGCCGAGCCTGGCGCCGGGCAGGATGACCGCTCCGGTGCCGATCCAGCTGCCAGAACCGATCTCGACCGGATCGGTGCGCGGCCACTGCTTGCCGACCGGCACGTCCGGGTCGTCGTAACTGTGGTTGGTGGTGGTGACGTAGACCCCGGGGCCGAAGAAGCAGTCATCGCCGATCGTCAGCCGGACATCGGCGATCACATGGCTGCCGCGGCCGAGCACCACGCCGTTGCCCAGCGTGAGGATCGGGTCGGGACCGAGATCGAGATCGGGCATCATGCCCGCGGTCAGCGTCACGTCCTGGGCGATGATGCAGTGATCGCCGATCTCGATCCACGGGTCGCCGAACACCGTCCCCTGCGGGTACGCCAGCCGGGCGCCGGTGCCGATGCGGCGGAAGCGGTAAGGGCCCGGCCGCTCGGCGGTCACGGCCGCGGCCTGCCGCACCCAGCGCGTGCCGCGGTGGACGAGGCGCGATACGGCCCGGCGCCGCCAGGCCACGAAGGATGAGAACACGTTCTGGTTCGACGGCACCCGGACACCGTACTCAGCACACAACGCGACCGGCCGCGCACCGCCCTGTGATCTTCGCCCCACCGTGCGCCGCCCCGGCGCGCCCGGAGTCAGCCGGTGACGGACTCGCGGTGCGCATCCGCCAGTTCCCGGTACATCGCGGCGTTGACCTTGATGCCATCGCGCTCCTCATCGGTCAGCTCCCGCTTGACCTTGGCGGGCACCCCGGCCACCAGCGAGCCGGGCGGCACGACCATCCCCTGGGGCACCAGCGCCTGCGCGGCGATCAGCGAACCGGCGCCGATGTGCGCGCCGTTGAGCACCGTCGCGCCCATGCCGACCAGGACGTCGTCCCCGACGGTGCAGCCGTGCAGCACGGCGTTGTGGCCCACCGAGACGCGGTCGCCGACGGTCACCGGGAACCCGGGATCGACGTGCACGGTGCAGTTGTCCTGGATGTTGCTGTCCGCCCCCAGGACGATCGGTCCGCAGTCGGCGCGCAGCACCGCGTGGTACCAGACGCTGGATCCGGCGCCCAGCGTCACCTCACCCACCACGACCGATGTCGGTGCGGTGAAGGCCGTCGGGTCGATGCTCGGTGCGGTGCCGCCCACACCGGCGATGAGTGCGCCCTGCGCCATTGCCGTTCTCCTTCGTCCGTACGTGATCGCGCCGGGTGCACAGTAAGCGACGGGCCACGGGCGGGAGTCGGCGGGAGGGGTCCGGCCAGAAGGTCAGGGGTGCGGTGCGTCGTGCACGTACGTGATCCGTCCGCGGCCGACCCTGACGACCCGTACGGTCATCCCGCGGTCCGTGCCGCGCAGGTAGTGGGCCGTGCAGTGGACGCGCGCTCCCTTGACGGCCCGCAGGGCGCCGCGGCAGTCGACCGAGCGCGGACCCTTGGGGATCAGCGGCAGCGAGAGGTGCCCGGCGATCGACGAGGCGACCTCGGTACCCGGAACGGAGTGGCTGACGCGGTCCACCTTGCTGGTCGCATACCGGTCGAGCATCCAGTGCGCGCCGGCGGCGAGCCCACCGGCCAGCAGCGCCATGCCGGCCAACGCCAGGCCGACAGCCCGCAGATACCTCACAGCTTTCCTCCTGCCGGACCTGCCACGAACCCCGGACGCACCGCGGGTGGCCGGATCACGGGTCCATTGTTGTGGATCATCCGGCGGCGGCAACACGAGTGCTCCGGATGCCGCGGTCCGCCGATGTGGCGTCAGACGGTGGCGCTTCGGGCACGGCCCGCGCATCCGGCCCGCCGACCCGTCACGCAACCGGCCGGGTCACGTCAAGCACGCCACGCGCCATTCCCTCGATAGATGTCCGCCGCCATGGTTTGCCCAGCGGCCGGTTCTGGCATCGTGGTGAGCCGACGAGGATGGGCGCGGCGCCGTGCCGTGAACGGGGATGACCGATGAGCGCGTGGGCGGATCACCGGCCGCTGCCCGAGATGGTGGGGCGGGCCGTTGAGCAGCAGGTGGTGTCCGAGCTGGTCGACGGCGCGCCCCTGACGACCCTCACCGGACCGGCAGGTGTGGGCAAGAGCCTGCTGGCACACGCCGTGCTGGAGGACCGCGCCGCGCGCCTGGACGGCACCGTGGTCCGGGTCGGCTGCTGGGACGGTCTGGCCGACGGCGGACTGGCGGACGCACTGCTGCACGCGGCGGGCCTGGACGGCGCCGATGCGACGTCCGGGGCCGGGGCGACGGGTGGCACGAACGGAGTGCCCGGGAGCGGGGTCGCCGCGCTCGCCGCGTACTGCGCGACGGAGCGTGCCACGCTGCTGCTCGACGACTGCGATCCGGTGTCCGCCGAATGTGCCCGGCTGGTCGAGCGGTTGCTGCGGGCCGGGCCCGACCTGCGCATCGTGGTGACGTCGCGGCGCCCGCTGGGGCTCGCCGGGGAACAGGTGATGTCCCTCGCGCCGCTTCCGGTGACGCTGGGCGAGGGGATCGCGGGCCCCGCCGTCGAGTTGCTCGCCCAACGGACAGGACCGGCGGCGCCGGAACTGCTCGTCGCGGTCTGCGAGGCGCTGGAGGGCTCGCCGCTCGCCATCGCGCTGGCCGCCCGCCAACTGGACCGGATGTCGCTGCCGCAACTCGCGGCGGAGGCCGGTTCCGAAGGCCCGCTGTTCCACTCCGGTCCCGCCGCGACGGTCCGGCACACCTCGCTGTACGCCGCGCACGCCGCGGGCTACGCCCTCTGCTCCCCCGTCGACCGGCGCGTCTGGGCCCGGCTCTCGGTGCTGCCCGGCGACTTCGATCCGTGGCTCGCGGGCTGCGTATGCAGCAGCAGTGACGTTCCTGCGGCCGAGGTGGACGCAGCCCTGGAACGGCTCGGATCCGCGTCCGTCCTGGAACGCGTACGGGACGCGGGTGGCGGGCCGCCGGACAGCCGGGCCGCACTGCCGCCCCGCTACCGACTCCCGCGCGGCGCCCGGGACTTCGGGCGCACCCAGCTGCGCGAGGCGGGCGAGGAACCGGCCGCGCTGCGCCGCTTCCGGCAGGCCGTCGCCGCGCTCGCGGCCGAGGCGCAGATCGCCTGGCAGGGGCAGGACCAGCAGGTCGCCGTCCGGCTGGTGGAGGACGAACAGCACCATCTCGACGCGGCCCTGACCCGCCCGCCGCTGGACGCCGAGGACGCGCTCGGCGCGCTGGAGATCGCGGTGTTCCTGTGGTTCCGGTGGGGGGCGTGCGGCTTCCGGAGCGAGGGCCGGGCGCATCTCGACCGGCTGCTGCTGCTCTCCCGGGACGACACGGCGCTGCGCGCACGTGCGCTGTGGCTGGCGGGCTGGCTCGCGGCGCAGGAGCACGCGCTGGGAACCGCGGACGCGCTGCTCGACCAGGCGTGGGCGGCGGCCGTGATACACGGTGACTCCGACGGTCTGGCCCGTGTCGCCCATGCGCATGCCGTGGTGGCGCTCTACCGCGGGGACAGCGCGACGGCCGTGGCGTGCCTGGAGGAGGCGTCCGGACACCGGTCCCTGGACGTCTGGTTCGGCCCCGGTCCCGCGCACAGCCGCGCCCTGTTGTCGATGGCGCTGGCGCCCACCGCGCCGGACGAGGCACGCGACGCTGCCCGCCGGGCCTGGGAGGGACGGCACTGCGACGGGGACTTCTGGCTGCACTCGAACGTGCTGTACGCCAGGGCCCTCATCGAGCAGGCGCACGGCAGCCGCGAGGCCGCCCTGCGGGCCTGGCGCAAGGCGCTGGCGGCGAAGAAGGTCGTCGGCGATCCGCTGCTCGTCAAGGGCGCCGAATTCCACGTCGCGAACCTGCGGACGGGCGGCCGGGGCGGCGCGGCCTATCCGGCGGAGGCGGACGACGGGCCGCGCTGGTGGCAGCGGGAGGCCGGGGACGGTGACCGGAAGGCGCGGTTCTTCTCGCGGCTGCGGAGCGGGGCGTAGCCGCGGGAGCCCCTCACCGAAGGTGACCAGGACCTCACGTTCGGCATGCGATCATGCCGGGCCGGTCGCACCCTGGTGTCATGAAGCGCGCACCTGTGATCGTGCACCCTCCCTGCTCAGGCGGGCGTCGTGTCACGCTCCGCGGGCAGGACCTCGGACGGGCCCGCCGCCCCGGTGACGTGGCCGCGTTCCTGCGCCGCGCCGGATTCCCCGCGGCGCATCTGGCCTGGGACGACACCGGCGTCTTCGAGTGGCGCGACGGCGGACCCGACATCTGGTACACGCCCTGACGGCAACGGCAACGGCCCGGCAGCGCAGGACTGCCGGGCCGGTGTGGTCAGGTGGCCGCCGCTCCCGGTGGTCGGCCGGTGCGGGGGCGTCCGACGCGGGTCAGTCGACGGTGGCGGAGACCGGGGCCTCGGCGGCCTCGCGTTCCGCGGCGGCCTTCTTCGCCCGCTGCTTCATGACCACGAACGAGCCGATGCCGAACAGCAGGGCGGCGACGAGCCCGAGCCAGGAGAACCGGTTGAGCCAGGGCTCGGCGACGATGCCGACGCTGTAGATCAGCGCGGTCGTCCCGCCGGCCCAGACGATGCCGCCCAGGACGTTGGCGATCAGGAACTTCCAGTACGGCATCTTCAGGACGCCGGAGAGCGGTCCGGCGAAGATGCGCAGCAGCGCGATGAAGCGGCCGAAGAAGACCGCCCACATGCCCCACTTCTCGAACTTCTCCTCGGCCATCGCGACGTGGTCGGGGCCGAAGTGCTTGGGGAACTTGCGGCCCGCCCAGTCCAGCAACGGCTGGCCGCCCTTGCGGCCGATGAGATACCCGATGGAGTCACCGATGATCGCGCCGGCCGACGCGCACGCGCCCAGCACGACGGGGTCGATGTGGTCCTGGGTCGCGGCGAGGATCGCCGCGCTGACGAGGACGATCTCGCCGGGCAGCGGGATGCCCAGGCTCTCCACCCCGATGACCACCCCCACCAGGAGGTAGACACTCACGGCCGGTACCGTCCCGAGCCACTCCTGGATATGCAAAGCCGCTTCCTCCGCACGATGTCGGGCCCCCGTGGGCCGCTGGCCGGTGTCACCGAAGCCGGTGCCGGCGGATTCCCCCGCGCGCCGGACAGCGCGCCCGGGAAGGGTACTCGATCGCCCTTCCCGCACGACGCCGCCAACGCGCGTGCAGGGACACCTCGGTCACACCGGCCGCACGGAGGGAAGCGGCTCCTGTCGGCCCCGGGATCAGCCGTTGGGGCGCAGGGTCCAGACGATCGTCATCTCGCCGGTCACCGCGCCGTCCTCGCGGGTGAGGGAGACGTTCACCGGGAATTCCGGGCGCTCGCCCGCGTCGAGGTCGGCGATCACATCGGCGACCGGCCGGCCGAGCTGCGCGGTCGCGGTGACCGGGCCCATCGCGAGCTTCTTGTAGTCGATCTCGGCACGTACCGCGAGCGGCACCGCGCGGCCCAGTTCGGAGCCGAAGGCCGTCATCACGATCGCGCCGCTGGCCGACTCGGCGAGGGTGAACATCGCTCCGGCGTGCGGGCCGCCGACGTGGTTGTGGAAGTCGGACCTGTCGGGCAGCCGGACCACGGCGCGCTCGGCGGTGGTCTCGGTGAATTCGAGGTTGAGGGTGCGCACCATCGGCACGGATGCCGCCATCATTTCGCCGATGGACGGCAGGGTCTCAGAAGCCATGCCAGCATGTTACCTATCGGTAGCTTGGTGGGGAAGGGCCGCCCGGGATCGGCGGAAGAGCGATTGGCCGGAAGGGCGGTGACCGCCGGTCCGCCGCGCGCATATCGTTGATCCCCATGTGGTCAGGACAGCAGCAGCCCGGGGACGAGAGGCATCCGCACCCGGGGCACAGCGGAGCGGAGGCCGGGCGCCGGTCCGCCTCCCGGCCGGCGGCGGCAGCCGTGCGACGGGGCCGGTCTTGGTGATCGCCCGTCCCGCCTGGGCGGGACGCAACTACACCCTCCTCACGGCGGCCACCGTGATCGCCGGGCTCGGCAGCTCGGGCGCCCTGATCGCGTCCGCCTTCGCGGTGCTCGGCGCGGGCGGCTCCGCCACCGACGTCGGACTCGTCGCCACCGCGCGGACGGTGCCGCTCGTCCTGTTCCTGCTCGTCGGCGGTGCGCTCGCCGACCGGCTGCCGCGGCACCGCGTGATGGTCGCCGCCAACGCCCTCAGCTGCCTCTCCCAGGGCGCCTTCGCCGCACTGGTCCTGGCCGGGCGGGCGGAGTTGTGGCAGATGGCGGTGCTGGCGGCGCTCGGCGGCACCGGGCAGGCATTCTTCGCGCCCGCGTCCGAAGGCATGGTGCTCGCCAGCGTCTCCGGCGCGCACTCCGGCCGGGCGTTCGCCGTCTTCCGGATGGGGATGAACGGCGCGAACATCGGCGGGGCGGCGCTCGGCGGCGCGCTGGTCGCCGCCGTCGGGCCCGGCTGGGTCCTCGCCATCGACTCGCTCTGCTTCGCCCTCGCCGGTGCGCTGCGCGCGTTCCTCGACGTGAGCGGCGTGCCCGAGCGGGCGCCCGGCGCCGGCCTGCTGCACGATCTGCGCGACGGCTGGCGCGAGGTCGTCTCGCGGCCCTGGCTGTGGGCGGTGGTGGTGCAGTTCTCCGCCGTCAACGCCGTGATCGTGGCGGCCGAGGCGGTCTACGGGCCGATGGTCGCCGACGAGTATCTGGGCGGCCCCGGGCCCTGGGGGATCGCCCTCGCCGCGTTCGGCGCCGGCACGGTCGGCGGTGCGCTGCTGATGACCCGTCTCACCCCGCGCCGCCTGCTGTTCGTCGGCTCCCTCTGCGTCTTCCCGCTCGCGCTCCCGTCGGCCGCGCTGGCCGTGCCGCTGCCCGCGGCGGGACTGACCGCGATCATGTTCGCCACCGGTGTCGCCGTCGAGGTCTTCGCCGTGACGTGGATGACGGCGCTGCACCAGGAGATTCCGGAGGACAAGTTCTCCCGCGTCTCGTCGTACGACTGGCTCGGGTCGCTGGCCATGGTCCCGTTGGCCACCGCGCTGGCAGGACCGGTCCAGGACCTCATCGGCCGGAAGGCCGCCCTGTGGGGCTGCTCCGCGCTGATCGCCCTGCTCACGGCGGCCGTGCTGTGCGTGCCCGACGTGCGGCACCTCACCCGTCGTCCGCCGCAGGAGCCGGGGCGGGCGGACGAGCCGGCCGGGTCCGCGGCGGGGGTCGCCGAGCCCGCGGGGTAGCGGCGGCCGTCGGCCCCGCCGGGTCAGCCGATGCTGAAGGCGCCGTCCGGTGGCACGGGTGAGGCGACCGCGTCCGCGTCCCCGACGGGGGCCGCGCCCGCGATCAGTTTCCGCAGCGCCGCGCCGTGTTCGACGCGGGCGGGGAAGGCGTCGCCCGCCGCCCGACGGGCCAGTTCGGCCAGCGGCAGCGGGGCGCACGAGGCGACCAGCACCGCGTTGCCGAAGCGGCGGCCACGCAGCACGGACGGCTCGGCGATCAGCGCGAGATGCGCGAAAACCGTGGCGAAGGTGGCGAGTTGGCCGCGCAGGAAGCCGAACGGCGCGCTGTCGGCGAGGTTCGCCGCGTAGATGCCGTCCGGCCGCAGCACGCGTGCCACGGCACGGGCGTACTCGACGGATGTGAGGTGCGCCGGCACCCGGGAGCCGCCGAAGACGTCGCCGACGATGACATCGGCGCTGTCGTCCGCCGCCGCTTCCAGGGCGCTCCTTGCGTCCTGGTCCCGCACGGCGACACCGGACCCGGCGGGCAGCGGCAGCCGCTCGGTCACCAGGCCGATGAGCCCGCGGTCGGTCTCGATGACGAGTTGACGCGAGCGGGGACGGGTGGCCGCGAGATACCGCGGCAGGGTCAGCGCCCCGCCGCCCAGATGCAGGGCGTCGAGCGGACGGCCGGGGGCCGCGGCCTCGTCCAGGACGTGGGCCAGCCTGCGGACGTACTCGAATTCCAGGTGGTCGGGCGCGTCGAGGTCGACGTACGACTGCGGTGCGCCGTCCACCGTCAGCAGCCAGGCACGCGGCCGGTCGACGTCGGGCATCAGCTTGGCGGTGCCGCAGTCCACGGCGCGGGTGACCGGTATCGGCTCGGGTGCTTCGTCCACCGTCCCATTGTGCCGGTCGGCCGGGGCGGCCGGACCTCGCCCTTGTTGTGTACGGCGGTCGGGGCGAGGCGCCGCCCACGGGGAGAGTGAAGCGGGCGGTACGGACACGCCGCCGTGTCCGTACCGCCCGCCCTCACGCGCCGGGCAGGTGCGCGGAATACCCGCCGCGAGCTGCCGGCTCCGGGCTCCCGGCGCCGGTCAGTCGCGGCCTTCGACGGAGCGCACGGTGCCCGCGCCGACCGTCCTGCCGCCTTCGCGGATGGCGAAGCGGAGGCCGGTTTCCAGCGGCACGTCCCGGTCCAGTGCGACCGAGACCGTCACCGTCTCACCGGGGCGTGCGACCGCCTTGTCACCGAGGTCGAGATCGCCCGCCACGTCCGCGGTGCGGAGGTAGAACTGCGGCCGGTAGCCCGTGGCCAGCGGCGTCCGGCGGCCTCCCTCCTCGGTGGACAGGACGTAGACCTCGGCGGTGAACCGGCGCCGCGGGGTGACGCTGCCGGGTGCCGCGACGACGTGCCCGCGGCGCACCTGGTCGCGGTGCAGACCGCGCAGCAGCAGCGCGACGTTGTCCCCGGCTTCGGCGGACTCCATCGGTTTGCCGAACGTCTCCAGGCCGGTGACCGTGGTCTGTGCCCCGGCGCCGAGCACCGCCACCCGGTCGCCGACGCGTACCGTGCCCCGTTCGACGGCGCCGGTGACGACGGTGCCGCGACCGGTGATGGTCAAGACGTTCTCCACCGGCAGCAGGAACGGTGCGTCGACGTACCGCTCGGGCATCGGGACGTAGGTGTCCACGGCGTCAAGCAGCGCGTCGATCGCCGCCGTCCAGCGCGGGTCGCCCTCCAGGGCACGCAGCCCGGAGACGCGGATGACGGGGACGTGCTCGCCGTCGTAGCCGTGCGCGTTGAGCAGTTCGCGCACCTCCAGCTCGACCAGGTCGGTCAGCTCCGGGTCTCCGGCGTCGGCCTTGTTGAGGGCGACGACGAGGTGCCGCACGCCGACCTGCTCGGCGAGCAGGACGTGTTCGGCGGTCTGCGGCATGATCCCGTCCAGCGCCGAGACGACGAGGATCCCGCCGTCGAGCTGGGTGGCGCCGGTGACCATGTTCTTGATGAAGTCGGCGTGGCCCGGCATGTCGACGTGCGCGTAGTGCCGGGTACCGGTCTCGTACTCGACGTGCGAGAGGGCGATGGTGATGCCGCGGGCGGCCTCCTCCGGGGCCCGGTCGATCCGGTCGAACGGGACGAAGGTGCCGCTCCCCCGGTCGCTGAGGACCTTGGTGATGGCGGCGGTCAGGGTGGTCTTGCCGTGGTCGACGTGGCCCATGGTGCCGATGTTGAGATGCGGCTTGGTGCGTACGTATGCCGTCTTGGGCATGGCGTTGTTCTTCCTCGCAACACTGCGGTGCTGACGGCGACTTGGCGCCGTGGAGACCCCTCAGAACATCCGACCCTCCCCCTGCGGGGTCCGCCGGACGATCCGGAGAGGGTCAGCTTCGCGTGCCGCCGGCTGCGACGGAGACGGCGACGGCGTGTGCCGCGGCGGCGGTCGCCCCGCCTGCGACGGGGGCATCGGCGGCAGCCTTCAGCGCATCGACGTCCGCGAGGGCGGACGGGAGCGGGAGGAAGGCGGGCCGGAACATGACGCCCATGGTGCCGGGCCGGGGACCGGGCGTCGAGTGAATTACCGGGGCCGGGCCGGAGGGTCGCCCCGGGCGGGAGGCGTACGCGCGGGGGGGGGCGGAGCCGCCCCGGTGACCGTGCGGGCAGGATGACGGTCACCGGGCGGCCCGGTCGGTTACGCTCCCCGGGTGTTCGAACCCGCCGCAACGCCTGACGGCCTCGCCGCGCGCTGCACGCGTGTGCTCTTCTCCCCCTGGGCCCGGCTCGGCCTGCTCCTCCTCCTGCTCGGCTGCGCCGCCGCCGCGATGCTGCTGTGGCAGCCGCAGCACCTTCTGGCGGGTGGCCGACTGCCACAGATGTCGGGCCCGACGGCCCTGGTGGTCTTCGCCGTGGCGTACGGCGTGTGCACCACGGCGTTCGTGCCGCGCCCGGTCCT
Organism: Streptomyces sp. NPDC048644; assembly: GCF_043199105.1. NCBI lineage: Bacteria > Bacillati > Actinomycetota > Actinomycetes > Kitasatosporales > Streptomycetaceae > Streptomyces > Streptomyces sp. NPDC048644. The sequence goes on from NZ_JBICVO010000002.1 coordinate 227,488, forward strand.
GAACCTCGCGGCCGGCGCGCTCTTCGGCAGCCAGGCAGGGCTCGCCACCGCGCTCGCCGGGACGGTGCTCGGCTCCGGCCTCGCCTTCGGCCTCGGCCGCCTGCTCGGCCAGGACGCGCTGCGTCCCCTGCTGCGCGCACGGTGGCTGACCGCCGCCGACCGGCAGCTGAGCGACCACGGATTCCGCTCGATGCTGGCCATCCGCCTCCTCCCCGGCCTGCCGTTCTGCGCGACGAATTACTGTGCGGCGGTCTCCCGCATGGGCTGGCTGCCCTTCCTCCTGGCCACGGCGGTCGGCAGCGTGCCGAACACCGCCGCGTACGCCATCGCCGGGGCGCGGGCCTCGTCCCCCACCTCGCCGGCGTTCCTCATCGCCATGGGTTTCATCGCGGTCAGCGGGCTGGCGGCCCTGATCGTCGCGTGGTGCAAGCGGAAGTCCCTGCGCGGAACCTGAGCACGTACGCCGCCGGGTTGCCGGGGCCCCGGCGCCGAACTGCCCCACCGGGCTACCCGCTCTCCCTCACCGGCCTGCCCGCTCCCCCACCTGCCCGTCCGCTCTCCTCACAGGCACCTGATGGCCAACGGAACGTAGTCCTTTGGCCATCTCCCGGCGCTACGCTGCCGCGACTACCTCGTGATCCGCTCCCCCAACTCCCCCCGCCCCGGCCGGTATTGCCACCGGCCGGCCCGCCCGCCGTTCCCTGCCCACCTGCCACAGCGGATCCCCCCTCCGCTCCCGCCCCCCGTTTCCGTGCGCCCGTGCCGCTGACCGGGGCGGCGGTCGATCATCCCTGGATTGCTTCCTTCCATGAGCTGGTTTGCCTCTTTCGTTCTCGGACTCGTCCAAGGGTTGACCGAGTTCCTGCCCGTATCGTCCAGCGCGCATCTGCGGCTGACCGCCGCGTTCGCCGGTTGGCACGACCCGGGAGCGGCCTTCACCGCCATCACCCAGATCGGCACCGAGGCCGCCGTACTCATCTACTTCCGCAAGGACATCGCACGGATCGTCTCGACCTGGGCCCGCTCACTCGTCAACCGCGGCCTCCGGCATGACCATGACGCGCAGTTGGGCTGGCTGGTGATCGTCGGCTCGATTCCGATCGGCGTGCTCGGCATCACCCTCAAAGACGCCATCGAAGGGCCGTTCCGCGATCTCCGGCTCATCGCCACCACCTTGATCGTCCTCGGTGTCGTGCTCGGCATCGCCGACCGGATGGCCGCCCGTGACGAGAAGGGCGGCCGGCACCGCGCGGCGAAGCGGCGCAAGACCCTCGCCGATCTCGGCGTCAAGGACGGCCTGCTGTTCGGCATCTGCCAGGCCATGGCCTTGATCCCGGGCGTCTCACGCTCGGGCGCCACGATCAGCGGCGGCCTCCTGATGGGCTACACCCGCGAGTCCGCGGCCCGCTACTCCTTCCTCCTCGCCGTACCGGCCGTACTGGCTTCCGGCGTCTACGAGTTGAAGGACGCGGGCGAAGGCCATGTCGCCTGGGGCCCCACCCTCTTCGCCACGGTCATCGCGTTCGCCGTCGGCTACGCGGTCATCGCCTGGTTCATGGTTTTTGTCTCCAGCAAGAGCTTCCTCCCGTTCGTCGTCTACCGGATCCTCCTGGGCCTCGCGCTGTTCGCGCTGATCGCCACCGGAGCCCTGAGCCCGCACGCCGCCGAATCCGCGGGCTGAGCCGGCAGCCGACCGACCCGGCCGACGGCCGGTGCCACGGTCGCTGAGCGTGTGGGACTGGACACATGCAGACAGTTCCACCGCACCTGGTGTTCGAACGTCTTTGCTGGTCAGCGAGTTGACGGGGCGAAGAGGAGAGACCGCGGCAACGCCCCTGCCGGGCCGGGGGCGTTCGCGAGGTGAGGCGTTGTCAGTGGCTGCCCCTAGCATGTCTCACATGTCCCCAACTCCCTCTGCCCACCCGGGCCCGTCCCTTCCTGCCTCCGAGGCGAACGAAGCGATCCGACGTTTTGTGCGCGCCAGGCGATGCTGGTCATGGACCGCACAGGACATGACGGAGTACGCGGAGCTGCTGGAGAACTGGACGTTCGCGGTGCGGGCAGAGGTCGTCGAGGCGGCATAGGGCGTTCCGGCACGGTGCGCCGCGGGCGGCTCAGCCGCGCTCGGTGGTGAACGGGCCGTCGGCGCCGAAGGCCAGCGCGGCGAAGCGTTCACCGATGCGGCGGTGGGTGGCGGCGTCCGGGTGGAGCTGGTCGGGCAGCGGCAGTTCGGCGAAGTCCGCCTCGCCGTAGAGGTCGCGGCCGTCCAGGTAGTGCAGGTTCGGGTCGTCGGTTGCCCGCTGCTTCACGATGCGGTCCAGTTCGTCCCGGATGACGTTGAGGGTCAGCTTGCCTGCGGCCCGTTCCGCGGGGTCACCCACGGCCTTGAACTGGAGCTGCCCCTCGCGGAGATTGCTGAAGTCCGGGGCGGCGGGGCCCGGGGTGTCCTCGTGGATGGGGCACAGGATGGGCGAGACGACCAGAAGCGGAGTGGTGGGGTGCCCCTCCCGGATGGTGTCGAGGAATCCGTGCACCGCCGGGGTGAAGGCGCGCAGCCGCATCAGGTCCATGTTGACCACGTTGATGCCGATCTTGATGCTGATCAGGTCCGCCGGGGTGTCCCGCAGGGCGCGGGCGGTGAACGGATCGAGCAGGGCGCTGCCGCCGAAGCCGAGGTTGATCAGCTCCACACCGCCGAGGGAGGCGGCCAGCGCCGGCCAGATCGTGGTGGGGCTCGCGGCGTGGGAACCATGGCTGATCGAACTGCCGTGATGCAGCCACACCGCGCGGCCGTTGTCCGGCACGGTGTCGACGGGCGCATCGGTGCGCAGCGCGACGAGCTGGGTGATCTCGTTGTACGGCAGCCAGATCTCGACGTCCTTGACGCGGTCGGGCAGGCCGGAGAACCGGACGGTGCCGACCGGTCCCGGCTGGGTTTCCGCTTGCCCTGTGGCCATGTCCACCGTCAGGACGTTGCCGCCGGTCCCGCTCGCCTGCCCGGCCTGTCGGCCGTCGACGAGCAGGTCGTACAGGCCGTCCGGGCGGGGCGGGGCGCCCCGGTAGGCCATCTTGGTGCGGAGCGTGTCCAGTTCGACGACGGTGGCCCGCGTACGGAACGCCAGCCGTACGCCGGACGGCTGGGCCTCCGCCGTGGCCAGCTGCCCGTCGAGGTACTGCGCACGGGCACGGGCGGGCAGCCGGTGCGGCAGCACTCCGTGTTCGGTGTGCTCCACGTCGAGCGCGCCGCGCAGGAGGTCAGCGGTGAGGGGTGTGGTGATCCAGTCCGTTGCCCCGTGCGGGGTGGCGGGGCCGGGGGCGGGATCGTGCTGAGAGTTCATGGCCTCAGCCTGTCAACCGGATACCTGATCCGCACATGTTTTTCCGGTCCGCCACCGTCCGTGGCCGAGGCCCTGAAGGCAGCCGTCGGCCGCCCGGTCCGTGACGCGGAAAACCGCTCGTGGGAGGGGGTGCGGGCCACGTACCGTGACACGTCGCGCGGGGGCGTCAGGTCCCGGCGCGGGCACAGCGACGAGACGGATGCGGGCACGGGAGAGATGCGGGCGATGGAGCACAACGGCGGGGCGGACGAACGGTTCGGGGCGGTGGCGGACGAGTTCGCCAGGAACTTCGCCGAGTTCGGTGAACTCGGCGCGGCAGTCACGGTGTTCGTCCGGGGGCGCAAGGTCGTGGACCTGTGGGGCGGCGTCGCGGACCGGCGGACGGGCAGGCCGTGGCAGGAGGACACCGTCATCCCGGTCTTCTCCTGCGCCAAGGGCATCGTCAGCATCTGCGCCCATCTCCTCGCGCAGCGCGGGCAGTTGGACCTCGATGCCCCGGTGAGCCGCTACTGGCCGGAATTCGCCCATGCGGGCAAGGAGCGCATCACGACGCGGATGGTGCTCGGACACCGGGCCGGCCTGCCCGCCCTGGACCGCGCGCTCAGCTTCGACGACGTCGTCGGGTGGACCCCGGTGATCCGCGCCATCGAGGAACAGCAGCCCTACTGGGAGCCGGGCGAGGCGTACGAATACCACGGTCATGTCTTCGGGTTCCTCGTCGGCGAGGTGATACGCCGGATCACCGGCCGCACTCCCGGCGCGTACTTCCGGGAGGCCATCGGCGACGCGCTGGGGGCGCAGTGCTGGATCGGCCTGCCGGAGGACGAGGTGGGCAGGCTGGCGCGGCTCGTCGAGGCCGACGGCCGGCCCGCCATGCCCGACGCCGCGTCGCTGGTCATGCGCATCGTGACGATGAACGGCGCGCTGGCCTTCCCCGGTGTCGACGAGCCCCATGGCTGGAACGACCCCGACCTGCTGCGGGCCGAGCTGCCCGGTGCCGGGGCGGTCGCGTCGGCGCGCGGCCTGGCGACGGTCTACGCGGCGGCGTTCACCGGCGTGGACGGGCAGCCGCGGCTCCTCGATGCCGACACCGTCACCGACGCGACACGGGAGGTGTCGTCCGGCGCCTCGTGGTCGGGCTTCGACATGGGCACCCGCTGGGGATCGGGCTTCCTGCTCGACTCCGCGTTCCGCCCCCAGCTCGGCCCGCGCAGCCTCGGCAGCGACGGCGCCGGCGGGCAGTTCTGCTTCGCGGACGACGCGCAGGAGGTCGGTTTCGCCTACGTCGCCAACAAGATGATCGGGCACGGCGACCCGCGGGCCACCCGCTTGGTGGCGGCGGTACGGCGGTGCCTGAACGAGGCGTGACCGGCAGCCGCCGCGGGCCGGTCCCGGTCCCGGCGCCGTCGTGAGGTCGGTTTTCCGCCGGACCGATGGCGCCCGGTGCCGGAGAATCGGAGACGGACGGGCGGGAGGCGGGGCCGGTGAACGTGCCACGCTGGGAGGGACGCCGCCCTCGGGCGGCCCGTCCGCCACAGCCCCCGCCTTCACCGGCAGCGCACCCGAAGCACCCGAGGTACCGATGAGCACGCCACTTCCCGGCTTCGAAGACCTGGGCGGCCTCGGTGCGGTCCCCGGGGACGGCTCCGCCGACGGATCGGCGGCTCCGTCACGCCAGGGCCGCCAGGTACTCGCGCCGGGCGCCGTCCACCTGCCGGGCTGGCTGTCCCTGGAGGAGCAGCGGCGGCTCGTCGCCGCCTGCCGGGGCTGGGCGACCGGCCCGGTGCCGATCCGGCACACCAAGCTGCCCCGTGGCGGCGTGATGTCGGTCCAGACCGTCTGCATCGGCTGGCACTGGCAGCCGTACGCCTATACGCGTACCGCCGATGACGTCAACGGCGCGCGTGTGCCGGAGTTTCCCGACTGGCTGGCCGCGTGGGGGCGTCGCGCGCTGGCCGATGCGTACGACGACGCGTCGGCGGGTGACGGCTACGCGCCCGACACCGCGCTGATCAACTTCTATGACGGCCAGGCCAAGCTCGGGATGCACCAGGACAAGGAGGAACGCTCCGCGGCGCCGGTGGTGTCGCTGAGCATCGGTGACACCTGCGTCTTCCGGTTCGGCAATACCGAGACGCGTACCAAGCCGTACACCGACGTCGAGCTGAGGTCGGGTGACCTGTTCGTCTTCGGCGGGCCTTCCCGGTTCGCCTACCACGGGGTGCCCAAGGTGCACCCGGGCACCTGCGACCCGGCCTGCGGCCTCACCCACGGCCGCCTCAACATCACCATGCGTGTCACCGGCCTCACCTGAGCGCTCCGGCACCGGGCGGGCCAACTCCCCACGGCGCCCCGGCCGATGCCGCGGTCGGCCCGCGTCCCACCGGACCGCCTGCCCGCGCCGGCTCTCGGAGGCAGACTGGACACATGTGCCGAAGTATCAGGACACTCCGCCCGCCCGCCACCCCCGATGTCACCGACGAGGACATCCGGGCCGCGGCCTTGCAGTACGTGCGCAAGGTGTCCGGATTCCGCGCCCCGGCCGCCCACAACCGTGCCGTCTTCGAGCAGGCGGTGGGCGCCGTCGCGGCAGCCACCCAGGAACTCCTCGACGGCCTCCGGGTCCGCGGGGCGGCCACTCCCCCGGCACCGGCGCGCGGTGCGGGCCAGGGCCGGGGGAAATGAGCCGGATCGGCTGCCGGGGCGGGCGTCCCTCCGTCACCGGCCGCCCGCGGGCCCCTGCCAGTCCGCGTGCCGGATACGGGCGATCTCCCGGACGTCGCCGAGTGTGCCCCATTCGTCCTTGCCCAGCCGGCTCAACGGCCGCATTTTGGTGATCTCCGCGTGCCCGTCGACCAGTACGTCATCGGCCACGGACGCGTGCACCACCCGGCCGAGTACGAGGGTGGAGTCGCCGATGCCGACCGTGCTGTGCAGCTCGCATTCCAGCGCCACCGGCGAGGCCGCCACCCGCGGCGGCTTGACCCGCAGGCTGGGCTCGGATTCGATACCGGCCGCTGCGAACTCGCTCACGCCGTGCGGGAAGTTGGTGCCCGTGTCGTTGATCTGCTCGAACATCCCCTCCGGCGCGAAGTTGACCACGAACTGACCGGTGGCCTCCACGTTCCGCAACGAGTCCTTGCGCCCCACGGACGTGAACTGGACGACGGGCGGGGCGACACTGGCGATGGTGAAGAAGGAGTGCGGCGCGAGATTCGCGGCGCCCTCCGGGCCGACGGTGGAGACCCAGGCGATGGGGCGCGGCACCACCACGGCGGTCAGGAGGCGGTAGAAATCGTTGCGGGGCATGGCGGCGGGGTCGAAGTCGGTACGCATGGTGATCAGTATCCATGCGTGCGGGCGAGCCCCTGCGGCAGCTTCCGCCGGCGAACGGTGTGAGCCGCACACCGGCGCCGGACCGGCAGCCGAAGCGAGAACGGAGAAGGCCGATCATGAAAACACCGGGACGGGCGGTCGTCCTCGCGGGGACGTCCGGAGCGGGCAAGAGCTCAACGGCCGCGCAGCTCCAGGAGATTCTTCCGGACGCCTTCCTCGTCCTGGGCCTCGACACCTTCTTCGGCATGCTGCCGCACCGCTGGACCAGCGAGGGAACGGCGAGCGCCGAGGGGTTCTCCTACCTCCGGGACACCGATACGCGGGACGGCCGCACACGCCTGCGGATCGGCTACGGAGCGGTCGGCGCGCAGCTGCTGGCCGGTATGCGCCGGGCGGTGGACGGCCTGCTGCGGGAGGGGAACAACGTCATCGTCGACGAGATGCCGATCGACACCGGAGTCATGCCGGCCTGGCGGCGTGCGCTCCGGGGCCACGACGTGTTGTGGGTACATCTCACCGCGCCCTTGGCGGTACTGGAGGAGAGGGAGGCGGCGCGCTTCCCCGCGCGGTACCGCGGGCTGAGCCGGGGCCACCTCGACGTGTGCGAGCCGGACGACTTCGATCTCGTCGTCGACGCCGCGGCGCTCACCCCGCGGGAACGCGCACAGCGCATCGCTGCGGCGCTGCCGCCGCGCCGCTGACCCGCTCGTCCGCTACCGGTGGGCGGTCCGGTGTCCGAAGAGGTGCGGGCGGCGGTGACGGCGGGTGTCGGCCGACGGCGCGTCGGCGTCCCGCAGCACGGCGCGCCTCTCGCGGCGCGGGGAGCGGCGCAGGCCGGCCAGCAGCATGCTCAGCCCCAGGACGCCCACCGCGCCGACGATCACGCCGAAGAGGAACAGCGCGCCGGTCGATCCGGTCACGTGGTAGCCGAACACCGTGAACACCTGGGTGAGTTCGTGCCCGGTGCCGACGTTCGTGACGACGGCGGCGACCCCGACGACTACCGCGGCGATCAGCAGGATGAGGCCGAGAATCACGATCATGACGTGCTCCGAAGCTGACGAAGGGCGGGGGCGGGCCCCGCACTTCTCAGCGTGGACCCGTCCGCGCCCGGCAGCCACCCGGACGGCCCGTGACGGCTTGCGCACGCTACGGGGTGGAGACCGTGAACAGCCCGCCGTCCGGGTCGCGGATGACCGCCTGCGGTCCTGACGTGCCGACGGTGGGCGGCAGCGGCAGCACGAAGCCGCCGGCGGCAGCCGCGGCGGCAGCCGTCCGTTCGACGTCGGCGACGTGGAAGTGGATGTGCCACTGCGGGCGCACATGCGGGTCGGGGGCGGATTCGACCCCGCCGCCCCGCAGCGTGGCCACCGTACGGCCGCCCTCGCTCACCACGACCTCCTCGTCCGCGTACACGACGTCGCAACCGCCCGGGTGTCCTGATGCCCAGCCGAAGACCTCCGCGTAGAAGATCGCCGCGTCGAAGGCGTCGCGGGTGCGCAGTTCCAGGAGTGGCGGCGCGCTACCGTGGCCGACGGACCAGGCGGGGGTGCGTCCCTCCCAGAAGCCGAAGTTGGCGCCGTCGCGGTCGGCAGCCAGGGCCACCCGTCCGTGTCCCAGGCGGAGCGGGCCGACGGCGACGGTGGCGCCGCGTTCCCTGATCCGGGCCGCGGTGTCGTCGGCGCCTTCGACCGCGAAGTACGGGGTCCAGACGACCGGCAGGTGCCATTTCGGCGCGACGGCGCCCAGGCCCGCCACCGGTTGCCCTTCGGCGAGCGCGACGGAGAAGTCGTCGCCGAGGCTGCCGGGCCTGAAGGTCCAGCCGAGCACCGGACCGTAGAAGTCCTGCGCGCTGCCCAGATCATGAGTCGACAGGCTCACCCAGCACGGAGCGCCCGGCACGGGAGCGACGTACTCCGCGGTCGGCATGGCGTCAGCCTCCTGTTTCCGTGCCCGGCCGGATCGGTCTTCGAGCGCTGAAGGTTCCTGACCACTCCCGGCCGCCCGGGGGTCATGGCCGCTCCCCTCACCACTTCACGCCGAAAGCGCGCCGCCCGCGACATGGGGAGAGCCGAGCAGGTGCCGGGCCCGGCCGCTGCGGGGCGTGGTGCGCCGCTCCGGAAGCGAGGGGTGCACCACGCCGGTTCAGGTCATCCGGGCGGGCCGGTTCAGCAGGTCTTGCGGACGTACGCGTCGTCGCCCGGGGCGGAGACGTCGACGTCGCGCAGCACGACGCTCAGCCGGTCGCCGAAGGCGGCGCACGTCTTCTTGAGGTACTTCTCCTCGTACTCGATCACGATCACGTGGTCGCCGAAGCCCTTGGCGTAGTCACCGCACTCGTTCCACTCACCGCACTCCTCCGCGACGGCGAAGTCGAGGCCCGTCTCCTTGTGGTCGGCGGACAGCCCCGAGGCGTTCTTCTGCGCGATCGCCAGGCCCTTGTCGTGGGCGTGGTCGGCGAGCAGCCTGACGAATGTCTTGGCGTCGTCCTCGCTGATCAGATCGGTACGGTCGAAGGTGTCGAGGTTGTCGGGCTCGACGGCGTCGAAGCCCTTGCCCGCGCAGGTGTCGGTCCAGGAGTTCACCTTGGCGGCGATCAGCTTGCGCTTCGCGTCGGTGCGGACGTCCAGCATGGCCTCACCCCAACGGCCGTCGTAGACGATGTCGCCGTTCGCGTCCCGCAGCAGCAGGTCGCCCCACTCCTTCTCGGCGCCCGGCTGGGCCTGGAAGGCGTTGACGTAACAGATGTTGTAGAGGCCCGCCGCGGGTGCGGCGGTGTGGTCGCGGCTGACGACCTGCACCCCGGCGGGCGGTGCGTAGGGCTGGTTGATCTGGTAGTCGAAGCCGGCGTGGGCCGGCGGGAGGGTCACAGCCTGGGCCGCGGCGCTCGCGGTGGGGGTGGCGAACAGCGGGGTGATCACCGCCGCCGCCACGGCCGCTGCCACGGGCAGGTGTCCACGCGACCTGACACGGGGGATGTGGGGCATCTTCAGCTCCGCAGTGTGGGGGCACGGCCCCGCCTCGGACTCCGCACGCGCCGTGCGGATCCTGGCGACTCAGGCCGGACTGACGGCTCATGGACCGCGTTACCGGCTGGGCGTACCTCTGACGCCGAGTGATCAACTCTGACGTTGCATGGAGTAAAGCGACCGGGTTTTGGCATGTCAACAGAGCGCATGTGCCGCATCTCGCGCCCGCGGGCCGGGAGTTCGGCGAGCTACGCGCCCGTTCCGCTGCCCGTCAGGCGTCCAGGGCGGTGATCGCTTCGGCCAGGTCGTGCAGTTGGCGGGTGAGCCGAGCGCGTTCGCCGGACGGGATCCGGGCGAGGGTCCTGGTCTGGCGTTCGCGCAACCGGGCGCGTACGTCCGTCAGTTGGCGGAGCCCTTCTTCGGTGAGGCCGACCAGGACCCGGCGTTCGTCGGCGGGCGAGCGGTGACGGGTGACGCTGCCCTTGCTCTCCAGCTGCTGGAGCATCCGGGTGGCGGTGGGGACGCTGACCCCGGCGGCGGCGGCCAGCCGGCCGACCGGCAGTTCGTCATCCGTCGCCAGCGGTTCGAGCAGGGCCAGCTGCGCCAGGGTCAGGCCGGACCCCGCCTGACCTGCGACCGAGCGGGCGCGGCGCATGGCGTAGAAGAGCGCGTCGGCGGCCTGCGCCAGCTCGTCCACCCCGGCGGCCGATGCCCCGGACGCCTCCGGTCCCGCATTGTCGTCCTGGGCCTCGTTGTGTCTTCCCTCCATGACCGTTAGCTTACTCAAGGAAATCATTAGCAAGCTAACTGATAGCGAGGCAATGAAATGGACCTGCCCGCGCGCATCGATGTTCACCAGCACCTGGTTCCGCCCGTCTGGGCGGCGGCCCTGGAAGCCCGTGGCCTGGACTCCGGCGGCTGGGCCGTTCCGGCCTGGAGCGCGGCCGGCGCGCTCGCGATGATGGACGAGCAGGGCATCGCCGCCGGCGTCCTGTCCGTCACCTCGCCCGGTGTGCACCTCGGAGGCGAGGACGCCGAGGCCCGCGCCCTGGCCCGTGCCGTCAACGAGTACGGCGCCGAGATGGCCAAGGACCACCCCGGCCGGATCGGCTCCTTCGCCTCCGTGCCGCTGCCGGACGTGGACGGCGCCCTGGAGGAGGCGGCCTACGCGCTGGACACCCTGGGCGCCGACGGCGTGGTGCTGATGTCCAACGCCCGGGGCCGCTACCTGGGCGACCCGGACTTCGAGCCGCTGTGGGCCGAGCTCGACCGGCGCGAGGCGGTGGTGTTCGTGCACCCCGCGCAGCCCCCGATGGCGCTGCTCCCCGGCACCCCGGCACCGCTCGTCGACTACGTCTTCGACACCACGCGCACCGCCCTGAACATGCTGCTCAACGGCGTACTGAGCCGGCACCCGAAGGTGCGGGTCATCCTGTCGCACGGCGGCGGCTTCCTGCCGTACGCGGCCTACCGGTTCGCCGGACTGACCTCGACCGTGACCGACACCGGCCGCACCGCCGACGACGTCATCCGCGACCTCAAGCGCTTCCACTTCGACACCGCGCTGGCCGCCGGCCCCAGCGCGCTGCCCGCGCTGCTGGCGTTCGCCGAGCCGGGGCACGTCCTCTACGGCAGCGACTGGCCCTTCGCCCCGCAGGAGGCCGGCAGTTACTACAACCACTTCCTGGAGACGTACCCCGACTTCACCCCCGGCCAGGCCGAGGCGATCAACCGTGGCAGCGCCGAAACCCTCTTCCCCCGGCTCGCCCGCTGACCACCGGGCGAGGCGGTCCACCGTGCCGCGCCCCGGGCGCCGCGCCCTTCAGCCCCGCGCTGACCCCGTCCGGCGCAGCAGGGCGCCGAGGCCGCCGGCCGGTGCCTGCGTGGCGTCATGGATGACCACGGCCTCCGCGCCGTCCGCGACCGCCGAGCACACCAGCGCGTCGTCGGCGCGCGCCGGGGCCGGGTGCGCCTCGCCCAGGCGATGCAACTCCGAACCGTGGACGGCGAGTTGGTCGGCTCGTGATCCCACCCAGACCTCGTTGCCCACGTCCGGGCCGTCCGGGCTGATGAGCAGCGTGTCGATCCGGTGCTCCCGCGCCGCGCCGACGAGCGAGGCGACGCCGGCCACCGCGTCGGGGGCTGCGCCTGCCTCGGACCCGGCACTCGCCTTGAAGCGCCCCAGCACCTCATCGACGTGCTCCTGTTCGCGGGCCGCCCGCAGTTGGGCGATGTCCCGCGCCACCCGCTCGCTCTCCGCTCCGGGCGCCCGCCCGCCGTGTTCGGTCTCGTAGGTCACGGCACGCAGCGGTTCGGGGAGCCCGTCGAACACGGCGCGGCGCTCGGGTGCGTCACCGGTCAGCAGCATGATCTCCGCCCCGCAGCTGTCGAACGCCGCACCGGCCGCGGCGGCGATCTCGCCCGCGTTCCGCTCCCAGGTGTTGTCCGGCCGCGTCCGGAAGTGCCGCTCGGACCAGTCCGCCGCTGGTGTGCCGTGGGCCCGGCCCGCGCCGCGGCTCCCGTGGTCGTCCCGCACCGCGAAGTCGGCGCCGGTCCGGTCGACGTGCACGAGGAGGCAGACGGGGTCGTCACCGAAGGCTTCGAGCAGCGGCGTCAGCCGGGGCAGATGCGACCACGTGGCGAACGGGCCGACGGGCGGCCCGGGAAGCCGCTGGTCGAGCACCACCTCGCCGTTGGCGGCGAACAGCGCCCGGCCACGGCCCGCGGCCGACGCGCCGCCGGGCGGCGTGACCAGCGCCGCGTGCACCGCACCACAGGTGGCCTCGTCCGCACCCAGCTCGAACAGCCGGTCCGTGACGGCCTTCGCCGACAACTCCTGCTGCGCGGCGGCGTCTTCCGAGCCGTAGGAGGCATCGGCGTATACGGATATCCACGGGCCGGTCCGATCGATGACGGGCCGCAGGAGCGAGAGTCGCATGGCACTGCCTCCTCGTCTGCACGCTGAGGATGCGTACGGGATGCTGCGGATCGGGTGCGCGCGGCGGCGGTACGGAGCCCCGCCGGACGCGCGTCGGCCGGGCCCGCCTTCACAAAAGCCCCTGGTCACGGAGGTCGTCGGATCCACATTACGCCCGCGGTCGGCGGTCCGCCCGGCGCGGGCGCCGGCAGGCCCGTGGCCCGGGACCGGCCGTCGGTCCGCCCGCCCGGTGTCACCGCTCGGGCTTGCGCCAGATCATGATGCCGGTCGCCGGCAGCCGTTCGGCGAAGCGGTTCCCGGGTGCCGCCTGCCGCAGCACCGCGCGCAGGTCCCGCTCGAAGTCCGGCAGCCTGTCGCCGAACAGGTGAGGCGCGCAGTTGGAGCGGGAGAACACCCACGCCACCATGTCGTCCGTGGTGCGGTCGGCCACGCCCCCGGCAGCCACGACATGCCGTTCGCAGTGCACGAACCCGGCCCGAGCGAGGACCAGGTCCTCCCGGTCCGGCGTGCCGTTGACGAGCACTCCCCGCCCCGCGCGGCGCACCGGGCCCAGGTAGCGGCGCACCAGATCGCCGATCCGGTCGTACGGGGGCGCGGGCCACGGCAGCGGCGTCGGTGCGTCGGGCGGCACGTCGAGGTCGCTGATGTGGACGAACGCGCCTCCCGGCTCCAGCATCTCCCGCACGGTGGCCGCGACACGCTCGCGGTCCGTCCAGTGGAAGGACTTGGCGAACACCACGGCGCGGAACTCGCCAAGACCCGCAGGCAGGTCCTCGGCGCAGACCGCCGCCCAGCGCGCGTTGGTCACCCCGCGACGTTCGGCCTGCCGCTCGGCCTCGGCCACCATGTCCGCGTCCGGGTCGATGCCGACCGCCTCGGTGACGTACCGCGCCAACGCAAGCAGCGCGGTGCCGGGTCCGCAGCCGACGTCGAGGATTCTGCCCCGGCCGTCCAGACCGAGGGCCGTGACCAGTGTCCCGGCGAATCCGGGTGCGTACGGGAGCCGGCCGCGCTCGTAGTAGGCCGCGGTTCCCTGGAACAGGGCGCTGTCCCACTGCCCTCCATCAGGCATCACAAGTCCGCTCCACGCGTGGGGAAACCACCGGCTGATCCGGGCCCGCCGATGGTGTCGCGGTCATGGGTCTGCGCCGGTGCGAGGCGCGGATCCAGCAGGCCGCGGACCGCCCGCCCGCGTCGGACCGCGTGCGCCACCCGCCTCGGCGCCGGCACGACAAGTGTGGCACCCGGTTCCGTTCCCCGCATCGGCGCCGATGACGGCCTCTCCCGCGCCGGGCCGACGGCCCGGCGACCCGGCGGACCTGTCCGAGGGCCGGGCGTCACGGCGGCCCGGCGCACCGATATTCTGGACACCGACGACATCCCGGCCCTGCCGCACACCGTCCCGTTCGGGACCTCCCGTGAACGGCGGTGCCGGGGATCTCTCACGGGCGCCTGCCACACATCCTTTTCACCCGGATTCCGCTGGGTAGACGGACCTGGAACGCAGGCGGACGCCTGGGGGAAAGCAACCGAACGAGAGGCCCCGCCGACAGGGGTGAAGACGCTGATGCATGAGCTTGCGACGGACGATCACACGGCCCGGTCCGCCCTGCCCGTCTGCCGTCCCGGGACGGCGGCGGACGCCCGCGACTTCGCCGCCGGCTTCGTCGCCGCGCTCAGCCCCGAGCTGCCCGCGCCCACCGTCCAGAACCTGCTCCTGCTGGTGTCCGAGCTGGTCGCCAACGCCTTGCGGCACGCGGGCGCCGTCACGGCCCTGCACCTGACCGCGGATCTCGACAGCATCCTGGTCGGCGTCGAGGACCCCAGCCCCGCGCACCCGCAGGAGCGCCGTCCCGACCTCACGGGCCGGACGGGCGGCTTCGGTTGGCCCATGGTGCGCAGCCTGGCCCGCGACATCACGATCCGGCCGCGCCCGTGCGGCGGCAAGATCCTGCTGGCCACCCTCGCCCGGTGAGCACCGGGCGAGGGTGACCGGCCCGGTCGCTCACTCCTCGGCCAGCAGGCCATCGCGCAGGGTGCTGAAGGCGCGGCTGAGCAGGCGGGAGACGTGCATCTGGGACAGGCCGAGTTCCGCGCCGATCTCCGACTGGGTCATCTCCTCGCCGAAGCGGAGCCGGATCAGGGTGCGCTCCCGCTCGTCGAGCCTGGCGAGGTGCGGCTTGAGCGCGTGCAGGTCCTCGGCCAGCGCGAGCGCCGGGTCCTCCTGGCCGATGAGATCGGCGACGAGCCCGGCCTGCTGCCTGCCCCGCGTGTGGACGGGCCGGTCGATGGAGTCGGAGTCGTAACCGTTGCAGGCGACGAGCCCTTCGTTGACCTCTTCCTCCTTCAGGCCGAGGTGGCTCGCCAGGTCGGCGACGCCGGGCTCGTGGACGCCGTCGCCCTCCAGTTCCTCGCGGGCGCGGGCGAGGTCGACGCGGAGTTCCTGGAGCCGGCGCGGCACGCGCACCGACCAGGTGGTGTCACGGAAGAACCGCTTGATCTCACCGCTGATGTAGGGGACGGCGAAGGTCGTGAACTCGTTCTCCAGCGAGGTGTCGAAGCGGTCGATGGCCTTGATCAGGCCGATCGTGCCGACCTGCACGATGTCGTCCGTCTCCTGCCCCCGGCTGCGGAAGCGGCGTGCGACGTACTGCACCAGCGACAGGTTCATCTCGATGAGGGTGTTGCGCGCGTACTGATACTCGTGCGTCCCCTCCTCCAGCACCGTGAGCCGTTCGAAGAACAACCGCGACAGCTCACGGGCGTCGGCTGGGGCGACGGTCCGGGGGGATTCGATGCGAGGCAGTGCCACCGGGTCGTCGAAGGCGTCCGTCTCCGGCGCGTACTGCCCCGCCAGGTGTGCGGTGTCCATCGTGATCGTTCCGGTGTGGCGCATGTTGTGGCTCCCGCCGGTTGCTCGGTCTCCGTCACCCACCCCCATGCCCGTCATCCGCCGTGACATGTCCCTCGGGCACCAACTCTTCGCTCCGGTACGGAAGGTGGGCCACGGCGACGGGGTGCGGGCGCCGGTGAACCGTGCGGCGGCCGTCGGCCCGTCAGTCCCGGTGCGTGGCGGGCAGCGGGGGCAGCGGCAGGGGGAGCCCCGGCAGGCCGTCGATGCTGGCCGCGATGTGCGGCTTCTTGTGGAAGTACGTGTCGAGCGACGCGTCGGTCTCCCGCTCGAAGCGTGACCTGTGGAGCGGGCGGTCCTCGTCGTAGGTCATGAAGGGGACGGCGTATCCGCAGGTGTCGCGGATGAGTTCGGCGGTCACCACGATGACCGCCCGCAGTCCGTGCGGGGCCGGGTCGATGTCCCGGAAGTGCGCTATCAGCCCGTCCCAGCGCGGGTCGTCGCGGAAGACCGGCTCGCCACGGCCGTGGACGCGCACGATGTTGGGCGGGCCGGTGAAGGCGCACCACATCAGGGTGATGCGGCCGTTCTCGCGGAGGTGCGCGATCGTCTCGGCGTTGCTGCCGGCGAAGTCGAGGTAGGCCACGGTGCGGTCGTCGAGTACGGCGAATGATCCCGTCACGCCCTTGGGCGAGAGGTTGACGGTGCCGTCGCCTCCCAAGGGGGCGGTGGCGGTGAAGAAGATGTGCTGCTCCTCGATGAAGGAGCGCAGCCGGCCGTCGATGCGTTCGTAAGTCTTCGACATGGTCGAAATCATGAAGGCGTCCCGACGGATGTGCCGTGGGCTGCGCGGTGCGGCAGCCGGCGATACCTGTCACGGCGGGGCCGGGCCTGTCCGGGCGCCGCCGCACGCGTCGGTCACCCACCGCCCCCGCCCTCGTTGAACGGGTAACCGGCAGGTCATCCTCGCGGTGGGCGGCGCTCCGGCGGTGGTGATCCAAGGGCGGCTCTACGCACGGCTGCTGGACACACCCGGGACCGCCCGCTGGATCATCAGGAGGCAGCCGCACGTGGGGCAGAACGTCCACACGGTGGAGGCCGAGCCCGGCGAAGGAGGGCTGGTGGCGCCTGGTGACGGGGAGGACCAGCAGCTCACGGTCCGGCCGCTGCTCGCGCTGCCCGGCCTCCCGCCGCGGTTCCCGCCGAACGAGCTGTGGCGGCTCACTCCGGCCGATGACCGGGGCCCGGCGTTCACTCTCCCGTCATGGTCCACGGGGCGGTATGCGGGCCGGCAGTACTGGGACAGGTCCCTGAACCCGAAGATGGTGGCGATGCTGCCGCGTGAGGTGTCCCGGGATGACGCCCGCATCGACATCACCGCCGCATAGAGGCGTCGGCGGGCTGTCGGCGGCGCGGGCGGCCCGCCCGTAACGGCCGTGCGGGCGGCGTCAGTTCAGGGTCACGAAGGCGCCGATGGCCGCGGCGGGCAGGCCGACGCACCACCCGGCCAGGACGTGGCGCAGTGCGGGCCCGCGCCGGCCGCCCAGCACCGGGCGCCCGTTGTCGTCACCGGCGACGCTGTACGCGGTGACGGCGCCGGCGAGCAGGATCAGGCCACTGACCATCCGGTGCAGATGCGCCCATCCCGCGAGGGCGCCGAGCAGGAAGCATCCCGCGGCGTTCAGGGCGAACGGGATCCAGCGGGCGAGGTCACGGCCGCTACGGCGCAGTCCGCGTTCCGCGCCGTAGCGGAGCGCGGCGCCGCTCAGTCCGCCGAGCAGGGTCAGTAGCAGAGACACGGGCAGCTCTCTTTTCGCGCCGGGAGCGGCGGCGGGGGCGGGGGCGGGGGTCGCGGGATTTCTTCCGCCGCGATTGTGCACCGTAATCCTCGCTTTCGGGTGGCTCGCGGGCCGCCACGTCGGCGGGGATTCCCTCTGCCGTGCGGCAACTCGTACGGCGCAGCCGCGCCACCCGGCCGGATCATTTATGCCTGGCCGGACGGATTCCGGGTGGCGCGATGGTCCGGGGTGCAATGACGATCATTGCGGACGCCTCGACGCGAGCAGGCCGGGCCCCGAATTCATCGAGGAGACGCCGAATCCCATGAGCGAACCGGTTCCCCAGTCCCGGATCATCCGCGAGATGTCCGCGGAATTCCTGGGCACGATGGTGCTCATTCTCTTCGGGTGCGGCGTGGTCGCCCAGGTGGTGGCCGGGGGCGCCCTCACCGATCCCAAGGGCGGTCTGGGTGACCACGACAGCATCGCCTGGGCCTGGGGGCTTGGCGTCACGCTCGGTGTCTACGTCGCGGCGCGGATCAGCGGCGCCCACCTCAATCCGGCCGTGACGCTGGCACTCGCGGTCTTCAAGGGGTTCTCCTGGGCCAAGGTCGTGCCCTATGCGCTCGCGCAGACGGCCGGTGCCTTCGTCGCCGCGCTCCTGGTGCGCTGGAATTACACCGAGGTGCTGGCCAGGGCGGATCCGGCACATTCCCTCAAGACGCAGTTCGTCTTTTCCACCCTGCCGGGGAACGGCTCGACCACGGCGGGCATTCACGAGTGGGGCGCATTCCGCGACCAAGTGATCGGTACCGCCCTGCTGTTGCTTCTCATCTTCGCGATCACCGACCTGCTGAACACGCCGCCCGGAGCCAATATGGCGGCATTCGTCATCGGTCTTGTCGTGGTTGCGATCGGTATGGCATTCGGGACCGACGCCGGTTACGCGATCAATCCGGCGCGGGATTTCGGGCCCCGGCTCGCCAGCTTCCTCACCGGCTACCGGGGTGCCTGGCGGGACCAGTGGGGCAATCTCTATTTCTGGGTGCCCCTCATCGGCCCCTTGATCGGTGGTGTGCTCGGCGCCGGCCTGTACAAGTACCTCATCGGCGTCTTCCTGCCGACGGCTGGCACCGAGCCGACCGGCCGCGTCCCCGCACCGGACGACACCCGCTGAACCCGCCTGGATCGCGAACTCACACTCCGGCGCCGTGCAGTTGGTTCCGGCCACGGAGGAATCCGAAGCGACCGGCCACACGGCAGCAGTGCAACCGATTCCGCGTGCGTCTTACATCCTCTGCACGGATAAGGACCTCAAGACGGGCGCCCATCAACGGATTTCGTTGCCTGCGAAGCCTTACGAGACCTTGACGTATGTGCCGGGCAGCGGTTGTATTCGGTCACCGAAGCGACGCCCTCGATCCACCGGAAGGCCGTTTCGAGGCACTCTCCCCCCAAAGGATGCCCCCTCCTGCCGCCAGCACTGATGGGACACGGATGACCCAGACGCCCACCGCACCCGTTGCTTCCACGCCGCCCGAGCGGGATTCACGTCATGCGCCGGACGGGGAAGCGCCCCAGCTGAACCGCTCCATCGGGGTGGTGGGCGGCACGCTGCTCACCCTGTCCTGCCTGACACCGGCGTCGTCGTTGTTCGTGATCGTGCCGGATTCGTTCGCCACCCTGGGCACCGGGACCGCGCTCACCATCGCCGTCGCGGCCCTGCTGTGCATAGGCGTCGCCTTCACCTACTCCGAGCTGGGCACGCTGGTGCCCAGCTCCGGTGGCGAGTACGCCATGGTCGGCACGCTGATGGGGCGGCTCGCCGGGTGGCTGGTTTTCGTGCTGTCCCTGATCGTCGTCATGATCGTTCCGCCGATCATCGCCCTGGGCACCGCCGACTACCTGGCCCCGCTCGTGCATCTGGATCCGCAGCTCACCGCCGCCGCCGTCATGCTGCTGGCGACCGCCATGGGCCTGCTCGACCTGCGTGCCAACGCCTGGATCACCGGCATCTTCCTGGTGCTTGAGGTGGTGGCCTGCGCGGTCGTCGCGTTCCTCGGCTTCGGGCACGCAGGCCGGCCCGCTTCGGTGCTGATCCATCCCGTGATCGACGCGGGGCACGGGCACAGCACCGCGGTCACCGCGGGCCTGATCGTGACGGGCCTGGCCACCGCGCTCTTCATCCTCCAGGGCTTCTCCACCGCCGTGTATCTCGCCGAGGAGATGGACAATCCGCGCCGCAACGTCTCGCGCACCGTGCTGTGGACCCTCGGCATCGGCGCGGCCATCGTCCTGATCCCGGTGGTCGCGATCACGCTGGGCGCACCGGACCTGGCGACCCTGGGCGCCGGTGACGTCGCCGGCATGGTGACGGGCTGGAGCAACTCGGGTGTCGGCACCTTCGTCAGCCTCTGCATCGCCCTGGCCATCATCAACGCCGCGATCGTGATGGTGATCCAGAACTCCCGTGTGGTCTTCTCGTCGGCCCGCGACGCGGCCTGGCCGGACCGGGTCAACCGCGTCTTCTCGCACGTCGGCAGGCGCTTCGGGTCACCGTGGGCGGCAACCTTGGGCGTGGGCATCCCCGGTGCGGCCCTGTGCTTCGTCAACCTCGACACCCTGAGCGAGGTGACCGGCGTCGCGGTCGCGGCGATGTACGTCTTCGTCGCGCTGGGCGCGCTGGTGTCCCGCCGCGGGGCGCACAAGCACCGGGCGGCCTGGCGCATGCCGCTGTGGCCGGTGGTCCCGGTGGCCCTCGTCGCGGTGCTCGTGTGGGTGCTGTGTCAGCAGAGCACCCAGAGCCTGGTCATCACCGGCGTCATCGTGGCCGTGGCCGCCCTGTACTGGGTGGCCTATCTCCGCCCGCGGCAGGCGACGCACTGGGTGATCTCGGTGCCCGAGGACGAGCGGGCCCCGGCGGCCGAGTAGGAAGGCGGCCGTCCATCGCCGCCCGCCGCACGGCCGCCCACCCCGCCGGAAGGCCGGCCGCCTGCCGCCTCGCGGCCCGGTCATTCCCGGCTCGGCGCCTCGGGCCCGGTGAAGTCCGGGCTGCTGAAGTCGGGGCTCGCGAAGTCGGGCGCGCTGTAGCCGGGCCCGCCGCGCCGACGCCGATGGCCGTCGCCCGCGCCCGCCGTCCTCGCGTCGTCCACACCGGTCACCGGCAGCACCCGGCCGGTGACCGGGCCCGCGCTCTTGGACGGGAGTGCGGTATCGAGCCTTCCGAGCAGGAACGGCAGCACGCCGCGCTCCAGCAGCGCACCGTGCCACGCCTCACGCGCCCGCACCAGCGCCGCATGGGCGTCCTGCTCGGCGCCGCCGTCCGGCACCGAGCGGTTGCGCGCCGCCACGACGAGCATCCAGAACAGCCCGGCCAGCGTCGCCGCCGCCGCGATGCAGGCTGCCGTCACCCCGGCGAACACCAGCTCGTCCGCGAGGTGGGACGACATGCCGACGGCGCGTAGCCCGAAGCCGATGAGCAGGAAGATGGCGGCGGCGGTGGCCGCCAGTCCCGGCACCAGCACGCCCAGCGCGGGCAGCAGTCCGCCGGTGGCCCGTGCCGTCCGGCCGGGCCGATGCGGCAGGGGGCCAGGCCGGGCGCCGGCGGTACGGAGCGCGAGATAGATCCGGTACTCCGCCGCTGCCGCAGCGGCGATGGCGGCTTGTGAACCGAGCGCCTGGGCGCGCAACTGCCCGGCGTCGACACCCTCGTCACAGCGGCGCAGCGCGTCGGTGACCTCCGGGGTCCGCAGGGCGCGGTCCAGCAGCTGCTCGAAGTCGGGTCCGTCCTCCGCTCTTAAGCGGATGGGCTCATACACGTGTTCCCCCGAGTCGGGTGAAGAGGGGCGGGCGAGTGGGGCGGCGCCGGTGTCAGCCAACGTCGACCCCGTAGTCGGTGGCGATGCCGGCCAGGCCGGACGCGTAGCCCTGGCCGACGGCCCGGAACTTCCATTCGCCGCCGCGGCGGTAGAGGGCGCCGAAGACCATGGCGGTCTCGCCCGCGGCGTCGTAGGAGAGTTCGTAGCGGCACATCTCCCGGCCTGTGAGGTTGTCGACGACGCGGATGTAGGCGTCGTCGACCTGGCCGAAGTTCTGGCCGCGCGTTTCGGCGTCGTGCAGCGAGACGGTGAAGACGACCTGCTCGACCTCGGCGCCCGGCGCGTCCAGCCGGTCGAGGTCGACGAGGATCTGCTCGTCGTCACCTTCGCCGTCACCGGTGGTGTTGTCTCCGGTGTGGCGGACCGCGCCGTCGGGGCTCGCGAGGTTGTTGTAGAAGATGAAGTGCCGGTCGGACACGGCCTTTTGGCCGGGGCCGCAGATTATTGCCGAGGCGTCCAGGTCGACGTCCCGGTCCCCGACGGGCCGGGCGTCCCAGCCGAGGCCGACCGTGACATCCGCGAGCGGGGTGCCGTCCTGGTTGAGGACGACGTTCTGGCCCTTGGTGAGGCTGACGCCCATGGTGCTGCTTCTCCTCTTGCCTGCGATGGGTGACCGGACGGCAAGCCCTCCGGCGTCGTGCGGAACCGTCGAGGTGCCCTCCATGATGGTTCCCTGCTTGCGCAATATCTAAAGTATTACCCATGGACGGAAGCAGGTCGGCGCCCGGCGGGGAGCAGCCCGTATCAGGCCATTCATGACGGAACGTCAGAAAGCGTGCCCCCCGGGGCGGTTCACGGTTTCCTGACGTTCCTGGCGTTCCGGATTTTCCGGCGACGGGTGCCCGGCGCCCGCGCGCGTCGCACCGGAACCGAACGCCCCCGGATCGGCCACTCCATCGGAGCGCCCCGTGACCGGACCGCCCGGCATGGCGTGGATCGTGTGCGGCTCCGGACGCGCCGGCTCGCCGGACTCGTACGTGGCCGCCGGTTCCGTGCCGTCACTCTTCATGGCCTTGGTCTCGCTCTTGAGGATCCGCAGCGATTTACCCAGGGCGCGAGCGGTGTCCGGGAGCTTCTTCGAGCCGAAGAGCAGGATCACCACAAGCGCCACGATCAGCAGGTGCCAGGGCTCAAGTCCGTTGCGCAGCATCGTGTGCCCGCCTCCCAGTTCGTTGTGGACCGGCGTCCCGCAGGAACCGGCCCCGGATTTCACTTGCTACATTGCGCAACTGTATAACCAAGGCGGTGCCAGCCGCCTTCCCCTGCAAGAAACCCCGCACGGATGAGGGTGTACACGTGACAGGCAGCCATACGGCACGAGTGGGACGCCGCAGCGGCGAGGGGCCTGCCCGAGGGCGGCGGCGCAAGCGAAGCAAGGTCCGGATAGCCGCGATCACCGTGGTCTCGTTCCTCGTACTGCTCGCCGCCGGCGCCGGGTGGTTCTACGTCCACCTCGACGGGAAGATCACCACGTTCGGCGCCGACGGGGTGAGCCGCGACCGGCCCGCCGCCGGGACCGGCGGCAGCAACGTGCTGGTCATCGGCTCGGACTCACGCTCGGGCGGCAACAGCAAACTGGGCGGCGGCGAGGGGGCGGTGGGGCGCTCGGACACCGCGTTCCTGCTGCACGTCTACGGCGACCGCAAGCACGCCGTGGCGGTCTCCATACCGCGGGACACGCTGGTGACCATACCGGCGTGCAAACTCCCCGACGGGCAGTGGAGCCGGCCGAAGCCCGACACCATGTTCAACGTCGCGTTCACCATCGGCGAGACACCGAAGGGCAATCCCGCCTGTGCCCAGAACACGGTCGAGAAGCTGACCGGGCTGCGGGTGGACCACACCATGGTGGTCGACTTCGAGGGGTTCTCCAAGATGACATCGGCCGTCGGCGGCGTCCCGGTGTGCCTGCCCAACGAGGTCCGCCAGGGCCATCTCAACCCCAACCGCGGCTCGCTCGGCAAGGTCATCTTCAAGAAGGGACCGCAGACCGTCTCGGGGCAGAAGGCCCTGGACTACGTACGCCTGCGGCACGGCATCGGCGACGGCTCCGACATCGGCCGCATCAAGCGCCAGCAGGCGTTCGTCTCCAGCCTGATCAAGAAGGTCAAGTCGCAGGGGATGAACCCGGCCGCGCTGCTGCCGCTGGCCACCGCCGCCACCGAGTCGCTGACCGTCGACCCCGGTCTGGGCTCGGCGAACAAACTGATCTCCTTCGCGATGGAGCTGAGGGACATCGACCTGCACAACACCAAGTTCGTGACGCTGCCCTGGCGTTACCAGGGCGCGCGGGTCGCCATCGTGCACCCGGAGGCCGACCAGCTGTGGGCGGCGCTGCGGGCGGACCGCACCATCGACGGCGAGGACGCCCGGGGGGACAAGAGCGGGGACGCGGACGACGGCGGCAAGGGCGATCCGAGCCCCAGCGCCTCGGTGTCAGGCGCGGGCATCAGCGTCAGCGTCTACAACGGCACCACCGTCACGGGGCTCGCGGCCCGCGCGGCCGACGAACTGAAGGGCTCCGGCTTCACCGTCGACCGCACCACCACCGCCTCGGCCCAGCACCTCGCCACCACGGTCATCGCCTACGGTCCGGGACAGGAGGACCAGGCCCACACCGTCGCGCGCCTCTTCCCCGACTCGACGACCCGGCAGGCCACCACCCCCGGCATCGACGTCACCGTCGGCACCTCCTACGCACAGGCCCCGGCAGCGGGCCCGTCACCCTCCACCACCGAAGTGCCGCCCGACCTGGCCAAGAAGGCCCGTTCCGCCGACGACAACCCGTGCTCGGACCTGTCGTACGGCTAGGCCCAGCCGTCAAACTCCCGCATTCCTGAAGGAGATCCGTCCATGTCTGCCCTCAGCCGGGCGCTGCTGCCCAGGCTCCTGCCGGCCGTTTTCCTGGCCGTCCTCACACTGGTGGCCGCAGCCGCCGTGGTACCGCGGCCCGCCCACGCCGCGGGCGGTCTCGACGCGGTGGCCGCCGCCCTCAAGAAGGGCCCGGTGTACGTCGACCCGCGGGTCGGCGGGCAGTTCCCCGAGGCCGCCGCCGACGCCCTGGCGAAGAAGATCAGGGAGGCGGACCGGCCGGTGTTCGTCGCGGTGCTGCCGGACGCGCCCGAGTTCCCCCGCCGCACCCTGCTCCAGGACCTGCGCACCAAGGTCGGCATCGCCGGTGTGTACGCCGTGCACCTCGGCGACGACGGCTTCAACGCCGGGGCCGACCCGCAGGTGCTGCCCCACAACGCGGTGACCAACCTCAAGGGCGCGGCGCGGCGGTCCCACACCGGCGACACCCGGGCCACGGTGGACGAATTCGCCGGACAGGCCGCCGCCCAGGCACACGGCCACGCGCCCGCCTCGTGGAGCGAGGACGCCGACGACGACACCGACAGGAACTCCGTGGGCGGGCTGCTCATCGGCGGCGCCATCATCGTGGCCGCAGGCGCGGGCAGTTACGCGCTGTACCGCAGGACCAGAAAGAAGCGCGAGGAGCGGGAGCAGGCCGAACTCAAGGCCCTGCGGCTGGTGGTCGACGAGGACATCACCGCCTTCGGCGAGGCGCTCGAACGACTCGACTTCCATCCGTCCGAGCCCGGGGCCGACGACGCCATGCGGCAGGACTACACCCACGCGCTGGACGCGTACGAGACCGCCAAGTCCGCGATGGACGCCGCGCGCCGCCCCGAGGACGTACGGGCGGTGACCGAGGCGCTGGACGAGGGGCGGTTCGCGCTGGCGACCCTCGCCTCGCGCCGCATCGGCGAACCGCTGCCCGTCCGCCGCGCCCCCTGCTTCTTCGACCCGCGGCACGGCCCGTCCACCGTCGACGTGCAGTGGGCGCCCACCGGCGGCGCACCGCGCACCGTGCCCGCCTGCACCGCGGACGCCACCCGCCTGTCCGCCGGCGAGGAGCCGCAGGCCCGCACGGTGCAGACGCCGGAAGGACCACAGCCCTACTGGAACGCCGGGCCCGCCTACACACCGTGGGCCGGCGGCTATTTCGGCGGCGGCATGCTGACCGGTCTTGTCGCCGGCACCGTGCTCGGCTCATTCCTCAGCGCCCCGTCCGCCTTCGCCGACTCCCCGTACGGGGAGAGCGGCACCGAGGGCGGGGACTTCTCCGGGGCGAGCTTCGATCCCGCCGACTTCGGAGGCGGCTTCGGTGACAGCGGCGGCGGCTTCGGGGGTGACGACTGGTGAGGGTCGGAGTCTGGTGGGGTTCGGCGCACGGGCCGGGCAAGGCAAGTCTGTTGGTGAGGGCGGGGCCAGAGCCGGCGGGTTGATCAGTCCGCGAGTCTTGATCGCTGACGGGCCCGATGATCGGCCAGATCCTGCTCACCAGAGAAACGGGGCACCTTCGTCGAACCAGTGGTGCTCGCCACCCAGACCGCCAACGTCCGCTCGATGCGCCTCGCGGCGAAGCTGGGGTTCATCGAGGTGGAGCGGTTCGATGCCTACGGCGCCGAGCAGTGGTTCGGCATGTGGTCCCCGGTCGCGCCGTCCGATTGAGCTCGGGCTCGGCAGCGCGGATCCGCAACTCGGCAGCGCTGCCGCTGACGGAGCCCAGCGCTGCCGAAACGCGGGAACGTCTCCACAAGCTCAGCCCTCGCGGCGCGCGTACCTGGCCCTGACCGCCGCCAGCGCCGCGCCGTACAGCGTGAGGACCGCCGCCAGCAGCAGGTAGTACAGCGCGGGCGGCGGCGCCATCTCCAGCAGCGGGCCCAGCGGCGAGAGCGGGAGCAGGACGCCGATCACCGCGAGGGCGGTGACGGCGATCTGGATCGGGCCCGCCGTACGGCCCTCCGCCGCACGGCGCCCGCCGCGGAGCAGCAGCATCACCATCGCCTGGGTCAGGAGGTTCTCGGTGAACCACGCGGCGTGGAACACCTCAGGGGCGCCGGAACCCGCCGTGGTGTGCAGGGTGAAGGCGAGTACCGCGAAGGTGGCCAGGTCGGCGGTGGCGTTGAGCAGGCCGAAGGCGGTGATGAAGCGGAGGAAGGGGCGCGGGCGCAGCGCGGACGGCCTGCGGACCGCGGCGGGCGCCGGGCGGTCGAAGGCAAAGGCGAGCTGGGCCGCGTCGAAGCAGAGGTTCTGCACCAGGACCTGGGCCGGCAGCATCGGCAGGAACGGCAGCAGCAGGCCGGCGGAGAGCATGGCGATGACGTTGCCGAGGTTGGACGAGAGGGTGATGCGCAGGTAGGCGGCGATGTTGCCGCTGCTGCGGCGCCCGGCGGTGATCGCGCGGTCGATGGCGGTGAGGTCCTTCTCGGCGAGCACGACGTCGGCGCCTTCGCGGGCGACGGTCACCGCTCCCCGGGGGCAGATCCCGACATCGGCCGCGTGCAGCGCGGGCAGGTCGTTGACGCCGTCGCCGAGGAAGCCTGGGGTCCGGCCGCTCTCCCGGAGTGCGGCCACGATGCGGGCCTTGTCCCGGGGCGTGCAGCGGGCCACGACCGTGGCGCCTTCGACGGCCTCGGCGAGCGGCTTCCCCGACAGATGGCCGAGCCGGTCGGCGGTGAGGACCTCGCCCGGCTCCAGGCCGAGATCCCGGCAGGCCCGCGCCGCGGTACCGGGGTGATCGCCGGTGAGCACCTTCACCGTCACGCCGCGCCGGGCGATGACCCCCAGCGCGTCGGCGGCGGACGGCGCGAGGGCGTCGCGGAAGGCGACGAAGCCGATGAAGACCAGGCCGCGCAGGTCGGCGTCCCGGTAGGGGCCGTTGCGGGCGGGCCGTTCGGCGAGCGCGACAGCGAGCAGGCGCAGGCCGCCGGCCGCCTCGTCGGCGGCGAAGCGGAGCAGCCGCGCCCGCCCGGCCTCGTCGAGCCGGTCTTCCACGCCGTCGACGGCGGTCCGCCCGCAGCGGTCGATGACGTCCTCGGCCGCGCCCTTGACGACGAGCGTGCGGGTGCCGTGCCGGCCGGGGCGGCGGACGACGGCGGTGGCGAGCCGCCTGGCCGGGTCGAACGGGAGGGCCGCCACGCCCTCGTACGCCAAGGGGTCGGCGCCGTGTTCTTCCGCGGCGTCCAGGATCGCCTCGTCCAGCGAGTCGGGGGCGGGCAGTTCGGCCAGTTCGAGGGTCCAGAAGCTGTTGACGGCCGCCCAGCTCAGCACGCCGGGGTCGGCGCACCCGCGTGCGTCGACGGTCCGTTCCACCACCGGCCGGTCCTGCGTCAGAGTGCCGGTCTTGTCGAGGCACAGGACGTCCATCGCCCCGAGGTCGTGCAGCGCGGGCAGCCGTTTGACGATCACCGCGCTGGTGCGGGCGAGCGCGGACGCGCCCCTGGCCAGCGCGGCGGTCACGATGACCGGCAGCATCTCGGGGGTCAGCCCGACCGCCACCGCGACCGCGAACGGCAGGGTCTCAAGCCCTCGCCCGCGCACCGCGGCGTCGGCCATCAGGACCAGCGGCGGGGTCAGCAGCATGAAGCGGATCAGGGTCCAGGCGATGCCGTGGACCGAGCGGTCGAACGCCGTCTCGCCGCGGCGCCGCGCGGCGCCGCGGTAGGCGGCGGCGAACCGGGTGGCCGCGCCGGTGGCCACGACCAGCGCCGTCCCGCTCCCGGACGCGACGCTGCTGCCCTGAAAGCACATGTGCCCCGGCTCCGGCTCCGCGTCGCCGCCCCCCGGATCGTCGACGGCGTACTTCGGCACCGGTACGGACTCGCCGGTCAGCGCCGCCTGGTGCACGGTCAGCCCGCTCGCCCGCAGCAGCCGCACATCGGCCGGGACGAGGTCGCCCGCGCCCAGCCTGATCACGTCGCCGACGACGAGCTGTTCCACCGGGATCTCGCGTGCCACGGGCGGCGTTGCCTCGCCCGTGCGCCGCTGGACGGACGCCGTGGTGGCGACCATCTCGCGCAGTGCGGCCATCGACCGGCTGGCGTGGTGCTCGCCGCCGGAGCGCAGGACGCAGCTGACCACGACGAGGACCAGGATCACGCAGGCGGTGCCCCAGGAGGCGACGGCCGCCGACACCAGGCCGAGGCAGAGCAGGACCGTGGTGAACGGGTCGCGCACGCTGCGAAGGAAGCGCCGCGGCCAGGAGATCGGCCGCCAGGCGGGGACGGTGTTCTCACCGTCGCGTACCAGCCGTTCGTCGGCCTGCTGCTCGGTCAGGCCGCGCGGCCCGCTGTCCAGCAGCCGCATCAGGTGGTGGGTGGTGAGCGCGGCCGGTCCGCTCGCTCCGGAGTCGGCCGGCAGGTCGGTGACCGGCCGCGTCCGCGCCTGATCGCGGGACGGTGGGCCGGTTCCGGTCGCCTCGGATGTCTCAGGCACCGACGTCACGGAGCGGTGCCGGAAGTGCCTGCCCGGCGCGGGCGGCCAGCTGCACGACGAGGAGTCGCACCACCGCCACGACGTCGGGGTCGTCGACCAGGTAGACGACCCGGCGGCCCTCACGGCGGGACCGTACGAGTCCGGCGAGTTTCAGCTTCGTCAGGTGCTGGCTCACCGCGGGCAGCGCCCCGCCGATCCGCTCGGCGAGCCCGCTGACGTCGCTCTCCCCCTGCGCGAGCGCCCACACGATGTGCAGCCGCGGGGGCGATGCCAGCAGCCCGAACATCGCGGCTGCCTCGGTCAGCACCTCGGCGGACGGGTCCGCCGTGCCGCCTTCGCCTTCGATGCCCATCACCACTGCCGCTCCCCGTCCGTCCGGAGCGCTCATTCTAGGGCGTCGCTCGTTGCGCGGGAGACGGGTCCATCGGCAGGGCCGGTGAGCGAGGCCGGTTATTGCCGATGCACTTCGGCGCGATATCCACTGGGCCTCTTACCGAATCTCCACATACCATGCACATCATGTGCCCGACTCCTGCATCGCGACCGGTTCCTTCCCGGTCCTTGGCCGACGTGAACGCCGAAATCAGGGCGTTCATGTCCGACCGGGCAGGCCGGCCCCTGGGGCCCGAGGAACAGGCCGAGTACGAGCAACTGCTCGCGGCGTGGGCGGCGGCCGTTCACCAGCCGCCGCCCGCACCCCGGCCCGGTCCCCCGCCGCTGGCCCCGGCCGGCCAGTAGCCGTCCCGCCCCGTGCCGCGACGGCTGCCGGGACCGGCCGCGGGTGCGGATCCGTAAGGCCCTGCCGGGCCCGCGGATCCGCACCGGTCTCACCGCACCGGCACCCGCGTGCTCCTGCCGATGCGGGCGGCGGAGGTGCCGAGGCCCCGCGGTCCCGCGAGGCGGCGCACCGGGCTGCCGACGGGGCGGCGGAGTTCCGCCTCCTCATAGCGGTGGCAGTCCTGGTGCCAGGTGAGGATCCCGGCGAGCCAGTTCTTGAGTTCCTCCGCGTAACCGGTCAGCGTGGCGCGGGCCGCGGTGCCGAGACGGAACTCGTCGAACAGGGCCGGGAGTTCGACGCCGACGATGTGCTCGAACTGGCGCATCCGGGAGGTCATCAGGTCGTTGACGACGCCGATGGCCTCCTGGAGGCCGCAGTCGAAGAAGTTCTGGACGACGAGGACCGCGTTGTGGACCTCGCCCTCGAACTGGATCTCCTTCTGGTACGAGAACAGGTCGTTGAGCAGCCCCGCGTAGTCCGCCGCCGCGTTCTCCATGGCCTGGATCGGGCGGGAGCGGTAGATCTCGGGCGGGACCGTCCTGCCGTGCCCGAGGCGCGACAGACTCATGGTGAGGTCGGCGCCGAAGGTCTTGCGGCGCATCTCGACGTAGTCGACGGGGTCGGGGATGCGGTTCTCCCGGTGGTTGGCCAGCTCCCACAGCCAACTGTCCGTCATGTCCTCGATGGTGCGGCGGAAGGTGCGCCTGGCCGCGACGGTCATGGGTCCTGCCGTACGGGCCCACAGGTCGGCCAGCGTGCGCTCCAGTGCGTTCGCCGGTGGCGGCACGTCGCCCGCGGAGTCCACCGGCATGAAGGCCGACAGCCGTTCGGTGCAGAGCTGGGCGCTCGCCAGGTCGTGGGTACGTCCGAAGACCGCGGGATAGTAGTCGTCCCCGTAGGTGCCCCAGGTGAGCCAGCCCGTGGTGAGGTCGAGTTCGTCCAGGGACGCGTCGGGGTGGATGCCTGCCGAGCACAGTGCGAAGTCGAAGGCGCGGAGCTTGTGTTCGTCCCAGATGCCGGGCTCGGGGAAGGCGGAGGCGGACCCGGTGGTGCCGGGCAGGCCGTCCAGCATGCCCATCCGATGCGCCCAGCCCACGACGTTTTCGCGCGCGGCGGCCAGGTGCGGGCTGAGCCGGGTGGTGTAGGGCATGTGCAGTTCGGGGATGGCGACCGCTCCGACGACCTGGAACGGCACGTGGGTGTGGCGCCTGACCCTGGCCGGCATCGTGGCCGCCAGCGAGGCGGCGATCCGGGCCGCCGACGTCCCCAGACCCGTCGGGCCGCCCAGTACGCGGGCACCCTGAGCGGACAGCCCGCCGGGGTGCGCTGCCGCACCCGATGACGCGGCGTCGTTCATGTAGCGGCTGGAGCGCAGGTGCCACTCGTGGCCGCCGGACTGCCAGTCCTGGAGCCCCTTGACGTACGCGGCGATGTCGGCACAGGCGGCCGGGTCCAGGGCGTACTCCGCGCACAGCGGCGGCAGTTCGGTGACCGCGGTGTGCTCGAACTGGTGGAGCCGGGAGGTCAGCAGGTCGTTGACCGCGTCGGCCGCCTGCTGGGTGGTGCAGCCGAGGAACTTCTCGAAGACCAGGACGCCGTTGGACAGTTCGCCCTCCTCCTCGATCTCCCGCTGGTAGGAGAAGAGGTCGTTCCGCAGGTGCACCGCGTCGGAGAAGGTGTCCTTCAGCACCCGCAGGGGCCTGCTGGCGGCCACCGCGGCCGGGACCTCGGCTCCCGCCGCGTATTCGACGAGCCCTGCGGACCAGGGGGCGCCGCCGACCTTGCGGCGCATCTCGATGTACTCGACGGGGTTGGCGACCCGGCCGACCTGGATGTTCGCCAGTTCCCACAGCGACTCTTCGAGCAGGTGCTGGGTGCTCTCGGCGAAGCGGCGCCGCCAGTCCTGCGACATGGCGGGCACGGTGCGCTGCCACAGGTCGGCCAGACCGCGCTCCACCGCGTTGACCGGTTCGGGTCCGGCGGCGACGGGGTCGACCGGCATGAAGGCGGGCAGCCGGTCCAGGTACGCCTTCGCCCCTGCCATGTCCTGGCTCCGCTTGAAGCTCTCCAGGAAGTGGTCGTCGAAGAAGAAGACCCACACGTACCAGTCGGTCACCGTCGCCAGCTCCGCGGCCGGCGCGTCCGGGTGGGTGTAGGCGCAGAGCAGGGCGTAGTCATGGGCGTCGAAGTCACGCTCGTCCCAGATACCCGACCCTTCGATCATCTCCATCTCACGGGCCCACGCCTTGGAATGGCTGCGTACCGCCTCCAGATGCGGGTTGAGCCGTGCCGGATACGGCTCGTAGAACTCCGGAAGCCTGAAGGGCTGTGTCATCTGCGCCTCACCTCTGTTCGTCTCGTCCGCGGTCTCCGGTTACTCCCGGCCGCGGCCGATCTCGACGTTCTCCAGCACGCCGAGCGCGTCCGGGACCAGGACCGCGGCCGAGTAGTAGGTGCTGACGAGGTAGGAGATGATCGCCTTCTCGTTGATGCCCATGAACCGGACGGACAGGCCGGGCTCGTACTCGTCCGGGATGCCGGTCTGGTGCAGGCCGATGACGCCCTGGTCGTCCTCGCCGGTACGCAGGACGAGCACGGAGCTGGTGCGCTCCTTGGTGATCGGGATCTTGTTGCAGGGCAGCAGGGGGACGCCGCGCCAGGCGGGGACCTGGTTGCCGTTCAGGTCGACGTGGTCGGGGTAGAGGCCGCGGGAGTTCATCTCGCGGCCGATGGCGGCGATGGTGCGCGGGTGGGCGAGGAAGAACTTCGAGCCGCGGCGGCGGCTGAGCAGCTCGTCGAGGTCGTCCGGGGTCGGCGGGCCGGAGTGGGTCTGGATGCGCTGGCGGTAGTCGGCGTTGTGGAGGAGGCCGAACTCCCGGTTGTTGATCAGCTCGTGCTCCTGGCGCTCGCGCAGCGCCTCGATGGTCAGCCGCAGCTGGTGCTCGGTCTGGTCCATCGGCTCGTTGTAGAGGTCGGCGACCCGGGTGTGCACCCGCAGCACGGTCTGCGCGACGCTCAACTCGTACTCGCGGGGCGAGAGTTCGTAGTCGGCGAAGGTGCTGGGCAGAATCGGTTCGCCGACGTGGCCCGACGACAGGGCGATCTCGGCCTCGCCGTGCTTGTTCTGCCGCTGCTGCGGCAGCGCGCGGAACTCGCGGATGTGGGCCTGGAGGGACGGGGATCCGTCCAGGACGGCGTCGAACTCGCGGCGGGACAGCGTCAGGACGGTGCCCGCGGTGGCCGCCTTGGCGGTGTACTCCCAGACCGCATCGGAGTCGAGCAGGCCATCGGCGCCGAAGTGGTCGCCGTCGGCGAGCACGCCGAGGGCGGCCTGGTCTCCGTAGCGGCCGTCGGTCAGCTTGTTGACGCGCCCGTGGGCGACCAGGAAGACCTGGTCGGCGGGGCTGCCCTGCTCGGCCAGGACCTCACCCGGCTCGACCTCGCGCTGGACGAACCGGCCGGCGAGCGTGGCGAGCACGTCGTCCTCGTCGTAGCCGCGCAGGGCGGCGAGCTCCCCCAACTCGCGGGGGATGACGGCGACTCGGGAGCCGGTCTGGTTGAAGTCGATGCGGCCGTCGCCGACCGTGTAGGTCAGCCGCCGGTTGACCCGGTAGGCGCCGCCCGCCGTCTGCACCCAGGGCAGCATCCGCAGCAGCCAGCGCGAGGTGATTCCCTGCATCTGCGGCGCGGACTTGGTGGTGGTCGCGAGGTTCCGCGCCGCCGCGGTTCCCAGGCTTTGCTGCGGGCCGTGCTGTTCCTCGGTGCCGGCATCGATCGACATCCGACGCTCCTCTTCAAGACGATTGCGCACCACTCACTCCGTGCCGCGGGCACGGCAAGTCCCGTACACCGGGCGGGAGTTGAGTATGTGCAGGTAGGGGGTATGGGGGCGCGGGCCTGCGGGCGAGCCGGGCAGGGCGGACCCCGTTGAACTGTTGATCACACTAGGGTCCGGAACCGGCGCCCGGGAAACGGATCCGGGGATCACCGCGACAATGAACACGGACGAGTGACAGTGATCGTTTTAAACCTGCAAAAGGTCCTTGATCATCCGCACACAGGTGCCTTCACACCGCCCTCGACGGGCGGGGACCAGACGGGAAAAAGCCTCGACAGCGGGCGGTGAACCAGGAACCGGACGTGCGGCTTCCGGCGCCGGGCAGGCCGGAGCCGACCGCACCGGACCTCGCCATAGATGCGATCAATAGGTGCGATGGCTATTACGTCTTGGACGCTATAGCCGCAGGTCGTGCAGGGTGGATTTCGTCAGCCGCTCGGGCCGACAACCACCGGACACCACCGGTGCGCACCGAAGGGAGTCACCGTGCACGACCTCGCAGCGGGCGTGAAGACCTTCCAGCAGGAGGTCTTCCCGGCCAAGGCCCCTCTGTTCGCCGGGCTCGCCGGCAGGCACCGGCCCACCACCTTGTTCATCAGCTGTTCCGACGCCCGTGTCGTACCGGAGCTGATCACGCACAGCGAGCCGGGAGAGCTGTTCGTCATCAGGACCGTGGGCAACCTCGTACCGGCCCATGCGCCGGGCGGGGACGGGGTGGCCTCCGGCATCGAGTACGCCGTGGAGGTGCTGGGGGTGACCGGCATCGTGGTGTGCGGGCACTCCGGCTGCGGCGCGATGACCGCACTCGCCGACGGCCACGAGATGACGGCGCTGCCGATGACCGCGGGCTGGCTGCGTCACGCGGAGGCCGCCCGGCCGGACACCGCACCCGAGGGCGCGGAGCCGGACGGCGACGCGGACCAAGTGGCCGCGTGGGTACGCCGGAACGTCATCGCCCAGCTCGCGAACCTGGCCACCCACCCTTCGGTGGCCCGTGCCCTGCGGCGGCACGCGGTCTCCCTGCACGGCTGGGTCTACGACATCGCCACCGGCACCGTCGAAGAACTCGACCCGGCGAGCGGCCGGCCGGAGCCCGTCGCACCCTGACCACGGCGCGGCTCCGCCCCCCCCGAACCCCCGGCCCGGCACCATGATCCGCCGGACCGGACACCCCGAAAGGAAACCGGCATGATCCACGCACAGTTCGACCCGACCGCCCGGCAGAACCT
Organism: Streptomyces sp. NPDC048644; assembly: GCF_043199105.1. Lineage (NCBI taxonomy): Bacteria > Bacillati > Actinomycetota > Actinomycetes > Kitasatosporales > Streptomycetaceae > Streptomyces > Streptomyces sp. NPDC048644. The sequence goes on from NZ_JBICVO010000002.1 coordinate 261,702, forward strand.
GGCCATCGCCGCCGTGGAGGCCAAGACCCGCAAGGACCTCTCCTGGCAGCAACTCGCCGACGCCGCGGGCCTGTCGGTCGCGTTCGTCACCGCCGCGGTGCTGGGCCAGCACGCCCTGCCCGCGCCCGCCGCCACCGCCGTCGCCGAGCTGCTCGGCCTGGACGAGGACGCGGCGATGCTGCTCGCGACCATCCCCACCCGCGGCTCGCTGCCCTCGGGCGTGCCGACCGACCCGACCATCTACCGCTTCCACGAGATGCTCCAGGTCTACGGCACCACCCTCAAGGCCCTGATCCACGAGCAGTTCGGCGACGGCATCATCAGCGCGATCAACTTCAAGCTCGACGTGAAGAAGGTCGCCGACCCGGAGGGCGGCGAGCGCGCGGTGATCACCCTCGACGGCAAGTACCTGCCGACCAAGCCGTTCTGATCGATGCGGGGCGGGCCGGGCGCCCTCCCGGCCCGCTCCCCCGCCGCCGGCCGCCACCGGTCGGCCCCCACGACCCGATCCCGGAGACTTCCCATGGACTTCGCCCAGCGCACCATCGACCTCGCCCGCCGCAACGTCGAAGAAGGTGGCCGCCCCTTCGCCACCGTCATCGTCAAGGACGGCAGGATCCTGGCCGAGAGCCCCAACCTCGTCGCCCAGACCCATGACCCCACCGCGCACGCGGAGATCCTCGCCATCCGCGAGGCGTGCCGGAGCCTGGGCACCGAGCACCTGACCGGCAGCACGATCTATGTCCTCGCCCACCCGTGCCCGATGTGCCTGGGCTCGCTGTACTACTGCAGCCCCGACGAGGTCGTCTTCCTCACCACCCGCGACGCCTACGAGCCGTACTACGTCGACGACCGCAAGTACTTCGAACTGGACACCTTCTACGGCGAGTTCGCCAAGGACCACACCGAGCGGCGGCTGCCGATGCGGCACGAGCCCCGTACGGCGGCCACCGACGTGTACCGGGCGTGGCACCGGCGCAACGGCGGCGAGCGCAGGGTCTCCGGCGCTCCCACCGCCTGATCCGCCGGGTGCGGGCCGGTCACCGGGGCGTCCCGGGGGCCGGCCCGCGCCTCGTTCGGCGGGCGGGTCGGCGAGCGGTGGCCCCGGGGGCGGCTGCCGGGTCCTTTCACGGCATGCGGAGGGCGACGAGGGAGCGACGCACGGCCACATTCCGGGGCTCCGGAGACGCTCGTCGGGGCCGTCGGCTGTGAGCCCGCCCATAGGTCGTCCGTCACGTACGGAGCGCGGTAGTAGACGGGGCGCGGACGGCGCCGGGGCCCACGGCGGGTGGATGTCCGTCATACGGCCTCCGCTACGTCATGGGGTAGTACGGGCGGGCATTGCCCGGATCCGTCCGGTTCGCTAACCATGGCTGACGTCCCGGGAAGCCGATCGCCGGACCCGGCGGGAATCACCCGCCGCTGCCGATCGGGCCCACCGCGTACAGCGCAAGACGCCGGCGCACGGAACCCGGGGCACGTCCCATCACCGAACGAAGAGGTACTGCTGCATGACCGCCACCACCCGCACCGCCACCAGCACGCGCTTCCGTAAGCTCGCCGTCACCGGCGTCGCCGCACTGGGTGCCGCAGCCGCCGCGCTCACCGTCGCGCCCTCCCCCGCGCACGCCGCCGAGCCGGCCTCGCACAGCGTCGCCGCCGCCACTGTCTCCGCCGCCGGCGTCAGCGCGCAGGCGGACTCCGCCGCCAAGGCCGGTCAGGGCTCCTCATCCGGCAGCCTGGACGGCTGGATCCAGCAGTCCCTCGACATCATGAAGGCCAAGGGCATCCCGGGCAGCTACGAGGGCCTGCACCGCAACATCATGCGCGAGTCCGGTGGCAACCCGCAGGCGGCCAACGACTGGGACGTCAACGCCCAGAACGGCACGCCTTCCAAGGGCCTGCTCCAGGTCATCCAGCCGACCTTCGACGCGTACCACGTCTCCGGCACCGCCAACGACCTGACCGACCCGGTCGCCAACATCACCGCGGCTGCCCAGTACGCCGCCGACAAGTACGGCTCCATCGACAACGTCGACTCGGCGTACTGAGCCTTCGCGCACCCAGTGACGCGTACGTAGAAACGGACTGCAGATGCCGCACGAGAGCGGGAGCGACACCCCGGAGCCTGCCGGCCACGTGCCGGCCGGCGACGGACCGCACACGAGGCGGCGCCCGCGGCGCAAGGCACTGCGGGTCACCGCCTGGGCCGCCTTGGGTGTCCTGGTCATCGGAGGGTCGGGTGCCGCCTGTCTCTGGGCGCACCTCGACGGCAACCTCCAGGGCGTCGACATCGACGCGGCACTCGGCAAGGACCGGCCCAGCGGGGCGCACAACGGCGCCATGAACATCCTCCTGCTGGGCTCCGACTCGCGGGCGGGCACGCACGGCGAGTACGGGAGCGGCGTCAGCGGCGCCAGGTCCGACACGACGATGGTCCTGCACGTCGACAAGTCCCACCACAAGGCGAGCGTCGTCAGCATTCCGCGGGACACGATGGTGGACCGTCCCCAGTGCCCGACCTCGCAGGGCGGCACCGCACCGGCCGCCCGGCAGGCGATGTTCAACGAGTCGTACCAGGTGGGCGGCCCCGGCTGCACCGTGAAGACGGTCGAGAAGATGTCCGGCGTCCGCATGGACCACTACCTGGAAGTCGACTTCACCGGCTTCAAGAAGATCATCGACGAGTTGGGCGGCGTGGACGTCACCACGCAGAAGGCCGTCAAGGACGCCAACAGCAAGCTCGACCTGACCGCCGGCACCCACCACCTCAAGGGCGAGCAGGCGCTGAGCCTGGTCCGCACCCGGCACGGCGTCGGCGACGGCAGCGACCTCGCACGCATCCAGCTCCAGCAGGCGTTCATCAAGGCGCTGACCCAACGGATCGACAGCATCGGCCTGTTCAGCAACCCGGCCGAGCTCTACGGCCTCGCGGACACGGCGACCCGGACGGTCAGGGCCGACTCAGGTCTGGCCTCCACCGGCAAGCTGCTGGGCCTGGCGAAGGACCTCAAGGGCATCGGCCCCGAGAACATGAACATGGTCACGATGCCGGTCACCTACGACCCGCAGAACCCGGACCGGGTGCTGCCGCTGGACAAGGCGTCGCAGCAGGTCTGGAAGGCGCTGCGGGCGGACCGGCCGATTCCGAAGTCGGCGGGCAAGAACTCGGTGGGCGACCAGGGCAACTCACCGGTGACCGCCGGGTCTTGATCCCCGGCGCCGGTCCTGCTCCGGCGCTCAGGCGGGGCGGCGGGCGGACGGCCTGCCCCGCCGCTGGAGGCGGGCGGCCCGGTCGCGGATCTGCGGCAGGTGTGCGTAGAGGGCCGCGCCTGGACAGGTCGTCACGAAGCCGTCGCGGTGTCCTGATATGGCGTGGAAGACGCAGCGGCTGCCCTTGGGGAACCTGCTGCGGTCGTTCGACGAGAACAGGACCGCCGTGCCGCGGGCGTCGACCCCGTACATGCCGAGTTTCCACGCGGCGATCCGGGCCACGGCGTTCAGCAGCGCCCCCGGCACCTCGGCGTCGCCCGCGTAGTTGCCGATGGCCGCGATGCCGACGGTGCCGATGTTGAAGCCCTCGGTGTGCGCGCCGACTTCGGGCCCTTCGATGCTGCCGGCTCGTCCCTCGTAGATCGTTCCGGTGCGGTCGACGAGGAAGTTGTAGCCGATGTCGTCCCAGTGGCGGCTCTCGACGTGGTCCTCGTAGACGGCCCGGATGAGGCCGGGGACGTCCCGCCGCGCGTAGTCGTTCACGTTGCCCGTGTGGTGGAGGAAGACGGCTTTCACCGCGTCGGCGTGCAGCGCGGCGTGCTCCCGTCGTACCGGTTCGGCTGCCTGCCACGCCGTGCGCGGCGTGATGGCGGGGCGGGCCGTGGCGAGCGGCGAGTCGGGCAGGCCCCCGGTGCGGTCCGGGTCCGTGCCCCGGCCGCCGGACGGCCCGGCCGAGGCACCGACGGCGAGAGCGGCGCCCGATGCGCCCACCACCACCGCCTTGCCCATGCCGCGCAGCAGCATGCGCCGGTCGATGACCATATCGAGAGCCTAGGGCGGCGGCACCGGGCCCGCATCCGCAGGTCACGGGGGTGCGGGGGCGCGGCGGGCCTCACCGGTCACGCCGGGCACGTGCGGCCCCTCGCGCCCGCCCAACTCAACGCCCCCATCCTTCCCATGACGGTCCATCACCTACGGATATGGGTATGACCTCCAGGAATCCAACTTTTTCGGGTCTCCCGGAGCCGCACATGATTCATTCCGAACCCCAGCCCGGCGACATAGGGCTCACCCAGATACCCGGCACGGCCGGCCGGTTGATCCGCATCGGCCAGTGGCTGAACGGCAACGGCTTCGCCGACTACCAGCACGCCTTCCTGGTGCTGCCCGACGGACAGCTCCTGGAAGCGGAACCGGGCGGGGCGCGCATCGCCCGGCTCGACTCGTACGCGGACACCGACGTGCTGTACGTCAGTCCGCCGGAATACTCGCCGCAGCACCGCGCGGACGTCTGTGCCGCGGCCCTGAAGTACGTGGGCGTGCCGTACAGCTTCCTCGACTACCTGGCGATCGCCACCCACCGCATCCACCTCAACGTCCCGGGGCTGCGCCGCTACGTCGCCGCCACCGGGCACATGATCTGCTCCCAACTCGTCGACCAGTGCTACCAGGACGCCGGGATGCATCTCTTCGACGACGGCCGCTGGCCCGGCTATGTGACGCCGCTGGCGCTGCACGAGCTGCTGACCGCCTGACCCGGTCCGCGGGCCCGGAGCCACCGGGTCCGCGGGCGGGCGCTCGACGGCGCGGAGCGTGGATCCTACTGTTGCGGCCATGATCAGTCGTAGAGGTCAGGGCCGGCGTCCGGGCTGTGCGGCAGCCGCCGCCGTGTTCGCCATCGGCATGGCGGGCACGACACTGCCCACCCCCTTGTACGGGCTCTACCGCGCCGAGCTGGGGTTTTCGGAACTGATGGTGACCGTGGTCTTCGCCGCGTACGCCGTCGGTGTCATCACCGTGCTGCTGCTCGCCGGCAATGTGTCGGACGAGGTGGGGAGGCGGCCGGTGCTGCTGTGCGCGCTGGGGCTTTCCGCGGCCAGTGCGCTGTGCTTCGTGTGCGAGGGCGGGCTGCCGCTGCTGCTGCTCGGCCGGGTGCTGTCCGGGTTCGCCGCGGGCCTGTTCAGCGGTGCGGCCACCGCCGCCGTGCTGGAGCTGGCCGGGCCAGGCCACCGAGCGCGGGCCGGTTTCGCCGCGACGGCGGCGAACATGGGCGGGCTCGGCTGCGGCCCGTTGCTCTCGGGGCTGCTGGCCCAGTACGCGCCGTGGCCGCTGACGCTGCCGTTCCTGGTGCATCTGGTGCTGCTGGGGGTGGCAGCGGTGCTGACCTGGCGGCTGGCGGAGACCGTGGAGGCGCCCCGGCGACCGCGGCGGCTGCGGCCCGAGGGGCTGCGGCTGCCGCCGGAGGTACGTGGGGTGTTCGCGCCGTCGGCGGTCGCCGCGTTCGCCGGATTCGCGCTGCTGGGGCTGTTCACCGCGGTGGCGCCGAGCTTCGTCGGCGAGACGCTGGGCGTGCGCAATCTGGCCGTCTCCGGCGCGGTCGTCTTCACGGTGTTCCTCGGGTCGACGGCGGGGCAGGCGCTGACCGGGCGGCTGGGGGTCCGCAGGGCGCTGCCCGCCGGATGCCTGGTGCTGGTGGCGGGGTTGTTGCTGGTGGCCACGTCGCTCGTGGTGCAGTCGCTTCCGGTGCTGGTCGCCGGGGCGGTGTGCGGCGGCATCGGCCAGGGCCTCGCCTTCCGCGCCGGACTGACCGCGGTGAGCGACGCCGCGCCGCCCGAACACCGGGGCGGCACCATCTCGGCGTTCTTCCTGGCCGCCTACCTGGGCATCTCGCTGCCGGTCGTCGGGGTCGGGGCGCTGTCCCTGAGCCTGGGGCTGCGCGGCGCGGGCCTGACCTTCGCGGGCTGCGTCATCGCCGTGGCGGTGTGCGTCGGCCTGTACGTGCTGCGGCGGCCACCGGCGGTGAGCTGAGAGCCGGGGTCCTGGCCTCGTGCCGTCCGGCGCTCCCGGTCCCGGGGTCCGGTCCGCGCGTAAGGTGCCGAACCGCGACAACGCCAGCAAAATAGGAAAACTAGACTGAAAGGCGAGCATTCCGCAGAGACGGGCAGCTGTGATGGTGAAGCTCCAGGCGAACGGCGACGCCGGACAGGAGAGGCCACTCGCCCTGGCCGACGCCGCCGTCCTGCTGCTCGACGCGCGCGGGCTGATCCAGAGCTGGTCCCCCGGGGCCGCACGGCTGCTCGGCCGCGAGGCCGCCGGCGTCCTGGGTACGGACATCAGCGAGCTGCTCGCCCCGGACGACGCGGCCCGGGTACCGGCGCTGGCGGCGGAGTGCCGGGCGCACGGCGGCTGGCGTGGGCTGCTGTCGGCGCTGCGTCCTGACGGCAGCCCGCTCGGCGTCGACGTGCAGCTGGCGCCGGTCACCGACGGCGGCGGGCGGGCCCACTGGCTGGTCCTGGCGGGCGAGGCGCCGCCCGCAGCGGCGTGGACGATGACCCGTGCCGTCCTGGAGCGGATCGTGGACAGGTCGCCCGTGGGCATGGCCGTCGTCGACACCGACCTGCGGTGCGTGTGGTCCAACTCCGCGCTGGAGCGCTTCGGCGGCGGGAGCCCGCAGGGGCGGATCGGGCGCCGGCTGGGCGAGATCCAGCCCGGTCTCGACACCGAGGCCCTGGAGGCGCGGATGCGGCAGGTCCTGGAGAGCGGGGTGCCGCAGCTCGACTACGAGCACGTCGGGCGGCCCCGTTCGGACCCGCACGAGGAGCGCGCGTACTCGATGTCGTTCGTCCGCCTCGACGACGCCGACGGGCAGGCCATCGGCGTCTGTTACACGGTCATCGACATCACCGAGCGCTACCGGTCCCGGCAGCGGCTGACGCTGCTCGACCGGGCCGGGCGGTACATCGGCCGCACCCTGGACGTCCTGCGGACCGCACAGGACCTGGCGGACGTGGCGGTCCCGCACCTCGCCGACTTCGTCGCCGTCGACCTGCTGGACGCGGTGACCAGCGGCGGGGAGCCGCCCGGCGGGCCGCCCGGCGACGGGGACACGGTGGTGCTGCGGCGCGCCGGGCAGCGGTCGCTGCGGGAGGGTGTTCCGGAGGCGGTGGCGGGGACCGGGGATCCGGTCACCTACCGCGCCGGGTCGCCGCCGGTCCGCGCGCTGGCGGACGGCCGGTCCTGGCGGACCGAGCGGCTGGATCCGCAGGGCCCCGACTGGGCCGTCGGCGGCCTCGCGAGCCGGCACGCCAGGTTCCGTGAACTCGGGCTGCACACCGCGATGGTGGTGCCGATCCGCGTCGGACAGGTGACGATGGGGGTGGCCACCTTCTTCCGCGGCCGGCAGGACGTGCCGTTCGGCGAGGACGATCTCCGGCTCGCGGAGGAATTCGTCGCCCGCGCGGCCGTCTGCATGGACAACGCCCGCCGCTACACCCGGGAGCGCGGGGCGGCCCTGGCCCTCCAGCAGAGCCTGCTGCCGCGCGGCCTGCCCCCGCAGGAGGCCGTCGACGTCGCCACCTCCTACCGGCCCGCCGACGAACTGGCCGACGCGGGCGGTGACTGGTTCGACGTCATCGCGCTGTCCGGCGCCCGGGTCGCGCTGGTGGTCGGCGACGTATCGGGCCACGGCCTCGACGCCGTCGTCACCATGGGCAGGCTGCGCACCGCCGTACGGACCCTCGCCGCCCTGGACCTGCGGCCCGACGAACTCCTCGCCCACCTGGACGACTTGGTGGGCAGGGTGTCCGAGGGCGAGATGGTGACGCACCGGCCGGGCAACGAATCCGATGCGCTGGGCTCCAGCTGCCTGTTCACGATCTACGATCCGGTCGGCCGCTGCTGCACCATGGCCAGCGCGGGGCACCCGCCGCCCGCCGTGGTCACCCCCGACGGCACCGCCGCCTTCGCCGACCTGCCCGTCGGGCCGCGCCTCGGCATCGGCGGACTCCCTTTCGAGACGGTCGAGTTCCCGGTGGACGAGGGCAGCGTCCTCGCGCTCTACACGGACGGGCTGCTCGCCGGGAGCGCACCCGGCGGGAGCGACGAGGTCGGCGCGCGGCAGCTGCGCAGGGCGCTCGAAGCGCCGGGCCTCTCGCTTTCCGCGCTGTGCGAGAGCGTCATCGGCAGTGTGGTGTCCGCCCGGCCCTTCGACGACGTCACGCTGCTGCTGGCCGGTACCCGGGGGCTGGCCGCGGACCGCTGGGCCTCGTTCGAGCTGCCCGCCGATCCTTCGGTCGTCGCCCGTGCGCGCGGGGCCGCCGCCGGGCAGCTGGCGGCCTGGGGCCTGGAGCACCTGGTCTTCACCACCGAGCTGGTGGTCAGCGAACTGGTCACCAACGCGATCCGGTACGGGTCGGCGCCGATCCGGCTGCGGCTGATCCTGGAGCACACCCTGATCTGCGAGGTCTGGGACGGCAACAGCACCTCGCCCTATCTGCGGCATCCCCGTACGACCGACGAGGGCGGCCGTGGGCTGTTCCTGATCTCGCAGTTCACCCACCGCTGGGGCACCCGTTACACCACCGACGGCAAGATCATCTGGGCGGAGCAGGTGCTGGGGCAGGACGAGGAGTCCGGTCCCGATGGCCTGCCGGATGAGGTCGCCGCGTAGCGGGCGCCGTCCGGCAGGCCACCGGCCGGCCCGTCGTCACCCGGCCCAGCGGCCGGTCAGGAAGGTCAGGGCGACGGCGGTCGTCAGGGGTGCTGCCAGGCTCAGGTAGACGGTCTTGATCCGCGGGTTGCGCAGGCTCCAGGCGGCCAGACCGATCCACAGGGGCCACCACAGGAGGGTGGCGCGGGGGATGGACGTGTACCAGTAGGAGGTGCCGAGCGCCCACAGGCTGAGGCCGGTGTAGAGGGCTTCGGGCCACCGGCGGCGCCTGATCAGCAGGCCGGTCAGCAGCAGCCCGGCGGCCATGGCCAGGAGTTCGGCCTGGAACATCGCGGCGTACCCGGTGCTCTGGGTGTGGTCGAAGGCCGCCTGCCAGGTGTGCTGCCATGCCTCCCAGGGGGTGTGGAAGTCCCGGAACCAGCCGCGTTCCTGCGCGCTCTTCCAGGCCATCCAGTCGCCGGTGTGCGCCTGGAGGTACCAGCTGTAGAGGAAGGCGGGCAGGGCGGGCAGCGCCAGCCAGGGCAGCGCGCGGAGGTCGCGGTGGCTGCGGAAGGTGAGTACGTACTGCAGGACGAGGGCGGCGGCGAGGAAGCCGCCGCTGATGCGGACGGTGGTGGCCAGGGCGGTCAGGGTGGCCGCCAGGCGCCAGTTGCCGCGCTGGGCGGTGAGCCAGGCGGGCAGGGCGAAGGCGAGGAAGAGGGCCTCGGTGTATCCGGCGGCGAGGAAGATCGCGCAGGGCGAGAGCAGGAAGAACAGCACGGTGCGTCGTCCCGCGCCCGCTTCGGGCAGGTACAGCCTGGCGATCCTGGCCAGCGCCACGACGGCCACCGCACCGGCGGCGAAGGAGATCAGCAGGCCGGCCGCGGCCCAGGACGGGACGACGACGTGGACGGCGCGGAGCAGCATCGGGAAGCCGGGGAAGAACGCCTCCCGGTTGTCCCAGCCTGCCTGCCAGGGCCCCGCGTGCCCGGGGAAGTAGCCGTCGCGCGCGATGTGCAGGAAGTGGCCCCAGTCCCACCGTTCGAAGGGCGAGAGGACGGAGGCGGCGGTGCGGGTGGCGCGGTCGCTGGGGAAGAGCCACCTGGCGCAGTAGGCGGTGACGGCCACGCCGATGCGGCTCAGGAGGTAGAGCCACAGCACCTCGCGGTCGGCGGGGGTGAGGCGGGCGGTGAGGCGGGACATGCGGTGGCCGGGGGATGCGGTCCCGGTGGGGCGGGGGCCGGTTGCGGTGCTCTCCCCTGGCGATGCCGGGGGGTGTTCCGGTGCGGCGGTCCGTGGCGCGGGCACCGGTGCTTTCTCGCGCAACCGGTGGGATATAGCGGGCATTTCACATTCTCCTGGGCGTGCCGGATCGCCCGGCGGCGGGCGGGTCGCGGAACGGTGGGGGGTCAGGTCGGCGGCGCGGTGGTGCGCGCGGGAAGCGTGGGCGGTGTCGTGTCCCGGGAAGCCTCTCCGGTGGTGTACGGGGGGTCGGAAGCGGTGGGTGTCCCGGTGGGGGCTCCTGTCGTGCTCGGGCTCCAGCTCGTGCCCGGGAGCGGGGCACCGGTCGGCGGGGCGCTGTCGGTCGGTACGGGTGCCGGGGGCCTGGAGGGAGCGGGAGTGGTGGCGGGCAGGACCGGCGGCGGGTTACCGGGCAGCAGCGTGGCCGCGGCTGCGCCGCCGCCCGCGAGAACCAGGCAGGCCACGGCGGCGAGCACGGCCAGCCGGTGCCGGCGCGCGCGCCTGCCGCGTTCGCCGATGACCGAGACGGCTGCCGGGCGGGCGTGGGACTGCCCGGCGGCGGCGGCGTCCCGGAACAGGGACCTCAGCGGGTCGTGGGACTCAGGCACCGTGCTCCTCCTCCGTACGCGGATCCTGGAGGCGGTGGGAGAGCGCGGTCCGCCCCCGGACCAGATGTGTCTTGACGGTGCTGGCGGAGAGTCCGGTCTCGCCGGCGATCTGCTCGACGGTGAGGTCGCAGACGTAGTGCAGGGTCATCGTGCGGCGCTGCTTGGCCGGCAGTTCGCGCAGCGCGGCGACCAGCGCCACCTGCTCGGGCCCCGGCCCCTCGGTATGGGGCGGGGCGCCACTGCGCTGCCAGGCGTCGGCCGTACGGCGCCGCAGCCGCCAGCGGCTCACCGCCAGCCGCCAGGCGACCGTGCGGACCCACGCCTCGGGCCGGCCGTCCCGGTTTAGCTGCCTGCGCCGGCTCCAGCCCTTCACGAACGCCTCCTGCACGACGTCCTGCGCCTCGTGCAGGTCGCCGAGCATCACGTACAACTGCCCCGTGAGCCGCGCGACCGCCTGGGCGTAGAACTCTTCGAACTCCTCGACGGTCAACAGCCACTCCCGGATCTCTCGCTTCACTCCTCATACGCCCGGCACGGGGCATCCGGTCGACACCGGACGCGAGAAACCGGCGTGACGGTCCTCACGGAACCGACTCCGGCCTGCACGCGTCAGGGCGCCGGGCCCCGCCCGCTCCCCCGCCCGTCTCCGTACCGGTCCCGGCGGGGCGCCGGGTGGCACTCCGGCCCGGGAAAAGCGGCGGACGGCTCCGGGGGCACGGTGGTAGGGATGGCCGCATGCGACATGAGATTCCCGAGACGGTGGACCGGGGACGATACCGGGACGCGGTGACACCGTGGGAGCGGGCGGACTGGCGGGCGGACGCGCACGGGCTGCGCGAGCGGGGGCCGCGGGCGGTGCGGGTGCGGCCGTGGTCCGTGCTGGTGCGGATGTCCGTCGCGGTGGACCGCGCCGTGTGGTTCAAGGCCGGTCCGCCGGCCGGCGCCTTCGAGGCGGGCCTGACCGCCGCGCTGGCCCGCTGGGTTCCCGGGCACGTCCTGGAGCCGCTCGCCGTCGACGCCGGGCGCGGCTGGTCGCTGCTCCCCGACGGCGGCACGCTCTTCCGCGAGGTGCTCCGGCGCGGCGGATCCGGCCCGCGCGCCTGGGAAGCGCCGCTCGGGCAGTACGCCGAGATGCAGCGCGCTCTGGTCCCGTACACCGAGGAGATCCGGAACGCTCGGCGTGCCCGGTGCCCCGACGGTAGCGCTGCCCGATGGCTTCGACCGGCTCGTCGCGGCGAACACCGCGCTGGGTCCGGCCGGCCGCGCGGCACTGCGTGCGCAGCGGCCCCGGCTCGTCGGCTGGTGCACGGAGCTGGCGGGCGCCGGGATCCCCGACGCGCTCGACCACGCCGATCTGCACGACGGCCAGCTCTTCGCTTCGCGTCCCGGCCGTTTCACCTTCTTCGACTGGGGCGACGCCGCGGTGTCCCACCCCTTCTGCAGCCTGCTGGTTCCTGTTCTCGCGGCCCGCGAGCGCTAGGTCCTCTCGTTCGGGTCAGGCCGGATCAGGGAGCAGGGGCCGGTGCGTGCAGCTGCAAGGCGGAGGAGGGAGTCACTGCGGAGCATTGGCGACCGACGACAACGCGGCAGATGTGCGTGCCGGCCCCCGCGAGCCCGGCCTGACCCGAACGAGAGGACCTAGCGGGCCCGAGGTGCTGCCGCGGCTGCGGGACGCGTATCTGGAGCCGTGGACGGGGGCAGGGCTCACGGCGGCGGAGCTGCGGCGGGCGGCGCGGGGGTGGCGTGCCGGCTCGGCGCGATCGGCCGGGCCCGTTCCTGGGGCCGGCTCTTCCCTTGTGCGTCCGGCACGAGCCGTCCTGGCGACGCGGAGAGCGCCCGCTCGCTGCGTGAACTCTTCGCCGCTCCGCTGCTCTGACCGGGCCCCGCCTCCTCAAGGTGCCCCTAGGGCCCGGCACGGTTTCAATGGAAGGAGGACGTCCGCACGCCCGCGCGGCCCGGCGTGGGCGATTGCCCCGGGGAGGAGGTCACCGGCCATGACCCTCGCGACCCGACTGCTGACCGCGCTGCCGCAGGACCACCGTGACCGCCTGATGACGCTGGCCCGCGAGGCCCTGTTCGAGCAGGACACCCGGATCTTCGAGGAGCGGGGCATCGCCGACCGGTTCTGGGTGCTGCGCTCGGGGTCGGTCTCGTTGGACCTGAAGGTGCCGGGCCGCCGCCGCGTCACCGTGGCCACGCTGGGGCCCGGCGATCTGCTCGGCTGGTCCTGGCTGTTCCCGCCGCACGAATGGGACTTCGGCGCCGAGGCGTTCAGCCCGGTCCGCGCCTACGAATTCGACGCGGACGCGGTGCGGGCGCTGTGCGAGGAGGAGCCGGCCCTCGGCTTCGCGCTGGTCCGCCTGATCACCGAAATCCTCGCGCACCGCCTGGAGGCGACCCGCGCCAAGCTGATCGAGCAGTGCGCGGTGCATCACGGCGTGACGCCGTAGCGGCCGGTCGGCAGACGGGGCGGCTACCGGCCGGTGCTCCGCGCCGTGCCGTCCCTGACCAGCAGGCTGCCGAGCGCGGTGCGCCGGTGCAGCACCGAGCGCCCGGCGCGGACCGTGCTGATCAGGCCGGCGCCGCGCAGTGCGGTGGCGTGGGCCGACGCGGTGGCGTTGCTGACGCGCAGCCGCCGGGCGAGGCCGCCGGTGCTGTGCTCGTCCGCGAGCAGCAGCAGGATGTCGGCGCGGGTCCGCCCGAGCACCCCGGCCAGCGCCCCGTCCGCGCCACCCGCCCCCGTGAGCGGCAGCGGCAGTCCTGGACCTGCCGGGTACGTGAGGACCGGCGGGCTGCCCGGCAGGTCGGAGACGAGGGGGTGGCCCCGCCAGTGGAAGGTGGGCATCAGCACCAGGCCGCGGCCCGCCGGCGTGACGTCGCGGTCGGGCCCGTCGAATTCCCACACGCCGGCGTGCAGCCGGGCGCCGGGCAGCAGTTCGGCGACGGCGGCCTCGATGCCGTGCTCGGCGACTGCCAGGGCGTGGCGGGTGAATTCCGTGTGGTGCAGGTCCTGGACCTGCGGCCAGACGGGCCGCACCGCCGTCTCGAAGGCCGCGTGCTGGGCACGGCGGAGCAGCTGGAAGGCGCCGTGGTCGCCCCGGTGCAGGTCGCGGATCCAGAGCGGCGGCGGGGCCGGTCGCGCGGCGTGGACCCGTTCGATCTCGGCGCGTATCCAGGCCGGGTCGGCGGCTCTGACGGAGTCGAGGCCGTCGCCGAGACGGTCGTCGAAGATGTCGAAGAAGGCGGGCGCCTCCTGCCCAGGTACCAGGTCCCGCAGCGGCAGGACGGCGGCAGGCAGGGATCTGAGCAGCCGCCGGCGCCAGCGCCCGAAGAGCAGTTCGTCGTCGCGGCTGACCATCATCGCGAGGGCGACGTTCAACTCCTGCAACGGGGCCGGGCGGGGCGCGAACCTGACCCGCGCGACATCGGCCGCCGTGACGTGGACCCGGATCACTACTCCCCCTCATCGCGCTGCGCCATCGTTTCGGCCAGACCCTGAATCCTCGCTCGGGCCACCGGCTCGGCACCAGCATGCAGGTCGAGCCCCTGCACTCCCATGAGGGGCCGCCGGAAGCAGCACACCGCTCACGCGTCGGAGGAGAACCATGCGGAACACAGCGCGCGACAGCAGGGGACGGCAGGGCCGGGAGGCGGCGCCTGAGCGAGGGGCACGGGGCGGTGGGGTGGGCCGCCGTACGGTCGCCGCGTCGGCGGTCGCAGCCGCGGCGTTGCTGGCCACGGGCGGTGCGGACGGTGCGCGGGCGGATGCCGCCGGCCGTGGCGCCCGGCGGGCGCCGGCAGTCGGCGGCCTGGTCCTGCGGCTGCCCGCGCCCACCGGGCCGCACCCGGTCGGGTCCGTCGCGCTGCACCTCGTCGACCGCTCCCGGCGCGACCCGTGGGAGGACGGCATCAGCGTCCGCGAGCTGATGGTGACGGTCTGCTACCCGGCCCGTACCGTCCACGGCCGCCCGCGCGCACCGCAGTTGACCGCGGACGCCGCCCCGTGGTTCGCGCGGGTCGACACCGCCGTGCACCCGGAGCTGCCCAGGAGCGGGGTGGACTGGGCGGCGACTCTGACGCACGCGCACCCGGGCACGCCCGCGCAGACGGTGCGGCGGCCGGTCCTGCTGTACAGCCCCGGGGGCGGCGATCCGCGCACGGTCGGCACCGGGGTCGCCGAGGAACTGGCGAGCCACGGGTACGTGGTGGTCACCGTCGACCACCCCGGGGACGCCAGTGAGGTCGATTTCCCCTCCGGGACGGCGGAGCGGGACAAGGTCCGCCCGACCGTGTTCCGGGGCGATCCCCGGTCGGATCCGCGGCAGTTCCGCACCGCGATCGACACCCGGATCACGGACCTCCGGTTCGTCATCGACCAGCTCGGACTCCTGGCGGCTGGACGGAATCCGGACGCGGACAGCCGCACGCTGCCAACGGGTCTGGGGCGTGCACTGGACCTGCGGCGGGTGGGCGGTTACGGGCATTCGGCCGGTGGCACCGCGGTTGCCGAGGCGCTGTACGAGGACCGCAGGATCGGCGCCGCGGTCAACCTGGAGGGCTTCCTCGACCATCCGCCGCAGGCGCCGGGCGAGGAAGGCGAGCTGTTCCCCGTCGCCCGGCACGGGGTGGACCGCCCGTTGCTGCTGCTCGGGTCCGAGAGGTTCGCCGGCCGGGCGCAGCTGGCACGTTCCTGGTCGGCGATGCTCTCCCGGCCGGGAGGCCGCACCGAACGGGGACTGATCGGCAACGCCGCGCACTGGGTCTTCACCGACTACGCCGCCGTCGCGCCCCAACTCCAGGCCGCCGGGCTGATGTCCGCGGCCCGGCGGACCGCGCTGGTCGGCGCGCTCCCGCCGCGGGAATCGGTGCCCGCGGTCCGCCGGCACGTGCGGACGTTCTTCGACCGGCACCTGCCCCCGTGCTAGGGCGCTCCGCGACGCCGCGGAGACCCGTCAGAAGCGCCCTGAGGTACCGGCCTCAGCGGGCGCCGTACCGCAGCGCTTCCTCGACGATCGCCTCCAGCCGGCTGTGGTGGGCGCCCCGCCAGTAGACGCGTCCGCAGGCCGTGCACCGGGCGAAGACGTCGTATGTGCGCCGGGTGCCGCCCTGGAGTTGCTCCGCGACCGTGTCCTTGTCGGCGTCCGTGAGCGGGCCGTTGCAGGCGGTGCAGCGGGTCCAGGGGGCGAGTTCGGGCGCGAACCGGCCGATTACGTCCCGGAGTTGGTCATCGGGGCGGTCGCTGTAGACGTACGCGCCGGCCCACAGCTCCCGCCGCTGGAGCAGCCCGCGGTCCCGGGAGAGCAGGACCCGGCGCTGCCGGGCCGACTGCTTCGCGAGTGCGGCGTCGCCCGGGTCCTCGTTGGTGTAAGCGGCATCCACGCCGAGCAGCCGCAACCGCCGGGCGAGGGTGCCGAGATGGACGTCGAGCAGGAAGCGCAGCGGGGCGCCGGGGATCCGCTGCGGCCTGGCGACGGCCTGCACCGTGACGCTCTCACCGTCCTGCGGCACGTGCGAGACGGGTACCTCCGCGCCGTCCACGAGCAGCCGTCCGACTTCCGTGAGGGGTACGCCGAGCGACTCGACGACATGGCCGAGCGTGGACGATCCGTCGGTCGTCACGAGGGTGCGGTCGGCGCTGCGGCCCGCCGCGAGGAAGAGGTGCAGTGCGGGGGCGAAGCTGAAGGGGATGTCGGGTCCTTTCACGGGCCCAGCATGCCATCGGCCCGGCCGCCGCAGCGCGGAGATTTCCGCTGGTGGGGAGCCGGCGGAGAGGGGGCGGGGCCGTTCCCCGCCCCGCGTCACAGCGCGTCGGCCAGCTCTCCGATCCGGTCGGCCAGGCAGGGGTCGGGATGCGGGACGCGGCCGAATTCGTCGTCCACGTCCACGGTCAGGTGGCGGACGGCGGCGCGCAGGGCCGGACTGGGGTGCCGTCGGTGTCCGCGTGCGCGGGGTGCGGCCCCCCGGGTGAGGGGCGCGGCGGCGCCGCCCGCGAGGTCGGCGGCCTGGCCCGCCCAGTGCTCGGCGTCGCGCAGTTCCCCGCGGTACAGGTGGAGCAGGTGCAGGCAGTGCGCGGCGGTGGGGTTGCCCGCGCCCGCGGCGAACTGCCACCAGAACTGGGCGCCTTCGGTGCAGCCTGCCAGGTTGAGCAGGCAGGCGAAGTGCAGCGCGCCGTCCGGGTCGATGCGGCGGCTGTTGGCGAGCTTGGCGAGGAGTTCCGCGGCGTCGCTGCCGTGCAGGGCGTGCGCGGACAGCGCGCGGAGGTCGCTGCCCGCCTGGTCGTGGACGGTGGGGAAGGCGCCGGCGGCGAGGGCAGGCGCGCGGCGTGCGATGCCTGCGGCGCGGGCCGCGGCGCTGTCGAAGATGAGCGTGTCGGCGACGTCGTGGGCCATCCGGC
Source organism: Streptomyces sp. NPDC048644 (assembly GCF_043199105.1). Lineage (NCBI taxonomy): Bacteria > Bacillati > Actinomycetota > Actinomycetes > Kitasatosporales > Streptomycetaceae > Streptomyces > Streptomyces sp. NPDC048644. The sequence continues at coordinate 278,587 of NZ_JBICVO010000002.1, forward strand.
GTCTGGAGGCGGCGAGGTCGTAGTCGGCGAACGCGTCGGGTATCACGGCGTCTTCCAGTGTTTCGTGGATGCTGCGCGAGGGCCGCATGTCACTCCTTGTCGTCGTCGGCGGCCATGGACTGCGGAAGGCCGAGTTTCTTGGCGATGCGCCGCCTGGCCAGCCGCCGGTGGGAGCGGACGGTGTCGCGCTTGACGCCCATGATCCGGGCGACGCGGTCGGACGGGTAGCCGAGTACGTGCAGCAGCACGATCACGTCGTACTGCCGCTCGGGCAGCGAGGCGATGGCGGTGTAGAGGCCGAGTGAGGTCTCCATCACCTCGAACTGGCAGCGCACCGATTCGAGTGCGGCGCGTGCGGTGCGCTGGAAGGCCGCGGTCTCCACCATCCGGGAGGACTTTCCGGCGAGCCGCAGGTGGGTGTCGACGCGGGCCTTGAGCAGCGCCCAGGCGTACGCCTCGGGGCTTTCGCCGCGGATCACCTGTGCCCAGTTCAGGGCGAGGTGGGAGAAGCAGCGGCGGACGACGGCGATGGCCGCTTCCTTGTCGCCGAGCATCGTGTAGGCGTAGTTGAGGTACGCCTTGACGTACAGGTCGTGGAAGGCTTCGAGGGCGGTGGGCAAGGTGTACTGCACCTCGGCGAGGTGGTCGCCGCAGTCGTCGCGCGGCGGCAGGTCGGGATTCACGGCGATACCTCCTCGTCCCAGGCGGCGGGGGTGCGGGCCTCGTACTGCGGCGCGGCGGTCCGGTGGTCCTCCACCAGGGCCGCCGCCCCGACGCGCACCCCCGCACGCAGCAGTCGCCGCGTCAGGTGGCGCATGTCAGGGGCGAAGACGCGCACCGCGGTGATCAGTGCCAGTGAGGCGAGGGCATCATTGAGCGTCACGTTTCTGTCCTCCTTCCGGCGGACGGCGCTGCCGCGTCTGCGGTGGGCGCCGGAGGACGTGCTGTCCTCAACGGGCAGGATTTCGGAAGGAGATGGGCAAACGTGCAACGCAGCCCGAAAGAAAAATACGGAAAGCGATCATCCTGTTACGCAGATGTGCGACCGCCCGCCACCCCGGACGGCGCGGCGGATAATCGCCGAGCCCGCGCCGGGCCGCCACCCTGGCCAGCGCGAACACTCTCAACTCGACTACAGGCAGGGGAACTTGACTCACCCCTCGGCACCCGGACGGTGCGGCCCGGCACGCCGGTCGGAATGTGGCGCACCTCACAGTCTCTCGCCGCATATTTCGCACGGGCCACGTCCGACATCACGTCGGCATCTCGCGCCAACCCCCTCCCGTTCGGGGTTCGGCACCGCCGGCCGCTTGATCTCACTTTGCGCACCCCCCTCCCGCGCCCCGCGATTGTGCGATAGAAGAGATCGTTGAACGCGGCACCACCCACCAAAAAGATCCCGGAATGACTACAGTTGACCCCTTTCGCGCCACCACGGCGACCGACGTCGCACGTGTCGCCGGCGTATCCCAGTCGACGGTCTCCCTCGTTCTGAACGGCAAGTCGGCGGGCCGCATCAGCGAGCGGACCGCCCGGAGGGTCACCGAAACCGCGCGCCGGCTCGGCTACCGCATCAACCAGTCCGCCCGCCACCTGCGTCTCGGCACCAGCGGAACGGTTCTGCTCGTGGTGCCCACGCTGACCAACAGCGCCTTCGCCGCCGTCCACGCGGGCGCGGCCCGGGTGGGCGCGGGGCACGGCCTTGGCGTGGTGGTCTTCCCGCTCGGCGCCGAGGACGGCGCCAGCCCGTTCTCCGCCCCGCAGCAGGCACTCGACGGCGTCATCGCCTGCTCGCTGTCCGCCGACAACGTCGGCGACCTCAGCGCCGGTGTGCCGCTCGTCGTCCTGGACGACGCACCGGTGACCGGCACTCCCACCGTCACCATGGACGTCGGCACCGGCATGGCCACGGCGGTGTCCCGGCTGCTGGCGCTCGGCCATCGGCGGATCGCCCACATACGGGCCGACCGGCACGCGTGGACCTTCCGCAGGCGCGCCGAGGTCTTCGACCGGAGCATGCGGGCCGCCCCGCAGGCCGCGGCACTGCGGGTGCCCAGTGCGCTGCCGCCTGCCGAGGTGCGTAAGCGGGTGCTCCCGGTACTCGCCGCCGCGGACCGTCCCACCGCGATGATCTGCGACGACGACAACATGGCGACGGGTGTCTACGCCGCGGCGGCGAGCCTCGGCCTGACCGTCGGCGCGGACCTGTCGGTGATCGGCTTCAACGACGCGCCGTCCACCCCGCCGACCACGCCGCCCCTGACCAGCGTGCGCCTTCCCCTGGAGGAGCTGGGCGGGCAGGGCATGCGCGCCCTGGTGGAACTGCGCGGCGGCCGGATGCCGGAGGGCGTGTCACTGCCGGTCACGTTCCGGCAGCGGGAGTCCATCGGCCCGGCGCCGCGCGGCTGACCGCACCGGGACGGACCGCTTCCGGGGGCCTCCCCTCAGACCCAGCCGTGGATGACGCTCGCGGCCTCGTCGAAGCCGATGCGCTCGGTGGGCTGCTGGTCCTTGGGGATGTACGAGTGGGAGAACAGGTCGTGGACACCGCTCGCCCCCACCGACAGGACGTCGTGGAGCGGCGTGCGCAACACCGCGGCCAGGTAGCTCTCGTCGACCCCGCCGCCGCGGATGACGTCGGCGGCGTAGAGCGTGGTGAGTGCGGATCCGGCGCGTGCGAAGAAGACCGGGGTGCCGGCGATCATGCCGCTGATGTCGGCGCCCGCCATCAGGCGGGCCTCGTCCGGGAACCCGTGGTCGTCGAAGAGCGCCGACCAGCCCTGCCGGAGGCGGCTGGTGTAGACGAGCGAGCCGGGGCCGACCAGGGGCTTGATGCCGGCGAAGAGCAGCAGGCTCACCCACAGCGCGACGGACGGGATGATCTCCTCGCGGGCCAGGGCCTCGCGGACGGCGTCCCGGGTCAGCTCGATGCCCAGATGCGCGAAGCGGGGGTCGGCGGGGACCAGGGACCTCCCCCGGACGTAGAGGCGCAGCAGCCCGGGGCGGTGCGGGTGGGTGCGCCAGAAGAAGTGGGTGCCCTTGCCCGCCGCCTCGTCCCAGGCGACGACGACGCCCCGGAAGGCGTCCAGGACGTGGCCGCGCAGCGTCGGCTCGAACAGCGCGTCGGCCAGGGCGCTCTCGCCCGCCAGCAGCTCGATGAGGGATTCCCGTGCCACGTCCTCGGCGTTGGCGTACAGCAGGTGCGGGACGCGGTCGCGCAGCGGCGGGGCGAAGAGCCGCGGCCAGGTGCCGTGCACGGCGACCGCGAGCTGGTCGCGGTGGGCGCGGGTGTGGGTGTGGTCGAGCCCGTTCAGGAGGTCCTGGTACTCCTGGAGGAAGTCCTGGTCGGCCGGGGTGTGGGCGGACCAGCGCTTGAGGGCGCGCTGCCGTTCCACGAAGTCGAAGGGGCGGGCAGGTACGTGGTACATGACGTCCCGGTGCTCCTTCGCCGCGAAGTACGGGACGTCCCGGCCGCGGAACCGGAAGCCGCCGCGCATGTAGTGGTTGCCGGGGCCGACGTTGCTGCACGAGAGGGTGACGATCGGCGCCCCCTGGCGGCCGTCCAGGAGGCGGGAGGCGTTGGCGATGATGTTGGTGCCCAGCAGCAGCGGGTGGTTGAGGAGCTGGTGGTGGTCGACGATGTTCACCGCGCGCAACTGCTGTGCGGTGACGGTGGCGCCGTGCCCCCGGGGGCCGAAGGCGCGTGCCAGGACCCGCCGGGTGGCGCGGGCGACCAGTTCCTGGCGCGCGGTGTGCTCCGGGGCGGCCGGGGCGGTGGGGTGCAGGGTGCCGGCGTACTCCCCCAGCGGCCTGCCGTCCTCGAAGTAGGGCGCCATGTCGGGCACGTACTTCCGGATCTGCCCGACGACGGAGTCCAGCAACTCCCGTACCCGTTGTGCGTCCATGACCGCCTCGTCAGCTCGCCGTCTCCTGCGCCGTGGCCAGCGCCGCGGCGACCATCGCCTGTCCCACCGACAGGCCGCCGTCGTTGGTGGGGATCCGCCGGTGGGTGTGCACCCGCAGACCGGCGGTGGTCAGCTCCGCTTCCGTACGCACCAGCAGATGCTGGTTGAGGAACACCCCGCCGCTGAGGGCGACATCGCGCAGCCCGTGGGTGCGCGCCAGCCGCAGACAGACCTCGACCACGGCGTGCACCACACTCTCATGGAAGGCCCGGCTCAACTCGGCCGTGGTGGCGCGGTGTTCCAGGATTCCGTCGAGCAGCGCGGCCAGCCACGGACGGTGGTCGACCACCAGACAACCCTCGTCCTCGGTCAGCCTCAGCGGCCAGGGTGCGGCCGGGGTGTGGTCCCAGGCGATCTGCGCCTCCAGTTCGATGGCGGCCTGGCCTTCGTAGCCGGACTCCTCGCAGACGCCGAGCAGCGCGGAGTACGCGTCGAAGAGACGGCCCATGCTGGAGGTCTGCGGGGCGTTGATGCCGCGGGTGGTCATCTTCATCAGGACGCCGACCTCGAAGGGGTCTCGGTGCCGCAGCAGGTCGAGCGGGAGGGAGGCGGCGTCCTGGCCGAAGTGCTGGGTGAGCAGCGCGATCGCCACGCGGGCCGGTTCGCGGACGGCCTTGTCGCCGCCGGGCAGGCGGAAGCGGGCCAGGTGTCCGGCGCGTTCGAAGCCGCGGTAGTCGCCGACGAGGAATTCGCCGCCCCAGATGGTGCCGTCCGTGCCGTAGCCGGTGCCGTCGAAGATCACGCCGATGACCGGGCGGTCGAGGCCGTTGTCGGCCATGCAGGAGGCCATGTGGGCGTGGTGGTGCTGGACGGCGACCGGTTCCATGTCCCGGCAGGAGCGGGCGTAGCGGGTGGAGTGGAAGTCGGGGTGCAGGTCGTGGGCGACGTAGCGCGGGGTCACCCCGAACACGCCGCGCAGATGATCGATGGTCTCCGCGAAGAACCGCTGGTTGCCGGTGGTCTTGAGGTCGCCGATGTGCTGGCCGACGTAGAGGGAGGTGCCGGAGCCGACGCAGACGGTGTTCTTCAGCTCGCCGCCGACGGCGAGTACCGGCGGGATCGCGAACGGGGCGGGCACCGGGTCGGGGACGTAGCCGCGGGCCCGGCGCAGAAAGGTCACCTTGGGCTCGCCGGGGCTGTGCACGATGCGGGCGATGGAGTCGTCGATCCGCAGGTGGATCGCGCGGTTGTGCACCAGGAAGTGGTCGGCAAGTCCCTGGAGGGTGTCCAGGGCCTCGTCCTCGGTGCGTGCCATCGGCTCGTCGGGGGCGTTGCCGCTGGTGGCGATGAGGACGCCGGACGTGCCGGCCAGCAGGAGGTGCTGGAGCGGGGTGGTCGGCAGCATGAAGCCAAGCGTCGGGGAGCCGGGGGCGATCTGCGGGGACAGGCCGCTGCCGGCTCGGGCGCGGAGCAGGACGATGGGGCGTCCCGGGGATTCCAGCAGCCGGGTCTCGTGGGCGTCGAGGTGTGCGTAGCGGGCGACGGTCTCGCTGCCGGCGGCCAGCAGGGCGAAGGGTTTGGCGCTGCGTTCCTTGCGGGCGCGGAGTGCGGCGACGGCGTCGGCGTGGTGCGGGTCGGCCATCAACTGGTAGCCGCCGAGCGCCTTGACCGCGAGGATGTGGCCGCCGCGCAGCAGTGCGGCGGCGGCGTCGACGGGGTCGGGCGCGGGGTGTTCGGCGCCGTCGGGCGCGAGCAGCCGCACCCGCGGGCCGCAGTCCCAGCAGGCGTTGGGCTGGGCGTGGAAGCGGCGGTCGGCGGCCGATTCGTACTCCTCGCGGCAGGCGGGGCACATGACGAAGTCGGCCATGGTGGTCTGCGGGCGGTCGTAGGGCACCGCGGTGATGATGCTGTAACGGGGGCCGCAGTTGGTGCAGTTGATGAGCGGGTAGCGGTGGCGGCGGTCGCCGGGGTCGAAGAGTTCGGCGACGCAGTCGGTGCAGACGTAGCTGTCGGGGGTGATCAGGACGCCGGCCCCGCCGTCGGAGCGGCTGCGGCGGATGGCGAAGGTGGTCGTCCAGTCCCGCACCGCTTCCTCGGCGACGACCTCGCAGGTGTCGATGCGGGCGAGTCCCGGCAGCCGCTCGCGCAGGTCGCGGCCGAAGGCGTCGGCCGCGGCACGCGGGCCCTCAACGCAGAGGGTGACGCCGCGGGCGTCGTTGAGCACCCAGCCGCCCAGCAGGTGCTGGGTGGCCAGGCGGTGGACGAACGGCCGGAAGCCGACGCCCTGGACGAAGCCGGTGACGCGCAGGGTGCGGCGGACCGCGTCCATCAGCAGAGCCTGGGCAGCTGGGCGCCGTAGAGCAGTTCCACGGTGGCCTCGCGGCCGTCGGCGCCGGTCATCCGCACCACTCCCTGCGGTCCTTCGACGACGCTCCCGACGACGGCGGCGGCGGCACAGGTGCCGTGCGCGTGCAGGGCGTTGAGTGCGGCCTCGGTCCGGTCGGGCGCGACGACCAGGCAGAGGTTGCCCTCGTTGGCGAGGTACATGACGTCGACACCCAGCATGTCGGCGGCCATCGCGGTCTCAGGACGCACCGGCAGCGCCTGCTGGGTGAGGCCGATCGCCACGCCGGACGCCTGGGCGAACTCGTTGACGACGGTGCCCAGGCCGCCGCGGGTCACGTCCCTGATGCACCGGACGCCGTCGCCGCAGGCGTCCAGGACGTCCGCGATGACGTGGTTGAGCACCGCGCAGTCGCTGAACACCCGCTGCTCGAAGCCCAGGCCCTCGCGCAGCGAGAGGATGTGGATGCTGTGATCGCCCAGGTAGCCCGTCACGATGATCTGGTCGCCGGTGCGCAGCGCGCGGCTGGAGAGCCCCGTGGCGCGCTCCAGCACGCCGATGCCGGTGGTGTTGAGAAAGATCCCGTCGGCCTCGCCGCGCCGTACGACCTTGGTGTCGCCCGCGACGATGCGTACACCGGCCGCCTCCGCGGTGTCCCTGACGGAGTGCAGGATCCGCCGGAAGTCCGCCAGCGCGAAGCCTTCCTCCAGGACGACGGCGAGGGTGAGGTAGAGCGGCCTGGCACCGCTGACCGCGAGGTCGTTGACGGTGCCGGCGACGGCGATCTTCCCGATGTCGCCGTTGCCGAAGAACACCGGATCGACCACGAACGAGTCGGTGGTCATGGCGATCCGGCGACCGGGCAGTTCCAGCAGCGCACTGTCCTCCATCTCACCGATGTAGGTATCGCCGAGGATCGAGGCGATGGTGCCCGAGATGAGCTCCTGGCTCATCCCGCCACCGGCTCCGTGGTCCAGGACAACTGTCTTCGTCACGCGCCAGCCTTTCGTGGGGGAACGCGAAGACCGTGGGAGAGGGCGGAAGTCCGTGGGTGGCCACGGAAGTCCGCGGGAAGCCGCCGGGACCGGTCAGGCAGCCGTGGCACCGGGGCTGCGGAGCGTCTTCTCCAGGAGGGCGTCCCACCACACCCGCATGATCTCGATGGCGTCCATGGCGCCCTTGCGGACCTCGGCCATGTCGATCGGGTCGCCGTCCCCGTCGGCGGCGTCGGGGCCGAGGTCGACGAAGGCGGCGAGGCCGTCCTTGTGGCCCTGTTCGATGCCGTCCTCCAGGTGGATGTCGTGGAAGCGCTTGATCAGGCTCCCGTCGTAGGTGAAGCCGCGGCGGTCGCAGATCTCCTTGCAGATCTCGTAGAAGACCTCGTGCTCGAAGATGGCCGCGGTCTCGGTGGCGTACAGCGAGCCGAGGGCGCGCGAGGGGTCGGGGGCGCACAGCGCGTCGACGTCGGCGAGGAAGCGGGTGGTGGGCGCGAACTCCACCCGTTCGTCCATGTCGGTACCGGCTTCCAGCATGCCCTTCTTGTACATCGGGGCGTGGCCGTCCTCCTCGTCGACATTGCGCTGGAGTTCCGTCGAAACTCCTTTGTCGGCCAGCTTCTTGGTGCAGTCGACGGCCTTCTGAAGGAGGGTCTTGTTCGCGAAGGAGAACTGATAGTGCTCCCTCACCAGCCACTCCAGTGACTCCGTGCCGACCTGCGGAAGATCCTTCAGCAGCTGCTCCTTCACCGCATTGGTGAAGGCGTCGTTCCTCTCGTCGATCTGCACGGAAAGGCGCTCGGTCATGGCGTGCCTCTTTTCTCGTACGGTGTCGAAGGGGCAACTGTCAACGGAGCTTTTTCGCCCCGGCAGTCCGGCCACCGCGTGGCAGATTAGTCATACGCATGACGCACCGACAAGAGGAGCGTCAGATGTCAACTCCTGGCCGTATCAAGACTGTCCTGAACCAGCCATTGATCCACCATTGCCGCGCATCATGCGTATGACTACGCTCGTGCCGTCCGAGGTCACGTCTCGGCACACCCCAACTCCCGATCCAGGGACGACGCATGCCTCGATACGCGATTCTGACCAACGATCTCCAGCGCGATCTGGTCGACAAGAACGAGCAGCGCAAGGCCAATGTGGGCCTGATGACACCGGCGTTCCGGGAATTCCTCGCACAGATGCGGGAACAGAGCGTCACGGTGATCCACCTTCAATTGATCTACGACGAGGGCGACAAGAAGATCGAACTCCACGACGGCCGTATTCCGGTGCTGCGCGGCACGCCGGGCGCCGCATTGCTTCCGGAGTTCGTCGAGCCGTCCGACATCGTCATGGAGAAGAAGAAGGACAGCGGCTTCTTCGAGACCGGTCTCCATGATTTTCTCCAGGAACACGACATCGACACCGTGATCATCACGGGCATGCAGGCGCAGGTGTGCATCCAGACGACGGCGGCCGACGCGCATTTCCGCGGCTACAACGTCGTGGTGCCCACCGACGGTGTCGTCTCCACACGCGACGCGGACCGCGACCGCGCGCTGGAATGGCTGGCTTCCTACTGCGCCGTGGTGACGCCCATGGCCGACATCGTGCGCCGCATCAAGGAGAACGAACGCTTCGACTTCACCGTCCAGGCGCTCCCTTAGGGGATATCGCCGCGATCCCTCCCGTTCCCCGATTCCCTCGAATTCCTTCCCACCCCTTCGGTTCACCAGGAGGCCATCGATGGATCTGACAGTGGCGGCGGACGCGGGCCTCTGGAACGGGCTCGCCCTGCCCCCCGACACGACCGCGGCGCCCGACGCCGTCGTCATCGGGGTGCCCTTCGAAGGCGGCGCCGGCGGGGCGGGCGGCGCCTCGCTGGGGCCCGCCCGCGTCCGGGAGCTGTCCCGCCGCGTCAAGACCACCGACCGGCACGGGCGGGACGCGTCCGGAGTCCGGCTGCGTGACCTGGGCGACGTCCCCACCTGGCGGTTCGACCTGCCCCGGTCCGTCGCCCACATCCGGGAGGTCTACGGCGAGGTGTTCCGCGCCACCACCGTGCCGGTCCTGACCTACGGCGGCGACCATTCGGTCACCTACCCCATCGTCTCGGCCGCCGGGGCCGGGCGGCGGCTCGGACTCGTCTGGTTCGACGCGCATCCGGACGTGCTGGACGGCTACCAGGGCTCCACCGTCTCGCACGGCTCGCCGCTGCGCCGGATCATCGAGGACGGCGTGGTCGACCCCGAGAACGTCCTGCTCGTCGGCACCCGCGCCTACGACGATGGCGAGGCCGGCTACATCGAGAAGAAGGGCATCCGGGAGGTACGGGCCGCGCACTTCGCCGATGACCCGCAGCGGGCACGGGACGCCTACCGCCGCCATCTGGCCGAGATCGCGGCGCGGGTCGGCCACTTCTACGCGACGCTCGACATCGACGTGCTCGACGCGTCCTGCGTGCCCGGCACCGGCACACCGGTGGCCGGCGGCTTCGGCACCGGTGAACTGCTCGGCCTGCTGGAGGAGTTGCCCGATCCTGTGATCGGCTACGACATCGTGGAGTTCGCACCGGCCCACGACGTCGGCGGGATGACGGGACACGCGGTCATGGCCGTCACCACCGCCTACTTCGCACGCCTCGCCGCCGCAAAATACGACGCGCGGGCGTGAACACCCGCCACACAGGTACCTTCCCCGCATCCCCTCTTCCGCCGCCAGGAAAGGCAGAAACAGCACAGTGGACCTGCACGACGAGGAATCACCGCCGGCCGGCCGACCGCTCCCGCCGGGGCGCGGGCCGCTCGCGTGGGCACGAGGGGCCGCCCGGAACATCCCCCAGGGGCGGGCGGCCCGCACCTTCCTCCTCGTCGCCTTCGTCGACGCCGCGGGCCGCGGCCTCTTCCTCGCCGGTTCGGCGCTCTTCTACACCCAGGTCATCGGGCTGACCAACGCCCAGGTGGGGCTGGGACTCTCGGTCGCGGGGCTCGTCGGCCTGGTGTGCGCGATCCCCATCGGCTGGCTCGCCGACCGGTTCGGCGACGGCCCGACCCTGGTGGCGCTGCAACTGTGGCGGGCAGCCGCCTTCCTGGTCTATCCGCTGGTCCACGGCTTCGGCACGTTCCTGGTGGTGGCCTGCCTGGTCGGGGCCGTCGAATGGGCTGCGGTGCCGATCATCCAGTCGGTCGCGGGCACCACCAGCGAGGAGCATTCGATGGTGGGCGCGATGGCGGTGGTGGCCGTCGCCCGCAACTCCGCGTACGCGCTGTCCGCGCTGGCCGCGACCGCGGTGATCACCTGGGCTTCGCCGCGCGCCTACGTCGCCTTCGTCCTCTTCAACGCGCTCGGATTCCTCGTATCGGGGCTGTTGTTGCTACGGCTGCGGCTGCCGCGCAGGTCGGCGGACCAGGCGGAGAAACCGGCGCCCGGCTCCAAGCTGCTGCCGTTCAAGAGCGTGCCGTTCCTGCTGCTGTCCCTGACGAACGGCATCCTCTACGCCCACATGCCGATCCTGTCGGTGGCTTTCCCGCTGTGGATCGTCACCCGCACCAACGCGCCGCATTCCCTGGTCGGCATCGCGCTGACCGTCAACACGCTGATGGCGGTCTTCCTCCAGGTACGGCTCAGCAGAGGCGGCGACGCCATCGGGTGCGCGGCCCGCAAGCAACGGACGGCCGGCCTCGCGCTCGCGGCGTTCTGCCTGCTGGTCGCGATGACCGGCACCATGGACGAACCCGCCGCCGCGATCGTGCTGTTGCTGGCCGCCGTCGCCCTCACGCTGGGCGAGCTGTGGCAGTCGGCGGGCGGCTGGGGCATCTCCTACAGCCTGGCCCCCGAGGCGCAGCGCACCTACCAGCTGAGCATCTATCAACTGGGGGCCACCGGCGTCACGGTCGCGGGCCCCGCGCTGCTGGTGATGGCCGTCGTGGACGTGGGCCCATCCGGTTGGCTGGGACTGGCCGCCCTGCTCGCGCTCACGGGGCTCGTCACGCCGTTCCTGGCGCGGCTGGCCGAGCGGTCGTCGGCCGCACCGCAGGCCGCGGCGGCGCAGGCCGACTGAACGGGCGCGAGCCGGTCACGCGGGCCGTGGGCGGGGGAAATGTCCCTCGCCCGACAGCGCACCAACTACCCGGTGAACCAAGGGCATTCGACGTCCATCACCCTTGCGCGGACATCATACGTATGATCTTGTGATTCAATCAGTCACCCCAGCATTACTCGGCGCAACATTAGGTGCTGATTTTGGCAACTTTTGACGCAAGGAGGCCATCCATGGCAACGGCCGTCACGGTGTTCCGCGGAGTGGCCCCGGCCAACAGCCCCGCGTACACCCGTGCCGCCGGCGCACTGCGCGGTCAGCTCACCGCGGCAGACATGGATCCGACCGGCAGAGAAGCACCCGCCGGCCTGCCGGGACCGCATCACCACGCTCGGCCATGTTGACGGTGCGGAGCGCCGAGCCCGGTCAGTCCGGGACAGCCGCTCCGCGCACCGAGGCACGGCCCGGACGGCGGCGGACGGCCTGCCGGGCCACACCGCCGCCACCCCATCGGCCTCTTCGGTGGCCGTCAACTCACGCCCCCGCACGCCGACTTCACCCGGCGCGACCCGCAGCACCGCCCCCTCGCCCGACCCCGGCCGGCGCCCGGCTCCCCTCCCGTACGGCCGCACTCCCTGCCCTCCCGCTCGCCACCTTGGACAAGGACGCCTGTTCATGACGCTCACCCACACCATCTCCGTCGGCGACATCCGCCGGGACCTGCCGGTCGTACGGGTCGCGGAGAACACCCGCATCGCGTTCCTCAAGCTCTACGGCGATGTGGAGCTGACCGTCGCCTGCGCCAAGGCGCTCGCCGGGCGGATGCCGTCGGACGCCGAGGTGATCCTGGGCCCGGAGGCCGGTGGCATCCTCCTCGCCCATGAACTCTCGCGGTACACCGGCCGTCCGTACGTCATCGCCCGCAAGAGGCGGCACCCCAACATGGCACGGCCGGTCCGGGTGCCGGTCCGGAACATCGGCACACCCGACAAGCAGGAGCTGTTCCTCGGCGAGGACGACGCCGCGCTCGTCGAGGGCCGCCGGATCGCCCTCATCGACGAGGTGATCAGCAACAGCGGCGTCCTCACCGCGCTGCACAACCTGGTGGCGGCGGCCGGCGGCACGGTACGGCAGGTGCTGACCGTCGCCACCGAAGGCGAACGCCGCCCGGACGTCGCCTCACTGCTGCACCTGCCCCTCTACAACGGCTGACGCCGCGCCCCTCTCCCGCACCGCTGCGCGGCGGCCCCACCGGCTGCCCGCAGAATCAACTGCCGTGCCCCTCGCCCCTCTTCACCCCTGTCCGTACACTCCGGCCATGATCAGGAAAGCATTCACCACGGCCGTCGCCGGTGCGGCCCTGCTGGCGGTGGCCGGCAGCGCCCAGGCCCACACCCCGCCGACCGGCACGCCGCGTCCCGCGCATTCCCCCGGCACCGTGTCCCACGCGGCGGACGACGGCTGGCAGCAGGTCGGCGATGGCATCACCGCGGGCATCAGCGGCATCGTCGTCGACGGCGTGTCGGGCGACGCGGTGGACACCCTCGCGGTCCGCGACAACAAGGAGGACGGCGAGAACCGTCTGGTGGCGGTGCGCTACCGTCCGGGCGCCGCCCCGCAGGCGCGGCCGGTGACGTGGAGCGGCGAGCAGCCGGTCGACCTGGAAGCGCTCGACGCGGTCCCCGGTCACGCCCACGAGTACGTGGTGCTGGCCAGCGACGGAACGGCGTACCGCATCCGCAGGGACGGCGACACGGCCACCGTCATCGACTCCTTCGCGCTGCCCGGCACTTCGTCCAAGGGCAACTACGAGGGCTTCGCGCTGTCCGCCGTGGACGGCCGCCTGCTCGCGGTCTGGGCGGACCGCGGCGAGGACGACGATCCCGGCGTGCTGACCGCGGCCGAGTGGAATCCGGACACCCACGACTTCGGCAAGCGCGAATCCGCCGACCTGCACGTACCCTTCCCGACCGAGAACGTGCGGCACATCTCGGACGTGAAGATCGCCGCGGACGGCACCCTGACGGTCTCCTCCGCATCCGACCCGGGTGACGACGGCCCGTTCGAATCGACCCTCTACCGCGCCGGAAAGGTCTCGTTCACCGGCGGCCACGACGCCCAACTCGACGTGCCCGCAACGCCGGAGCGAATATCCTCCTTCTCCGGCCACAAGATCGAGGCACTCGCCTGCGTGCCGGGCTCGGCCACCGGGGTGCTCGGCACCGACGACGAGAACGGCGGCGGCTGGATCACCTCCGCCGATTTCTGCCATCCGTAAGAAACCGCGGCTGCCGGGTGGTTGACGGCGAGCGGGGACGCGGGGCGGGTGGCCTGGTGCCGCCCGCCCCGCTGCATGCCGGGGCGCCGGGGCGTCCCGGACGGCGGTCCGGTCGTCAGGACTGCTCGTCCTTCCACCTCTTCGGCCGTCCGTCCGGTGGCCAGCGGTGCGCGGTTTCGCCGGGTGCCAGGCGGTCCACCACCTCGGCCAGTTCCCGGCAGGCGTCCTCGATCTTGCGGCGGATGCCGTTCTGCTCCGTGACGGTCGCCGCGAGCAGCAGCGCGGTGAGCGCGGCCGAGGCGTTCAGCGCCTGGAGGTTGACCATCACGGAGAAGAGGCTGTGCCCCGCGAACGGACCGGCCCTGTCCTTGGCTGCGGTGATCGCCAGGACGGAGATGATCAGGGCGCACGGGGCGGCCCCGGCGAGCTGGAAGCGGAGCGCCGCCCAGACGATCAGCGGGAAGACGAGGAAGAGCAGGGCGAGCGAACTGCGGGTGCCGAGCAGGGAGATGCCGGCCGCGGCGAGCAGCAGGGCGGACGCCTCGGCCCAGCGCGACGGGACGGAGAGCGGCAGCCGGATCGCCCGTAGCGACAGCAGCAGCGGCGTGATGATCAGGACGCCCATCGCGTCGCCCGCCCACCACGCCGACCAGGTGGGCCAGAACCCGCCGGCGGGCAGTTTCCCGCTGAGGAGCAGCGTGCCGGTGCCCAGCGTCGCACTGATCAGCATGCCGGCGAAGGCGCCGAGCACGACCAGCGCCACCCCGTCCCGCAGCCGGTCGAGTTCGACGCGGAAGCCGGCTCTGCGCAGCATCAGGAAGGCGGCCACCGGGCCGAGCGTGTTGCCCAGGAGATTGCCGATGATGCCGATGTCGAGCGGGCCGAGGGTGGCGATGACGAGGAAGGTGCCGAGGACGACGCCGGGCCAGGTGCGCAGACCGAAGAGCAGGAAGCAGCTGAGGGCGATGCCGGTGGGCGGCCAGAGCGGGGTGACCACCGCTCCCGCGATCACCACCTGCTCCAGCAGGCCGATACGGGCAGCCGCGTAGTAGGCGGCGGCGAGGGCGAGGATCCTCAGGGCCGCGGTCGCCGGACGCCGGACATCCTCGGTGCGCACCACAGCAGTCATCAGACAACGTCGGCGACGCCCTGCGGCCACCGACACGCACACCTGGCCGTGCGTCACTCCGGGCCGCGGGCCGCCCTGTCGAAGCAGAGGGCGATCACCGCGGCGTCGTCGGCGTGACCGGTGAATTCGGCCACGCCCATGACGGCCTCGGCGACGGCGGCCGGGTCGCCGTGCGGTGCCCGGATACTGACCCGCCGGGTCGCCTCCGCGAGGCCAGCCTCGATCGGGAACGAAGGCCCTTCGACCACACCGTCGGTGAGCAGGACGAACGCCCCGGCCTTGGTCAGCGGGCGGCGGGTCACCGGGTAGGTTTCGCCGGGCAGCACGCCGAGCGGCACCCCGCCGGCGTCCTCGGCGAGACCGCAGCGGCCGTCGGACGTGGCCCAGACACCGGGGATGTGGCCCGCGCGGGCGCTGGACAACTCCCAGGTGACGGGGTCGAAGCGGAGGAACGTGCAGGTGGCGAAGAGACCGGAATCCACGGACAGCAGCAGGTCGTTGGCGCGGCTCAGCACCTCTCCCGGGTCGGCGGCGACGGTGGCCACGGCGCGCAGCCCGATCCGGATCTGTCCCATGAAGGCGGCGGCTTCGACGTCGTGGCCCTGTACGTCGCCGAGCGAGAAGGCGACCGACCCGTCGGGCAGTGTGAAGCCGTCGTACCAGTCGCCGCCGATGTCCAGGCCGTGCCGGGCGGGGGCGTATCCGGCCGCGGCCCGCAGGCCGGGGAGCTGCGGCAGCGCGGCCGGCAGCATCTCCCGCTGGAGGGCCTGGGCGAGCTCCACCCTGGCCCGCTGCAGCTCCGCTCCCGCCCGTGCCTGGGCGGTGAGCCGCCCGAGCGTGGTCAGCAGGTCGTCGGCGCTCACCGACCGCGGAGGACGACGCCGGAACATGGACGACTCCGAGGTGCATCAGGTCGTGGGCCGCTGCGGGGTGCCCCTTCCGGCCTCCTGAACGGGTGCCCCGGCCGGGACACCCCTGCCGGGCCTCTCCTTCGGGTGGCGCCGGACGGCCCCACCCGGAAACTCCACGCTCAGGATAGGCGCGCCGGGCGCCTTCCGCTTGGCGGTGGCAGGCGCCCGGCGGGCGGGGACGCGGCGCCCGTGCGGCAGTGCGGGCCGTGGTCAGGCGGCGGGGGCGGGGGTCGTGGCCCGGTACGTGACTCCGGAGCGGACCGCCCAGAAGAAGACGGCCAGGGCGATGACGGCGACGGTGAGCGAGTCGTACGGGGCGGGGAGCCGGGCGGAGCCCTCGAAGGTGCCGAGCCAGGACAGCAGGGTCAGGGCGGCGAGGTAGCACACCAGCCAGGCGCCGGTCCGCAGTTCGGCGGTGAGCGACCCGCGGCGCCCGCCGGGTTCCGTGCCGCGCTGCGCGCCGGGGCGCCGCATGGCCAGGAAGATCAGGATCCCGCCGAGCACGAGGGGCAGCGCGAGCCGCAGGTCGTGCCAGCCCGACCAGTAGACGAACTCGGTGGCCACCACGAAGCTGAGCGGGGCGATCCAGCGCAGCCCCGGCACCCATCCCGCGGTGCCCCCGCCCGGCTCGGCCCTGAAGACGGCGACGGCCACCGCCGACGCCGCGTAGATCAGCAGGTACATGTCGCCCATCACGCTGACGATGTCCTGCCAGCCGCCGACCGGGAGCAGGAAGACGATGATCACCGCGAGGTTGATGACCAGGGCGCGGCGCGGCATGCCGGAGCGCTCGTGCACCTTCATGAAGAAGCGCGGGATGGTGCCGTTCTTGGCGAGCGCGTAGGTGTGCCGCGCGTCGATCGCCACGCCGACGTAGGCGGAGCCGCCGGGCGAGATGACCGCGTCGGCGTAGAGCAGGCTGGAGAGCCAGTGCAGATTGAGGATCAGGGCGAGCTGGCCGAAGGGTGATTCGAAGGAGACGCCGCTCCAGCCGCCGCCGAGCAGCTTGTCGGGGACGGTGAACAGGAAGGCCACCTGGAGGGCCAGGTACATCAGGACGGCCAGGCCGATGCCGGTGAGGACGGCGGCGGGGATGGTGCGGCGCGGGTTGCGGGTCTCGCCGGAGAAGTCCAGCGGGGCCTGGAACCCGTTGACGGAGTAGACGATGCCGCCGCCGGCCAGCGCGGTCAGGCAGGCCGCGTAGCCGTACGGGGCGAAGCCGCCGTGGTCGGTGAGGCGGCCGGAGTGCCAGCCGGAGGCGATGAGCGCGATCACGGTGATCACCGGGACGACGATTTTGAACACCGAGACGAGATTGTTGAGTTGGGCGAACATCCGTACCGCGAACCAGTTCAGCGCGGTCAGCAGCACGCTGAGTCCGGCGGCGAGCGCGAGCCCGGATGCGGTGAGGGTGTGGCCGTTGTAGATGTCCGGCAGGTAGTGCGCGGCGTACTGCATGATCGCGCTGATCTCGGCGGCGGTGCCGCCCACCGACAGCAGCACCGACCAGCCGACGAGGGTGCCGACCAGGCGCCCGCTGGCGAACAGCGGCCAGCGGACCGTGCCGCCGCCCTCGGGACGCGAGGCGCCGAGTTCGATCATGACGAGGGCGACCAGGGCGCACAGCAGCCCCGCCCCGATCCAGGACAGCAGCGACGCGGGGCCCGCGGTCTGCGCCGCGTACATGGCCGCGAACAGCCACCCGGAGCCGACGATGTTGGAGAAGCCGATCGCGGTCAGCCCCCAGAAGCCCAGTTCCCTGCGGAGCCTGCCCTCCTGTATCTGCACCCCCGGCGCGTCGGCGCCCCCGCCCCCACCTGTCACCTGACGCTCCGACACAGCTTCGGCCTCCTGCTTCGCTTCCCGGCTGGACGGCCCTGCGTGCGCGGGACCTGACGCGGATTCTGCCGGTCAGCACCCCGGATCCCCCAAGCGGCCCGGCCTTCACCGCCCACCGTGCGGTCTTACCTGCCGAGATGTCCCTGTTCGCTCCCTGGGACGGATGGCGTACGCGCCCGGCGGCCGGCACCGGTCCGCCGGGCGCGTGGTACTCAGCCGCACGTCCAGCAGCCGGCCCAGCAGGCCAAGGGCGGGAGATGGTGCCGGTGGGCGCGGTCGGCGCGGAGCCCCGCGGGCCGCTCGTCCTGGGCGCCGGCGATGCCCTGGGCCAGCCGGGCCCAGAGGATCACCGTGATCGCCGCGAGTTCCTCGGGCTCGGCCACGCCCTTGTCGATGCGCAGCGCGAAGTCGTGGGGCGGGCCGTCGGCGGGGGCGGTCACGGCCGGGGTCCTGTGGGGGGACGGCGCAACCCGTGTGCCGGGTGTCCCGGTCGGGGCGCGGTGTGGGGGGCGGGTGGTGCGGTCACACGGCCGACCCTAGAAGCGCAGGCGGGAGCCGTCGCGCCGACGCTCGCCGACCGGGTGGCGCCCGCGCCGCGCCGCGCCCGCCGCCGCGGCCCACGGGCTGCCGCGCAACGCCCCGCGCCCCGTAGGCCGTTCGGGCGAGCGGCGGCTCCCGGGACCGGGCCGGCCGGCCGCCGCCGTCCGGGTCAGGACATCCGGGTGGGCTGTGCCGACAGGATGTTGACGCAGGCGCGGACCGGCGGGCTCGCGGTGCGGGTGAGCCAGGCGGCCTTGATGTCGCGGCGCAGGGCGGGGCGGGTACGCAGGAACCGCACGGCGGGTGGGGCGAGGCCGCGGGACACGGCGGGGATGAGGGCGGCGGCGATGCCCTGCTCGACCAGGGCGAGCTGGGTGAGATGTTCGGCGACGGTGTAGCGCACCTCGGGTTCGACGTCTTCGGCGCGCAGCGCCTGAAGGAGCGCTTCGTACGGCTCGGTGCCCGGCGGGCAGGCGGTCCACGCGGTGCCCGCCAGCTCGGCGAGGCCGACCGTTTCCCGGTCGCCGAGCGGGTGGTCAGCGGACACCGCCACGTAGGCGTCCTCGCTGGTCAGCGTCTGTACGCTCACGCCTTCGGGGACGAAGAGGGGGCGGTTGGCCCAGCTTTCGACGAGCAGCAGGTCGAGGGTGCCGGCGAGCAGCAGCGGCAACAGGTCGACGGCCTCCCCGTCGCGCACCGTGGGGGCCAGCCGGGGGTGGGCGGCGGTCAGTGCGGCCAGCGCCCTGGGCAGCAGGGCGCGTACCGCACTGCCCACGCCGCCGATCCGCAGCGGGCCGATGACGTCGTCGCCGAGGTCGGCGAGATCCCGCTCGGCGGCGGCGAGTTGGGCGAGCAGCCGGTCGGCGTGGCCGGCGAGGACGCGTCCCGCGTGGGTGAGGCGGACGCTGCGGCCCTGGGGTTCGAGCAGCGGATGCCCGGCCTCGCGTTCCAGTTTGGCGAGCTGCTGGGAGACGCCCGACGGGGTCAGCTGGAGCGTCTTGGCGGCCTGGGCGATGGAGCCGTGGGCGGCCACCGCGGCGAGGGCGCGGAGCCGGTCGATGCTGAACACATCAGCAATTCTACTGGGTATTGCCGCCGAATCTTCGCTTTTCCTTCTGGGTTGTGACGGCCAGAGTGGACGCATGGGATCCGACGAGGCGCGGAACGAGGCGACGGCGTCCCCGGCGACGGCACTGCGGGCCGGAGCCGGGCGGGCGCCGGATGGCGCGGTGCCGCGCCGCGCGGGGCGCTGGAGCAGGCCGGTGGCGGGGGTCGTCGCCGGGTCCGCGTGCATCTCGGCGTCGGCGGTGTTCATGAAGCTGTCCGGTACGAACGCGGGGACGGCGGCGTTCCTGCGGTGCGTGCTCGCGCTGCCGGTGCTGGTGCCGCTCGCGCTGCGGGAGCGGCGGCGGACCGGGCGCCGGCCGGTGTCCCACCTGCTGACGGATCTCGTGGCCGGGCTGCTGCTCGGCGTCGACCTGGTCTTCTGGGCGGCGAGCGTCCTGCACGTCGGCGCCGCCGTCGCCACGCTGCTGCTCAACGTCCAGGTCGTGGTCTTCCCGCTGCTCGCCAGGCTGGTATCGAAGGCGGCGCTGTCCCGGCGGTTCCTGTGCACGGCTCCGCTGATGCTGGGCGGGGTCGCGCTCGCGAGCGGCGCCGTCGGGCAGCCGCAGCCGGGCAGCGATCCGGTGGCGGGTGTGGCGTACGGGATCGCCGCCGGGGTGGCGTACGCCGGGTACCTGTTCCTGCTGCGGCTCGGCGGCGGGCGGGCGCAGACCGTCGCCCCGGTGTGCGTGTCCACCGGGGCGGCGGCCGTGGCAGCCGCGGTGCTGGGCGGCCTGTGGACGGGCATCGACCTGGCCCCCGGCTGGCCGGCCTGGGGCTGGCTGGCGGCGCTGGCAGTGTTCGGGCAGGTCCTGGCCTGGCTGCTGATCACCACCGCGCTGCCACGGCTGGCCCCGCACGCCGGGGCCGCGCTGCTGCTGCTCCAGCCCGTGCTGGCGCTGCTGCTGGGCCTGGCCATCGGCGAGCGTCCGACGGTCACCCAGCTCGCCGGGTGCGCGGTGGTGATCGCGGCCGTGGGGTTCAACAGCCGTACGGGAAAGGCGCGTACGGGCAGCGGCACGGCGGACACCGGGCACGGGCGGGCTACTCGATGACCAGCTCGACGTCGATGTTGCCGCGGGTCGCCTTCGAGTAGGGGCAGTACTGGTGGGTGGCCTCGACGAGCTGCCTGCCCTTCTCGCCCGCGAGGCTGTCCGGCAGCTCCACCCGCATGACGACGGCCAGGCCGAAGCCGGTGTCGTCCTTGCCGATGGAGACCTCGGCGGTGACCGAGACGTCCTTGGTGTCCACCTTCAGCTGCCTTCCGACGTTCCCCATCGCGCTGGCGAAGCACGCGGCGTATCCGGCGGCGAAGAGCTGCTCCGGGTTGGTGCCCGCACCGTCGCCGCCGAGCGCGGGCGGCATGGCCAGAGCCAGATCGATGCGGCCGTCGGAGCTGACCGCCCGTCCCTCACGGCCGTTGGCGGTGGCGACAGCGGTGTAGAGCGCGTCCATCACGGAACTCCTTCGATAGCGCGGCGGCCGAATTTCGACCGCCCGACACCCATAAAGATTGCACACAACTAAGTTGTGCGCAATTAAGCCTCCCGCGACTCAATGCCGTGGAGGGCTAATCTGGAGCCATGACCACGCCCCCGGTACCCGACACCGAACTGCTCCGGCTCGACCACCAGGTCTGCTTCTCGCTGCACGCCGCCTCGCGCGCGTTCGGCGGCGTCTACCGGGACGCGCTCAAGGACCTCGGGCTGACCTACCCCCAGTACCTGGTCATGCTCGTGCTCTGGGAGGACGGCCCGCGGCCCGTCAAGGCCATCGGCGAGCGCCTCCGCCTCGACTCCGGCACCCTCTCCCCGCTTCTCAAGCGCCTGGAGACGGCCGGCCTGGTACGCCGCGAACGCAGCACCGACGACGAGCGGTCGGTGACCGTCCGCCTCACCCCGGACGGCGAGGATCTGCGCGAGCGCGCCCTGCCCGTACCCCGCCGGATGCTCGCGGCGACCGGCCTCACCCTTGAGGAACTCCGCACCCTGCGCGGCCTGTTGGGGCGGGTGACCGGCGCACTCGACGAGGCGTGAGCCCCGCGGCGCCGGGCCCTGGACCGTCCCGATCCAGCCACGCCCCGTACCCTCCCGTCGCCCCGCGCCGTTAGACCTGGCAAGTGCCTTCCGCGGTACGCGCACAGGGGGCGCGCGCCCTGTATGCGCCCCTGTGCAGCACAGCCGGAGCCGCCGGCGCGCACCCGCCGGGCCGCGGTTGGCAGATCGCCCACGAACAGCGGAGGAGTGCCACGTGAACGCGGCAGAAGTCGTCAGCACCTTGCTGACCCAACGATCCGGGACCGATCCGGCCGGCGTCACCACCGAGCCCCCGCTGCGCCACCCCCGGCCGACGGCGCCCGTCGACGGCGAAGTCGCCGCGTGACGGCCGCCCGTAAGCCGTTCTCCGCGGCGGTGACAGGCATCGGACTGGTGACGGCCGCGGGTGTCGGCACCAAGGCCACCTGGCACGCCGTCACCGAGGATCCTTCCCCTTCCGGAGTCCGGCACAGACCCGAACTGACCGATCTGCCCTGCGACTTCATGTACGGCGCCGACGACCTGGACACCACCGCGGTGCTGGGCGTCGCGGCCATCCGCCTGCTGGACCGCTTCGCGCAGCTCGCGGTGATCGCGGCCCGCGAGGCGATGTCCGACGCCGGCCTCGACGCCACCACCTGGGACAGCACCCGGGTCGCCGTCGTCATCGGCTCGGCCCACGGCGGACTGCCCTTCTACGACGAGCAGCACACCGCCCTGCTCGAACGCGGCGCCCGCCGGGTCTCCCCCAAACTCGCCCCGCTGACCGTCATCAACAGCGCGGCCAGCAACGTCTCCATGGACCTGGGCGCGCAGGGCCCCAGCCTCGGTGTGGCGACCGCGTGCTCATCGGGGACCGTCGCCCTGGGCACCGCGCACCAACTGCTGCGCTCCGGGGCCTGCGACATCGCCATCGCCGGCGGCGCCGAGTCGGTGTGCTCGCGGCTGCTGATCGCCAGCGCCTGCCAGATGAAGGCGGTCTCCACCCGACGGGACGACCCGGCAGCCGCCTGCCGCCCCTTCGACACCGACCGGGACGGCTTCGTCGTCGGCGAAGGCGCCGGCCTCCTGGTCCTGGAACGCCCCGAGCACGCCAGGGCACGCGGCGCCACGATCCGCGCCAACCTCGCCGGATACGGCGCGTCCAGCGACGCGTACGCCGCGGTGGCGCCTGACCCCGAAGGCCGGGGCATCGAGCGCGCGCTGCGCACCGCGATGGCGGACGCGGAGGTGACGGCGGCCGACGTCGGGCACGTCAACGCGCACGGCACCTCGACGGTCGTCAACGACCGGATCGAGGCGACGATGCTGCGCCGGGTGATCGGCGCGCACCCGCTGGTCACCTCCACCAAGGCGATGACCGGGCACACGCTGGGCGCCGCCGGCGGCATCGAGACGGCGCTGACGGTGCTCGCGCTGGAAGCGCAGTTGGTGCCGCCGACCGTCAATCTCGACACACCGGATCCGCGGATCCCGATGGAGATCGTGCGCAGGGAAGCCCGCTCCGCCCGGTTCGACTGCGCGGTCAAGACGTCGCTCGGCTTCGGCGGGCACAACGCCGCGCTGGTCCTGACCCGCGGCTGACCGCATCCCCGCCCGGCCGCCGTCGGCTCACACCACGGACCTCCCCAGAAGGAAAGCCATGTCCGAGGAAACGATCCGCTCCCTGTCGGTGAACGGGGTGCCCTACGCGTACCGCGTGCTGCGGCAGCCGGACGGGATCACCGAACCCGTGCTGGTGCTCGGCGGCGCACTACAGGGAATGTCCGACTGGCAGCAGATGGAAATGCGGCTGCGCCCGGTGGCAAGTGTGATCACCGCCGATCTGCCGGGCATGGGCAGCGCCGCCGCACTCCCGCCCGGTCCTGGCGTGGACCTGCTGTGCGCGGCGGTCGAGCGGATCATCAACGACCTCGACGTCCCGCGGATCAACCTGTTCGGCTTCTCCTACGGCGCGGGGATCGCCTTCGGCTGCGCCAGGCGCTTCCCCCGGCGGATCGCGCGGCTGGCGCTCGGCGGCACGCCGGTCCACATCGGTGCGGCGCAGACCGAGCGCTGGCAGCGGGCGCGCGAAGAACTGTCACGCGGTGCGGTCGACCGTTTCGCTTCGCTGATCGCCGACGGTCTGCTGTGCCCGGACGAGCAGCGGTTCATCACCCGCAGACGGCTCGCCCACCGCTATGTGCAGCGGGCCGTGCTGCACGCGGCCCGGCACGCACCGCACGCCGTCGACTCGTTGCTCCGCGCGCCGGCCAACCGCCCGGACTTCTCCGGCGGTCTGGCCGGGGTGCCCACCCTGGTCTTCAGCGGCGCGCACGACACGGTCACCTCCCCGGCCCGTCAGCGCCGCTTCGCCTGCACCCTCTCCGAAGGCCGGTTCCTCACCATCCCCGACACCGACCACTGGGTCGTCCTCGAACGCCCGCAGGCCGTCGCGGACTTGACGGCCCGTTTCTTCACGGACGGCCCCCTGTCCTCGGCCCCCGGCCTGGCCCCGGCCACCCGCGAGGAAGAACCGGCCGATGGGACCGCGTACGCGTGAGGGGGGCGTACGCGTCGTCCCCGTGACAGTCCTTACCCGTGCGTGAATCGGGCGCTGCCGCCGCGTGCACAGCGGGCCGGCCGGTCGGCGTCCCGCGCCATTCCCGGTCCCCGGAAGCCGGACGGATTCGGCCGGGCGGGCCCGCGCCCGGCCCGTATCCGGTAGGAAGTCCGCATGACGTCCGGACCGGAAGACCGCATGCCGTACAGCCCCGTCTGCGGACCGGAAGGGCCGATCAGGCCCGCGGTCGCCGCGCCGCGGCCCGCCCCGGTGCGCGCGGTGCTCTTCGACTTCTCCGGCACGCTCTTCCAGATCGCGTCCTACGCCGACCGCATCCGCGCCGCCCTGCCCCACCCCGTCGGCGACCACGCCATGGACGCCCTGCTCACCGGGCTGGAGGCGGGGCTTTCGGATCCGGAGGTGGCAGCGGCCCAGCACGGCCGGGACGTGTCGGCGGCTGCCCACCGGCGCGCCTTCACCACCTGGTACGGGTCCGTGCCCGCCCTCGCGCCGTATGCCGGGGCGCTGTACGAACAGCTGCGGACGCCCGCGCACTGGCTGCCGTACGCCGACGCCGGGGAAGCACTCGCCGGGCTGGCGGACCGCGGCATCGCGGTCGGAGTGGTGAGCGATGTGGGGTGGGACCTGCGGCCCACCTTCGCGCGGCACCGGCTCGACGGGTACATCGGCGCCTGGGTCCACTCCTACGAGCACCGCACGGAGAAGCCGGATCCGCTCCTGTTCCGCCACGCCTGCCGACTGCTGGACGTCGAGCCCGGACAGACCTTGATGGTCGGTGATCATCCGGCCAAGGACGGCGGCGGCGCGGGCGCGGGTCTGCGGTCCTATGTACTGCCGAGCGGCGCGACGCCTGGTTGCCGGCGCGGCCTGGACGCAGTTCTGCGCCTGGTGGGGCCGGCCGTGGCCTGACCAGGGCCGCGGTGCGTCCCCGCGCGCCATCTTCCGTGTGACCCAGGCAACTTCGACGCCGTCCCGTTGGCCCGCGACTCCGATGTTCCGGGCGCCGTTGGGTGATGCCGGGCACAGGGTGCACGTCACGTACGAGCCGTCGTAGTCGAGGCGTGTCCGCTCAACCGTGCTGAAAAACAGTCACAACATCGGGCATTTCGGCGGATCTCACGATGAGGGGTAGTACACCCCATCATTGCCACCGCTCCGGGGCCGCGTTAACCATTACTCGGGTAGCACCGAGAACGTGCCGAAAAGGCTCCTCCCCGTGGCGAGCGAGCGCGGCCAGACCTCGGTCACACGCGCCGCCGAAGGCCGCTCCCCCGCACACCACCCGGAAGAGGTCACCCCGCATGCCCAGCTTCACCCTGCTCCGCAACGCCCGCATCACCCGCACCCACAAGATCGCCGTCGCCGTCCTCGCCACCGCCGGCGCCACCACCGCCCTCACCGTCACCGCATCCCCCGGCGACGCCCAGGCCACCAGCAGCGCACACGCCCCCGCCGCGGTGAAGCCCGTCAGCGCCAACGGCCTGCCCGCCAAGGCCCAGACCGGCAAGAGCGCGGACTCGACGTCCGCAGTGTCGTCCGTCGCCGACACGCTCAAGGTGACCGCTGTCGGCAAGCAGCACAGCGCCCAGCAGGCCGCCGAGCGCAAGGCCGCGGCGCCGAAGCAGTACAAGAACAACCTCGACGGCTGGATCCGCCAGTCCCTCGACATCATGGAGAGCAAGGGCATACCCGGCTCCTACAACGGCCTCCACCGCAACATCATGCGCGAGTCCTCCGGCAACCCCAACGCCGTCAACAACTGGGACATCAACGCCATCAACGGCATCCCCTCCAAGGGACTCCTCCAGGTCATCCAGCCCACCTTCGACACCTACCACGTCAAGGGCACCCCCCATAAGCTCACCGACCCCATCGCCAACATCACCGCCGCAGCCAACTACGCAGCACACCGCTACGGCTCCATCGACAACGTCAACTCCGCCTACTGAGCCGGAACATGACGGCCGGCGCGTACGGCGCCGGCACTTGGCGAAGGCCGGCCGGACGTGCCGGTACGGCAGCGTCGACCCGACGAGGGCCCTGCCCGCTTCCCGCGGACAGGGCCCTCGTCATGTCTGCGTCCGGCCGGCGGGCCGGGCGCCCGGAGGTCAGCGCAAGGCGCCTCCCGGCAACGGCCCTCCGAGAAGGGCGCCGACGACGCCCCCCGCGAACTCCAGGCCGGCCTTCTCCTTGGGCGTGAGCTCGTGGTCGTCGGCGGACGCCGTACCGGAGGCGAGTACTCCGGCGGCCAGCACACCCGCGACGACGACGGCGAGGCGACGGTACATATGCGGTTCCTTACGGTGAGTGACTCCCAGTGGGGCTCTCACCCTCGGGGAACCCCCGCCGGCGCGGCCACCCGACAGCCCGCGCACCGCTACGAACGGCCCACCGGCTCCGCCACAACGGACGCCGCACACGGCCGCACCCCCGGGGCAGCACTCCCGGTCACCCCCGGACTCCTCCCGCGCACCCCTCCGCCTCCTGTGAGCCACGCAACTCCAAGGGGCCGCGGACCAGGGGTCCGGGGTGATGCCCGGCACAGGACGTGCGTCACGTACGAGCACGCCTAGTCGATGCCACCCCGCTCCCCCACTGGGGAAAACGGTCACAACATCGGGCATTTCGGTGGATCTGACGATGAGGGGTAGTACAACCCATCATTGCCACCGCTCCGGGGCCGCGTTAACCATTACTCGGGTAGCACCGAGAACGTGCCGAAAAGGCTCCTCCCCGTGGCGAGCGAGCGCGGCCAGACCTCGGTCACACGCGCCGCCGAAGGCCGCTCCCCCGCACACCACCCGGAAGAGGTCACCCCGCATGCCCAGCTTCACCCTGCTCCGCAACGCCCGCATCACCCGCACCCACAAGATCGCCGTCGCCGTCCTCGCCACCGCCGGCGCCACCACCGCCCTCACCGTCACCGCATCCCCCGGCGACGCCCAGGCCACCAGCAGCGCACACGCCCCCGCCGCGGTGAAGCCCGTCAGCGCCAACGGCCTGCCCGCCAAGGCCCAGACCGGCAAGGACACGGCCGCGAAGAGCGCGAAGGCCGCGGGCGAGACCACCGCTTCGGTGGCCGACCGGCTCAAGGTGACCGCCATCGCCGAGCAGGGCCACACCGCCCAGCAGGCCGCCAACCGCTCCCTGGAGCGCAAGGCGCTCGCCGCGCCGAAGGCTGCCCCGAAGGCCGCGCCGAAGCAGTACAAGAACAACCTCGACGGCTGGATCCGCCAGTCCCTCGACATCATGGAGAGCAAGGGCATACCCGGCTCCTACAACGGCCTCCACCGCAACATCATGCGCGAGTCCTCCGGCAACCCCAACGCCGTCAACAACTGGGACATCAACGCCATCAACGGCATCCCCTCCAAGGGACTCCTCCAGGTCATCCAGCCCACCTTCGACACCTACCACGTCAAGGGCACCCCCCATAAGCTCACCGACCCCATCGCCAACATCACCGCCGCAGCCAACTACGCAGCACACCGCTACGGCTCCATCGACAACGTCAACTCCGCCTACTGAGCTGACGCGGCACTCCGGCACCGCGGCGATGCGGTACGGATGCGAGGCACCGGTGAGGCGGCGCACCACGAGATGACGCCCTCACCACCGAACTGACGGATGCGGCGACTGGCGCGTGCGCCGCTGCGCAGGCAAGCGGGCCCCGGCACCACGGGGCCCGCTTTCGCGTTCCCAGGTGCGCCGCG
Organism: Streptomyces sp. NPDC048644; assembly: GCF_043199105.1. NCBI lineage: Bacteria > Bacillati > Actinomycetota > Actinomycetes > Kitasatosporales > Streptomycetaceae > Streptomyces > Streptomyces sp. NPDC048644. The sequence goes on from NZ_JBICVO010000002.1 coordinate 305,971, forward strand.
AGGAGCGCGCCACCGGGCCGTTGTGGCGCCGGACGGGTGACACCGTCCGGCCGGACGGGGGCCTGAAGGTCTGTCGGGTCATAGGAGCGAGCGGTGCAGCGTATATGTCTCCTTATCGGCAGGAATCTGCTCAAAATCTGCCGCACCGCCAACCGATGGCCTTCGGAGGTACCCGATGCCCCTGCGCAGATCCGGTCCGGCCCGTCGCACCTTCCCCGCCGCGGCCGGAACGCTCCTCTCCCTCTCCGCGCTCGTCCTGCCACTCGCCCTGCCCGGCACCGCCGCGGCGGCCGGGGGCGGTAAGGAACCCGCCCACCCCGAGCAGGACTGGATGGGCTCCACGATCGCCGCCCACGAGGGCGTCGACCGCGCCGGTGGCTCCGATACGCAGGCGTCCCCCTCGGCGTCGTCGGTCGAAGGTGTCGACGTCTCCAGCCACAACGGCAACGTCGGCTGGTCCGCACTGCGCACCAGTGGCGTGCGCTTCGCGTACGTCAAGGCCACCGAGGGGACCACCTACAAGAATCCGTACTTCACCCAGCAGTACCGGGGCTCGTACGACGCCGACATCATCCACGGCGCGTACCACTTCGCGCTGCCCGACCACTCCAGCGGTGCGTCGCAGGCGACGTACTTCGCCGGGCACGGCGGCGCGTGGTCGAAGGACGGCAAGACGCTGCCCGGGGCGCTCGACATGGAGTACAACCCCTACGGGGAGACCTGCTACGGCAAGAGCACTTCGGCGATGATCCAGTGGATCGCCGACTTCGTGACCACGTACCGGGCGAAGACCGGGCGGGACGCGGTCATCTACACCTCCACCAACTGGTGGACGAAGTGCACCGGGAACTCCAGCAAGTTCGGCAAGACGAATCCGCTGTGGGTGCCGCGCTACGGCTCGTCCGTCGGGACGCTCCCGGCAGGGTGGCCGTACCAGACGATCTGGCAGTACACCTCCACCGGGCCGACGGTCGGCGACCACAACCGCTTCAACGGATCGCTCACCCGCCTCAAGGCACTCGCCAACGGCTGACCCGCCCGCGGGAGCAGCTGCCGACGGCCGGTCCCCGGCGCCGCACCAGGCGCCGGGGACCGGCCGTTGCCGTGCCCCGTGACCGTCTGCGAAAAAATTTCGACAACCCCGTTCGAGGAGCGGGGAATTGGCGGTGAAGTGCGGCAACAGGACTTTTTCCGGGGCGGTTTGACGCCGGGCGAGTGGCTTGTTCGAACGGGGTGCGGGAAGTTCACCCACGGCCGGTACAACCTTCTCCGTACGAGCGTCGTCCAACACTGTGCAATGACCACGCGAAGGACACCACCTCTGACGGGGGTATTCCCATGAAGCGTTCTCGTGCCATCGCAGGTTCGGCCGTGCTGGCAGTGGCGGGTCTGGCCACGATGGCCGGCGCCACCAGTGCGTCGGCCACACCCGCACGTGCCGCGTCGGCGGCTTACAACGGAGCCTGTGGAAGCGGCTACAGCGTAGTGAATTCCGCGGAGATCTCCGGAAAGGGAACGGTGTTTCTCACCTACAGCGGAAAGACGGGTAAGAACTGTGTCGTGACGGTGCGGAACACCACAGGAAAGCCGGTATCCATCTATACCTATCTCGGGCCGACCGACGGGAGTTCCGACACGGTCTTCGACAGCGGGCTTTACACCAGTTATGCGGGCCCGGTGTATTTGCTCGCGAAGGGCCGTTGTGTGGATTGGGGCGGCACGATCGAAAACGTCAGTGTCAGCGTCAACGGCTCGAACTGCGGTCGGCTGGCGGCCGGTACGGTGACCCACCACTGAGCAGCGCGCACGGCGGATTCCGGGCCGGGTGCCCGGGATCCGCCGTTTTTGCATGGCGACGTGTGTATGGCGAGCTGCGACGTGGCCGGTCGTCTCAAGGGGCGGGCGGTTCCGGCGCCATCTCCGCGGTCCTGGCGATGTTGCGGGCCATGCCGCCGAACACCGCTGCGTGGAACGGGGAAACCGCCCGCCAGTAGGCGTGCCCGGCCAGGCCGTGCGGGTGGAACAGGGCCCGCTGACAATAGACCGTACGGCCGTGGGTGTCGTGGCCGACGGCCAACTCCAGCCAGGCCAGGCCCGGTAGCCGCATTTCGGCGCGGAGCCGGAGCAGCCGGCCGGGCACGATCTCCTCGACGCGCCAGAAGTCCAGGGCGTCGCCGACCCGCAGCCGGCCCGCGTCACGTCTGCCGCGCCGCAGCCCCACCCCGCCGACGATCCGGTCGAGCCAGCCGCGCGCCGCCCAGGCCAGGCCCGACGAGTACCAGCCGTGTTCGCCGCCGATGCCTTCCACCACCCGCCACAGCGCCTCGGGGGCGGCGTCCACCCGCCGTGCGCGGCGGTCGGTGTAGAGGGAGCCGCCCGCCCAGTCGGGGTCGGTGGGCAGCGGGTCGCTCGGTGCGCCCGGCACCGCGGCGCTGGACCAGCGGGTGGCGACCTCGGCCTCGCGGATCCGCCGCAGTGCCAGGTCCAGTGCGTCGTCGAAGGGGATGGGGCGGCCCGGCTGGTCGGGTACGTAGCGGGCGATGTCGTGCTCCTGGCAGACGACTTCGTGCCGCAGCGACTCGGCGAGCGGCCTGGCCAGGGCGCCGGGCACCGGTGTGACCAGCCCGACCCAGCGGCTGGACAGGCCCGGTGTGAGCATCGGCACGGGGAGGATGAGCCGCTCCGGGAGGCCGGCGACGCGGGCGTAGCGCTGCATCATGTCGCGGTAGGTGAGCACGTCGGGGCCACCGATGTCGAAGGCCCGCGAGACGTCGTCCGGCAGGCCGGCGCAGCCCACCAGGTAGCGCAGCACGTCGCGGATGGCGATGGGCTGGATGCGGGTGCGTACCCAGCTGGGCGTCACCATCACGGGGAGGCGTTCGGCGAGGTAGCGCAGCATCTCGAACGAGGCGGAGCCGGAGCCGATGATGACGGCGGCGCGCAGCACGGCGGTGGGGACGCCGGATGCCAGGAGGATGTCGGCGACCTCGGCGCGGGAGCGGAGGTGGGGCGAGAGTTCCTGCTGCGGTACGCCGTCGGGGGTCAGGCCGCCGAGGTAGACGAGGCGGCGGACACCGGCGGCGCGGGCCTGTTCGGCGAAGATCCGGGCGGCCCTGCGGTCGGTCTCCTCGAAGTCGCGGCCGGTGCCGATGGCGTGCACCAGGTAGTAGGCGGTGTCGACGCCGTCCAGGGCGGCGCGGACCGATGCGGCGTCGGTGACGTCCCCGCGGCACGCCTCGGTCCGGCCGGCCCAGGGGTGGTCGCGCAGCTTCTCCGGGCTTCTGGCGAGCGTGCGTACGGCGTATCCGGCGGCCAGGAGTTCGGGGGCGAGCCGGCCGCCGATGTAGCCGGTCGCGCCGGTGACCAGGGCGAGGGGGCGGGCCGCGGGTGACGGCTCGGTCTGGGCCATGCGGGCGGTCTCCTCCGTGGGGCATGGCGGCCGTGCGCTGGGCGGCCGTCGATAAAGGGCATATGGGGACGATACGCCTCCGTGGTGTCATCGACAGCTCCGTCTGGCCAGGGGCGGAGCGTGCTGTGGGCGGCGGACCCAGGGCTACGGCGCGTCCGGTGTGCCGGTGCTCTCGCGGGCTTCCAGGTGCGGGAGTTCGCCGTGCACGGTGCGTGGCGGGCCGCCGTCGATGACGGCGAGGAGTTCCTGGGCGGCGAGCCGGCCGAAGCCTGGGGTGTCGCGGACCAGGGCGGTGAGCTGAGGGTGGGTGACGCGGCACAGGGCCGAGTCGTCCCAGGCCACGATCGACAGGCCGCCCGGGACGGAGATGCCGCGGCCCGCCGCCACCGAGGCGCCGGCCACGGCCATCACGTCGTTGTCGTAGATGATCGCCGTGGGTGGCTCGGCGGTCTCCAGGATGCGGCGGGTGGCTTCGGCGCCCTCCGCGTCGGAGTAGTCGGTGGTCACCGAGCGGACCTGGTGCGGGCCGAGGCCGCGGCGGTCCGCTTCGGTGCGCAGGGAGTGGATACGGCGCGCGGTGTGGGCCAGTCCCGGCAGGCCGGCGACGTGCACGATCCGGCGGTGGCCGAGGCCGTGGAGGTGGTCGATGACCCTGGCCATGGCCTTGGAGTCGTCGGCCCAGACCGTGGAGACCTGCGGGGGTTCGGCGGCGGTGGCCGCGCCGGGGGGTGCCTGGTCGGGGAGGCCGCCGACGACGACGGCCGGCAGGCCGAGTGAGGCGAGCAGGCCGGGGCGCGGGTCCTCGGTGCGGGGGTCGACGACGAGGACGCCGTCCACCCGGCGTTCGGCCCACCAGCGGCGGTAGAGGGCGCATTCCGTTTCCAGGTCCTCGACCACCTGGAAGAGCAGCGCGGTCCGGCGTGCCGAGAGGACTTCCTGGATGCCGGAGACCAGTTGGAGGAAGAAGGATTCGACCCCGAGTGTGCTGGCCGGGCGGGCGAGTACCAGGCCCGCGCTGCCCGCGCGTTCGCCGGAGAGCGCGCGGGCCGCGCTGTTGGCCTGCCAGCCCAGCTCTTCGGCCACGCGGCGGATCCGGGCGCGGGTGTCCCGGGAGACGCCGGGGCGGTCGTTGAGCGCGAACGAGACGGCGCTCTCCGAGACCCCGGCGCGGCGCGCGATGTCCTTGATCGTCGGCCGCCTGGCGGGTTTGCGGCGGGCGGCCTCGCCTGGCGCTGTCATGACGGGCTCTCCTCGTGCGGTGGTCTCGCTCGCCTCGTCGCGGTGGCCGCAGCGGCGTGCCAGGCGGTGCGGGTGCCTCTCGCGTGCTGCTTCCTAAACCGCATTAGTGCCGTCAGTCTGATCACTGGGGCGAGGTGTGTCAATCGGCGGCTCCAGGGCTTTCCCCCGCGCTCCACATGTCGGCGTTCGACGGTTGTTTCCGCAGGTCAGGGCGGGTGAATACGACTTCCCGCGACCCTCCGCTGGGCCGATTCCGGTGCGGGTATTGACACTCACTAAATCGCATTAGTACCGTCTGCCGCATCATCGCACCGAGGCTCGCGTTAACGGTCGGCCGGTGCGTTGAAGGGGCACGGCACAGTTGTTGATTTCCGTGTGTCCGGGGCAGGAAGCGGCATCCAGCGGCAGCGCGTGGATGCCAAAAAAGTCCGCTCCGGAAGCACGCCCTGTCGCATCCGGCTGCCGCAATGATTCGCCCTGTTTCTGGTCCGAGAAGAGGAGCCAGCCAGCCATGCGTATATCCCGCCGAGCAGCCGCGTCCGCCGCGGCACTGGTCACATCGGCGCTCGCCCTGACCGCGTGCGGGGCCTCGGGAGATTCCGGCGCTTCGGACAGCGCGACGGGAAAGGTCGAGGGTCGGGTGACCTTCCAGACCTGGAATCTCAAGGCCAATTTCAAGGACTACTTCGAAGGGCTCATCGCGGACTTCGAGAAGAAGTATCCGGACGCCGAGGTCAGTTGGGTGGATCAGCCGGCCGAAGGCTATCCGGACAAGCTCAGCGCGGACGCGGCGGGCGGCACGCTCCCCGATGTGGTCAATGTGTCACCGGACCTCGCCTATCCGCTGGCCAAGGCTGGTATCGCGCTCGATCTGCACAAGGCGGCGGGAAAGTACAAGGACGAGTATCTGGCGGGTGCCTGGAAGAGCTACGAGATGCCGGGCATGGCGGGTGTCTATGCATTCCCCTGGTATTTGAACACCGGCCCGATGTTCTACAACAAGGCGCTCTTCAAGAAGGCGGGGCTCGATCCCGAGAAGCCGCCGACGACGTACGGAAAGCTCTTCGCGGACGCCCTGACGATGGCGAAGAAGAGCGACGGGAAGATCGCGATGCTGGCGAGCACCCCGTCGATCGAGGACTTCGGGCGCTACGGCGTACGGCTCATGAACGCGCAGGGCACCGCCTTCACCTTCAATGAGCCGAAGGGTGTCGAACTGCTCGGGCATTACCGGGAGTTGTACAAGGCGGGCGCGCTGGATTCGCAGGCCCTGACCGCCGTCGCCGAGTCCGCGGGGCGCAAGTTCCAGCAGCAGTCCGTGGCGATGAACCCGGGCAGTGCGCTGGATCTGGGGAACTTCAAGAGGGAGGCGCCGAGCCTCTACAAGAACATCGGGATCACGGACACGGTCAACAACACCGGCAAGGCCAATATGTACGTCCAGGGCCTGATGGTGAACGCGCAGAGCAAGGTCAAACCGGCCGCGGTGGCGTTCGCCCACTTCGTCACGGACCGCAAGAACCAGATGGACTTCGCGAAGCGGGTGGCGATCTTCCCGAGCACCGAGGGTTCGCTCGGCGATCCGTACTTCACCAAGGAGGACGGCACCGACGCGACCCGGGTACGCATCGCGTCCGCCACGTCCCTTGGCAGCGCGGTGAATTACACGCCGGTGCTGATCAGCGACCAGATGAAGACCGTGCTGCGCAACGCCGTCGCGAAGGCGGTGCAGGGCAAGGAGTCGCCCAAGGCCGCGCTCGACGGTGCGGTCGACGAGTGCAACCGGCTGCTCACGACCGGTGCGGGCGCACGGTGACGACCGGCACGGCCCGAGCGCCGAAGGTGCCGGGGGCCGTCCGCAGGCATCTGCCCACCAGCCCCTGGCTGTTCCTCGCCCCCGGGCTGCTGATCGTCGCCGGGTTCAGCCTGTATCCGTTCCTGAGCACGGTGGTGAATTCCTTCACCGACTCCCGCACGCTCGTCGCGGGGCAGTACGTGGGCGGCGCCAATTACCAGGAGCTGATCCATGACGCGATGTTCTGGACCGGCCTGCGCAACAGCCTGCTGTACGTCCTGGGGGTCGTGCCGCTGCTGGTGATCCTGCCGCTGCTGCTGGCCCTGCTCGTCCAGGGGCGCTTCCCCGGGATCACGTTCTTCCGTGCCGCGTTCTACACGCCGGTGGTGGCGTCCGTCGTGGTGGTAGGGCTGATCTGGGTGTGGCTGCTGGACGACCGCGGGCTGATCAACGCCGTGCTGGAGGCGGTCGGCTTCGGCAAGGTCGGCTTCCTCAGCGATCCGTGGCTGCTGCTGCTCAGCGCGATGGCGGTCACGGTCTGGAAGGGCCTCGGCTATTACATGATCGTTTATCTGGCGGCGCTGGCCAACGTCCCGCGCGAACTGCACGAGGCGTGCGCCGTCGACGGCGCGGGGGCGGTGCGCCGCTTCTGGACGGTCACCGTCCCCGCGGTGCGCTCCACGATGGTGCTGGTGGCCGCGCTCGCCTCGGTCGGCGCCTTCAAGGTGTTCTCCGAGGTCTATCTGATGGCCGGTCCGACCGGCGGCCCCGGTGGCGAGGACACCACGCTGGTGATGCTGGTCCAGCAGGTCGGCACGGGTCTCAACGGCCGGGTCGGCTATGCGTCGGCGCTGTCCGTCGTGGTGTTCGTGATCACGCTGGGGCTGATGCTGCTGGTGCTGCGCGCCAACCGCAAGGAGGACGCATGAGTGTCACGGCAGGACAGCAGCGGCGGGCCGCGCCGGACGACGACGGCCGGGCACGGCGCGGCAGGAGCGGCCGGCGGACACCGGTGTGGCAATGGGTACTGCGGTACCTGCTGCTGCTCGCCGTGCTGGCGCTGACCGTGGGGCCGTTCCTGTGGCAGCTGTCCACCTCGCTCAAGGGGGCGGGCGAGGACATCTACCGCTATCCGCCGAGCCTGGTACCGCACGCGGCGACGCTGGACAACTACGCCGGTGTCGCAAAGATCATCCCGGTCTGGGACTTCGCGCTGAACTCCCTGAAGGTCGCGGTCGCCAACGTCCTGACGAACTGTCTGGGCGCGGCGCTGGCGGGCTACGCGCTGGCCCGGATGAAGTTCCGCGGCCGGAAGGCCGCACTCGTCGTCTTCCTCATGGCGATGCTGGTGCCGGTGGAGAGCATCATGATCGCCCAGTTCGTGACGATGCGGGAACTCCAGCTCAACAACACCCTCATCGGGGTGCTGCTGCCCGCCTGCATCGGCGCCATGAACGTGCTGCTGATGCGGAACGCCTTCGCCGCGCTGCCCTACGAGGTGGAGGAGGCGGCGTTCGTCGACGGTGCCAACGCCTGGCAGCGGTTCCTGCGGATCGCGCTGCCTTCGGTCAAGGGCACCCTGGCGGTGGTGGCGATCTTCGCCTTCATGGGGGCGTGGGACGACTTCCTGTGGCCGCTGATCGTGCTCAGCGACCAGTCGAAGTTCACCCTGACGATCGGCCTGAACTTCCTGCACGGCACCTTCGCGAACAATCAGCGCCTGGTCGCGGCCGGCACCGTCATCGCCGTGCTCCCCCTGATCGTGTTGTTCGCCTGTCTCCAGCGTTTCTTCTTCCGCGGTGTCGGCGAGGGTGCGGTCAAGGGCTGAAGCCCGCAGAACCACCGGCCGCTCCCCCGCCCGTGCCGTCCGCCGCCTCTCACCCACAGGGACCGCTATGCCCGAGCAGGACCCCGCCCACCGCCCGCTCCGCTTCGGCGTCAACTACACACCCGCCCAAGGGTGGTTCCACCACTGGCTGGACTTCGACCTGGACGCGGTACGCGCCGACCTCGACGCCGTCGCCGCCCTCGGCCTCGACCACGTCCGGGTCTTCCCGCTCTGGCCGGTGTTCCAGCCCAACCGCACCCTGATCCGGCCGGCCGCCGTCGAGCAGTTGGTACGGCTGGCGGACGCCGCGGCCGAACGCGGCCTCGACGTCAACGTCGACGGTCTCCAGGGCCACCTGTCGAGCTTCGACTTCCTGCCCGCCTGGACGCAGACCTGGCACCGCCGCAACCTCTTCACCGACCCGGACGTCCTGTCGGGCCAGGAGGAATACCTGCGCACGCTGGCCGCGGCGCTCGCCGGCCGGCCCAACTTCCTCGGCATGACGCTGGGCAACGAGATCAACCAGTTCTCGGACGGCCCGCATCCCGACCCTGACCTGATCACCGAGGCGCAGGCAGGGGCGTGGCTCGACCGGATGCTGGCGGCCTGCGAGCGGGGCGCCCCCGGCCGGATGCATCTGCACGCCGCCTACGACGCCGCCTGGTACCGCGACGAACACCCCTTCACCCCGGCGCACGCCGCCCGGCGCGGTGCCGTGACGGCCGTGCACTCCTGGGTGTTCAACGGCACCGCGCAGCGGCACGGTCCGACGGGCACCGCGACGGAGCAGCACGCGGCCTATCTGATCGAGCTGTCGAAGGCGTGGGCGAGCGATCCGCACCGCCCGGTGTGGCTCCAGGAAGTCGGCGCCCCCGCCCCGCACATCCCCGAGGATCAGGCGGCACGGTTCACGGATGCCACCGTCCGCAACGCCCTGGACTGCCCGGACGTGTGGGGCGTGACGTGGTGGTGCTCGCACGACGTGTCCCGGTCGCTGGCGGACTTTCCCGCTCTTGAGTACGACCTCGGCCTGCTCGGAAACGACGGGACGGTCAAGCCGGCGGCCAAGGCGCTCGCCGCGCTGGCCGGCGAGTGGGGCGGGCGGGTGCACCGGCCCGCGGCGCGCACCACCGCCCTCGCCGTGGACGCGGGCGACGCGGACGCGGCCCCCCGCCGCTCGGTGTGCGCGCCCGGCGGCGACGTCTTCGAAGCCTGGGCGCGGCTGGCCGGTCAAGGGCTGCGGCCCGCTCTCGTACTGGCCGAACGCGCCGATGACGTAGAGCATTTGGCGGCACGTGGCATCACCGAGGTCCGTACGCCGCAGGAGGTACTGGCGTGACCCGGTCCCGGCGGTCCCGGCCGCCGGGATCCGGGCGGTACCAGGGCCACGGCCGTCCCACCCGTTCACCGTCCGCGCTTTCGGAGGAGCCCATGCCCCAGGAACCGTTCCCGTTGTCCCGCCGCCGTGTGGTGCTGGCCGGTGCCGGTGCCGCCGCCGCGCTGTTCGGCCCGCCGCTGGGCACGGCCCCGGCCGCCGCACGGCCCCGGGCGGCGGCCGGTGAGGCCGCGCCCCTCCAGCCGTACGCGTCGTACTGGTTCCCCGACTCGCTGCCGTCCGGCACTCCGGGCGACGGCGTGACCTGGCGCAGCCTGCTGGCGTGGACCCCGCAGGCCGACCGCGACCTGGCGTTCAACACTGCGACGGTGCCGCTCGCCCGGCGGTTCACGCCGGTACCCGCGAACACCACGGCCCGCGAGGGCCAGGCCAGGATCAGTGCCCTGGCGGCGTTCGACCACACCGCGGGCAACCCGCGGCGGGCCGCTTCCCGCTGGCCGCGAAGCTGGTGGAGGTGGCCCGCGCGTACGGCTTCGACGGGTGGTTCATCAACGCCGAGACCGGTGGCGGGGACGCCGCGCTGGCCGCGGACATGCAGGCGTTCCTGCGGGCGCTGCGCACGGCGGGCACCGGCCGCGGGCTGCGCATCACCTGGTACGACGCGATGGACACCGACGGCCGGGTGGGCTGGCAGGGCGCCCTCAACTCCCGTAACCAGGCGTTCTTCCAGGACGCGCACGGGCCGGTCGCCGACTCGATGTTCGTGGACTTCCGCTGGAGTGCGCAGCGGCTCGCCGCATCCGGGCGGCTGGCGGAGCAACTGGGCCGCAGCCGGTACGCGTTGTGGGCCGGCGTCGACGTCGAGTCCGCGGGCTGGGACACCGCAACCGACTGGGACGCGATCATCCCGGACGGGCGCGACCACGTGGTCTCGTACGGCTTCTACCGGCCGGACTGGACGCTGAACCACCTGCCCGATGGGCGCACGCCCGAGCAGTTCCACGCGGCGGACGACCGCTTCTGGTCCGGTGAGGGCCTCGATCCGACCCGCCCCGGCGGCACCGAAAGCGGCTGGCGGGCGCCGGCCACCGCCGTGGCGGACCGTTCCACGCTCGACGCGCTGCCGTTCGGGACATCGTTCAACACCGGTCACGGGCTGCGCTGGTACGAAGGCGGCGCCGCGGTGTCCGACGCGCCGTGGCACCACCTCGGGCTCCAGGACCGGCTGCCCGCCCGGCGCTGGGTGGTCCGCACCGAAGGCGAACGCCCCGATGTGACGCTGGACTTCCAGGACGCCTGGCGTGGCGGCAGCAGCCTGCGGGTGCGCGGTGACCTCGTCGCGCCGGCGACGGTGGAGCTGTACGGCGCCCGGCTGCCGGTCGGCGGCGCCACCACGGTCGATCTGGTGTACCGGGCCGACGCGGACTCCGGGCCCGTCACCGTGGAGGTGGCCGTCGCGCTGCGCGAGCCGTCGGCCCCCGGGGAGCCGGCCCCCTTCGCCTACCTGCCCGCCGGGACCGTCGTACCGGGCGACGGCTGGCGGCGTACGTCCGTACCGCTCGGCACCCTCGCGCCCGGCATCCTGCACGCGCTGGGTGTGCGGCTGACCGGCCGCAGCGGCACCCCGGTCGGGTGGCGGCTCGGCCTGCTGGCCGTACGGGACGGCGACGCGGCGATACCGGCGGCGCCCACCGGCGCGGTCGTCACCGACGCGGCGACCGCCGACGGCGCGACCGCCCTGCGGCTGTCCTGGCGGCGCGCTCCCGGCCCGGTGCGCCACTACGAGCTGTCCCGCCAACTGCCGGGCGGCGGCGTCCGGTTCCTCGGCGGCACCTGCGGCACCGCGTTCCACCTGCCGGGGCTGCGCCGCGCCGGAACGGAACCGGCCGCCGTGCTCCGCATCCGGGCGGTCGGCGAACTGTTCACCGCGTCGGAGCCGGCTGTGATCCGGCACTCCTGGTAGCCGACCGCCCCTCCCGTACCACCGCACACACCCTCATCACGACATTACGGAGCCACCTGCCATGCATGACGATCGCGCACTGATCGAAGCCCGCCTCAAGCGGGTGCTGGACGAACGGATCCGGCCCGCCCTGTACCCGGACGCGGTGCCGCTGGAGGTCGCGGCCTGGGTCGCGCCGGGTGAGCCTGTCCCGGTGGCCGAGGGTCTTGCGGCGGAGCACACACCGGTGGCCGTCGGCGACGCGTGGGGCGCGCCCTGGGCGACGACCTGGTTCAAGGTGACCGGCGAGGTGCCGGCCAAGTGGGCGGGCCGGACCGTGGAGGCCGTCCTTGACCTGGGGTTCGACGAGCGGATGCCCGGGTTCCAGTGCGAGGCGCTGGTGTACACACCGGACGGCAGCCCGGTGAAGGCCATCAACCCCCGTAACCAGTGGGTGCGGGCCGGCGCGCCGGTGCAGGGCGGCGAACGCGTCGAATGGCACCTCGAAGCCGCGTCCAACCCGGTGATCCTGGACGTCCACCCGTTCCAGCCCACCGCGTTGGGCGACCGGGAGACCGCGGGCGACGAGCCGCAGTACCGCCTGGCGCGGCTGGATCTCGCGGTGTTCGACACCACCGTGTGGGAGCTGATCCAGGATCTGGAGGTGCTCGGGGAGCTGATGGCCGAGCTGCCCGTGGATGCGCCGCGGCGCTGGGAGCTGCTGCGGGCCATCGGGCGGGCACTGGACGCGGTGGACCTCCAGGATGTCAACGGGAGTGCGGAGGCGGCCCGTTCGGAGCTGCGCGAGGTGCTGGCGGCGCCCGCGGGCGCGTCGGCGCACCGGATCAGCGCGGTGGGGCACGCGCACATCGACTCGGCGTGGCTGTGGCCGCTGCGCGAGACGGTGCGGAAGGTCGCCAGGACCACGTCGAACATGACGGCGCTGCTGGAGGACGAGCCGGATTTCGTCTTCGCGATGTCCCAGGCCCAGCAGTACGCGTGGATCAAGGAGCACCGCCCCGAGGTCTACGCCAAGGTGAAGCGGGCGGTCGCGGACGGCCGGTTCGTGCCCGCGGGCGGCATGTGGGTGGAGTCCGACACCAACATGCCCGGGTCGGAGGCGATGGCGCGGCAGTTCGTGCACGGCAAGCGGTTCTTCCTGGAGGAGTTCGGCGTCGAGAACGACGAGGCGTGGCTGCCCGACACCTTCGGGTTCGCGGCCGGGCTTCCGCAGATCATCAAGGCGGCGGGCGCGAAGTGGCTGCTGACGCAGAAGATCTCCTGGAGCCAGATCAACGCGTTCCCGCATCACACGTTCCGCTGGGAGGGCATCGACGGCACCCGGATCTTCACGCACTTCCCGCCGGTCGACACCTACAACTGCCAGATGGCGGGCAGCGAAATCGCCCATGCGGCGCGGAACTTCAAGGACAAGGGCGTGGCACGGCACTCGCTGGCGCCGACCGGGTGGGGCGACGGCGGCGGTGGCACCACCCGCGAGATGATCGCCAAGGCCCGCCGGCTGCGCGATCTGGACGGCTCGCCCACCGTGGTGTGGGAGAAGCCTGCGGACTTCTTCGCGAAGGCGGAGGCGGAGTACCCGCAGGCGCCGGTGTGGGTGGGCGAGCTGTACCTGGAGCTGCACCGCGCGACGCTGACCAGCCAGGCGAAGACGAAGCGCGGCAACCGGCGCAGCGAACACCTCCTGCGGGAGGCCGAACTGTGGTCGGCGACGGCCGCCGTCGCGGCCGGACACCCCTACCCGTACGCGGAGTTGGACCGGATCTGGAAGACGGTGCTGCTGCACCAGTTCCACGACATCCTGCCCGGCTCGTCGATCGCGTGGGTGCACCGCGAGGCGGAGCGTACCTACGCCGAGGTGGCCGCCGAGCTGGAGGGCCTGATCGCCGGCGCGCTGGCCGCGCTGGCCGGTGACGGCGCGGCGGAGCTGGTGGCGAACGCGGCGCCGCACCCCAGGTCAGGTGTCGCGGCCGGGGCCCTGGCGCCTGCGGTGTCCGACGGCGCCGATGTGCTGGCCGAGCCGCGCGCGGGCGGCGGATTCGTGCTGGCCAACGGCCTGCTGCGGACCGAGGTCGACGCGCGGGGCCTGATCGTCTCCGCGTACGACCTGACGGCAGGGCGGGAGGCAGTCGCACCGGGCGGCGCCGCCAACCTGCTCCAGATCCACCCGGACTTCCCCAACATGTGGGACGCCTGGGACGTGGACGCGTTCTACCGGAACACCGTCACGGATCTGACCGCGGCGGACGAGGTGACCCTCGACGCGGTGTCCGGGGACGCGGCGACGGTGCGGGTGGTCCGGAGCTTCGGCGCCTCGCGCGTCGTGCAGACGCTGACGCTGGCCCGCGGGCAGCGGCGCGTCGACATCGACACCGAGGTCGACTGGCACGAGACCGAGAAGTTCCTCAAGGCCGCCTTCCCGCTGGACCTGCACGCCGAACGCTACGCCGCGGAGACCCAGTTCGGGCACCTGTACCGGCCCACGCACACCAACACCAGCTGGGAGGCGGCCAAGTTCGAAACCTGCGCGCACCGCTTCGTGCACATCGAGGAGCCGGGCTGGGGCGTCGCGCTGGTCAACGACGCGACGTACGGCCACGACGTCACCCGTACCGTCCGCGACGCGCCGGACCGCGGTACGACGACGACCGTGCGGCTCTCGCTGCTGCGCGCGCCCCGGTTCCCCGACCCGGAGACCGACCAGGGGCTGCACCGCTTCCGCTACGCCCTCGCGCCCGGAGCCGCCATCGGCGACGCGGTGCGCGAAGGCCACCGCATCAACCTCCCCGAACGCCGCGTCCCGGGCGCGGGTCCGGTCGCTCCGCTGGTCACGGTGGACAACGACGCGGTCGTGGTGACCGCGGTGAAGCTCGCCGACGACGGCAGCGGCGACGTGATCGTCCGGCTGCACGAGGCACGCGGCGGGCGGGCCGCCACCGCCGTCACCACCGCCTTCGGCCTGGCCGGCGCCCGCGCCACGGACCTGCTGGAGCGCCCGGTGGACGACGGTCCCGAACTGCACCGGGAGGACCGTACGGTGCGGATGGCGCTGCGGCCGTTCCAGATCGTCACGCTGCGCCTGAACAGGGCGGGCAGCGACGGCTGACCCCCGGCCCCGGACGGGCCAGGACCCGGGTCACTCGTCCTCGGTCCCGCGCCCGTCCGGCCGGCCGCCGCCCGCCGTGGGGCGGGTGTCCCGGCCCGGATACAGGCCCAGCATGTCCATCAGCAGGGACAGGTCGTCCGCGTCCCGCGCCCGGTCGGCCAGCGTCATCCTGGCGCGCCGCCGTTCCTCGTCATCCGGCGCGGGCCGCGGCGCGGCGTCGTCGGCACTGCGGTGTTCATCGCTCACCGCTGCATTCTCGGCCGGGCCCCGCGGTCCCGCCCGCCGGACGGGGGCCATTCGGGCGGGTCCGCGGCCGGGTGCCCCTCCTGGCGCGCGGATGCAGAACGCGCGGCCGGGGGTGATGCTGGAGCCGAGGGGGATCGTCGCGAGGAGGATGACCCATGTCCATGATGGACAAGCTCAAGAGCATGCTGAAGGGCCACGAAAGCCAGACGAGCAAGGGCGTGGACAAGGCCGGCGACTACGTCGACAGCAAGACGCAAGACAAGTACAAGAGCCAGGTGGACAAGGCCCAGGACAAGCTCAAGGACCAGTTCGGCCGGGACCAGGGTCAGCCGCCGCAGACCTGACGACGCGAACCGGGCGCCCGCGCACCGGCTCGCCACCCCGTGCCCCGTGACGGGCGCGCCACCCGGCGCGTCCGGGCGGGGCACAGCTGTGTACGGGCCCGGACGGCGGGGGCCGCGGGCGGCCGGTGGCCCCCGCGGGCTCCCACGGCGCCCGACGGCGCCTCTACGCTGGTCCGATGATCACTATCTCGGCCCGGCTCGCCCCCGATGTCCTGATGCGCCCGGTGACACCGGACGACGCCGCGGGTCTCGCCCGCGCACAGCGGCGCAGCCGCGCCCACCTCAAGCGCTGGGATCCGGCCAGGAACGACGCGTTCTACACCACCGAAGGGCAGCGGGCGCACCTGGCCGCCCACCGAGCCGAGGAGGAGGCGGAGCGGCTGCTGTCCTGGGTGCTGGTGCGGGACGGGGACGGGGACGGGGCCGGGCACGGGGACGGGCACGGGGACGGGGCCGGGGACGACATCGTCGGCGGGATCGTCCTCAGTGGCATCGTGCGGGGCCAGTTCCGCAGCGCCGACCTGGGCTACTGGGTCGACGTGGGGCACGTGGGCCGCGGTCTGGCCGGCGCCGCCGTGCGGCAGGTCTGCGAAACCGCGGACTCCGTGCTGGCCCTGCACCGGATCCAGGCAGGCACCCTGCTCGACAACGTCGCCTCGCAGCGCGTGCTGGCCAAGAACGGCTTCGAGGCGTACGGCGTCGCCGAGCGCTATCTGCACATCGACGGTGCCTGGCGCGATCACCGGCTCTTCCAGAGGATCCTCAACGACCGCAGGCCGTGACGCCGGGGAGGTCCGCAGACGACGGCGCCCGCCCCGGATGGCAACGGGGGCGGGCGCCGGAGTGAGCCGGGCTCAGGCCACGCGGATCTTCTCCGCCTGCGGGCCCTTCTGGCCCTGCGTGACCTCGAAGGTCACCTTCTGGCCCTCCTGGAGCTCACGGAAGCCCTGGGCCTCGATGTTCGAGTAGTGCGCGAAGACGTCGGCGCCGCCGCCGTCCTGCGCGATGAAGCCGAAGCCCTTTTCCGAGTTGAACCACTTCACCGTGCCGCTGGCCATACCTGTCTCCTTCGTTCAATGGGCTCGTATCGGCTCCCGCATGGCACGGGATCCGGAGGTGATCGCCCTGGTCCGGAGAGGCATCGCACAGAAAGAACGCCCGTGAATGCGACACGGGCGCCCGGCACTTCGGAACCACGACAGCTGATCAGGACGCTACACCGAGCATCGCCCGCCAGTCATCACCACCGTGGCAGTCGCGTCATCGTTCACCGGCCGAGGCCATCGGGATCCGCCGAATCCCTGACCGGTGACACGCCAGTACGAGGCAGGACGCGCCGTCCGGGGCCCCGGACGGTCAGCCGCGCCGCCGGCTGCGCCACAGCTCGGTGCCGAGGCCCGTCAGCAGCGCCGCGCCGATGACGGCGAACCACCATCCCCAGGGCGCCGTACCGCCCTTGTCGCCCCGGCTCACCGTGGACACGTGGACCACACCGGAGTGCTCACCCGCGGGCTGCTTGTGATCGTGGCCACGGGCGCGGTCATCGCCCCGGGCACGGTCCTGGCCCTGGTTCTGGTTCTGGTTCTGGTTCTGTTCGCGATCCTGGTCCCGGTCCTGATCACGGTCGTGGCCATCGGTGCGGGACGTCGAGGCCATCGCCAGTCCCACCTTGTCCGGCAGCATGGCGACCGGGGAGGCGTCGGGCTCCGCGGAGAAGCCCCAGTCCAGGAGGGCGCGCGCCTCCTCGTAGACGGCGTTGTACTGGCCGGACTGCGGGTTCATGACCGTGACCAGCAGGGTCCTGCCGTCCTGCTGCGCCGCGGCCACCAGGGTGTTGCCCGCCTTGCTGGTGTAGCCGTTCTTCACGCCGACCAGGCCGGGGTAGGGGGTCACGCCGTGCGAGCCCACCAGCAGCCGGTTGGTGTTCTGGATGCCGAACGAGTCCGGGCCGCCCGTTTCGGGGAACTGCGCCTCCTTGGTGGCGGCGAAGCGCGCGAAGTCCCGGTTGGTCAGCCCGGCCTTGGCGAACAGCGTGAGGTCGTAGGCGGAGGAGACCTGGCCCGGCGTGTCGAAGCCGTCAGCCGACTCCACCGTGGTGTCGCGGGCGCCGAGGCGGTGCGCCATCTCCTGCATGTCCGAGACGGTCTCCTGCCAACCGCCGTTCATCGAGGCCAGGGTGTGCACCGCGTCGCTGCCCGAGCTGAGGAAGACCCCGCGCCAGAGGTCGGCGACGGAGTAGCTCATGTCTTCCTTGACGCCGACGAGGGAGCTGCCCGCGTTGATGCCGGACAGGTCGTCCTCGGAGACGGTGTGCACGCTCCCCTGCCCGAACTTCGGGAGCACGGTCACCGCGAAGAGCGTCTTGAGTGTGCTGGCGGGCGGCAGCTCCCGGTGCGCGTTCTTGGCGGCCAGGATCCTCCCGTCGTCCGCGTCGGTGACCATCCACGACAGGGCGGAGACGGAAGGGGGATCGGAGACGCCCGAACGGAACTGCACACCGCTGCGGTCGAGCCGGGTACCGGAGCCGGATGCTCCGCTGCCGGGCTCATCATCGGTGCCGGACGACCCGGCGGTGGCCGGCGGGCAGGTGACCACCAGGCACGCGGCACAAACGACCGCTGCGGTACCGGCTTTGACGGAAGGCCAACTCGCTGACGACATGAGGCCACGCTAGGAACGACATCCGCCGGTCGCCGGTTGGAGTGCTCCATACGGTTCACCGGCTCCCCCGACGGCCTGAGAAGGTGTCATCCGCTCCGGCGCGGGCCGGGGGCGGACGGCTTGCCGCCGGCGCCCCACGACGCGCCGGGGCGACACGCGCCGGTCCTGCGGGAGGCCGGCACGTGTCGCCCCGCTTCAGTCCCTGCGGGTCACCAGATCTCGTTGACCCACTCGGGGTGGTCGATGAACGGGTTGCGGTTGTGCTGGTACTTGTCGAAGATCACCTGGTTGCGGTGCTGCTCGAAGGTGTCGGGCGGATCCGCCTGGTTCCACTGCTGGAGGACCGAGAGGCGGCCGATGTTCGGCTGCGAGCCGTTGTCGACCTTGTCGTTGGGTTCGAGGTCGGGGAACCCGTCCTCGCCGTCGTAGCGGACGGCCATGTAGAGGATCATGCGGGCCACGTCGCCCTTGACCGCGTCGCGGGGCTCGAAGGAGTCGTCGTCGGTGCGGTTGCCGGGCGCCTCCTCGACCTCCGAACCGCCCTTGTCGAAGTCCTTGTTGCCGCGGATGCTGTTGACGGACACATCGGCGGGCCGCAGGTGGTGGATGTCCGTTCCGGGTCCGGTGGCGGTGCCGAAGTCGCCGTGCGATTT
Organism: Streptomyces sp. NPDC048644; assembly: GCF_043199105.1. Classification (NCBI taxonomy): domain Bacteria; kingdom Bacillati; phylum Actinomycetota; class Actinomycetes; order Kitasatosporales; family Streptomycetaceae; genus Streptomyces; species Streptomyces sp. NPDC048644. Next base: position 324,551 of record NZ_JBICVO010000002.1, read on the forward strand.
CGCCCAGACGTGCTCGCGGTTCCAGTCGTCCGGGTTCCCGCCGTGGGCGTCCTTGCTCTGCGAGCGGCCGGAGTACAGCAGGATGACGTTCGCGCTGTTGGCCGGGTCCTCGTCGGTGTCCTTGAGCGCGTCCCAGACCTGGTCGTACGACAGCTTCCCGGTCTGGGTGCTGCTGATGATCCGGTGCAGCGAATCCTTGAGCTCCTGGCCCGTCTTGCCGATGGCGTCCTTGTAGTACGTGTCGTCGTAGGCGCCGGCGGATATCGCGGGTGCGGCGGATATGGAGTGGCGGGCAGCCGGTCCTGCGGCCGGAGTGGCCGTCGCGGTGGCCGGAACCTGTGCGGCCACCGCGACCAGTACGGTCCCTGCGGCCACGGCGAGCGCGGTGCGGCGACCTCTGCGGGTCACGCGGGTGTTGTCCACGAATGGTGTCCTCTCCCCGAAATGTGGCATCGGGCCGCGTGATGTGGGGGCACGGCCGATACCGGCCGTTGGGTATACGGCCGCAGGCAGCTTTCCATCGCGGTAATCACCACAGTGTGAATGCGAGGCGAGAGTTGTGTGGTCAGCTGGTGACGGCCACGCTTTTCGTGCCAGACGACCCCTTCGATCCGGCCTCCCCGGGCCGCCCGCTCCGTTCACGGCCCGTCGGATCCGCGTCGTCAGGAACCCGCCACGCAGACCTCACTCGGGTCGGCGGCAACGGTGGCGACGACCGCGGGGGGCGCGGAAAGGGTGCCCGTGGCCGGAGTTGCCGGCTGAAGGGGTGTCCGGGTGGTGCGGCGGGCGCGGATGAGGTCGGGCACCAGCGTGCCGATGCCGATGAGGGCGAGCGCCGCGCCGAGCCAGAGCGGTGCGCGGAGCCCGTGGGCGGTGATCGCAAGGCCGCCCGCCGAAGAGCCGATGATGACGCCGAGGGTGATGAAGGAGGAGTGGATGGTGTTCATCAACGGGCGTGCGTTCCCGGCCCGTTGGACGCGGGTGACCATCGCCGGGTTCATCGTGACGCCGACCAGGCCGACTCCCACCATCAGCGCCACGGCGGGCACGGCGTGCCCCGCGAGCAGGGCGAACCCGGCGAGGAAGAGCGCGTTCATCGCCAGACCTGCCAGTTGGACGCCCAGGGTGTGCCGGTCGGCCAGCCGTCCGACGACGGTGTTGCCGACGACGGTGGCGGCGCCGTACGCGATGAGCAGCAGCGGGACGGTACCGGACGCGAAGCCGGTGACCTCGGTGAGGATGGGGTGGAGGTAGCTGAACGCGGAGAACGTCGCGCCGATGATCAGCGTGCTGGTGGAGAGCGCGAGCCACAGCCCGGGATTCCGGAAGGCGGTCAACTCGGCCCGTATGCCGCCGCTTCCGGGCGCGCGCCCCAGGGCGGGCACCCCCACGAGCGTGGCGAGCGCCGCGAGGACGGTGATTCCCGAGATCACCCAGAACGCCGCACGCCATCCCAGGTGTTCGCCGATGAGGGTGGAGAGCGGCAGGCCCAGCAGCGTGCCGAGCATCAGCCCGTTCATGGCCAGCGCGATGGCGCGGCCCCGGACTTCGGGGCGGGTCAGCTGGACGCAGAGAGAGATGGCGACGCCGAAGAACGCCTGCGAGGCGACGCCGGTGATGATCCGGGCCGCGAGGAGAACGCCGTAGCCGGGCGCCACGGCGGCCAGCACGTTCCCGGTCAGGAAGAGGGCGAACAGGACGTACAGCGCCCTTTTCTGACGGAGCTTCAGCACTGCGACAGTGAGGAAGGGGCCGCCGGCCGCCATGGCCACGGCGAATGCGGTGATGAGGTAGCCGATCTGCGCGACGCTCACCCCCAGCCCGCCGGCCATCTGCGGCATCAGACCGGCGACCACGAATTCGCTGGTCACCATGGCGAAAATGCCCATCGACAACACATATACGGCACGGGGCACGGTCAACTCTCCTTCATAATTTTCTAACCGATCGTTCCAATAAAAGGGCAGGGGGATCCATGGGGAGGGAGAAGGGGAGGGCGGGGCGCCGACCGGGGCAGCGGCCGGCCGTCGGCCCAGTGGCCGGCGGTCGGTCGCCGCTCACCGGTCACCGGCTGTGGGTCGCCGGCCGCTGGTCACCGGCCGCCGGTCGCCTCAGCGCAGCAGCGTCAGCGCCTGGTCGACCGCGTCGTCCAGGCGTCGCTCGTCCTGCGTCTTCGCGATGACCCGCAGCCCCTGGATGAAGGTGACCAAAAAGCGGGCCAGGGAACGGGGTTGAGCGTTCTCGTCCAGCTCACCCTGCCCCTTGGCCCGGATCAGGGCGCCCGTGAGGGCGTTCTCCACATCGCGCAGCGCGGTCTCGATCCGGCGCCCGACACCGGCGTCACCGGGGAGGAGTTCGGTGGCCGAGTTGGTCACCAGGCAGCCCTTGCGCTCCTCGTCCCGGTGGCACTGCGCGGCGTGCGCGAGCAGGAAGTCCCGTACCGCGGAGAGCGCCGAGCCGGGGCGGCTGAGCAGTTCGAGCGCCACGCTGCCCTCCCCCTCGCAGTAGCGGTCCAACGCCTTGAGGTACAGCTCGTGCTTGCTGCCGTACGTCGCGTAGATGCTGCCCCTGTTGATGCCGAGGTGGTCGACCAGGTCCTGCATCGACGTGGCCTCGTACCCCTTGCGCCAGAACAGCTCCAGGGCCGCCTGCAGCGCCACATCCGGGTCGAATTCCTTGCCCCTGCCCATGAGGAGGACCTTACAAGTTTCCAACCGATCGTTCCAGTAAAGAACGGAGGGCCCGTCACCTCACTCGGCGGCTTGTCTCCCCTGTCCTGAATTGCCGTGTTGCTCCCATCGGGTGAACCGTGGCGGACTCCGCAACTCCCGTACCGCAGAGAAGGTTCTGGAGGTCAAGACGTCTTACGGATCGTGAGCTGTGGAGGCCCCCCGATGTTGCCGTACTGCGAGCAGTCCCCGATCGGCACCGAAAGCGGCAACCGGGCCGGTCCCACCCCTGCGCCCGCCGCCCACGAGCAGTGGCCCACGGTGGTGACCCACCAGACGGCCGCCCGGCGGCCCCAGCCGCTGCCGCTGCGCCTCCCGTCCGTGACGGTGCCCATGCCGCTGGCCCGCCCGCACACCAAGGTGGACGAGTTCCTGCCGCCGCCGCGCCCCGAGGACCTGCTGCCGATCGTCCCGCGGCTTCCGGAGGCGCCACCCCAGGACCCGGCCCCGCAGGCGGAGAGCCGGACGCACGCGCCGGTGTCCACATCCGACCGCCGTCGGCTGGACCTCCAGGTGGCGCTCACCGCCGCCGGGGTCGCCCCGGCGCCGGAGGACGCGGCGGCGCTGCGCGCCCTCGCAGATCTGGACGATGCCACGACCACGGCCGTCATCAACTGGATCGGCACCGCGGCCCGCACCGCGTCGTAAGCGGCGGACGGCCGGCCGGTCGGGCGGCGCGCCTCGGCGGGCGCCGCCCGTCACCTCACCGCAGCCCCGGCAGCGGCAGGCTCCGCAGCTCGCCGATCTTCAGGGCACGGGCCAGGGCCAGGAAGACGAGGGCCATGGTGGCGCCGCCCGCTATCAAGGTGAGCGCCGGTGCCCAGTCGCTCGGCGCCGGGACGGCCTCGCAGGCCATGGCGGCGAGTCGGCCGAGCACCCCGGCCACGGCCGCAGCCGCAGCCAGCTTTCCGTAGGTCCGGCACAGGCGTCGCCCGTCGAGCCTGCCGTACAGCCGCTTGCGCAGCCGCAGGGCGGTGATCAGCAGCCCGATGCCGTAGGCGACGGCGTAGGCGGCGGCCATGCCGGTGACCGACCAGCGGGCAGGCAGCAGCAGATGGCAGGCGGTGGCCAGGGCGATGTTCACGGTCGCGATCCAGGCGCCCATCCAGAACGGCGTACGGGTGTCCTCGAAGGCGTAGAACCCGCGCAGCAGCAGGTACTGGGCGGAGAACGGGATCAGACCGAGCCCCAGGGCCTGGAGCATGTGCCCGGCCGGCGCGGCCGACGCGGCGTCCACCGCGCCGTGGGCGAACAGGAGTTGGGCGGTCTGCGGCCCGAAGACGAGGAAGAAGAAGGCGGCCGGCACGATGACGACGCCGCTGACGCGCAGGGCCCGGGAGAGGTCGCCGCGCAGGTCGTCGAGGCGGTGTTCGGCGACCGCGCGGCTCATCCGGGGCAGCAGCGCGGTGACCAGGGACACGGTGACGATCGACTGCGGCAGCATCCAGATCGTCTGCGCGTAGGAGTACGCGGTGAAGCCGACGCCTGAGGTGGGGAGTTGCCGGTCGGCGGCGTTGGCGAAGTGGGTGACGACGGTCATCGCGGCGAGGTTGGCCAGTACGAAGAGCAGCGTCCACCGGGCGGCGGAGATGCTCTTGCGCAGGCCGGCGCCGCGCCAGTCGAAGCGCGGGCGGAAGCGGAAGCCGGAGGCCCGTACGAACGGGATCAGCGCGATGCCCTGGACGGCGATGCCGAGGGTGGTGCCGATGCCCAGGAGGTCGATCTGGCCCTGGGTGATGTCCTCGATGCGGTCCGGGCCCGCCAGCAGCCCGATGTAGAGGCCGAGCATCGCGATCAGGATGATGTTGTTGAGGACCGGCGTCCACATCATCGCGCCGAACTTCTGCCGGGCGTTGAGCACTTGTCCCAGGATGAAATACAGGCCGTAGAAGAAGATCTGCGGCAGGAGGAAGCGGGCGAAGACGACGGTGAGGTCGAACGCGGCGTGCGTGTCGGCCCCGTCGGGTGCGTAGACGGCGACGATCTGCGGGGCGGCCCACAGGGCGAGGAGAGTGCCCGCGCCGAGGACGCACAGCACGAGGGTGACCAGGCGTTGTTCGTAGGCACGGCCGCCGTCCTGGTGCTCGGTGCGGGCGCGGACCAGTTGCGGGACCAGGACGGAGTTCAGCGCCCCGCCGATGAGCAGGGTGTAGATGCTCATCGGGACGACGTTGGCGGTGTTGTAGGTCGTCGCCAGCAGGCCGGTGCCCAGTGCTCCGGCCTGGAGCACCTGCCGGATCAGGCCCGTCGCGCGCGAGACCATGGTCCCCGCCGCCATCAGCATCGAGGAGCGCATCGCTCCGTTGGCCTTGGCCGCCGCGTGGCGCCGCCGCCCGGAGCGTGGCTCCCCCGGCCGCTCCGCTGCCTCCGCCGCCGCACCGGGCGCCGCCTGTGCCGCGGCTGCGGTACCTGCCTGCGCCCGCAGCCGCATCGTGTCGGTGTCGTGTGTCCCCTCCGTCATGCCCCCAATCTATGCCGGGGCACTGACATCTCCCTTTCCACGGACGCGGTTGGCGCACCCGGGGCGTTCGGCAGCCCCGTTCACCCGGCGTCCCCGGGCGCCAGATCCGGGCGCAGCCGGTGCCATGACGGCTGCCGCAGCAGCCCCGCCTTCGTCTCGGTGGCGTAGCGGACCTCGCCCACCAGGCGCGGCAGGACCCATCGGGCGTCCGCGACCGGCGGCACCGTGGCGAACGGGCAGGCGTCCACGGCCGCGATCCGCAACAGCTCGGCGAGCAGGGCCCGTTCGCGGGCGTTCCATCCCGTGCCGACGTTGCCGATGTAGCGCAGCTCCCCCGCCTCGCACCGGCCCAGCAGCAATGCGCCCGGCAGCCCTGCGAGATGTCCCCGGCCCGGCACCCAGCCGCCGACGATCGCGTCCACGGTCCGGATGTTGCGGATCTTGATCCAGGAGCGGGACCTGATGCCCGGCGTGTAGACGGAGTCGAGCCGCTTGCAGACCACGCCTTCCAGGCCGCGTTCCTTCGTGGCCGCGAGCGCCTGCGCGCCGTGCCCGTGCAGCGCGGCCGGCGTCGACCAGTGCGGCCCCCGGAGTCCGAGGCCCTCCAGTGCCGCGCGGCGTTCGGCGTACGGCAGCCGCAGCAGGCTGCGGCCCCGGAGGAACATCACGTCGAACAGCAGGAGATGGACGGGATTCCCCGACACCAGCCGGGCGGCCTTCACCGGCGACCCTGACAACCCCATCCGGGACTGCAACCGCTCGAAATCGGGCCTGCCCTCCTCGTCGAGCGCGACCACTTCCCCGTCCAGGACGGCCGGCGCCCCGTCGTCGGCGGCGGCACCCAGGGGCAGCAACTCGGGGTAGACGGCGGTGATGTCCGCACCCGAACGGGACCGCAGCAGCACCGCGCCGTCCCCGGGCAGCTCGATGACGGCGCGCTGCCCGTCGTGCTTGCTCTCGTACGCCCACCGCCAGTCGTCGCGCGCGGCCGGGAGGATGCCGGGTGTGGCGAGCATGGGGGCGATCCGGGGCAGCGCGGTCACCGGGCGGCCCTCGGGAGCGGACGTGCGCGGTTGAGGTTGAGGAGCGGGCCGAGCAGATCTCCGTGGCGCGCCAGCCGTCCTGCGATCTCGCCGAAGAGGAAGGAGAGTTGGCCGGGTTCCGTGCAGTCGGCGACCTCGTCCCAGGTGACGGGGGTGGAGACGGTGGGGGTGCGGCGGGCGCGCAGGGTGTAGGCCGCCGCGGTGGTCTTGGCCGCGGAGTTCTGCGAGAAGTCGATGAACACCTTGCCGGGGCGCAGCTCCTTCTTCATCTTGTGGACGACCAGTTCGGGCAGTGCCGCCGCGGCTTCGATGGCGAGGGTCTTCGCGTAGGCGGTGGTGTCGTCCGATGGAGTGGGCTCGACGGGCACGATGAGGTGCAGGCCCTTGGAGCCGCTGGTCTTGGCGTAGGTGTGCAGGCCGTCGGCGGCCAGCCGGTCGCGCAGCCACCGGGCGGCGGCGCAGCATTCGACGATGGTGGCCGGTGCGCCCGGGTCGAGATCCAGGACGAGCCGGTCGGCGACTCCGGGGCGCTCCACGGTCCACTGCGGTACGTGCAGTTCGACGACGAGGTTCGCGGCCCACACCAGGGACGAGACGTCCTGGAGCACCACCTGGCGGCCGTGGTCGGCCGATTTGCGGGGCACTTCGGAGGTCTTCACCCAGGCGGGGGTGCCGGGCGGCACGTTCTTGGTGAAGAAGCACTGGCCGTCCGGCCCGTCGGGGAAGCGCAGGAAGGACACCGGCCGGTCGTGGAGGTGCGCCAGGATCGCGCCCGCCGTGGTCGTGACGTAGTGCAGCACCTCGCCCTTGGTGGTGCCGGTCTCGGGATAGAGGACCTTCTCCAGGCGGGTCAGCGAAAGGCGCCGCCCCTCCACGGCCGTAATAGGCGACATACGATGAGAATCCCACATAAGGGATGAATGATGCGATCTGTATGGAACGGCGTTATTTCCTTTGGCCTGGTCAGCATCCCCGTGAAGACCTACAGCGCCACGAACCGCAGCACCTCGGTGTCCTTCGTCCGGATCCACGACAAGGACGGTGGACGGATCCAGTACCGCAAGTTCTGCGAACTGGACGGCGAGGAGGTGTCGAACGAGGAGATCGGCAAGGGGTACCAGGCGGGCGACTCGATCGTGCCGATCACCGACGACGATCTGTCCCGGCTGCCGCTGCCGACCACGAAGACGCTGACGATCCTGTCGTTCCTCGATGCCGGCGAGATCGACCCGCTCCAGATGGACAAGTCCTACTACCTGGGGCCCAACGGGCCGGCCGCCGTCAAGCCGTACACCCTGCTGCGGGAGGCGCTGGAGCACCACGGGAAGGTCGCGATCGGCAAGGTGGCGATGCACGGGCGGGAGACCCTGGCGATGCTGCGGTCCCACGACGGGGCGATCGTGATGCACGCGCTGCTGTGGCCCGACCAGATCCGTTCGACGGCCGGTGTGGTGCCGGACGGCGTCGAGATCCGCGAGAACGAGCTGACGCTGGCCGAGACCCTGATGGATTCCCTGGGCGAGCTGGATCCCGGCGAACTGCACGACGACTACCGCGAGGCCGTCGAGGCGCTGGTCACGGCGAAACTGGAGGGCGGCGAACCGGTCGCACCCACCTCGTCCGGCACGTCAGGCGGCCAGGTGATCGACCTGATGGCCGCGCTGGAGAGCAGCGTGAAGGCGGCCCGGGAGGGACGCGGGGAAGGCGCGGCGGACGAGGGCGAGGAGCCGGCGTCGGTCACCCCGATCCGGGGCCGGAAGGGCGCCAGGAGCAGCACGGAGTCCGGTGCGGAGCCCGGTGCGGACAAGGGCGGCACGAAGAAGGCTTCAGCGGCGAAGGCCCCGGCCAAGAAGGCGGCGAAGAAGACCGCGTCGTCCGGTGCGAAGAAGGCGGCGCCGAAGACCTCGGGCGGGCGGGCGAAGGCCGGCGCCTCCGGCTCGGGCGGCGCCTCGTCGTCGGGCAGGTCCGGCAGGTCGGGCACGTCCGGCACGTCCGGCGGCGCGTCGGCCAAGAAGAGCACCGCGAAGAAGGCGGCGGCGAAGAAGGGCGGGAAGCGGGCGTCGGCCTGAGCGCCTCGACCGCGGGCGTCCGGGCGTGCGTCCGGCCCCGGGCGCACCCGGCCCGCGGCGCTTCCGGTGGCACTCCCCGGGCTCCGGCGCGTGTCCTAGAGTCGTGGCATGGCTTCAGACGAGGGCAACACCCGCATCGACAGCTGGATCTGGTCCGTGCGGCTGACCAAGACGCGCTCGCTGGCCGCGACCGCCTGCCGAGCGGGGCACGTCCGGGTCAACGGGGAACGGGTGAAGCCCGCCTACACGGTGCGCACGGGGGACGAGGTGCGGCTGCGGCACGCGGGCCGGGAGCGCGTCGTGGTGGTCTCGCGGCTGGTGCGCAAGCGGGTGGGCGCGGCCGTCGCCGCCGAATGTTTCGTCGACAACACCCCGCCGGAACCGCCGCGCGAGGAGATCCCCCTCATCGGCCTCCGCGACCGGGGCACGGGGCGGCCGACCAAGCGGGACCGCCGCGAGATCGAGCAGCTGCGCGGCCACTGAACCGACGCGCCGAGGCCGCTACTTCCCCGCGCCCACTCCCCCGCTACTCCCCCGCGTCCGCGTCCAGATAGACCCACGCGCCGTCCTCGCGGACGAAGCGGCTGTTCTCGTACTGGGCGTCGGCATGCCCGCGCAGGGTGGAGTGCGCGCGGAATTCCACCGTGCCTTCGGTGTGGAACGCGCTGCCGCCCGTCGTCCCGAGGATTTCCAGGCCGGCCCAGCGCCTGCCGTGGTCGAGTTCCAGACCGGCAGGCCGGGTCGAGGGGTGCCAGGTGCGCAGCAGGTAGGCCGGGTCGCCGACGGCGAAGGCGGCGTAGCGCGAGCGCATCAGCCGCTCGGCGGTGGGGGCGGTGGCGCGGCCCTGATGGAAGGGCGCGCAGCAGTCGCGGTAGGACGCGTCGCGACCGCAGGGGCAGGGGCTTTCGGGGGTGACCGCGGCGGCGCGGCGGGGCTTGTTCTTCGGCACCCCCCGATTGTGCCGGTAGGCGCCGACGGCCGGTGCCCCGCCCAGCACATGGCGCGGGAGGTCGCTGCACGGGTGGGCCTGTTTGGGGGGTTTCAACGATAAATCACCCATTTGCAGCTTTTGGGGGCTTGATGCGCCCTGTGAGGCTGGAAGAACTCACGGTGACCGTCCCCACCACCCAGGAGCGAATCCCATGATTCTGACCATTTCCGGCGTCGTACTCTTCGGTGTCATCGTCTTCCTCTTCTTCCGTAAAGACGGCCTCAAAGCCTCGCACGCCCTGGTGTGCGCGCTCTTCGGGTTCTATCTGGCGGGGTCCGCCATCGCACCGAGCATCAAGGCCGGCAGCGCGAGCCTGGCCGGCCTCCTGGGAGGACTCAAGATCTAGGCGAGCGGGTCCGCCGTCGCGCCCGCAGCGCGGCGCCTGACTCGCCCCTCCGGTGCGCCCGCCGCCCACGCCCGAGAGGCGCCTTCACCGCCGCCCCGGCCCCGTGGCCTCCGGCGACGTCCACGGAATAGCCCGTTCCGCAGGATGTCGCCGGGGCGACGGGGCGCAGAGCCCGTCACAGCCGCGTACCGACCCCAGGAGACAGATGTGGCCCGGCGCCCCCTGCCCCGCATCCTGACCGACAGCGCATCCCTCGCCCGCAGCCGCGAGTTCGCGCGCACCGCAGCCGACAGCGCGACCGATGTGTTCCATCCGCTGATCACCATCGGCCGCGGAGCGCGCCGGCTGGCCGTCTCCGGCGGGCAGCGCTGGGCCGCCACCCCCAAGGACCGCCGGGGCCCGCTGTTCTTCCTCGTCGCCGCCTGCCTGCTGGTCGTGACGTTCGTGCCGTACGGGCCGCTGCTGGGGCTGGTCGGGGCGATGGGCGCGGCGGCCTGGGCGGGGCGGGACCACACGCCCGTGCAGAACGGTCCCGGTGAGGCGGAGTCGGCGCGGCTCCAGACGCTGTACGAGGCGCTGGTGCCGTACTTCTCCAGCGACGGCGACCCCTGCCCGCTCTACACGCACGGCGGCGACTGCGAGGCGGTGTTCGAGGAGTACACCTTCGACGACGACGGCCGGATCGCGCGGCTCCGGCTGCGGTATCCGGCGTACTTCACCGACGGCGAGGCCCCGTCCCGGGCCCGTATCGAGCAGGTGCTGCACGCCAAGTGCGGGCGCGGGCGCGAGTACCGCTTCGAGTGGGACGAGGAGGCCAACCGGCTGCTGCTGACCGTCCTCGGTCCGCTGCCCACCGACCTCGCCGCGCAGCGGTTCGTGACCTCGCCCGGCGAGGCGGTGCTCGGATTCACCGATCACGCATCGGTGCACAGGACGCTGCCGGTCGACGGGCCGGACGGCGCCCGGGACGAGCCGCCGGTCGTCTGGCGCACCGGCCCGAGGTCCACCGAGCCGCACCTGCTCGTGCTGGGGCAGCCGGGGTCGGGAACCACCACGCTGCTGCGGTCGCTCGCGCTCCAGGTGCTCCAGCACGGCGACGTGCTGGTCATCGACGGCAGCGGAACGGGTGAGTACGGGTGTCTGGCCGGGCGCGGCGGCGTGCTCGGGGTGGAGAGCGGTCTGTCGGGCGCGCTGGCGACACTGGAGTGGGCGGCGCACGAGACCGAGCGGCGGCTCATCGTGGCGAACCGGGCGCGGCAGTCCGGAGGGCCGGCGCCCGACGACATCAGGCGGCCGTTGTGGATCATCGCCGACCGGCCCACCGCGCTGTCCCACCTGGCGGTCGCCGAGGGCCGGGACGACCCGCAGCGGCTGCTCCAGGTGCCGCTGCGGCACGGCCGGGCGGCGCAGGTCACGGTGGTGGTCGCGGACCAGTGCGACAGCGCAGGACTGCTGAGCGAACCGGTAAGGACGCTCACCCGCGCCCGGGTGCTGCTCGGCCCCGCGACGGCGGACGAGGTGGGCGCGGTGCTCGGGGCGCCGCCGCACACCACACCGACGGCCGAGGTGCCGGCCGGACGCGGCTACGCGCGGCTGGGCGCGGGTCCGGTGCTGCGGCTCCAGGTGCCCGCGACCCCGGACCCGTTCGACGACGCGACGAGCGAGACCCACCGGCAGGCGGTGCTCGCGCTGCTTCCCGACCGTACGGTCCCGGCGGGCGAGCAGGTGCCAGGCCCGGCGGCGGGCGAGCGGGAGACGGGACTGCCGGTGGGCGGCGGTCCCGCGCAGCTGACGAAGGCGGTGGCCGGGGAGGCGGCGGATCCTGCGGACGGGCCGGCGCCGGGTGGCGCGGCGGCTCCCGGGACGGTTCCGGCCGCGGCGGCGGGGCCGGTGAACGGTGCGGTGAAGGTCAACGGCCCGGTGCAGGCCGCGGGTGCGGAAGGCTGAGGGCGGGGCGCGGGGGCGCCGGTTGCGCCCCCGCCGCGAGCCGGTGGCGCCTCAGGCGACGAACGCCCTGAGCGTGTCCGCGTCGACGGTGGCGCCGCTCGCCACCATCCGGGCCGCACCCGCCAGCCGGGACGCGGCCTCGTCGGCGACCGCACCGCCGACCGTGAACGGCACCCGTACGAACCCTTCGAAGGTGCCGTCCACGCCGAACCTGGGCCCTGACGGCACCCGTACCCCCAGCCGCTCGCCCACCTCGGCGATGCGGGATCCCGAGAGGCCGCCGGTGCGGACCCAGAGGGTGAGGCCGCCGCGGGGGACGGTGAACTCCCAGTCGGGCAGCTCGCGTCGGAGTGCGCCGACGATCGCGTCGCGGTTCTCGCGGGCCTGGTCGCGGCGTATCTCGACGGCCTGCTCCCAGCCACCGGTGTCCAGCAGCGAGGCGATGGCGAGCTGTTCCAGCACGGGCGAGCCGAGGTCGGAGTAGGCGCGGGCGGCGACGAGGCTGCGGATGATGTCCGGCGCCGCGCGCACCCAGCCGATCCGCATCCCGGCCCAGAACGCCTTGCTGGCCGAGCCGACGGTGATCACGGCGCTGCCCCCGGGGTCGAACGCGCAGACCGGGCGCGGCGGTTCGGGATTGTCGTCGAGCTGGAGCTCCGTCATGGTCTCGTCGACGACGAGCAGGGTGCCGGCCGCCTTGGCGGCGTCGACCATGCGGCGCCGCTGGTCGTCGGTCGCGAGGGTGCCGGTCGGGTTGTGGAAGTCGGCGACGACGTATGCCATCCGGGGCGCGGCGTCCCGCATCACCTGGCGCCAGGCGGGGATGTCCCAGCCGGCCAGCCGTTCGGCGAGCGCCACCGGGACGAGCCGGGCGCCGGCGTCGCGCATCAGCTGGAGGATGTTGGCGTACGACGGGGAGTCGACGGCCACCCGCTCGCCTGGGCTCGTACAGAGCCGGCAGATCGCGGCGACGGCACCCATCGCGCCGGTGGTGACCATGATCTGTTCGGGCATGGTGGGGATGCCGCGGGCGGTGTAGCGGTCGGCGAGTGCCTGGCGCAGGACGGGGAGGCCGGCCGGGTAGTCGCCGTGGGTGTGGGCGTAGAGCGGGAGGTCGGCCATGCCGCCCTGGATGGCGCGGGTCAGCCAGGGCTCGGGGGCCGGCAGGGCGGCGCAGCCGAGGTCGATCATGGAGCCGCCGGCCTCCGGGGGCAGCGGTTCCAGGCCGCGGGTGGGCAGCGGGCTGCCGGCCGGTGCCGCGGTCCAACTGCCCGATCCGCGGCGGGACTCCAGGAAGCCTTCGGCGCGCAGGGCTTCGTAGGCGGCGGCGACGGTGGTGCGGCTGACTCCGAGCGCGGCGGCCAGTTCGCGTTCGGCGGGGAGCCGGGCGGCGACCGGGACACGGCCTTCCAGGACGAGGAGGCGTACGCCGTCGGCGAGGCCGCGGTAGGCGGGCAACTTCCGGCCGCCCACGGCGAGTTCGGCATCCCGCGGGTCCTGTGACCGGAGCAGCCGGGCGAGCTGGGTCGCACCCACCGCTGAAGTCCACTGCGCCATGAGATTCAGTCCACCTTCTGCGAATTGGCTCTCGATCTTGAGCCCTGCCATGCCACATCGTGTCATGTGTCAATCCAATCCTGCCAGGAGGGGGAAGAGTTTTGTCCATCGACGACAGGCACAAATCACCGCGTTCCTTTGTGCCGCGACGGCTCATACAGCTCTACGTCGGGCTCGTGCTCTACGGCGTGAGCATGGGCTTCCAACTGCGCGCCGGGCTCGGCCTGGACCCATGGAGCGTGCTGAATCAGGGAATTTCCATACATACCGGCCTTTCCATGGGCACCGTCACCATCGCCACCGGCGCCCTGGTCCTGCTGCTGTGGATTCCGCTGCGGCAGCGCCCCGGACTCGGCACGATCTCGAACGTGGTGGTGCTCGGGCTGGTCATGGACGCGACGCTGGCGCTGGTTCCCGACATCCGCGCGCTCGGCATCCGGATCCCGCTGCTGGTCTTCGCCGTACTCCTCAACGGCACGGCCACCGGCCTGTACATCTCGGCGCGCTACGGCCCCGGGCCGCGCGACGGCCTGATGACCGGGCTGCACCGGCGTACGGGCCGCCCGCTGCGCCTGGTGCGGACCTGCATCGAGGTGACCGTGCTCACCGTCGGCTTCCTGCTCGGCGGCTCGGTGGGGGTGGGCACGGTGCTCTACGCGCTGGCCATCGGCCCGCTGGCGCAGTTCTTCATCCGCCGGTTCGCGATCAAGGGCCTGCCCGAGCAGCAGCCCCTGGTGGTGGCCCGCAACGACGCCCCGCCGGAGCGCGCGATACTTCCTGAGTGATGCCAGCGATACGCGTACGCCACCCCTACCTCGACCACCCCGCCCCGCTCCCGTTCGCACACCGCGGCGGGGCGGCCGACGGCCTGGAGAACACCGCCGCCGCGTTCCGGCGGGCGGCGGAGAGGGGGTACCGCTATCTGGAGACCGACGTCCACGCCACGTCCGACGGGCAGCTGGTCGCCTTCCACGACGCGACGCTGGACCGGGTCACCGACACCCGTGGCGAGATCGGCGCGCTGCCGTGGCGTGCGGTGCGCCGGGCCAGGGTCGCCGGGCGTGAGCCGCTGCCGCTCTTCGCGGACCTGCTGGAGGAGTTCCCGCACGCCCACTGGAACGTCGACGTCAAGGCGGAGGCCGCGCTGACGCCGCTGCTGGAACTGCTGCGCCGTACGGACGCCTGGGACCGGGTGTGCATCGGCTCGTTCTCGGAGGCCAGGGTCGCGCGGGCGCAGCGGATGGCGGGCCGGCGGATGGCGACATCGCTGGGCACCCGGGGCGTCGCGGGACTGCGGCTGCGTTCGCTCGGCCGCGGATCGCTGCCGGTGGACCGGCTGCTGGGCGCCGCGGTACGACGCAGCGCGGTGTGCGTGCAGGTCCCCGAGCGGCAGTCCGGAATCCCGGTCGTCGACCGGCTGTTCGTCCGCGCGGCCCACGCGCTCGGCATGCAGGTCCACGTGTGGACGGTCAACGACGCCGGGCGGATGGCGACTCTGTTGGATCTTGGGGTGGATGGCATCATGACCGATCACATCGACACACTGCGCGCGGTGCTGACCGGACGGGGCGCCTGGGTCTGAGCCCCTGCCCCGTCCGCCGCGGTGGGCGGGGACGAGAAGACGGGGGTGGGTGCGGTGAGCGCACAGGCCGTGGCCGGGGATACGGCCCGAGATGCGGCACGACGCAGGGAACAGCGCGGCTGGTACTGGTACGACTGGGCCAACAGCGTCTACTCCACGACGGTGCTGACGGTCTTCCTCGGCCCGTATCTGACGTCCGTGGCGAAGGCGGCGGCCGGCCCGGACGGCTTCGTGCATCCGCTGGGGATACCGGTCAGGGCCGGTTCGTTCTTCGCGTACACGGTCTCCGCCTCGCTGCTGCTCTCGGTGCTGGCGATGCCGGTCGCCGGGGCCGTCGTCGACCGCACCGGCCGCAAGAAACCGCTCCTGGGATTCTGCGCCTACGCCGGCGCCGCGGCCACGACCGGCATGTTCTTCCTCGGCGGCCAGCGATATCTGCTCGGTGGCGCCCTGCTGATCATCGCGAATGTCTCGTTCGTCGTGTCGATGATGCTCTACAACTCCTACCTGCCCCAGATAGCCGAGCCGGACGAGCGGGACGCGGTGTCCACGCGAGGCTGGGCGTTCGGCTACGCGGCGGCTGCGCTGGCCCTGATCGCCAATCTGGTGCTGTACGCCGGGCACGACGCGTTCGGGGTCACCGAGGGCACGGCGGTGCGGATCTGCCTGGCGTCCGCGGGGCTGTGGTGGGGACTGTTCTCGCTGATACCGCTGCGCCGGCTGCGGGACCGGTGGGCGGCGCGCGGCGCGGACGTGCCCGCCGCGGGTGCCGCCACGTTCGGCCAGGGCTGGCGTCAACTGCGCGGCACGCTGCGCGACATGCGCAGCCGCCCCCTGACCCTCGCCTTCCTCCTCGCGTATCTCGTCTACAACGACGGCGTGCAGACGGTGATCACCCAGGCGTCGGTCTTCGGCTCGGAGGAGCTGAAGCTGGACCAGACGACGCTGATCGTGGCGGTCCTGCTGGTGCAGGTGCTGGCCGCGGCCGGCGCACTGCTCATGGGGCGGCTGGCGCGGCGCTACGGCGCGCAGCGGACGATCCTCGGCTCGCTGGTGGCGTGGACGGCGACGATCGCCGCGGCGTTCTTCCTGCCGGCCAAAGTGCCCGCGGGATTCTTCGTGATCGCCGCCGCGATCGGCCTGGTCCTGGGCGGCAGCCAGGCGCTGTCCCGTTCCCTGTTCTCGCATTTGGTGCCGCGCGGCAAGGAAGCGGAGTATTTTTCCGCGTACGAGATCAGCGACCGCGGCGTGAGCTGGCTGGGGCCTTTGGTTTTCGGCGTGACCTACCAGGTGACGGGCAGCTACCGGGACGCGATTCTGTCGCTGGTGGCGTTCTTCGTGGTCGGTTTCGTGCTGCTGGCGCGGGTGCCGGTGCGGCGCGCGATCGCTGCCGCCGGCAATGCCGTGCCGGACCGGATTTAGGTCCGGAGCGCGCGGGCCGGTAGTGTACGCCTTTGGCTCACCAGGCGGACCGTTACTGCGCGCTTAACATTGGGAAGCGCTGGGTGACATCTGCTGCCAGATGTGACAAACCGGGCGCTGGTGGGTACAACAAGGGGCGGCACGAAGGTAGGCAGCGGCGCACAGCGCCTCCGTCAAGGGCGGTGGTGGGCGACGGGTGGGCGCATGTCCCGATTTCGGGAATCTTCACCGCCGACCGGACGTTGACCGGATGACGACGACAGCGACACCTGTCCTGTGGGCGACAAGCCCGGGAGGCACGATTCATGAGTGAGCGAGCTCTTCGCGGCACGCGACTCGTGGTGACCAGCTACGAGACCGACCGCGGCATCGACCTGGCCCCGCGCCAGGCGGTGGAGTACGCATGCGAGAACGGACATCGCTTTGAGATGCCGTTCTCGGTTGAGGCCGAGATTCCGCCGGAGTGGGAGTGCAAGGTTTGCGGTGCACCCTCGCTTCTGGTGGATGGCGACGGCCCTGAGGAAAAGAAGGGGAAGCCCGCGCGTACGCACTGGGACATGCTCATGGAGCGGCGCACCCGCGAGGAGTTGGAGGAGGTGCTGGCCGAAAGGCTGGCCGTCCTGCGCTCCGGCACCATGAACATTGCCGTGCATCCGCGCGACACCAACCGCAAGTCCGCCTGACAACCGGGCTTCACTACGCAGCATCGCAGCAAAAGGGCCGGGGCCACCGCGTTTCACGGTGGCCCCGGCCCTTGCGTGTTTCCGGCGGCTGCCGCGCCCTCCGGGCGGGCCATTCCGTCACGCCCGTGCGCGGCGGGCCCCGACGTGCAGGGCCCGCGGCGGCTCAACGGGGCAGCGGCGGATCCTGCCGGGGCGGCTGCTGCGGCGCGTCGTCGCGGATGACCTCGCCCTGGACGACCTTGCCGTCGGGCTGGTGCATACGGGCCTGCTGGAAGGCATCTCCGAGCGAGCCCGGCGTGTAGCGCGCCTGACGGGTCAGCAGCTTCTCCGCGCGGCGCTGGATCAGCTTCCCGGTCGGCGGGAAGAGGCAGAGCAGGCCCAGGACGTCGGAGATCATCCCGGGCAGCATCAGCAGCAGGCCGCCGAGCATCGGCATCGTGTTGCCGCCGCCCCCGGAGGCCGCGGGGTCCTTCGCCGCCTCCTGTGAGCCCGCCTGGAGCGTTTCCGTGAGGTTCTTCCAGGCACGGCGTCCGGCGCGCTTGATCACGTACCCGCCGACGATCACGCCGGCCACCAGCAGCAGGAACACCGCCCAGCCGCCCGCCGCGCCGGCCACCAGGGTCAGCAGCCAGATTTCCAGCACCAGCCAGGCGGCCACGCACAGCGGGATGAACCGGCGGGCGCGGGAGCGCCGGGGCGGGCGGGGACTCGGCGTGGGCGTTGCTCCGAACGTCATGCCTCAAGTGTGCCTGGTCGTACCGGCAGACGGCCGTCGAGGGTCGCCGTGACGATCAGGCGCGAGGCCGCCCGCTGCTACTTGCCGCGGAGCTTGGACACCCGCGAGCTGACGCCCCAGGCCGTGATCCGCCACAGCGCCTCGACGACGATGTCGCGGCTCATCTTGCTGTCGCCGCGTTCCCGTTCGACGAAGGTGATCGGGACCTCCACGACGTGCAGCCCGGCCTGGACGGCGCGGCGGGCGAGGTCGACCTGGAAGCAGTAGCCCTGGGAGGCCACCTCGTCGAGGCCGAGGCTCTTGAGCGTGTCCGCGCGAAAGGCACGGTAGCCGCCGGTCACGTCGCGCATCGGGACGTCCAGCATCATCCGGGAGTAGGTGCTGCCGCCGCGGGAGATGAACTCGCGGTACTTGGGCCAGTTCACCACCCGGCCGCCGGGCACCCAGCGCGATCCCAGCACGAGATCGGCGCCCTTGAGCGCGGTGAGCAGCCGGGGCAGCTCCTCCGGCTGGTGGGATCCGTCGGCGTCCATCTCGACCAGCACGTCGAAGTCGTGGTCGATGCCCCAGCGGAAGCCCGCCAGGTAGGCGGCGCCGAGCCCTTCCTTGCCCTTGCGGTGCAGGACGTGGACCTGCTCGTCCTCGGCCACCAGCTCGTCGACCAGCTTGCCCGTGCCGTCGGGACTGTTGTCGTCCGCCACGAGGACATGCGCCTCGGGGACGGCGGACCGCACCCGCGAGACGATCGGCTTGATGTTCTCCGCCTCGTTGTACGTCGGAATGATCACCAACGTGGTGCCGAGCGGACCGTACTGCCGCTGACCGCCGTCTGTCACAACTGCCCCTTCTCGCTCTTCGAACGCCCGCGCCGGCCGATGACTGTGGCCGCGGCGCAGGACAGAAGTCCCACGATAGCGAGCGTCCACTCAGGTGCTGCACCGACGCGGTCGGCGAGCGTCGTTTCGTCGCGCAGCGGGATGCTCGCGGAGACGACCCCCTGGGTGAATTCGGGGATTTGGTGGGTGACTGTCCCGTTCGGCGCGACCACGGCGCTGATTCCGCTGGTGGCGGCCGTCACCACCGCCCGGCCGTGCTCGACGGCCCGGAGCTTGGACATGGCCAGCTGCTGCTCGGGCTGGCCGGTGCGGCCGTAGGTGGCGTTGTTGGTCTGCACGACCAGGGCGCGGGCGCCGGCGTCGACGGTGTCGTGCACGATCTCGTCGTAGGCCACCTCGAAGCAGATGACGTCGCCGAGCTTCGCGGGGCCGATGTTCAGGACGCCCGTGTGATCGCCGGGGTAGAAGTCCCTCGGCACCCGCTGGAAGCGCGTGATGATCTTGCTGAGCTGTGCGCGGAACGGCACGTACTCGCCGAACGGCACCGGGTGCTGCTTGGTGTACGAGGCGCCGGGGCCCTTCTTCGGATCCCAGACGATGCCCTCGTTGAAGACGTAGCCCTTCTTGGAGGGATGGTCGATGAGGGCCCCGACCAGCACCGGTACGCCGATGTCCTTCACGGCTTCGTCGATGCGGTCGTACGCCTGCGGGTACTGGAACGGGTCGAGGTCCGACGAGTTCTCGGGCCAGATCACCAGGTCCGGCTTCTTCACCCGGCCCGCTCTGACGTCGGCGGCGAGTTTCTCGGTGGCCGTGGCGTGGTTGTCGAGGATCTTCATGGGGCGCCCGAGGAAGTCCATGCCGGCCTGCTGGACGTTGCCTTGGACGACGGCGATGTCGACGGTGTCGTCGGCCTTGGTGGGGACGGGCACCAGGACGCCGGCCGCGGTGATCACCGCGGCGAGGCCGAACGCCTCGATGGCCGGCAGCGCGCGGTTCGGGGATCCCGGCCTGCGCAGCCCCCACAGCCCGGCCGCGCAGGCGGCCAGCAGCCCGCCGGTCAGCGCGACGGCGAAGGTCACGAGCGGGGCGCCGCCGAGTGCGGCGAGCGGCGTGAACGGCGATCCGGTGTTGGCGAACGCCAGCCGGCCCCAGGGGAAGCCGCCGAACGGGAGGCGGTCGCGGGCCCACTCCTGGGCGACCCACAGGCAGGCGCCCCAGAGGGGCCAGGCGGGCAGCCGTGACGTGAGCGCCAGGCCCGCGCCCATCAGCACCACGAACAGCGCCTCGGCGATGGACAGCCCCACCACGGCGTCCCAGCCGACGACGTGCAGCCACTTCAGCAGGATCAGGAAGAACGGCACGGCGAAGGCGAAGCCGCTCCACGCGCCCTGCCCGGCCGTCCTGCCGCGCACCAGCAGCGCGAGCGCGGCGACCGCGACGAGCGAGAGCGGCCACAGGTCGTAGGGCGGGAAGGACAGGCCGAGCGCGACGCCGGAGACGACGGCGAGCAGGGTGCGCGGCGCCTCGCGCCTGGCCAGTGCGGCGAGGCGGCGCAGTCGGCCGGGGCGGCGCGGCGCGTCCGGGGACGAGCCCGGCGCGGCGGGCGGCACAGGACCGTCGGCCGCGTTGTCGCCCGCGGCAGCTTCGGTGGTGTCGGAACCCGATGGCACGGTCGCGGCCTTCCTGCAGGTCGTGCGTTGGTCAGCTGACCGTACATCGGTGGGCCGCGGGGCCGTCTGCGGGGTGCGGGAAGGGCGGGACGACTCGGGCGGCGGGTGCGGGCCGCAGCGGTGCGGACAGCCGCGATGAGGTGCGGATAGGGGCCCGGTGCCCTTCGGGCCGACCTGGGGCCCGCTGGATGCGGGTCGACCGAAAGCCGTTGTCTACTGAGCGTCCGGGCCCCACCCGGGTCGCACCTGCCGACCGGCCGAATCTTTCCTGCGCTCCGTGCCGCTTGTGCTGGACCTGGCTCCCAGTGGCGGTGTTCCGGTGTGGTGCACCGCCCCATGGCCCAGCTGCGTTCGACGACAGCGCGGATGTCTCCCGATCGGACGTCCTGTGGTGGACTCGGCCGAACCTACCGGCCGCCGACCGGCTGCTGTCAACAGGTGTCCCGTCTGCACCGATTTCGCGTCCCGCCGGGTCGGTGCGGCGGCTTCGCAGGTGGGGCAAGTCCGTACCTGCCGGCCGCCGCGCGGGCGGCGGCCGGCCGATGTCACTCGTTCGGCCGCTGGAAGACCGTACGGCCACCGACGACCGTGGTCAGGCAGGTGGGGAGCGCGTTTCCCGGGCGGAGATCGGGCAGGCCGGGGGTGCCGGATCGGGGGTCGGTCGACCAGCGCTCGACGCGTTCGTCGGGGGCCTGGACGATCAAGTCGCCGGTGCGCCAGACGGCATAGTCGGCGGGGGCTCCGGGCACCAGAACGCCGGCGTCGTCGCGGCCGATGGCGCGCCAGCCGCCGCGGGTGTGCGCGGTGAAGGCGGCGCGGGCGGAGATGCCGTGGCCGGGGGTGCGGTGGAAGACCGCGGCCCGCAGGGTGCCCCACGGGTCGAGCGGGGTGACCGGGCTGTCGGAGCCCAGGGCGAGCGGCACACCGGCCTTGAGGAGCGCCGCGTACGGGTTGAGGGTGCGGGCGCGGGCGGCGCCGAGCCGGGTGGCGTACATGCCGTCGTCGCCGCCCCAGGCCGCGTCGAAGGCGGGCTGGACGGAGGCGGTCAGGGCCAGGTCGGCGAAGGCGGCGATGGTGCGCTCGGTGAGCATCTCGGCGTGTTCGACGCGGTGCCTGGCAGCCCGTACGCGGTCGAGGCCGACGCGGTCGGCCGCGGCGCGTACGCCGTCGGTGACCGCGGTGAGTGCGGCGTCGCCGATGGCGTGGAAACCGGCCTGGAGTCCGGCCTCGGTGCACAGGGCGACGTGGTCGGCGACGGCCGCGGCGTCGAGGTGGGCGGTGCCGGTGTGGGCGGCGTCGGCGTACGGGGCGTGGAGGTGCGCGGTGTGCGAGCCGAGCGAGCCGTCGACGAAGAGGTCGCCGGCCGCGCCGAGCGCGCCGAGTTCCCTGATCCGGGCTGCATCCTTTGCGGATGCGATGGGCTCGGCCCAGTAGCCGACGACGCGCGGGCCGCGGCCTTCGGCGGCCAGGGCCAGCAGAGCGGTGAAGTCGGCCTCGCTCGAAATGTCGGGGCCCGCGCACTCGTGGAGGCTGCCGATGCCGAGGGACGCGGCGCGGGCGAGCGCCGCGGCCTGGGCGTCCGCGCGCTGGGCAGGCGTGACGGTGGCGTACCCGGCCTGCCGCACGGCGTGGTGCGCGGCGCCGGTCAGCGGCCCGTCGGGGTGGAATCCGGCCAGGTCACGGACGCCGGGGACGCGGTCGAGCAGGGCGGTGGTGACCACCGCCGAGTGCACGTCGACGCGGGTGAGATAGAGGGGCCTGCCGTCGGCCGCCGCATCCAGTTCCGGCCGGGACGGCGCACGGCCTTCGGGCCAGGCACTGGCGTCCCAGCCGTGGCCGAGCAGGACCTTGTCGTGGGGACGGGCCTGCGCGTAGGCGCGGATACGGGCCAGCGCGTCGGAGAGGCCGGCGGCGGACGAGAGGTCGAGGCCGGTGAGCGCCAGGCCGGTGGCCGTGGTGTGCACATGTGCGTCCGTGAACGCCGGAGTGACGAGTGCGCCGTCTAGGTGGACGACCTCGTCGACTCCGTCGGCGAAGGAATCGGCCGCACCCTCCTCCCCCACCCACGCGACGCTGTCGCCCTCCACCACCATGGCGGTGGCGAAGGGATCGGCGGGGCTGTGCACCTCCCCGCCACGGAGCAGGACGGTACGGGGACGGGACGGATCGGGAGTGCGCTCGCTCATACCGGACAGTTTCGCCCCTGCGGGCGCACGGGCGGCGCGCGGGGTCGGATGCGTACCCGAAAGTGCCGCCCGGATGCGCCCCGGACGGCCGGATCCCGCTCAGATGCGCGGCGGCCTGGCCTCGTACGGGGTGGACAGGACGACGGTGGTGCGGGTGGAGACGCCGGCCAGGGTGCGGATGCGGGTGAGCAGGTGCTCCAGCTCCAGCGGGGTGGCGACCCTGACCTTGAGGATGTAGTTCTCGTCGCCGGCGACGCTGTGACACGCCTCCAGTTCGGGGACCTCGGCGAGGCGCTCGGCGATGTCGTCCGGGGCGCTGGGGTCGAAGGGTTTGACCGAGATGAACGCGGTCAGCGGCAGGCCCACCGCCTCCGGGTCCACGATCGCGGCATAGCCGCGTACGACACCGCGCTGCTCCAGGCGACGCACCCGCTGGTGCACCGCCGAGGTGGACAGGCCGGTGGCCTTGCCCAGGTCGGTGTAGCTCATCCGCCCGTCCTTGACGAGCAGATCCACGATTTGTCGGTCCAACTCCTCCACCCGCTCAACTTACTGTGCTCGGGCGCGTGTGCGCACCGCGCGCCGGATCGTGGACACTCCTGCGCCGCTCATGTGATGAATGCCACATGCATGCATCGGCGTCCGCCGGGTGCCGGTGATTATGCGCGCGGCATGAGGGGAATTGCTGGTGGTGGCCGGGACCGCCCGTCACAGGAAGTCGGCGGCCCGATCAGCCCACCCGAGGGGGATGGACATCATGCGACGTCTTAAGCAGGAATCCGTGCAGGCCGATGCCGGCGCTACGGAGGGCGATGATTTCGACTTCTCCGACGACGACGGTACGTACGAAACCTTTGAGATCTTCCGGGTCACCTGCCCGGACTGCGGGCAGCCGATCGGCCTGCTCGCCGAGGAGGACAGCCTCCCGGAACACGCGCTGTGCCCCTCGCCGTGGAACCCGTTCGGCCTGATGGTCTGCCAGGGATCCGGGCGGCCGGTGACCGAGGCCCCGGCGACCCCGGACTCGATGGACGCTCAAGAGCAGGACGCAGCCGTGCTGTTGACGCTCCCGGAGAGTCTGGACTGGCGCCGTCAGCCGTTCTCGCACATCGGTGAGCCCGGCGAGCGGCCGGTCAGGGTGCCGCGGATGCGCCGCAGGGCCTGACCGCCGCAGACGATCCGCCGAAGGCCGCCAGCCCCGTCATCCGCGGCGGCCTCCGCCCCACCTCCACCCCGCTCCGATGCGCTTTCGCATGCCTGGACGCGGGGCACGCACCGGTGCGTGGGCGCACCCGAAGTGCGGGGCGGGATAAGTGACTTGACGCCTCATCAGTCACTTCACCTCGCCGCTCGGCGCCCCGTCGGCGTGCCCCGGGTGATCTCTCCCCCGAGGCACGCGACGGCGGACGCTCAGTGTGATTCGGGTCCTGCGAGGTGGCGGGCGATCACCATGCGCTGGATCTGGTTGGTGCCCTCGACGATCTGGAGGACCTTCGCCTCGCGCAGGAAGCGCTCCACGGGGAAGTCCAGGGTGTAGCCGTAGCCGCCGAGGAGTTGGACGGCGTCGGTGGTCACCCGCATCGCGGTGTCGGTGCAGAAGAGCTTGGCCATCGCCGCTTCCTTGGAGAACGGCAGTCCCGCGTCACGCAGGCGGGCGGCGGTGAGGTACAGCGCGCGGCCTGCCTCCACCTGGGTCGCCATGTCGGCCAGCATGAAGCGCAGACCCTGGAAGTCGGCGATGGGGCGGCCGAATTGGCGGCGCGACGCGGTGTAGGCGAGTGCTTCGTCGATGGCGGCCTGGGCGACGCCGATGGCGCAGGCGGCGATGCCGAGGCGGCCGGACTCCAGCGCCGAGAGCGCGATGGTGAAGCCCTGGCCCTCGTCGCCGATGCGGCGGGAGTCGGGGACGCGGACGTCGTCGAAGTGCACCTGGGCGGTCGGCGAGCCCTTCATGCCCATCTTGCGCTCGGGTGCGGCGGCGCTCAGGCCATCGGCGTCGCCGGGGACGAGGAAGGCGGTGATGCCGTGTGCGCCGCTGCCGCCGGTGCGTGCCAGGACGGTGTAGAAGTCGGCCACCCCGCCGTGGGTGATCCACGCCTTGGTGCCGTTGATCGTCCAGCCGTCGCCCTCGCGGGTGGCGCGGGTCGTCAGGGACGCCGCGTCGGAGCCGGATGCGGGCTCGGAGAGGCAGTAGGCGCCGAGCAGTCCGCCGCCGAGCATGGCGGGAAGGTGTTCGGTGCGCTGTTCCTTCGTGCCGAACTCGGCGAGCGCGTGACAGGCCAGGGTGTGCACGCTGACGCCGAGGCCGACGCTGAGCCTGGCGCCCGCGAGTTCTTCGAGGATCTGGAGGTACACCTCGTAGGGCTGTTGTCCGCCGCCGAATTCCTCCGGGTAAGGGAGGGAGAGCAGTCCGGACGCGGACAGCAGCGTGAAGGTGTCGCGCGGGAAGTGCCCGGCGTCCTCCTCGTCGGCGGCCGTCGGCTTGATTTCACGCTCGATGAGTTCCCGCACGAGCGTCAACAGGTCGCGGGCTTCCTCCGTGGGCAGCCTGCGGTCCACCGGCCGGGGGCCGTACTGGGTCATGGCGGCGCTCTCCTCCCTGTCGGGCGCTGCGACTCCGCACGCATGGGGTGTGGCGGCGGCGCCGGATTCCGTGTGCCAAGCCGATGATCGCTTCCCGGGTCGCGGAAGGCGGTGACCTGCGACTGTGGCGCTAGGAGTATGCCCGATCGGCGGCCTCACGTCACGGGTTGATCAATGGTGGACGTGCGCATCAGGCCGGTGCGGGCCGCCCGATGAAATTGGTCCGAACCATTGACGCACTGGTCTAGTCCATCTAACTTCTCCCCAACGCCCACCGCGTTCAGGACCGTTCGGAACGCAGGTCGGGCTCCACCCCTCGACCCCCCTCCGAGGAGACGACATGCTCAGATCGCCACGGAAGCGATCACCGCGCACGCTGATCGCCGCCGCAACCGCGCTTGGTACGGCGGCGCTTGCCGGCTCGCTGCTCACCGGACAGGCCGTTGCCTCTCCGGCCGGCGCCCCCACCGCCACGAGCCCGAGCACCACTGCCGCCTCCGCAACCGCCGCCGGGACGACCGGTTCCAAGCCGGCCGCGGCAGGCGACAAGGTCGTCGGATACTTCACCAACTGGGGTGTCTACGACCGCAATTACCACGTCAAGAACATCGAGACGTCGGGGTCCGCCGACAAGCTGACGCACATCAACTACGCGTTCGGCAACGTCACCGGCGGAAAGTGCGCGATCGGCGACTCGTACGCCGACTACGACAAGGCGTACACCGCCGATCAGAGCGTCGACGGCAAGGCCGACACCTGGGACGACGGTGCGCTGCGCGGCAACTTCAACCAGCTGCGCAAGCTCAAGAAGCTGCACCCGAACCTCAAGGTCCTCTGGTCGTTCGGCGGTTGGACCTGGTCCGGCGGCTTCGGCGAGGCGGCCAAGAACCCCGCCGCGTTCGCCAAGTCCTGCCACGACATGGTCGAGGACTCCCGGTGGGCCGATGTCTTCGACGGCATCGACATCGACTGGGAGTACCCCAACGACTGTGGTCTGACCTGTGACACCAGCGGCAAGGACGCCTTCACCAACGTCATGAAGGCGATGCGCGAGGAGTTCGGCAAGGACCAGCTGGTGACCGCGGCGATCAGCGCGGACGCCTCGGACGGCGGCAAGCTCGACAAGACCGACTACGGCACCGCCGCCCAGTACGTCGACTGGTACAACCCGATGACGTACGACTACTTCGGCGCGTGGGACGACAAGGGCCCGACCGCCCCGCACTCGCCGCTCACGTCGTACGACGGCATCCCCAAGGCCGGGTTCAACACCACCGACACCACCGCGAAGCTGAAGAAGCTCGGCGTCCCGGCGGACAAGCTGCTGCTGGGCATCGGCTTCTACGGCCGCGGCTGGAAGGGCGTCACCGAGGACAAGCCGGGCGGCACCGCCACCGGAGCGGCCCCTGGCAAGTACGAGGCCGGCATCGACGACTACAAGGTGCTCAAGGAGCGCTGCCCGGCCACCGGCAAGGTGGCGGGCACCGCCTACGCCAAGTGCGGTGACCAGTGGTGGAGTTACGACACCCCGGAGACCATCGCCTCGAAGATGGCCTACAAGAACGAGCAGGGCATGGGCGGCACGTTCTTCTGGGAGCTGAGCGGTGACACCACCAACGGCGAGCTGATCAAGGCGATCAAGTAACCGCCGTCGGTACGTAGGTGAGGGCGGGAGGCTGCGGCCTCCCGCCCTTCGCGTGCGCCGGCCGCGGTTCAGCCGGACTGCGGACCGGGCGGCGCGGGGCAGTCCGGTTCGTACTCCTCGATCAGCCGCAGGGTGTCCCCCAGGCCGCGCACCAGCAGCTCCCCCACCGTCTCGCGGGGCAGCAGCTGTTCCCTGATCCAGTCGAGGGTGACGCCTTCGACGCTGCACAGCCAGCCGACCAAAGCGGTCCTGGCCAGCGGCGGCAGGTCCGCGCGGCCCCAGGCGCCCAGGGCGATGGTGGTGAGCATCCGGTCGCGTACCGCGTCGCGGATGGCCAGGACCTCGGCGTCGAAGCCGACGCCTCCGGTGACGATGGCACGGTAGGCGGCCTGGTGATGCTGGGCGTAGCGCAGATAGCCGTCGACGGTGTGCCGGACCCGGGCGTACGGCGCCAGGTCGCGGGTGCTGCCGGCCAGTTCGGTGAGGCCGGCCACGGCGTCCTCGATGATCGCGAGGTAGTAGCCGCGCTTGTTCTTGAAGTAGTAGTAGATCAGGCCCTTGGCGACACCGGCGTGCCGCGCGATGTCGTCCATGGACAGTGCGTCGTAGGAGGTGTCGGCGAACAACTTCCGCCCGGTGGCTATGAGTTCGGCGCGACGGGATGGGGATCGTTCGGTGGTGCGGGCGGCCCGTCCGCGCTGTTGACTCATATTCAAAATCCGCCCTAGTCTCCAACTATCACGAGTTTCCCGCAGTATGACAGAGCGTCATCAACTGCGATGTCGTTGCACAACGGCTCGGTGAAGCACTTCCCTCGCGCATCCGCACCTGTCCCGCGACTGCCGGCTGACCGCCACCCCGGGGAGGACGCAATGAGCACCACGACCCGTACACCGCCCGGAGGGCGGACCTCATGGAAGAAGACCGCCGTGGCCGCGCTGCCCGCGCTTCTCGCGGTGGGCGCGCTCGCGGTGGTGATGGCCGACGGCGCGCTGGCCGCCTCGTTCGCGGTGTCCGGCACCGACTTCCAGGTGTCGTCGGGCAGGCTGACCAGCTCCGGTCTCGCCTCCTACGTCCACACGGACCGCGATACCGACGGCGGCGGGCATCCCGTCGCGCTGCTCGGCATCGGCAAGGCCGAGCTGTCCGACATCTGCCAGTCCGCCGAGGTCAAGACACCGCTGGGACCTGTGGTGTTCAAACTGACCGCGGGCGGCGACGCGGGCCCGGTGCGCGCCGACAGCCTCGTCATCGACGGCGAGGACCTGGTGGGCGACGCCAGGTTCGGCACCGCCCAGATCGGTCGCGACGCCTCGTCGCTGGACGCGGTGCCCGATGTCACGGGCCCGAAGGGCAAGTTCGGCCTCCAGGCAGGGGACATCTCGGTCGCGGGTGTCCGCTCGCACGCCTGGTCGGCCACCGGAGGCAACTTCCACCTCAACGGGCTCCGGCTCAGCGTCCGCCTGGGCGGTGCGAAGTGCTTCTGAGGGCGCGCCGGGCCCGCTGGGCGGCGCACCTCGACCGGCGCCTGCCCTGGCCCGAGCGCCGGGCGGCCCTGCGGCACTGGCGGCGCACCCGGCCGTTCTGGGCGGGGCTGCTGCTCCTGCTCGGCGGGGCCGAACTGCTGCTGGTGCCGCTGTCGCCGCTGACGGTGCTGGTGAGTCTGGGGCTCGGCGGTCTGGCGGCGATCGGCATCGGCATCGCCCTGATGGCCGCCGGACTGTTCCTGTGGTGCACACCGGCCGCGCACCACTACGTGAGCGTCAACGCGCTGATCCTGTCCGTCCTCTCGTTCGCCGCGACGAACCTCGGCGGCTTCCTGGTGGGGATGGGGCTGGGCATCGCGGGCGGGGCGATGGGCTTCGGATGGCGCCCGGCGCCGCCGGACGCGGCGGACGACGGGACGGACGGCGAGCCGCGCCCCGGCCGGGCGGGCGCCCGCGGGGCGGCGGGCAAGGCGCTGGCAGTGGCACTGCCCCTCGCGCTGCTCACGGCGCTCGGCGGGCCCGCGGAACGGGCCGGTGCGACCGACGCGGTCCGCAGCGCCGGCGTCCCGGCACCGGCGCACCCGCCGACGGTGACCACGACCAGGTTCGCACCACAGGGCTTCACCCTGGCGGGCGTCACCGACGTAGCGACCGTCAACGGGCCGCTGAAGGCCATGGTGCTGCGCATGAAGGCCGCCTCGCTCAGCGACTACCGGCTCACCACCCACAGCGGCGGCCCCGAACTCCGGCTGGCATCCGATGCGTTGGAGCTGTCCGGCGACGTCACGCTCTACCTGACGAAGTTCAGCGGCTGCCTCCAGGGCGTGGTCTGCCTGACCTTCACCCCCGACACGCTGCCCGTCCCGCCGGTCGTACCGCCCTTCGTCTACATGACGCGGGTGTCGGCGGAACAGGCACTGGTCACCTCCGACCTGATCGTCGCCGACGGACTGCGGTTGCGCGCACGGCCCGCCTGACCCCCGCGCCCGCACCCCTTCCCCGCGCCGGTCGCGTGCTTCACGATCCGGCGTGCGCCGGGGTTTACGGCTCGGCCCGGTACGAGCACGATCGGCATACGGGGCCGAGCCGCACCGGAGAGGTGATACGTGGTCAACCCTTGGCTGGCGATGGAGACGGGTACGGATCCCGCGGAACGGATCGCCTCCATGCGGCGTGCGCACGAGGCGTTCCTGGCCGGCGGGCAGGTCGCGCCGCCGGTCCGCCCGGTCGTCGCCGACTCCTGGCGCCGCTCGGCCGCCGCGCGGGCCGCGTCGGACGGCATGGCACCCGTCGAGCTGGACGAGGACGCACTCCGTACCCACCGCGAAGCACACCCGCTCGCCCGCGCGATGCCCGTCTTCCGTGAACTGCTCGGCGCCATCGCCCAGGACGGTGCGCACCTCCTGGCCGTCTGTGATCCGCAGGGGCGGATGCTCTGGGTCGAGGGGCATCCCGGGGTGGTGCGGCGTGCGGAGCGGATGAACTTCGTGGCCGGGTCGCGCTGGGACGAGCGGCACGCGGGCACCAACGCTCCCGGCACCGCGCTCGCCGCCGACCACGCGGTGCAGATCTTCGCGGCCGAGCACTACAACCGGCGGGTGCAGCCCTGGACCTGCGCCGCCGCCCCGCTGCACGACCTGCGCACCGGGCGGCTGCTGGGCGCCGTCGACATCACCGGCGGCGACCACCTGGCCAGCCCGCACAGCCTCGCCCTCGTCCAGGCCACCGCCCGCGCCGCCGAATCCCATCTCGCCGCGCAGTCCCCGCAGCCGGGGGTCTGCCTCACCGCGCTGGGGCGTGACGAGGCCCTGCTGGTCGTGGACGGCAGGCGGCTGCGGCTCGGCCGGCGGCACAGCGAGATCATGGTGCTGCTCGCCCACCACCCCGACGGCCTGACGGGTGATCAGCTCTCGGTGCTGCTGTACGGCGAGCGTGAGATGCGTCCGGTGACCCTGCGGGCCGAGATGTCACGTCTAAGGCAGCTGGTGGGACCGCTGCTCGCCTCCCGCCCCTACCGGCTGCGCAGACCCGTCGAGGCGGATTCCGCTGCGGTCCGGGCGGCTCTGGCGGCCGGCGATCTGTCCGTTGCGCTGGGCGACTACCACGGTCCGCTGCTGCCCCTGTCCGAAGCACCCGGCGTACGCCGCCTGCGCACCGCCCTGGAGGACCGGCTGCGACGGACCCTGCTGGCCTGCCGGGACGCCGGTGCACTGCGGCAGTGGGCACAGACCCCCTGGGGCGAGGACGACTTGGAGGTCTGGGAGGCGCTGGTCGAGGCACTCCCCCCGCACTCGCACGCCCGCGCGAACGCAGATGCCGAGGCGGCGCGGCTGCGGACGGCTTACGGGCTGACGGGCTGACGGGCTGACGGGCTGACGGGCTGACGGGCTGACGGGCTGACGGGAGCGTGACCGGGGCCGGGGCCGGGTCGACGTCAGGCCGCCGGAGCGGGGAACCGGAACCCCGCCCACGACCCGCAACGTCCTCCCCGTCCCCCTCCCGCAACGTTCCGGCAACCTCCCCGCCCCTAGCGTGCGCGCCACACTCTCCGCACGGGAGCGGAGGGCAAGCGCCAAGCGATTGGGAGACCGCCCCATGGCCCGTTACGCCAGCCCCGGTTCCGCCGATGCCGTGATGTCCTACGAGCCCCGCTACGACCACTGGATCGGCGGCGAGTTCGTGGCGCCCGCACAGGGCCGGTACTTCGAGAACCCGACGCCGGTCAACGGCCGTCCGTTCACCGAGATCGCCCGCGGCACCGCCGAGGACGTGGAGCGCGCCCTGGACGCGGCGCACGCGGCGGCCCCCGGCTGGGCCCGCACCTCACCTGCCGAACGCGCCGCCGTCCTCAACAAGATCGCCGACCGGATGGAGCAGAACCTGGAGGCGCTGGCGGTCGCGGAGAGCTGGGAGAACGGCAAGCCGGTGCGCGAGGCGCTGGCCGCCGACATCCCGCTGGCCATCGACCACTTCCGCTACTTCGCCGGAGCGGTCCGCGCCCAGGAAGGCACCCTCTCGGAGATCGACGAGGACACCGTCGCGTACCACTTCCACGAGCCGCTCGGCGTCGTCGCGCAGATCATCCCGTGGAACTTCCCCATCCTGATGGCGACCTGGAAGCTCGCCCCGGCGCTGGCCGCGGGCAACGCCGTGGTGCTCAAGCCCGCCGAACAGACCCCCGCCTCCGTGCACTTCCTGATGAGTCTGATCGCGGACCTGCTGCCGCCAGGCGTCGTCAACATCGTCAACGGCTTCGGCGCCGAGGCGGGCAAGCCGCTGGCCTCCAGCCCCCGCGTGGCCAAGGTCGCCTTCACAGGCGAGACCACGACCGGGCGGCTGATCATGCAGTACGCGTCGGAGAACCTGCGTCCGGTGACCCTCGAACTGGGCGGCAAGAGCCCCAACATCTTCTTCGACGACGTCTCTTCGGCCGCGGACGACTTCCTCGACAAGGCACTCGAAGGCTTCACCATGTTCGCCCTCAACCAGGGCGAGGTGTGCACCTGTCCGTCCCGCGCCCTGATCCAGCGCGGTCACTACGCGGACTTCCTCGCGGCGGGCACGGCCCGTACGGAGAAGATCGTCCAGGGTCACCCGCTGGACACCGACACCATGATCGGCGCGCAGGCGTCCAACGACCAGCTGGAGAAGATCCTTTCCTACCTGGACATCGGCCGCAAGGAAGGCGCCCGGGTACTCACCGGCGGCGAACGGGCCGAACTGGGCGGTGAGTTGGAGGGCGGCTACTACGTCCGCCCGACGATCTTCGAGGGCACCAACGACATGCGGATCTTCCAGGAGGAGATCTTCGGCCCGGTGGTCGCCGTGGCCCCCTTCGGCGACTTCGACGACGCGATCAGCATCGCCAACGACACGCTCTACGGACTCGGCGCAGGCGTGTGGACCAGGAACGGCTCCACCGCCTACCGAGCGGGCCGCGCCATCCAGGCCGGCCGGGTATGGACCAACTGCTACCACGCCTACCCCGCCCATGCCGCGTTCGGCGGCTACAAGCAGTCCGGAATCGGCAGGGAGAACCACAAGATGATGCTGGACCATTACCAGCAGACGAAGAACCTTCTCGTGTCGTACTCGGCGAAGAAGCTGGGGTTCTTCTAAAACCCGAAAAAGGTGCCTGCCCCGGTCCTTTACTAGTGAGGCGCCTTCCGCCCGACCCGCTCGGGAGGTGGATCGAAGGGTGGCGGCGCGCCCCGGTCCCGTCGTCGGGGGAACTGAAGCGTCGGCAAAGGCATCGCGCCCGGCTGGATCGCGCGGCCGGGCGTCGGCCGGTTCATTGCGGGAGCAGGTCGGCGGTGCGGTGGGCGACTTCGTGGCGCAGGGCGTCGCGCACGGCTCGTACGGCGGCGTGGGTGACCGCTTCCCGCCGTACGGCCAGGGTGATCGGCAGCCGGATGTCGACCTCTTCCGGCAGGAGCCGTCGTAGCTGTGCCCGGTGGGCGAGGAAGGCCGGCAGGACACCGATGCCGGCTCCCAGGCTGGTCGCTTCGAGCTGGGCGAAGACATTCGTGGAGGAGAACGCGGGGCTGGCCCCCGGAAGGTGGTGTTCGATGTCGAGGTCGCCGACCTGGAGCATCGACTCGACGTAGAAGATCAGCGCGTGTTCCGGCAGGTCGGCGGTGGACCGGGGAGCCCCGTGCCGGGTGAGGTAGGCGTCGCTGGCGTACAGCCCCAGCGTGTAGTCGGTGAGGTGCTCGGTCACCAGGCGGCTTCCCGTGGGTGTCCCGATGGCCAGGGCGAGATCGACGCCGGACTGGTACAGGGTCAACTGCCGTGTGGCGGTGATGAGTTCGATGTGCAGGCCGGGGTGCAGCCGGCGTACCCGGGCCAGCGCGGGTGTGACGATGACCGTGCCGAAGCCGTCGGGTGCGCTCATCCGCACGGTGCCCCGGAGCGACGGCGTGCCCTGGCCTGACACCGCGTCGGCGACGCGGGCCAGCGCGTCCTCGATCGCGCGTGCGCTCTCCGAGACGGTCTTCCCGGCGTCGGTCAGCGCCCACCCCTCGGTGCCCCGCTCCATCAGCCGCAGTCCGAGGGCCTTCTCCAACGCGGCGATACGGCGGGAGACGGTGGTGTGGTCCACGCCGAGCGCGTCGGCCGCGGCCACCAGACGGCCCGTGCGGGCGACCGCGAGCAGAGAGCGCAGGTCGTCCGCACGGAGCCGGCGGGGGTCGACCGTGCCGCGGCCGGCCTCCGGACGCGGGGCCGGATTCTCGTCGGCCGGTCGGGAACGGGAGTGCACAAGCTCACCGTATCTGCATTTCCGCACATCAGGTCTGCGGCATTGGCGATTGAACGCACACGGTCCGGGGCGTCACAGTCGAACAGCGCAGAGCAGCGCACTCCCCTCCCCATCGAGAGGTTCTCCATGACTGCCAGCCTGTCCCTGCCACGGATCATGCGCGTCGGCCGCGGAGCCGCCGACGAGTTGGGCGAGGTCATCACCGGACTGGGGCTGCGCCGCCCGCTCATCGTGACGGACGCGTTCCTGGTCGGGACGGGCGCGGCCGAGCGCCTGACGGTGACGCTGAAGGACGCCGGGCTGCAGCCGCGCCTGTTCTCCGACACGGTGCCCGACCCGACGACCGACTCCCTGGCCGCGGGCCTGGAGGCGTTGCACGACCATGAGGCGGACGCGGTGATCGGGTTCGGCGGTGGCAGTCCGGTGGACACCGCCAAGGCCCTCGCCCTGCTCGGCGTGCAGGGCGGCGCCATGCGCGACCACAAGGCACCGCGCGTCAATCTCGGCCCCGCGCTCCCCGTGATCGCGGTGCCCACCACCGCGGGCAGCGGCTCGGAAGCGACCCAGTTCACCATCATCACCGACAGCGCCACCGACGAGAAGATGCTCTGCCTGGGCCCGGCGTTCCTGCCGCTCGCCGCCGTCATCGACGTCGAACTGACCATGTCGATGCCGCCCCGGCTGACCGCCGACACCGGCATCGACGCCCTCACCCACGCGGTCGAGGCGTATGTGAGCCGGAAGGCCAACCCCTTCTCCGACAGCCTCGCCCTCACCGCAATCGCGACCATCGGCCGCCATCTGCGCCGCGCCTACGCGAACGGAGCGGACGTGCCGGCCCGCGAGGCCATGATGCTCGCCGCCACCCAGGCCGGCATCGCCTTCTCGAACTCCAGCGTGGCACTCGTCCACGGCATGAGCCGCCCGATCGGCGCGCACTTCCACGTCGCCCATGGCCTGTCGAACGCCATGCTGTTCCCCGCGGTGACCGCTTTCTCCGTGCACGCGGCGCCCAGCCGGTACGCCGAGTGCGCCCGCGCCCTGGGCGCCGCGACCGACGCGGACAGCGACGTCAGGGCCGCCGGAAAACTCGTCGATGCCCTGCACACACTCTGCCGCGATCTGGACGTGCCCACGCCCCGCGACTACGGCATCGACCAGGACACCTGGACCCGCCTGACGCCCCTCATGGCCGAGCAGGCCCTCGCATCCGGTTCCCCCGCCAACAACCCCGCCGTGCCCACCGCCGACGAGATCCAGGGCCTCTACGCCCAGATCTACGCCCCCTGACGCCGCACCGCCGCCGATGGTAGCGAGGACGCCCAGCGGGTACATAGCAGCCGCTGACTGACTCTCAGTCAACTTCCTGCTATCGGGAGGCCGTTATGCGCCTGCGCAACGCCGCCGTGATCCTGGTCCTCGGCCTGGCTCTGCTCGGAGCCGCCCCCGCGGTGGGGCCTGAAGCGACCGCGGGGGCGGTCGCCCGGTCCGAACCGCCGGCCGCCCCGCACGGCCGGGCCGCCGACCGGCCCGTCCCCTCCGGCACCGTCACCTCGCCCGACGGCCGTACGCACCTCACCGACCGGCACGGCCGTGTCCTGCGGCTGCGCGGGCTCAACCTCGGCAAGACCGACACCGTGACCGAGGAACACATCGCCCAGCTGGCGGGCGACGGCTTCGGCCTCCTGAGGCTCAACATCCAGTGGCAGAAGGTCGAACCGCACCGTGGCCGCTACGACACCGGCTACCTGTCCTACCTCGACCGGATCCTGGGCTGGGCCGACCGCCACCGGGTGCTGATCCTGATCGACTGGCATCAGGACGTCTTCGGCCCGGCATTCGGCTACAACGGCATCCCCGCCTGGGCCACCCGCACCGACGGACTCCCCTTCGAGCCGCACCCCGGCGACTGGTTCACGGACTACTTCCAGCCCGCCGTACAGGCCGCCTTCACCCACCTGTACGACGACCACGACCTCCGCACCGCGCAGACCACCGTCTACGCCAAGGTCGCGACCGCCCTGCGCGGACATCGCTCCCTGCTGGGCTACGACCTGTTCAACGAGCCCTTCGGGCCGGTTCCCGGCGACCCGACCGACCCCGACGACCAGATCAACGCCTCCGCCGCCCTGGAACGTGGCCGGTTGGCGGCCATGTACCGGCGGCTGATCGACGCCGTACGCTCCGCCGACCCCGACGCGTGGCTCTTCCTCGAACCCACCGTCCTGGTCGGCCAGGGCGTCCCCACCAGTCTGCCCGGTTTCGACGACCCCCGGCCCGGCGCGGACCGCCTCGGCTACGCCCCGCACTACTACGACACCGCCGTCGAATCAGGTGCCGACTGGAACCCCGCGAGCCACTTCATCGACGACTACGAAGCCGCCATCGACGCCTACCCCACCGCCCACCGACTGCCGGTGCTGGTCGGCGAATGGGGCCCGCCGCAGGCCACCACACCCGGAAACGCGGACCTGATGCAGCGCCAAGTAGCCTCCATGGACCGCTTCGCCGCAGGCTGGGCCCTGTGGTACGACTGCCGTGCCCCTGATGGCGGCGGGTACTGCGCCTACGACCCCCACGGCAACCCCGCCCCCGGAAAGCAGCCCGCCTTCGCCCCGTACGCACCAGCAGTAGCGGGCACCCCACGCACCGAGTCCTACACTCCGGCCACCCGGACCTACACCCTGACTCTGACCGCCAACCGCACCACACGGCACGCCTGGACACTGCTCTCCCTCCCCTCCCCCGCCTTCCCCGACGGGGCACACCTCTCCATCACCGGGGCAGGCCCAGCGGCAGTGGTGGACAGCGGTCCCGGCACAGCCCGGCTGCTGCTCCCGACGGCACCGCCGGGAGCCACGGTGCGGGTGACGGCGACCCCCGCCCACCCTCGTCAGCCGATATCCCGAGGACACCGTCCGTCCCACTGACCCGGCAGGGCCACCGGGTCTCCGCCGACACGACCCGGTGGTCAGCGTGAACGCCAAGAAGAAGGAGCTGGTCGGCGACTACAAGAACGCCGGACACGAGTGGCGGCCCGCCCACCAGCCCGTCAAGGTCAACACACGGCTTCCCCGGCCAGGCCAAGAAGTCCTGCTGCGGACCATCGCCGCGACGACTAGCCGCACCGGTCTGACGGTGCACGCCGACCTCGACGGCGATGAGTACCCCACCGGCATCCGCATCAGCGACGAGGCCATCGCCGCCCTGCCGATCACCCGCCACCGCTTCCACGGAGAGCGGACCACGCCACGTCGCCCGTGGCACCGGCCGCACCCCAAGATGACGGTGTTGGTGAGCAGCGCGTTGAAGCCGCGTGTCAGGCTTCAAGCCGACGCAGATCAGAACTTGTCCGCATCGGGCTGAGGCTTGTACGTGTTGAGCACGATGTAGTTGTCACCGGTATGGGAATTTCGGTAGGAGTTGCGGGACTGTGTGGCCGTGTAGCCAGCAACGGTTGTTCCTGAAGCGGAAACAGCTTGGAGTTCCGCCGGAATGACTCTCCCGCCGCTGACAACGATCACGGGCTGACTGTCCTGGTACTCAAGCGTCAACGAGCCGATTTCCTCAGGCTTGACTTCTGACGCCCGGTAGAATTGAACACCGTTCTCCGGGAACCCGTAATCAAAGAGTTCAAGGGCGTCTGCCTCTGTCTGGGATGCAGAGTTCGCGACGTATACCGCAATGCGGTTCGCTGAGGCATCCACTACCGCGAGCTGAGCGAGAATGGCCTTCCCGCCTCTGACGACGAGCACAGGCTGACCGTCGCGGTACTCGATCGCCAGGGTGCCAACGTCCTTGGGCTTGACTTCTGGCACGGACATGGGCGTCACCTTCCTCGGGCGCTGTGGTCTTGGAGCCGACATCAGGCCAAGGCTTGCGGCCAAACCTCGGTGGCATCTGAGTCTTGGCCGGTCCCTTGGCATTGGGCGTGGACTGCTCGTCAGCCAGTCGAGCCTGCCTCGCCGCTGATCTCCACGGGTACAGCCGACCAGACAACGCACACCACCGAGCCAAATACCGTGATGCGCCGTTCAACGGAGGCGATTTCCTCGCGCTTCGGGTGCATCCTGAGCCCCTGACTACGAAAGAATCAGCTGGAAGGAGCCGGGCTTTCGGCCTCACTCCTCCTCTTCGTCCTCAAGCTCCTCATCCTCTTCAGGCTCGTCCTCGTCCTCGTCCTCGTCCTCGCCTTCGTACTCGTCTTCTTCGCCTTGCAGCTCTTCGTCCTCTTCGTCCCCCTCTTCGCCACCGGATTCGTCCTCGTCGTCTTCGAGGCCCTCTTCGTGAGTGCGGACGACTTCTCCGTCACGGATCTCGCCGCGCCAGCCTTCGACTTCGTCGTCATCGGTAAGAGTGACGTATCGCTGGAAGTGCTTGAGATCCAGCCGCAGTCGACGCCCCTGCGCACGCCAGACGTTGCCGGTTTTCTCGAAGAACCCGGAGGCGGTGTACTCGACGACAGCGACGATGCGCGTCAGGCTCGGCGCCAGTTCGTGGAAGCTGATGGCGCCGTGCGTCGTCCCTTTGGCACCCTCGGACGTCCAAACGATGCGGTCATCGGGCACTTGCTCCTGAACGGTTGCTTTCCAACTGCGGTGGGAGAAGGCGACCTTGAGCTTCCAGTCGCTCTCGATCTCATCCGACTGGGAGACACTGGTGACGCCCTTGGTGAAGGAGCTGAACTCCTCGATCTCGGTCCACCGGTCGTACACCGTGCGTAAGGGCATACCGATGTCGATGACCTCGACGATATTGGTCACCTTGGTGCTTCCGGATTTCCCGCTGCCGCCGCCGAAGGCGCTCTTGACCGTATCCACGGCCTTGTCCTTCATCGCGCCGGCCTTCTCGCCCACGAATGCCTTGACCGGGTTCTCGCCGCCGAGTACCCGCTTCCCGACATCGAGAAGACCGCCTCCGCCGCCGTCTCCAGCTGTGTCCCCGAGTCCCTCCGCGATGTCGGTGAGCTTTCCGGTGGCCGACTTCACCAGCCGCTGTCCCTGGGCTCCAAGGTAGGCGGAAAACTGCTCCTTGACCTTGTCCAGGCCGGACGGGCTCTTGTCCGTGGGATTGGACTCCTGCTTGGCCATGAGAGCTACCTCCTACGGCTGTTGCGGTTCGAAGACTTCTTCGCAGCGGCCTTCTTTGAGGGCGGCTTCTTGGCCGCTGCCTTCTTGGCGGGCTTCTTTGCCGCCGCCTTCTTGGCTGCAGTCTTTTCAGCCGGTTTCTTCTTCGCGGGAGTCTTCTTCGCCTCTCCGGCCGGTCGCTTCTTCGGACGACGAGGAGGTTCCTCTTCTCCCTCCTCTTCGTCTTCTTCTTCGCCTTCGTCCTCTTCCTCTTCCTCTGTGTCGGGCTCTTCCTCGCCCTCCTCTTCCTCGCCCTCCTCTTCGACGTCCTCCGCTTCGTCGCGTTCTTCGTCCTCGTCCTCTTCGGCTGGAGGTTCCAGCAGTGCATTGGTGCGCTGCTGGAGTGCCTCGGCAACAGCCTCGAGGCGACGGTTCGCGGTAGCTGACAGAGCTGTGCGCCCGGCCTCCAGCACTTCGCCCCGCGCTTGCTCTATGAGTGGTGCTATCTGTGGGTTCTCCGCCAGTTTTCGGGCGCCCAGACTCACGAATTCCTGTGGACTCAGCGGCAGTTGCTGGCCCGCCACCAGGGATGCGAGGCCGATAGCAAGCTTCCCCTTCTTGGTCCGGCCAAGGACATAGCCGGCCACTACAGCGGCGGCGAGAGAGACCTTCGTACCGTTTTCCATGAGTGCCTCTAAGAGATGGAGAGAAGCGGTCCAAGCACACCCCGGCGAAGCGGGCACGTGCCTCCTTCACCGCGTTAGCCTCGGCACACCTCCTGTTCGGGAGGGCGCGGGGCGAGGCCGCGATGCCCCCACCACCCCACTGTCCCCCGAATGCCGCCCCTGCGCATCCTTGCCGGCCCGCCCCACCCCGGACTTCCGCGAGGCGGCAAGGAGCATCTGAAGTGCATGCGTTTTCAAGCTACTTGGCGTTCTCCTGGCAAGGCACCATGCCCGCGTCCTCATGGAAACGAGTCGTGTTCTCGTTGTCGCACG
Organism: Streptomyces sp. NPDC048644; assembly: GCF_043199105.1. NCBI lineage: Bacteria > Bacillati > Actinomycetota > Actinomycetes > Kitasatosporales > Streptomycetaceae > Streptomyces > Streptomyces sp. NPDC048644. The sequence continues at coordinate 363,851 of NZ_JBICVO010000002.1, forward strand.
TGAGCGGGCATGGCGTGAGCGGTAGCAGTTCCGGTCTTATCTATCTGCCTCGGTCGCTCCGGCCGCCGGATTCCTCGTCGTTGTTGTCGTCGTCCGAGCCGGGCAGGTGGTCGATCGCGGCCTGAGTTTCGCCGACTTCGACTTTGATCCCCCTGCTGGGTGCGGGCGACTTCGACACCTTTTCCCGGACGGATCCCAAGGCCCTGGAGCCGCTGCCACCCACTGCGTGAATTCCATCGGTCTCGCGTACCGCGATGCCCGCGAGAGTTGCGACGACCGTATCGGCGATGGTGGTCGTGCCCCGTGTCCCGAAGCCACCGCTGCTCGTGCCCGGACCACTGCCGTCGGCGTTGTCGTTGCTGGCCATCGGCGAGCCTCCGCCGTGAAGAAGAGTCTGTCTGCGAGGGGCACCGGGATGCTTCAACTGACCCGCATCGCGGTGCGTCTCTCCTCCAATGTCCTCCGGCCTTCGGCAATCCGCCATTCGCGTGGTTTCCGATAACCACCCACGGTGACTGTCACCAACCGTTCGGTCCATCACCGCATGCGTGACAGCTGGCCGGCCAACAGACTTACGCACATGTCAGAGCAGCGCGCCCGACCGGCCCGGACCTCGCGATCCGCCCACTCCTCGGTGGGCGGACAGCACATAAAGGGAGCGGAGGAAGCAGCCGAACGCGCATGCCAGAGCCTGAACAAGCTGATCATCCACAGGACTGAAGGCGCTTGCGCAGTTACACGGAACGACGACGGCTGGCATGTCGACGTGGAAGTGCTGGAACTCCCGCGCATTCCCGACACCACCAGCCTGCTGGCCATTTACGAAGTGGACCTCGACGAAGGCGGCTCACTGCTGCAATACCGCAGGGTCCGTCGCTACCGACGCGGCCAGGCTGACACATGAGCGCCCGACGCCAGAGTAGATCCGGAGGGACGGCCACGCCGTGAGTACATACAGTGAGGAGGTTGTCCGCGTCCCGCGCGCCGGCAGTCTCTACGACGTTCTGGAACTCATCCTCGACCGCGGCATGGTCATCGACATCTTTGTGCGCGTATCGCTGGTCGGCATCGAAATCCTCAAGATCGATGCACGGATCGTCGTCGCCAGCGTCGACACCTACCTTCGGTTTGCCGAAGCCTGCAACCGGCTCGATCTGGAATATGACTCAAGCAGCAGAACGGTACCCGAGCTTTTCGGCGGCAGCATGGCCAAGAGCGTGGGTAAGGCCGGGGCGAAGAAGGCAGCACATTCCGTGGGCGACAAGGTGAAAAAGGCCGTCGGCATGGGCGATGACGAGGACGAATCGCAGGAAGAGGAACAGCCGGAAGAACAGCCGCGTAAGACCAAGTCACGTGCGCGGAGCACCGCCGGCGGTCGCACGCGCAGCCGCAAAGAGGAGCGCTGACCGATGACTGCTGCATCGGGCATCTATGTGTACGGCGTTGTGGGAAGTTCCCACCCGCTTCCCCCGGCAGTCAAGGGTGTCGGAGAGCCGCCCGCCGAGATCCGGTTGCTGCCGGCCGGTGAACTGGCGGTCGTGGTGAGCGCGACGCACCCCGGCCTCAGGGCACGGCGCCGCGACCTCATGGCTCACCAAGGGGTGCTCCTGGCGCTGGCGGAATCCGGACCGGTACTGCCCATGCGCTTCGGCATGGTCGCACCGGACGAAGCTACGGTGCTGCGCGACGTCGCAGCGCGCCAGAGCGAGCACACCGGAGTTCTGGAGCGACTCGACGCCCGGGTCGAGATGAACGTGAAGATCATGCCGGTGCAGGACAACCTGGCGGCACTGATCCGCGAGGATCCGGTGGTCCGCAGGGTCCGCGAGGAAACTCGCCGTAACCCCGGCTACGAAGCCAATGTCCGGCTCGGTGAAGCCGTGGCGGCCGGTCTACGGCGCCGGGCCGCAGTGACCGCGGCCCGGCTGCCGGCCGAATTCGCTAAGGCCGCCGACGAAATGCGCCCCGGACCAGAGGTAGAAGGCTGTGTGCTCAATGCGTCGTTCCTTGTCCGCCGCCGCAACGAGGCGCATTTCCGTGCCATCGCCGAGAAATTCGCCGCGGACCACCTGGACCGGCTGGAACTGCGGCTGACCGGGCCCCTGCCCTGTTACAGCTTCGTAGGTCCGGAACCCACCCTGGCCAAGGTCTGACATGGGCCTGCTCTCCGGTGTGCTGCTCCTTCCACTGGCTCCGGTGCGCGGCGTCGTCTGGATCGCCGACCGGCTCATCGACGCGGCGGAGGCAGAACTGTACGACCCAGGCGTGATTCGCGCGCAGCTCGCTGCGCTGAACCTCGCACTGGACAGAGGAGAAATCGACCTGCCGCAATTCGAACGCGAGGAAGAGCGGCTGCTGGACCTTCTTGAAAGGAAGCCGCTGAGACCCCTCGGTGCCCCCTATGGGCTCTCCGGGTCCGCGGAGGCGAAGCCGACGGCTGGAGGAACGGCGTGACGGAATTGGACACGCGGGGTACGCCGACCCCCTCCACGACCAACCTGGCCGAAATCCTGGAACGTGTGCTGGACAAAGGAATTGTGATCGCGGGCGACATCAAGATCGACCTGCTGGACATCGAACTGCTGACGATTCGCCTACGGCTGTTCATCTCGTCCGTCGAAACGGCAAAGAAAGCCGGCATCGACTGGTGGGAGACCGATCCCGCCCTTTCGTCGCGCGCCGCGCACAACGCACTGTCTGAAGAGAATCAGCGGCTGCGCGAGCGGATCGAGGCCCTGGAGGGCGATGACGCCCCGGAAGCCCACAGCGGAAGGGAACTGCGCCACCCATGAGTGTGACCCAGCATCGCCCGGTCCGTTCAACCGGCAACGCCGGCTCCTCGGTCACGTACGTCTTCGCTGTCTGCGGTCCGGACCGTCCCGGGCCGTTCGCCGCCGCCTGCGGGCACACCGGGGGCGGGCCGCTGCGTCTCCTGTCCGTCGGGCCGCTGTGGGCCGTGGTCCAGAACGTACCGGCGGCCACCTTCTCCGAGACGGCCCTTCGCCAGCGGCTCACCGATGCCGCCGAACTCGAACGCTGCGCACGAGCCCACCACGATGTCGTTACCGCTGCCGCCGCGGGCAGCCCCACGGTGCCACTCCCGCTGGCCACGCTCTATCTCGCCGACGAGCGGGCCGCTGCCGCCCTCGCCGCGAACCTGGAACGCTTTCGCGCGGCGTTGGCCCGCGTCGCGGGACGGGTCGAATGGGGAGTCAAGGTCTACGTCGTGCAGTCCGGCACGACGACCCGGCCCGCCACGTCCGCGCCACCCGAGACGTCACAGCCGGGATCCCCGCGAGTTTCCGGCCGGGACTACCTGAGCCGTCTGCGCCACCGTCAGCACTCGCGCGAGCTGGACCGGGAGAACGCACTGGCCGCAGCCGAGCGGGTCGACAGGGCGATCCGGGAGATGGCCGCCGGCTCAGTCCGGCACCGCCTGCACGGCCCCGAGGCGACCGGCAGGGACCGCACCCAGGTCATGAACGCGGCCTACCTGATCGCAGAGGAGGGCGGCGACGAGTTGGCGACCACAATCCGGCAACTCCGCGGCTCCCCCGGTTTCGACAACATCGAGATCGAGGTCTCCGGGCCCTGGGCTCCCTACTCGTTCACAGAAGGAGGAGAACTTGCCGGGCATCAATAACCCCGTGCCCTGGCAGGGCCCGGAAGCCACCGCACCCATCGGCGTCCCGTTGGTCGACCTGCTCGACCGGGTGCTCGGTACGGGCGTCGTCATCAGCGGAGACCTGGTGATCGCCATCGCAGACGTTCCACTGATCCGCCTCTCCCTGCATGCCCTGCTGGCATCGGTCAGCGAGCGTGTGCCCGCACCGTGGGCCGACGGAGGGCCCCTGTGAGCGACACCCGCATGGACATCGACGCGCACAGCGCAGGCCGCGACCTTGCGTCGCTGGTCCTTACCGTCGTGGAACTGCTCCGGCAACTGATGGAACGTCAGGCAATCCGCCGCTTCGACAGCGGGGAACTGACAGAAGAGCAGGAAGAGCGGGTCGGCACCACACTGATGCTCCTCGACGAACGCATGACGGAACTCTGTGAGCAACACGGGCTGCGCCGCGAGGACCTCAACCTGGACCTCGGCCCTCTGGGCAATTTGTTGTCCCACGAGTCACGTTGACGGTGCGCCGCCCCCGTCGTAGGCACTTCAACAGCCGCTGAGCCGTTCCAACCCACGTTGAGGGTGGTGAAAGATGAGGGCGGCCTTCACCGACGCGGGGATATGGTTGGTGCGGCGGAGCTTCCGCAGAATCCGCCACCTCTTCGCCGCTGAATAGCTGAATAGCTGAACAGGGCGCCCGGCCAGGCCAACTACCCGTCAGAAAAGGCAAGTTACCCGTCAGGCCCCCTTCGTGGAGCAGATCTGATCCGTAGGGCGAGAGGCAATTCCACTCCCCCGATACCTCCCACCGATATCCCGCCCCTGACCAGCTGTTCCGGCGTGATGGACGTGATGCTTCACAGCCGTCGGACGCGCAGCACGCCGGTCAGCATCGGGAGGGTGAACTCGCCCTGGGCGGTCTCCGGTGCACTCGCGAGGAATGCGCGGATCCGGCTCAGCGTGGCCTGTTGTTCCTGTTCCGGCATGACCAGCACCCCCGCGCGCGTCGCAAGGGTCGCGACGAGGGAGTCGGCGGTGCGGCGCTGTCCGTGCGGGAACTCGGCCTGCTCCGGCGAGCCGAACCGGGCGGCCACGCCGGTCTTGGGAAGGTGCATGTCTGCCGTCTCGACGCGCCAGCTGGCGGGCGTGTCACGCGGGCCGATGGCCGCGCTTCCGCTGACCCGCGCGAGCCCGGCAACCCACTCGACCCCGTCGTCCATGACGTTCCACAGGCCGGCCAGGGTGCCGCCGGGTGCGAGGACCCTGGCGATCTCGGATCCCGCGACGGCCATGTCGAACCAATGCATGGCGTTGCCTGCCAGCACGGCGTCGACGGACGCGTCCGGCAGCGGGATCGCCTCGGCACTGCCCGGCAGGGCACGGACGGCCGGCAGCGAGCGGCGCAGTTCGGTCAGCATCGCCGGGTCGGGCTCGACCGCGATGACTTCGGCACCCAGTGCGACCAGCGTGGCGGTCAGTTTGCCGGTTCCGGCGCCGAGGTCGAGTACGCGCGGGCCGGGCGCGGGCTCGAGCGCCCAGCCCACCGCGGCCTGCGCGTAGTTGGGACGGTGCTCGGCGTATGCGACCGCCTCCGCGCCGAACGACGAGGCGTGCAGCAGCCGTTCATCCTGATCCATGCGCTGACGCTATCGGTGCTGCCGGCGCTCGGCCACCCTGCCTCACCACTTCGGCGACGGTCTGATCCCGCTCTCGTGCAACGAGATCAAGCGCCTGTTCCTCACGTGCCGCAGGACCTGTCCGGTCCCGGAACGGCCACCGTTTCGGCGGCTGTTCCGGGACCGGGTGCGGCAAAGCGCGGTCAGGTCCGATCGGTGTATCAGTTCCTTGCGCGGTGTCGGGGCGCTTTGACCCGCAGCACGATCAGCAACGCGGAGGCGAGCAACACGACGCCGGAGACAGTGAATACGGTGATGACGCCGCCGATACCGAATATCACGCCGCCCGCAGCAGCCCCGCCGGCAATAGCGGACTGCACGCCGACCACCACGAGCCCGCCCGCACTTTCTGCCTGGTCAGGCACCATGCGCGTCGCCCAGTTCGACCATGCCACCGACACGCCGCCAAAGGCCAGGCCCCAGAGAACCACCAGAAATACGTACCCGACCTGCCCGGCGGGAAGGAGCGCCAATCCCAGTGCCGCTACGCCCATCAGCGCCGGCATCAGTGCCAACGTCAGGCGCAGGCTGATCTCCAAAAGCCATCCGGCCACCAGCGTGCCCACGAAGTTCGCCACTCCGAAGACGAACAACAGCAGCGCCAACTCATCGACGTCGACTTTCACCACGTTTTCCAGAGCAGGCCGGATATAGGTGAACAACGCGTAGTGCCCAATGTGAACCAGCAGCATCCCTGCAATTCCCACCCCGAATCCCGGGCGTCGCAGCACCTCCCACAACGTGCCCAGCCGTGCCGTGCCATGGGGCGCCATCCGGGGCAGCGCGAACAGCTGGAACACCAGCGTCACCACCCCGAGTGCGGCTGCCGCCAGGAAGGTGCTGCGCCAACCGGACAGCTCGCCGAGGTAACTGCCCAGCGGCACCGCCACGATGGTCGCCACCGCGATGCCACTGAAGATGATCGATATTGCCCGCGGAACCAAAGCCGCGGGCACCAGACGCATCGCCACCGCCGCCGCCATGCTCCAGAAGCCACCGAGTGCGACCCCCAGCAGGATCCGCATCAGCAACAGCACCACCATGTTGGCTGCTACGGCCACCAGCAGGTTGGACACGATCAACAGGACGGTGAAGCCGAGCAACACGACCCTTCGGTCGATCCTCCGGGTCAGGCTCGCCGTCAATACCCCGGAAAGCATCGCCGCCACCGCTGTGACAGTCACCGCCTGCCCCGCCACAGCTTCCGATATCCCCAGGTCGGCGGCCATCGGGGTCAACAAGCTGGCCGGCAGGTACTCCGCCGTCAGCAACCCGAACACACCCACCGCCAGCGAGAACACCGCCGCCCAGGACGAGGAGACCGGTTCGGGCGGGACCAGTTGCACATCGGCCGCTTCGCCAGGGGTGGCATCGGGCACGGTGTCACGCACGTCGCTGCTCAACTGTTCACTTCTCCTGAATCGCATGAAAGGTTCGAGTCAAGCCTGCACGCGAACTTCAGGACGAGCTATGACAGAACGTCTGCAATATTTGACCGAGACTCCGGACGGGGGTACCGCAGGGCAGTTCGCCCTGTCGTCCGACCTCATCAGCGAACTGCTGACCAGCATGCGACTGCGCGGTGTTCAGTACCGTCGCGTCCATGTCGGCCCGCGATTCGGCCTCCATTTCGATGCCAAGCCCGGACGTGCCTATTTCCACTTCCTCGCCGTCGGCTCCGCCGTCCTGCGCACCGAGGACGGAACTGTCCACGAGCTGTCGGCCGGCAACGCCGTCTTCATGCCCCACGGCGAGTCCCATCAGCTGCTCTCCGGTCCTGACATACCGGTCCGGGGCATAGACAGCTTCGACGCGGCTCCCCTCAGCAACGCGGTGTGTGACGTGGATACCTGCCCGAGCGCCGACCCGACTCCCAGCGCGATTTTCTTCAACGGCTTCATGGAGTTCGACCTCGGCGGGATGCAGGGCCTCAGCCGGCTGATGCCCGATGTCATGCTGGTCGACGCCGGGGGGAAGCGTTACCCCGGGCTCCTGCCGATCCTCACGTCCATGAAGCGCGAAGTCTGCTCCGCACGCGTGGGCTTCGCCGGCATCCTTGCCCGTCTGGCCGAAGTGGCGGCGGCCATGATCGTGCGGGGCTGGATCGAATGCGGATGTGACAACACCTCTGGCCTCGTGGCCGCGTTGCGCGACCCCCGCCTGGCCTGCGCCATCTTGGCTCTGCACAGGCACCCCGGGCATCACTGGACCGTGGCGGAGCTGGCAGCGGAATGCAATGTCTCCCGGTCCGTCTTCGCAGACCGGTTCCAGACCACGATCGGCGTGCCGCCCCTCCGTTACGCGACGGAGCTGCGGATGCTCCTCGCCGGCCAGTGGCTGGCCCAGGACACATTGCCGATCCAGTCCGTGGCGCAACGCCTCGGCTACACCTCTCAGGCCGCTTTCAGCCGCGCCTTCAAACGCGTCACCGGCCGGCCGCCAGGCGCCGGCAGAGACACCCCACGTTCAAGGGCTGCTGGTGAGGGGGACTGACGCGGGGGGGGCGGGGCGGGTGAGGTTGATGGTCCCGCCGGCCGGTACGTCAGTCTTCGTCCGCGCTGGACAGCGCTTCGGTGATCAGGCGGGTGGCGAAGTCCGGGTCGTCGGTGATGCGGTTGATGTGCTCGGCGAGCAGGAAGGCGGTGGCTTCCAGGGGATTCATCTCCTCCTTGGTCCAGCCTCCGTACTGCTTGCGCCACAGGTTGGGGCTCAGGCCGGTGCCCGCGGCGATGACGAGGCCGGCCATGGTGGGAACCGCCTCGGGCCGGATGCTCCTGGGCATCATGCGCATCGTGGCCACGAGGTTGGGCACCACGTACTCGATGACGTCCTTGTCCTGGGCCTCATGAGCCTGCCGCAGCCACGTCATGAACATGAAGATGAGCGTGCACGCGCCGTCCAGCACGTCATTGGCTCCCTCGGGGCCCAGCGACGCGGCGAACTGGTCGATCATCGCCTGTTGTTCGGGGTCGGTCCCGGCCGTGCCGTCGTGGATGCTTTTGAGCCGGGAGTCGATCACCATGAGCGCTGCGTCCACATCGCCGACGGGAGCGTGCTGGGGGTCGCAGGGCGATGACATGGCATTCCTCCTCAGGTGGCTGCGATGAGCAGCACGGCGTGTCCGTACAGTAGACGGCCGACGAGACGGAGCGGTGACCTATCACCTATACGGCGACGGGGCGTTGGGCGGCGCCGGCGCGGACCAGGAGCCTACTCGTTCGATGCGCCGCACCCTCGGGAGGAGGAAGTCCTCGCCGTCGAAGCAGGGTGCTTCCGGCCTGAGGGCGATATGCCAACTCCCTCCGGATCAGCCGGAGTTCGCGATTCCGCGCACCGGGGCGCCTACGGTTGCCCACGCCCCGCTCCCCGCCTCGAAAGAGACCTTCATGCAGGAGGCACGCACGACGCTCGCACGCAGGTCCGTACTCCGGGGTTCAGCGGTGGCCGCCGACGTCGTGGCGGGCGCCGCGGCTCCGGTCCCGGCGACGGCCGAGCCCGCCAGGACGACGGAGCCCGCCGACGGAACCGGCCCGGACGAGCGCACACCCACGTCCCTCCTCCAGCGGCAGCCGCACCGGCTCGGCACACCGGCGGTGAGCGGGGTGCATCTCCAGTTCGGTGCGGATCCCGCCACGGAGATGACGGTGTCCTGGATCAGCCCGCAGTCCGTCCGCAGACCGCAGGTCCGGTTCGGCTCACCCGACGGCGGCGCGGGATCGGCCGTCGACGCGGACACCGTGACCTACCGCGACGCGCTGTCGAAGGAGGAGGTGTACGTCCACCACGCCCGGCTCACCGGCCTGCGTCCGGGGAGACCCGCGGGCTCTGTTACGCGTTCACCGTGGGCGCGGTCCGCTTCCTCTCGCTCGCCAATGACGACGTGGCGATCCAGGACACCGGCGACACCTACGTGCGCGGCTACTCCGCAGGCGCCCAACACCGTTGGCTGGCAAGCGAGTTGAAGGCCGCCCGGCACAACCGGGAGATCGACTGGATCGTGGTCTGCATGCACCATCCGATGATCTCCAGCAGCCGGAGCGGTTCCGGCAGTGACCTCGGGGTGCGCAGCGCCTGGGGCCCGCTCTTCGACGCCTACGGTGTCGACCTGGTACTCGGCGGCCACGAGCACTACTACGAGCGGTCCCTGCCCGTACGCGGCACCCTGCCCAATGACGCCCGCACGCCCGTGCCGAAGCAGACCCGCACCGATGTGGCCGACACGGGCCGGGCACGATGCACCTGGCCATCGGAGGCGGCGGCAACTTCGCCACCACGCAGGACGACCTGTTCCGGGAGGCGAAGGGCCGGGTGGTCGTGGACCTGACGAAGGAGCAGGAGGGCCGCCACCGCAAGCCCTTGTGGTTCATCGAGGACGCGCCCTGGCGTGCGTTCCAGGACCGCGAACACACCCACGGCTTCGCCGCGTTCGACGTCGACCCCGGAGACGCACGCGAGGGCCGGACCCGGATGCGGGTCACGTACTACACCTTCGACGGCCCCCACGGCGAGCTGACCCCGGTGGACAGCGTCACCCTGGAACGCCCACGGGGCGACGCACACCGGTGACACAACCGCCTCGGCACGGCGGCCGGCCCGGCGTCCGTTGGGGTGCGTGACGAGTGTCGGTCCATCAGGGCGGCGGCGTTGTCGTGGGACGCTCGCACCGCTCCGCACGGGTCCACGTCCCCGGGACCGTGACCGTTCAAGGCGGTCCCGGGGACGCGCCGTGCGAATCCTGACGTGGGAGGCCCGGTGGATGTCAGCACGTTCTACGCACTCTTCTCGGCCACCTGCTTCACGCTGGTCGGCCTCTGGTGGAACGTGGTGCAGGGGCACCAGGAGTGGCTGCGCGAACCGGCGCTGCGCCGCATCGTCGGTGGCATCTACATCTCGTTCCTGCTCCCTGCGCTCATGGGCCTGTTCGCGCAGGTCGGCGGTACCGAGACCCCGGAGATCTGGCGGTTCAGCTTCGTGGCGTTCGCCGTGATCGGCTGTGTGTCGACGCTGCGCCTGATCGGGCGCAGCGGCCGGAACGGCTCGTCCGTGTTCGTGTCCCTGACTCAGACGGTGGCGGCCCTGTTCTACGCCTTGATCGCGCTGGTGGGCGCGAGGCCCGAACTCGCCGACGTCGTCGGCCTGAAGCCGATCCAGGCCGAGGCGGTGCTGCTGATCCTGCTGGTCGTGCTGGGCCACGGGCTGGTCTGGAAGTTCATGGCCGGCGAAGGCCAGCAGCCCGCCGACGACGCGGACTGAGGAACGAGGCTCCGCGAGCAGCAGGTCGCCGGCCCGGTCCTTCTCGCTGAGGGCGGCGCTACCGGCGTCGGGGTCCGGTCGGGCGTACGGAGGCGTGAGTCCGGCCGGTCTTTTCGTGCGGTGCGTACCGGCCCGGACCCGAGCCGGCGCGGAGGGCTACGTGCGCGCCGGCTCGGGGTCGGCCGGCTAGGCGGTGCGCCGCTCGCGCAGCAGGAGGCCGACCACGACCGCTCCGGCGGAGAGCGCGACGGCGCTGAATACGAACGCGGTGCGGTAGCCGTGGACGGCTGCCGCCGGGCCGCTTCCGGCGGCGGTGACCAGCGTGGCCAGGACCGCGGACCCCAAGGCGCCGGCGATCTCGTTGACGGAGTTGAACACCGCTCCTGCCGTGCCGCTGTCGCCCTCGGGCACCCGGTCCAGCGCGGTGTTCGAGGCCGCGGCGAACATCGGCCCGACGCCCGTGCAGAGCACCAGCAGACCGGGCAGCACGGCGGTCAGGTAGTCGCCGTCGCCGTTCACCCGCGCCAGCAGCAGCACGCCCAGGGCGGAGACCGCCAGCCCGCCGGTCATCAGGGGCAGCGGCCCGGTACGGGGCAGCAGGCGTCCGCCGAGGGTGGCGGAGACGGCCATCCCGGCCGAGTACGGCAGGAAGGCCAGTCCCGTGACCAGGGCGGACATGCCCAGATTGCGCTGGAGGTAGTAGCTCAGCAGCAGGAAGATGCCGGTGATGGCCAGGCCGCCGAGCCCCACCGCGAGCATCCCGGAGGCACGCCGTCGGTCGGTGACGATCCGCAGCGGCAGCAACGGGTGACTGCCACGCCGCTGCAGCCGTACGAACGTCACGAGCAGTACCGGTGCCACCGTGAAGCTGCCCCACGTCCACACCGAGCTCCAGCCGTGTTGCTGAGCGGCCGACACCCCGTACACCAGGACACCCAGGCCGAGCACGGCGGTCAGCGCGCCGGGCAGGTCGTAACGGCGCGTGCCGTCGGTACGGCTCTCCTCCAGTACGCGCCTGGCGGCCACCGCAGCGCACCACGCGAACGGCGCCGCGATGACCATGCACCAGCGCCAGGACGCGAATTCGGTCAGGGCGCCGCCCGCGATCAGCCCCATCGCGGAGCCCGCTCCGAAGGCCGCTCCGTAGATGCCGAACGCCTTCGCCCGGTCGGACGGGTCGCTGAAGGTGGTGGACAGCAGGGACAGTGCGGCCGGAGCGAGCAGAGCCGCGAAAGCTCCCTGGCCCGCCCGCATGACGAAGAACATCAGGCCGTTCACGGCGAGCCCGCCCACCGTGGAGCAGGCGGCGAAGCCGGCCAGACCCAGGACGAAGGCCCGCCTGCGTCCGGCGTTGTCCGCGATCCGGCCGCCCAGCAGCAACAGTGCGCCGAAGGCCAGCATGTAGCTGGTCACACCCCACTGGCGGGTCGGCTCGGAGATGTGCAGGGCGCGCTGCACGGACGGCAGGGCGATGTTCATGATCGAGGCGTCCAGGATGACGAGCAGTTGCGCCAGACAGATGACGATGACGCCAAGCCAGCGGCGGCGCCGGTCAGCCGCATGGTGTTCGGACAGGGGGAACTCTGTGGTGAGGGAATGCATGGATCTTCGTTCCATCGGCATGGCAGCCCGCATGAACCACCAAGACAAGGTGTGCAAAGGACGCAGAGGTGATGGAAGCGCGAGCCCGGACGCGTGGAACCGCGGAAACGGTGCGCGCGTCAGGCGCCGGAGGCCATCACGGGCCGACGCCTGGAGATCCACACCAGGCCGGCCGGGCGACGGTCGATGGCCCGGCGGCCCCGGGAGAACCTGGCCATGCCGAAGCGGACCGCGGACTGCGCGCGGTCTGTCGCCTCGGACATCAGAAGGGCCAGCATGAGCACCATGCTATCCGCCATCGGCACGAACGGATTCCGATTTTCTGGCTGCTGCGCCGGACATGCGAGGGCGACGTGCGACAGTCCGGCGGTCACCGCCACGGGGCGACGGGCTCTCTAGAGGTCCTGGCAAAGGTGCCGCCACCCTTCGGGCGTCTCGGCGCCTCGCTCCCACAGACCGTCCGAAGTCAGCTCCTCTACGATTCCCTGAGGGAGCAACGAACAAGCAGCGACCAGGACATCGGGGTCGAGCTCCCGGAAGATCGGTATTCGGAGGCGGAGTTAGGTGTTGCTGACGGTCGCAGGCGTGGTCGCCGCCCTTTGGGTGCTGCTCTTTGTGTGGGCGGGCCGGCGCCGGCGCAAGTTCGGAGGGGGCGGCGCGACGTCCGGAGCGTGGGACGAGCTCTTCCAGCCCTCACGACAGCATGTCCAGGAGGAGAAGGAACGCCGGCTCGCCCTCCGTGACGATGCCAAGTCCGCTGCACCGCCGCGCAGTTCCGTGGACCTGCACTCCGGCGTAGCAGTGATTCGCCCGGAGCCCGGTCACCGGACCGAACAACGCTGACCGGCAGTCTCCCTGCGTCCTACGCAACCGTACGAACGGCCAGGGGAAAACCTTGGCCGGAGGCCGCGCACGCGCGCACCTGGCCGTCGTCGTAGGGCGTCTTCGCACCAGCTCGGCGGGTCAGCCCTCCAGAGCCGCCGCGATGTGGTCGAGGTCGGTGAGGAGCGCCGCGACGCGCTGGGGCGGGATCGCCTCGACCATGCGCTGCTCGACGGCGTACACGGCGGCCTGGACCGCGGCGAGACGCGTGTGGCCCTCTTCGGTGAGGCGGGCGGGCCGGGCCCGGCCGTGATCGGCGGTGGCGGGGCGGGTGATCAGTCCCGCTTCCTGGAGGCCCCGCAGAACGACGTTCCCGGACTGCCGGGTGACGAAGGTCGCGCGGGCGAGGTCGGCGTTCGACATGCCGGGGCTCAGGGCGAGTAGTTCGAGAGTGGCGTACTGCGGCACGGTCAGCCCGTGCTCGCGCAGAGCCTTGTCCATGGCGCCGCGCAGGGCCGCCTGGGCGCGTTTGAGCAGATATCCCACGTGGTGGGTGACGTCGTCCGCGGGACGGAGCGGGTCCGTCGGCGCATCCTCGTTCATGCCGGCCTCATCCATGTCAGTATTTTGACATAGCTTATTCCGGCAGCCTAGTCTCCCCTATGTCAAAGTACTGACATCGAGAGGGAAACTCATGCCTGTTGCCATCGACGGTCCCGACTTCATCGCCCTTCAGGTCCACGACGTGGAAGCCGCGGCGGCCTTCTGCGAGCAGCACCTGGGGCTGCGCCGAGCCGCGGTCTCGCCCCCGCATGCGGTCGTGTTCGACACCGCGCCGACCCCGTTCGCCGTCCGCGCACTCCTCCCGGGCATCAACCTTGCCGACGTCGCACGACCGGGCCTCGGCGTGGTGCTCTGGTTCCGGACTCCGGACGCTCACCAGCTCCACGACCAGCTCGTCGCCGCCGGCATCAAGATCATCACGCCGATGAAGGACAGCCCTTTCGGGCCGATGTTCTCCTTCGAGGGACCGGAGGGGTACACACTCACCGCGCACGGCGGCTGACCGAAACCCGCCGCCCCTCCCCGGCCGGGCCCTCCCCTTCCCCAAGAACCGTGAACTCCCAGGTCCGCGCCCGCCGACGGCATCCGGCGCACGACCGTGATCGTGCTCACCGACAGCCGCTGCGCCGATGCTCCTCGCGTCGCCGTCCGGCGAGGGTGCGCAGCATCGGTGCGGAGGGGGAGCCGGGGTCGGCGGTGGTCAGGACGGCTGGCCCGCTTGGCGTTCTTGCGCAACGGTCCGCGGCTCGTTTTTCCGGTAGCGGTCGAGTTCGACCGGATCATGGGCGGAGAAGATTTCGATCTGATCGCCATGGTCTTTGGCCAGTTCGCGCAGCCGGGCCTGATTGCGGTGGCGGGCTGGGCCGTCGGTTTGGACCAGCGTCTGGAAGAGGGCCAATCCTGGCGTGGAGTGTGGAGCCAGTGGATCGATCTCGCTATGGGAGAAGTAGGCGTCCCCTGCGTGCAGCAGCCAATGGGGGCTGGTTACGCCTTCCGTTTCCTCTTGGCGGCGCACTGCCACACCGGTGTGGCCGCGGGTGTGCCCAGGTAGCGGTATCAGCGCGATGTCGGCTGGAATTCCCTGGAGTTGTCGTACGGCCTCGAAGCCGAACCAGTGGTCTCCGCCGGCGGGGTTGTAGGTGACCCAGTCGGGCCCATGGGCCCATTGGCCGGTTCGGTATCGGGAACGATCGGCCCGTGTGGCGGCCCTCATCGCGGCTTGGTGTTCGGTCGCGTGGAGGTGAACCTTGGCCTTGGGGAAGTCGGGCAGCCCGCCGGCGTGGTCGAGGTCGAGGTGGGTCAGGACGATGTGCCTGACGTCGTCGGCCGCGTATCCCAGCTTGGTCACCTGGCGCACCGCTGTCTCGGCGAGGTCCAGACGCGGCCGGGTGAAGAACAGGAATTCGCGGCCCAGAGATTGCCCGGGGTTGGCGATGTCGTGCAGGCCGACCCCGGTGTCCACCAGCACCAGCCCTTGGTCGGTCTCGATCAGCAGGCAGTGGCAGACCATCCGGGCGGTCTGGAACGGCAGCCGGTTGCCGTTGATGAGCCGGCCGCCGACCGGCTGCATCGTGCCGCAGTTCAGGTGATGGATGCGCATCGAGTTCCCTCTCCAGGAATGCAGTTCGGAATCGGTGACGGCTAGTCAATTCATGTCGTGGTGGGCCGCCTTGTCCACCAGGTGAGCCGCGGCGCCGGACGACTGGGCGCACCACGGTGGTGCCGTGCCGGACAGCGGTGCTTCACGCTAAACGGTGGAGTACGCTCCAGGGTCAAGCCACGATCCGACGGAGGGGCATGCGCATCGGAGAACTGGCCGCACAAGCGGGCATTTCGAAGGACACCATTCGGTTCTACGAGAAACTCGGCCTCGTCACAGGTCGACGGTTGACCAACGGCTATCGCGACTTTCCGCCCGAGACAGTGACCTGGCTGCACTACATCCGCACCGCACAATCGCTCGGATTCTCACTGGCGGAGATCGCACGGCACGGCGAGAAACTTCGTGACGCGCCGAATGCCGCAGAAGCACTGTCTGTACTGCTCAAGGAGAAGATCCAAGTCATCGACGCGCGCATGGCCGAGCTCGCCGCCCTGCGAACCGACCTTGAGGTGCGCGTCGGCACCGGATGCCCGTTGCAGCCGGCTGATTGAGAAAACCTCACTGGTCAGACGCCCATCTGGCCGTCCGCTGGGAACGCCGCCGCTACGCCGTGGCGGAAGTACTCCACGGGGCGGGTGACGTCCGGGGGCGTGGGGGTGGTTGGTGGGCTCGTGGCCGTCGTCTACTGCCATCGGATCTCCGGGGCAGGCCAACGGGCAGCAAAAAGCCCCCTATACGGCATGCCGTAGTCGACCACGTCCACGGAGAAGGGGTACTCCCACAGGTGATCTTCGGGAGCGTGGACAGCGCGTTCGGAGCGGAGAAGTTCACCGGCATAAGAACGGAATTCGGCCTCCGCCAGACCACCGACCTGCTGTTCTCCCGGGCTGGGATCGCCCCCACGATCGCCTTGGAGGCCACCGAAATCGCCACCATCCGCGGCCTGGTCGCCTCCGGCCTGGGCGTCTCCGTACTCCCCCACGACCCCGACACCACCGAACCCGCCGGCCTCGCCCTCATACCCCTGACCGGCCCCTCAGCCCACCGCACCATCGGCCTCGCCTGGCACCGCACCCGTCGCACCACCCCCGCCGCACGCGATTTCCGAAACTTCACCAAGGAGCGGGCGGAACCGGGGCGTAGCGGGTAGCAACGCCTCCTTTCCAGGGCACCTGGCGTGCCCGATCCTGGTGCAGGCCGGCACCGACGACCGTGTCGCGCTGCCCGATGCGGCGCGCTCCCCCGTCGACGGGACGGCGCCGGGCTCCCCGGATGTACCGGTCAAGGGCGGCACGTACCCACCCATCCGTCCGTGATCTGCGCACTCTTCGTCCGTACCACGCACTCCTCAGCCGAAGAAGACGTCATGAGCATGAAGGAGACGGAATGAGCAGTTACGACTACGTCATCGTCGGCGCCGGATCAGCGGGCTCCGTGCTGGCGGCACGACTGTCCGAGGACCCCGGCGTCCGGGTGGCGGTGATCGAGGCGGGCGGCCCCGACACCGCCCAGGAGATCCACATACCCGCCGCCTTCCCCCAGTTGTTCAAGACCGGCCTCGACTGGGACTTCGACTCCGACCCTGAACCCGGGATCGGCGGCCGGCGGACCTATCTGCCCCGGGGCAAGATGTTCGGCGGCACCAGCTCCATGAACGCCATGATCTACATTCGCGGCAACCGCGCCGACTACGACAGCTGGGCCGCGGCCGGCGCCACCGGCTGGTCCTACACCGACGTGCTGCCGTACTTCCGGCACGCCGAGGACAACCAGCGCGGTGAGGATGAATTCCACGGCGTGGGCGGGCCGCTGACGGTCAGTGACGGCAGGTCCCGGCACCCGCTCGCCTCAGCCTTCCTGCACGCCGCCGAGCAGTCCGGGCACGAGGCGAACGACGACTTCAACGGCGAGACACAGTTCGGCGTCGGCCGCTACCAGCTCACCCAGCGCGGCGGCATGCGCTGCAGCACGGCCGTCGCCTACTGCACCCCGCCCTCGAACGCCCCAACCTCACCGTGCTCCCCTCGGCCCGCGCACACCGCATCGTGATCGAGGACGGCCGGGCGACGGGTGTGGAGGTGGAGCGGGGCGGCACCGTCGAGGTCGTCCGTGCCGAGCGTGAGGTGATCCTGTCCGCGGGCGCCTACGAGTCCCCGAAGCTGCTGATGCTGTCCGGGATCGGGCCGGCCGCCGCCCTGTCCGCCTTCGGCATCGACGTCATACGCGACCTGCCCGTCGGCCAGGGCCTGCAGGACCACTACATGACGCTGCTGAACTTCCGCACCGACGCCGAGTCGCTGGCCGGCGCCGCGAGCCCGGAGAACGCCGCACTGCTGCGGAGCGAAGGGCGCGGTCCGCTGACCTCCAACATCGGTGAGGCCGGCGGCTTCTTCCGCAGCCGCATCGGCCTGGACGCCCCGGACCTGCAATTCCACGCCGCCCCCGTCCTCTTCCACCAGGAAGGACTCGGCCCTGCCACCGAACACGGCTTCGCCTTCGGCCCCTGCGTACTCACCCCCACCAGCCGCGGCACGGTCACACTGCGCTCCCCCCGCCCCGACACCGCACCCCGGATCGTCCACAACTACCTGACGACGTCCGAAGACCGGGACAGCATCATCGCCGGCCTCCGGATCGCCCTCGACATCGCGGCGCAACGGGCGGTGGCCGACCTCATCACCGGGCCCTACGACGTGCCGGCCTCGGACTCCGACGCGGACCTGCTCGCCTGGGCACAGCGATCCGGGCATACGCTCTACCACCCGACGTCTACCTGCGCCATCGGCGCCGTGATCGACCCCGAACTGCGCGTATACGACGTGGCGTGCCTGCGGGTCGTCGACGCCTCGGTATTCCCGACCGTGCCGCGCGGAAACACCAACGCCCCCACCATCATGGCCGCGGAGAAAGCGGCCGACCTCATCAAGGGCAATGAAAAGGGCGACAAGGCAACGGCGGCCGGGAAAGCACGCGATGACGAGAGCCCGGTCAGCCACCGATGAGGCGCGGCGAACTTGATAGGCAAGTCCCTACTTGCCTATGGTGCGAGGTGTGACGGAGGATCTTTTCAAGGCTCTGGCCGATCCCACCCGTCGGCGCATCCTTGATGAGCTGGTGGAGCGGGACGGCCAAACCCTGTTCGAGATATGCGCACGGCTGGTGACCAAGCACGGTCTCGGACTGTCCCGCCAGGCGATCAGCCAGCATCTTGCCGTAATGGAATCCGCGGGTCTGGTCCATTCACGACGCCAGGGCCGCTACAAGTTCCACGATCTGAACACCGAACCCCTTGAGCGCATCGTGAGCCGGTGGCTCAGGCCCGATGCACGGGAGAGCGCCCATGAAGATTCACCTGACCAGCGTCTTCGTCGATGACCAGGAAAAGGCCCTGCGTTTTTACAGGGACGTGCTGGGATTCGTGACGAAGCACGACGTCCCGCTGGGCGAGGACCGGTGGCTGACCGTGGTCTCGCCGGAGGAACCCGACGGGACCGAACTCCTGCTGGAGCCCTCCGGTCATCCCGCGGTGAAGCCGTACAAGACGGCGCTCGTCCAGGACGGCATCCCGGTCACCTCCTTCGCCGTGGACGACGTACCCGCGGAGTTCAACCGGCTGCGCGAGCTGGGGGTGCACTTCACCCAGGAGCCGCTGGAGATGGGCCCGGTCACCACCGCGGTGCTGGACGACACCTGCGGCAACCTGATCCAGATCATGCACAGCAAGTAGGGATCCGGCTCGGGCGGAAGTGCGCGAGCACATGAGCTGATCTCTCTGCGGTCCCGGTTCCGCGCGGATGCCACGTCGCGCGGAACCGCCCGTGTTTCGACCTCCGCGGCCAGCCCTGTGCCGGTCAAGCGCCGCAGGGGTGGCACCGCCGTCGCCCTGCCGCCCCACTCCCCCAGAACCCTTTGCTTTCCCTGCGCTCCCCCCGCATTCGCATTCCCCCGGGACTTCAGCCACGACCGAGTTGCCGCCTCAAAGCGAGCCGCCATCACGGCAGTTGTGGGCGTCAACATCTGGGGGACGCGGGTTTACGCGCAGTGTGGTGCCGCGGGCGTCACACCCCGGGGCTCGGGACGTGATCCGGCCGGTTCCCGGCTCCCGCCCTCCGGCATCCGGCTCGGCGGTGAACTTGGCCGGATTCACCTCCGCCCGGGTGCCGAGGGCGCCTTCGGGCCATCGCGGATGGCGGGGGCCGACTGCCACCCGGGGCCCCTTTCGACGTCGATGGCAGCCCTCCCCTGCGGCAGCACGTACGCGGGACTCCTGGTCGTTGATCTTTGGCTGACGAGGCGTCACCTCACGTGCGAATGACGCCGAAGGAAGCACGGCGGCGGCAACCGTGCCGCGCACCGGACGCGCTCCCGATCAAGTAGGCCGAATATTTTCGGTTATCCGTATAAACCTGATGCGGAGCAAGATCACTGCATCGAGGTAACACCGCCGGTCTCATTTGCGTGAGCTGGGCGTAACGGCCCTTTACCGGTCCCCGGGAGCCGGACGGATTTCCTGACATCCGGCCTCCGTCCTAATTCACCGGTTGGCCCGCCGTACCCCGATCCCCCCTTCGCGAAGGAGATTTCGCCAGATGACCGTTGAGACCGGCCCGGAAGCGCAGCCGGAGGCACCCCGGCAGACCAGCCTGAGCACCGCGGCTGCCCGCAACCTTGCCAGCACGACCAAGTCCGCCCCGCAGATGCAGGAGATCACCTCTCGCTGGCTGCTGCGGGTACTCCCCTGGGTGGAGACCAAGGGCGGCGCCTACCGGGTGAACCGCCGGCTGACCTACACCGTCGGCGATGGCCAGATCGAGTTCGTCCAAGACGGCGCCAACGTCCGGGTGATCCCCCGCGAGCTCGGCGAACTGGCCCTGCTGCGCGGCTTCGAAGACGTCGAGGTGCTGACCGCGATCGCCAACCGGTGCGTCCAGCGCGACTTCCGCGCCGGCGAGGTGCTGGCCGAGCGCCGTGCCCACGCCGAGCAGATCCACCTGATCGCGCACGGCCGGGTCAGCCAGATCGCCGTCGGCAAGTACGGCGCCGAGATCTCCGACGACGTGCTCGCCGACGGCGACCACTTCGGCGAGGACGCCCTTCTGGACTCCGACGCCACGTGGGACCGCACCATCACCGCCGAGACCGCCGGCACCCTGCTCACCCTGTCCCGCGCCGACTTCGCCTCCGTGCTGTCCACGACGCCGAGCCTCCAGGCCCACACCGAGCAGTTCCGCTCGCTTCCCCACCAGCGGCAGAACAAGCACGGCGAGGCCGAAATCGCGATGTCGGCCGGTCACACCGGTGAACCCGAACTGCCCGGCGCCTTCGTCGACTACGAACTCCGCCCGCGTGAGTACGAACTCTCCGTCGCGCAGACGGTGCTGCGGATCCACACGAGGGTCGCCGACCTCTACAACGGGCCGATGAACCAGACCGAGGAGCAGCTCAGGCTCACCATCGAGGCGCTGCGCGAGCGCCAGGAGCACGAGCTGATCAACAACCGGGAGTTCGGCCTCCTCCACAACGCCGCCTTCAAGCAGCGGATTCAGAGCCACTCCGGGCTGCCGACCCCGGACGACCTCGACGACCTCCTCTCCCGTCGCCGCGGCACGAAGCTCTTCCTCGCCCACCCCAGGGCAATCGCGGCGATCGGGCGCGAGTTCAACGCCCGCGGGCTCTACCCGGACCACGTCGACCTCGGCGGACAGCAGGTCCCGGCCTGGCGCGGGGTTCCGATCCTGCCCTGCAGCAAGATCCCGATCAGCAAGGGAAACACCAGCTCGATCCTCGCCATGCGTACCGGCGAGGAGAACCAGGGCGTCGTCGGTCTGCGCCAGACCGGCCTTCCGGAGGAGTACGAGCCGGGCCTGTCGGTGCGCTTCATGGGCATCAGCGAGCAGGCGATCATCTCGTACCTGGTGTCCACCTATTACTCCGCCGCCATCCTGGTGCCCGATGCGCTCGGCGTGCTGGAGAACGTGCAGATCGGCCGCCGCAACGGCTAGCGGATCCGTTCGGCGGCCACGACGGCCCGGACCTTCCCGGGCCGGGCGAGCACGCCCGGGATCCGGGGCAGCCCACCCCACCTCACCAAGGAGCTACGGATGCCCGATCCTGGGCCTTCCCCTCTACAGTCGAGCCCGCCTGCCACGGCGCCCCGCTCCGGGGCGCACGGCCACGTCACCGGTACCGAAACCGGCGCCCGGCCCGCTCTGCCCGGCCCGCCCTCCCTCCGTGCCATCAGGGCCTCTCCCGTGGACGGTCCGGGTGGTGACCTGATCGCGCAGCAGGCGCGGGAGGCCGCGGCCACGGTGCCGCGACCGGGCTCCGCCCTGGAACGGATTCTGCGCGGCCCCAGTGGTCTGGGCACGGCGAGCCTGCATCCGGGCCGCCGCGAGGAGCCTTCGGCCGCTGCGGCGCCCGAGACGCCGGCGGATGGCACACCGGTCCCTGGCCTCTACCACCATCCCGTGCCGCAGCCCGACCCGGCGCGGGTGGCAGAGATCAGCCGCAGGATCAAAACCTGGGCGGTGCACGAGGTCCAGGCGTACCCGCCGGAGTGGGAGGACCAGTTCGACGGCTTCTCCGTCGGCCGCTACATGGTCGCCTGCCATCCGGACGCTCCGACCGTCGACCACCTGATGATCGCCACACGGCTGATGGTCGCCGAGAACGCGGTCGATGACTGCTACTGCGAGGACCACGGCGGCTCGCCCATCGGTCTCGGCAGCCGCCTCCTGCTGGCGCACACGGCACTCGACCCGTTGCACACGACGGACGAGTACGCGCCGGCGTGGGTGGAGTCGCTCCAGTCGGACGCCCCTCGGCGGGCCTACCGCTCCGCCATGGAGTACTTCCTTCAGCAGTCCAGCGCTTCGCAGGCCGACCGGTACCGGCACGACATGGCCCGTCTGCACCTGGGGTACCTCGCCGAGGCCGCCTGGGCCCAGACGGATCAGGTTCCGGAGGTGTGGGAGTACCTGGCGATGCGCCAGTTCAACAACTTCCGCCCCTGCCCCACCATCACCGACACCGTCGGCGGCTACGAGCTGCCGGCCGACCTGCACGCCATGGCCGACAACCGTCTCGTGCCGCAGGCCGTCGTCGACCTGACTCCCGCGACGCTGCCGTACTGGAAGCTGCGGGCCACGTCGTCCCTGGTCACCGGCATTGAAGAGGCGTTCATCAACTCCTACGAGGACGGCTCCTTCCAGTACCTCCTGATCGCCGCCGACCGCGTCTGAGCGTCCGCCGGCCGAAAGGTCCGGGCCCGTCACCCGACGGGCCCGGACCTTTCGCCGCCACGGCGGCTACGGCTCGTTCAGGCGCGGTACGCCACGTTCGCCATCATCCCGGCCTCGCCGTGGTACGCGTTGTGGCAGTGGAGCATCCACTGGCCGGGGTTGTCGGCGTCGAAGAACACCGAGAGCTTCTGCTGCGGCAGCACGATCGTGGTGTCCTTGCGCGGTCCTGATGCGCCGAGTTGGTAGGTGTGGCCGTGCAGGTGCACCGGATGCCACATGTCGGTCTCGTTGACGAAGTCCAGCCGTACCCGCTGGCCCTCCGTGATGCGGAGGGGATTTGCCTGGGGATCGGCCATGTCGAACGGCTTGCCGTTGATGGCCCAGTCGTACTTCGCCATGCCGCCGGTCAGTTGGATCCGGTGGGTGACGTCGGTCCCGGCCTGCTTCAGCCGCACGCTGTCGGCGGCACGCAGCTGCGAGGCCGTGACGATCTTCCCGTCGAGCTCCTTCGGGCGGACGGTGGCCGACGGCTTGCCTCCGGAGCCCGTCCGCATCAGGGCGAGGCCGCTCGCGCCCTTGCCCTCCGCGGCTGCCACCAGCGGGAAAACCCCGTCGCCGAGGGTGACCAGGACGTCGTAGCGTTCGCCCATACCGATCAGCAGGGCGTCCACCTGCTGATGCCGGACCGGGAAGCCGTCGGTGTGGGTGACGGTCAGCCGGTGGCCGCCGAGGGCCACCCGGTAGGCGGTGTCCGAACCGGCGTTGATGATCCGCAGCCGGACCTTCTTGCCCGGCTTGCCCGTGTAGACGTCCGGGTCGGCGGGCACCCGGCCGTTGACGAGGTGGTGCGGATACTTCACGTCGCCCGCGTCGCCGCCCAGCAGCTTGCTGGTGGCGCCCATGAGCATGAACTTCATGGACATGCCGTCGCCCGACGACGCGGGGGAAGCGGAGGCAGAACTTCCCCCGCCCATCCCGCCCATGCCTCCGTGGGACATGCCGTCGTGCGACATGCTTCCGGAGCCCGAGTCACCGCCGCCATGCATGTCGCCCATGTCGCCCATGCCGTGCTTGAGTTCGGCGAAGGCTTCGTCGGGGGTGCCGCTCACGCCGTCGAGCCAGTCGTCGAGCACGACGACCCACTCGTCGTCGTAGCCGAGGGGTTCCTTGGGGTCCTCGACGACCAACGGGGCGTACAGACCGCGGTCGAGCTGGACGCCCACGTGCGGATGGAAGAAGTACGTACCGGGCGCCTCGGCGATGAAGCGGTACGTGAAGGTGGCACCGGCCCGTACGGCGGTCTGTGTGGTGGGCGGCACCCCGTCCATGTCGTTGCGCAGCGCGAGGCCGTGCCAGTGGACGGAGGTCGGCGTCTTCCCCGGAAGCTGGTTGGCCAGGGTGGCGACCAGGGTGTCGCCGGCGGATACCCGGACCTCCTTGCCCGGCGTGCGGCCGTCGAAGGCCCAGGTCTTGGGCATGATGCCGGCGCCCAGGTCGATGGTGGCGGGCGCGGCGGTCAGCGTGAGCTTGTGCTCCCGCCCGGTGCCTGCGCGCTTCTTCTCGGCGTCGGCGACCGCCGAGCCGGCGGGGCTGACCAGTGCCTGGCCGCTCCCCGATCCTGAGTTGCTGCCGCAGGCGGCGAGCGCGCCCGCCCCGGCGGTGCCGAGCCCGGCGAGCACGAGGGAGCGACGGGTGATGCTGTTCATGATGTGACGTCCTCTGACGTGAAAACTACGGAGGTGGCCATGGCGCGGACGGCACGTGGCGTGCCGTGCGGGACGGCCTAGATCCGCAGCACGGAGAGGGCGGACAAATCCGGCGGGGCGCGGCTCGCCACGCCTCCTGGCACCCGTCCCGCCGCGGCGCTGCGCAGGTCGGCGAACGGGTCGAGCACACCCTGGTCGGGCACGGCGAGCTGCACGCTGTCGATTCCTGCCGCGTTGCAGTGCGCCGTCCCCGGAGCCGCGCATCCCGCCGCGCCTGCGCTGCGTTCCGAGGGACTCGCCACGGACGGCTCTGCCGCACTCGGCGCCTTGTCGTCCGCGGCCCCGTCCATGACGGCATGCGCGGCATGGCCGGAGGAGGCCGACGCAGGCGGGGCGACGAGCATCGGCATTTCGTGGTGGATCAGCACCGCCACCGCGACGCACACGGCCAGGAGCGCGGCGAAGGCGAAGCGCACGGCCGAACCGCCGCCACCAGCTCTCCGCTGCGTCATCGACTCCCCTTGTGGCCGTGTCCCCGAGATCGCCACCTTACCCCCCGGGGGCATACGCGACGACGGCCGGGCAAGATCCCGTGACCTGACGGGAACCGGACGCCTTGCGACCCGGCCGCGCCGCCGACCCCCGCCGAGGTCAGCGGGTGCGCTGCAGGTGGACGCCGATCTGCTGGAATGCCGGGACGAGCGGGGCCACGGGGGCGACCGGGGACATCACCTGGGATCCGTAGTGGACGATCACGGTTTCCAACTCGGGTGAGATGAAGAGCCGTTGACCGTGAATGCCGCTGGCCATGAAGGAGCCGTACGGGTCGTTCAGGATCCACCAGTAGTCGTGGTAGGAGAGGTTGGCGGGGGCACTGGGAGGCGCGGCGGGGAAGCGGACGTGCTGGGCGTAGCCGTCCGGGGCGTCGGGGATGGCGGCGGCCACGGCGCTCGGCACGATCTGCCGGTCCGCGATGGCACCGCCGCAGCGGATCAGCTCGCCGAGCCTGGCCACGTCGCGGGCGGTGGCGCTGAATCCTCCACAGGCGGCTTCGACGCCTTCGCTGTCGAGGACGTAGTAGGCATCTTCGTCGGCACCGATGCGGGACCAGATCATCTCGCTGAGCAGGGCGGAGGTGGTGGTGCCTGTGACGCGGCGGAGGATTTCGGCGAGCGCTTCGACGTTGCCGTTTTCGTAGCGGAACTCGGTTCCCGGTGCGGCTGTCGCGCGGGCGGTGGCGAGGTGTTCGCGGATGCTCGTGGGGCCGCTGTAGCCGTAGGGGCGCAAGGGCGGCGCGATGACCGCGTGGTAGCGCTGGGCTTCGACGGGCTTGTCGAAGGGGCGCCCGGCGTAGGCGACGTGGGTGCCCATGTGCAGCAGGTGGTCGACGGTGCTGCCCCCGAAGGCGGTGCCCGCGAGTTCGGGGACGTACTTGGTGGCCGTCGCGGCACGGTCGATGACCCCTTGGTGGGCCAGTGTGGCCGCCAGGAGACCGAGGTACGACTTGGCCGCCGAGGCGTTGAAGTGGGCGTCGTGCGGCTCCAGTTCGTACAGGTACTTCTCGTAGACGACGGTGCCCCGGTGCATCACCAGGAGGGCGTCGGTCCGGGCAGCCGCGTAGAGGTCCTGGAGCGTCAGCGCGCGGCCGTCGGGTGCGGTGATCGTGAGCTGGTCGATGCCCGCGGTGTCCGTCGGCAGGCTGCGGGCGGGGGCCGTTCCGCGCCACACCCGCCGGCTGGGCAGCAACTCCCGGCCCGCCGAGGTGTAGCGGCGGATCCATGCCGGGTCGGTGTAGCCGCGGGACCAGTGGAGGTCCGCCAGCGGTGCGTCAGCCATGTGCACTCCTCAACGTTGAGCGACTATCCGATCGTTACCATACACACTGTCCGGAAAGGCAAGATGCCATCGGCCTGCACTCCCGCTCCGATGGGCGCACTCCCCGCGGGAATACCTCGATCGTCCGCCGAACCCGTCCGCCGAACCATTGACCGGAAGTGGCCAGCCCGTTACGTTTCCGAATCAGCAGACTGTTAGCAGACGCTGAGTTCACTTTCTCGCAGGGTGTGCGGGGGCGGGGCCGCGGTCCGTGTCCGTGCGACGCCGGCCTTCCCGTGACAGAGCAGTCGCCCCTGCCTCTCCCGAATCGCAGGAGTCTTCCCATGCCCTCGCAGCCGTCACCGCCGCTGACCCTCGACGCGTCCGGCGGCCTTGAGGCGCCGGCGTTCGACCGGCGTCGCGCCTGGCTCGTCACCGCGCTGATCGTCTCGTTCATGATCGTCAACTTCGCGGACAAGTCGGTGCTCGGGCTGGCCGCCGACCCGATCATGGATGAACTGGGCATCAGCCACAGCACCTACGGCCTGATCTCCAGCGCCTACTCGGTCCTGTTCAGCCTCTCCGGGCTGGTCGTCGGCTTCTTCTCCGCCCGCATCTCCAGCCGGGTCCTGCTGTTCGTGATGTGCCTGGTGTGGGGTCTGGCCCAACTGCCCGTCCTGGTCGTGGCGGCCGTGCCGACGCTGGCCGCCGGGCGCATGCTGCTCGGCGCGGCCGAGGGACCGGCCGCGCCGATGTCGATGCACGCCCTCTATAAATGGTTTCCGGCGGGGCGGCGCGGCCTGCCGTCGGCCCTGCAGATCAGTGGTGCCGCGCTCGGCACGCTCATCGCGGCGCCCGTGGTGACCTGGCTCATCACCCGGTTCGGGTGGCGTTCGGCGTTTGCCGCGCTGGCCGTGATGAGTCTGGCGTGGAGTGCGGTGTGGTGGTTCGCCGGGCACGACGGGCCCTACGACCGGCCGTCCGCGCGCGGGCCGGCCGCGACCTGCGGGGCCGAACGCGTCCCCTATCGCCGGGTGTTGCTGTGCGGCACCGTGATCGGGAGCGTGGCAAGCGCTTTCGGGGCGTCGTGGGCGATGACGCTCAGTCAGGCGTGGCTGCCGTCGTATCTGCGGAACGAGCTGGCGATGAGCCCGGGGTCGGCGGCGGCGGTGCTCAGCTCCATTGCCGCCTTCAGCCTCGTGCTGCTGCTGGGGTTGTCCCCCGTGATCGACCGGCTGACGCGGCGCGGGGTGTCGCTGCGCCTGTCGAGCGGCGTGCCGCAGGGGCTGGCAGTGGCGTGCGCGGGGACGGCGATGGCGGTGTTCCCCTTCGTCGGCCCGCTGCCGGTGCGGCTGGCGGTGATCGCGGTCGCCTTCGGAGCGCACTCCGTCGCGTTCCCGCTGCACTACATGACGGTCGCGGCGGTCGTGCCCGCCTCCCGGCGCGGCGCGCTCTTCGGGATCGTGGCGGCGACGGGGACGCTTCCGGGGCTGCTGGCCCCGTCGTTGACCGGGCGTCTGCTGGATACAGCGCCATCGACGAGTGCGGGGTACGCGCAGTCGTTCGCCCTGACCGCGGTCGTCATGATCGTCTGCGGGGTGGTGGCCGTCTGCTGCATCCACCCGGCACGCGACGCGGCGCGCCTGGGCGCAGGCCGTGCAGCGCGTTGACCGCGACCGCCCGGATCACGGTCACGGTCAACTCCGGTCGGATCACGGTCACGGTCAGCTCCGGTCGGGCGCAGGTCAGTTCGTCTCCGGTGCGGTGAAGCCGCTGGCCCAGTACCGGCCGTGCAGGGCCAGGTCCAGGAGCATGCGCACGGCCTCTTCGGCGGGCATCGGCGGGGTGTCCTGCTCGGCCCACCAGCGCAGTACGGCGACCTGTTCGCCGACCCAGGCGCGGGCCAGGAGGTCGGCGTCGATGCGCGGCTTGACGTCGTTGCGTTCGGCGCGGGCCTTGAACTCCTGTGCCGTCGCGGCGGCGCAGGAGTCGACGAACATCTGGAGGGGCTTGCCGTCCCCTTCGCCGCGCAGGACGACGCGGTAGACGTCCCGTTCGTCGCTGACGTGCCGCAACATCTCCAGCAGCGGTTTGCCGGTGAACCCGATGGCGCTGCCGGAGACCACCGGCTCCAGGCGCTGCGCGAGTTGTTCCAGCAGGTCGGCGGTGACGCGTGCGAACAGATCGTCCTTGCCCTTGAAGTGCGCGTAGAACGTGGCGCGTGCGACGTCGGCCTGCTCGGTGATGTCTTCGACGGTGAGCCCGCTGAAGCCGCGTTCCAGCACCAGTTCCACCAGTGCGGCACCCAGCGCCCTGCGGGTGCGTCTGGTGCGCCTGTCCTCGGCCATGCGGCCCCCTTCGCCCTGTTCGTGATGCACGCACAGTCTAGACGGCTCTTGACAGCTCACAAGATACAAAACACTCTGTCTGTAAACGTTCTTGCTGTATTGAATTGGTCAGATCGCACGGTTGGAGAGTTGATGAACCTCGGCACCTACCTCACCCGCAGCGCCCGCTACTGGCCCGACGCGACCGCCCTGGTCTGCGGCGAGCGCTCCTGGACGTACGCGGAGCTGGACGGCGCCACCGACCGGCTCGCCGCGGCCCTGATCGCCCGCGGACTGCGCCCCGGCGACGCGGTCGCCTCCCTGGCCTGGAACCGCGGGGAGCTGGTCGAGGTGGAATTCGCCCTCTACAAGGCCGGACTGGTGCGCGCGCCGGTCAACGCCCGTCTGGGGCGCGGCGAGATCGAGCACATCCTGCGCTACGCGCCGGTGCGCGCCCTGGTGTTCGACGCGGCGCACCGCGAGGACGCGCTGGCCGCCATCGAGGCTGCGGACACCGGCTGCCTTCCCGTGCTCCTCGACGACGAACCGGCGTCCGCAACGGGTGCGGTACCGGGCGCCGACGGGGTGCTCGGCTACCGGGCCCTGCTCGGCGCGGGCGGGGCCGGCCCGGTCGCCGTCGACGTGGACGAGGACGCGCCGTGCGTCCTGAACTTCACCTCCGGATCCACCGGAGCGCTCAAGGCGGCGGTGCAGACCTTCGGCAACCGCCTCGCGAACATGCGCAAACTGCTGATGAGCGACGAGTCCAGGCCCCGGCCCTGCACCCGCTACCTCGCCTGCGGTCCCATCACGCACGCCACCGGCATGACGCTGCTGGCCAACGTGTTCGCCGGGGCGGCCACCCACGTCCTGCCGTCCTGGAGCGCCGAGTCGTTCGTGGACACCGTGGAGAAGGAGCGGATCACCACGACGTTCCTCGTCCCCGCCATGGTCAACATGGTGCTGTCCCACCCGGGCGCGGCCGAACGGGACCTGTCCAGCCTGACCGGTGTGCGGGTGGGCGGCGCGCCCATCTCGCCGCAACGCCTGCGGGACGCCGTGCAGTTCTTCGGCCCGGTCGTGGCGCAGGGGTACGGCCTGGGCGAGACCACCAGCGTGGTGGCGGGGCTGAGCAGCCAGGAAATCGCGCACGCCGTGGCGGATGAACCCGAGCTGCTGCAGTCCTGCGGGCGGGCGACGTACGACACCGAGATCCGGATCGTCGACGACGCCGGCCGGCCGCTGCCGCCGCGCGAGGTCGGTGAACTCATCGTCCGCGGCCCCGACTGCGTGCGCGAGTACTGGCAGGAGCCCGAGCTGTCGGCGCAGACGTTCCGCGAGGGCTGGGTCCACACCGGCGATCTCGCCTGGATGCGCGAGGACGGCTATCTGTTCCTCGTCGACCGCAAGAAGGACATGATCATCTCCGGCGGGTTCAACATCTACTCCACCGAGGTCGAAGCCGCCCTCTACGAACACCCCGGCGTCCAGGAGGTCTGCGTCGTCGGCGTGCCCGACGAGACGTGGGGCGAGGCGGTCAAGGCCGTCGTCGTGCCCCGTCCCGGCCACACCCTGAGCGCCGACGAGATCACCGCGTTCTGCGCCGAGCGCCTCGACCGCCTCAAGAAGCCCAAGACCGTCGACTTCGTCGGCGAACTGCCCCACAACCGCAACGGGAAGCTCGACCGCAAGGCCGTGCGCGAACCGTTCTGGGCGGGCACCGCCCGCCGCGTGAACTGACCGCCATCCGACCGGCAAGGACCACCACGACATGACCTTCTCCCTGCGCCCCTCCTACGACGACCCCCAGGTCAGCGATCTCGTCGGCCGACTGCGCGACTACCTCGACGGCGAACTCGCCGACTACGAGCGCGACCGCGGCCTCACCCATGAGGGCCGCCTCACCCGCGCCGACCTCGAACCCGTCTGGCGGCGCAGCCGCGAGCTGGGCTTCTACGGCATCCACCTGCCCGAGGATTACGGCGGGCAGAACCTCTCCTACTCCGCGCTGGCCGCCCTGAAGGAAGAGGTCGGCGCCAGCGGACGCGTGCTGGGCCACAGCGTGCTGGGGGACATGGGCGGCCCGCTGCGCGCCGGCGACATCCTGCGGCACGCCACCGCGTACCAGTTGGAGACGTACCTGCTGCCGCTGGTCCGCGGCGAGCGCGCCTGCTGCTTCTCGCTGACCGAGACCGATGCCGGGTCCGATGTCCGTGCCATGCGCACCACCGCCGTCCGCGACGGCGACGGCTTCCGCCTGAGCGGCCACAAGGTGTTCTCCTCGGCGGGCCCGTTCGCCGACTTCGCCATCGTCGTGGCCCGGATGGCCAGGACCGGCGAGCAGGAAGGCGACAAACCGTCCTTCTCCGCGTTCCTCGTCGACCTCGACAGCCCCGGCTGCCGGGTGGCCGACGGTGCCACACCCATGTCCGGTGAGCACATCGAGAGCGACATCGTCCTGGACAACTGCTACGTCCCCGCCGGGAACCTCATCGGCGAGGAAGGCAAGGGCATGCGGATCGCGCTCGGCCGCGTCACCACCAACCGGCTCCTGCACTGCCCCACCGTCATCGGCGCCACCCGCCGCGCCCTCGGCCTCACCCTGGAACGCACCCGCACCCGCCAAGTCGCCGGCGGACAGCCCCTGCTGACCCTGCAGTCCATCCAGCACAAGGTCGCCGACATGGCCACCGACCTGTACGCGGCCCGCTCCATGACCTACGCCGCGCTCGCCGCTCTCGACCGGGGCGACGAGGTCCGCACCGAGGCGTTCATGTGCAAGCTGTTCGTCGCCGAGTCCGCCTTCGGCATCCTCGACCAGGCCGTCCAGATCCACGGCAAGGAAGGACTCACCCAGGGCAACGAGATCGAGTTCCTGTTCCGCAAGATCCGCATGTTCCGCATCCTGACCGGCACCTCCGAGATCCAGCGCAACGGCATCGCCCACGGCCTCGCCTTCATGTCCTGACCCCTCCCCCGCAAGACAGGTACACCGATGACAACCCCCGCGCCCCCCGCCTGGTCGTCACTGACGGGCACACGCGTACTCGACCTTTCCCGGCTGCTGCCCGGCCCCTATGCCACGTCCCTGCTCGCCGACCTCGGCGCCGACGTCATCAAGGTCGAAACTCCGCACACCGGCGACCCGTTGCGGGCCGCCCCCGACCTCTTCGAAGCGCTCAACCGCAACAAGCGCTCGGTGACCGTCGATCTGCGCACCGACGAAGGCCGAAGCGCCTTCCTCGACCTGGTGCGCACCGCCGACGCCGTCGTGGAGAGCTTCCGCCCCGGCGTCCTCGACGGGATGCGCCTGGGCTTCGACGCGCTCCACGAG
The DNA here is from genome assembly GCF_043199105.1 of Streptomyces sp. NPDC048644. Classification (NCBI taxonomy): domain Bacteria; kingdom Bacillati; phylum Actinomycetota; class Actinomycetes; order Kitasatosporales; family Streptomycetaceae; genus Streptomyces; species Streptomyces sp. NPDC048644. The sequence goes on from NZ_JBICVO010000002.1 coordinate 395,413, forward strand.
GTCAACCCGCGCCTGGTGCTGTGCTCGCTCAGCGGCTACGGGCAGAGCGGGCCGTACGCGCACAAGCCGGGCCACGAGCTCAACTTCCTCGGCCTGTCCGGCTTCTTCGCCGTCCCCGGACGCCTCGACGGGCACATCACCCGCCCCGGCGTACGGATCGGCGACCTGGCCGGCGCCCTGCACGCGGCTCTCGCCCTGACCGCCGCGCTCGGCAGCGGCGCCGATGGCCAGCACATCGACGTATCCCTCAGTGAATCCATCACCGCCTGGTGCTCCCTCTTCGCGCTGCCGCTGCGGCACGTCCCCGACCCGCTCGAAGCGGGCCTCGTCCAGGGCGACAACGACCTCTTCACCACCGCCGACGGACACCGCCTCTCCCTCGCCACGTTGGAGGACAAGTTCTGGCACCGCTTCCGCACCGAACTGGCAGGTGACTTCCCCGCGTTGAACACCCCCGCCTACGACAGGCGCGCCGCCCGCACCGCCGCCAAGCAGGCCGTGAGCGACCTGCTGCACGGCATCTTCCAAGCCCGCGATTACGCCTGGTGGCAAGAGCGCTTGGACGGCCTCAACGCCCCCTGGGCACCCGTCCTCACCAGCCCGGACGAACTCTTGGCTGACCCCCACGCCACCGCCAGACAGCTGTTCACCACCCCCGCCGACCCCGCCGCCTGCCCACAGGCCCGCTTCCCCGTGACCTTCGGATCCGGCCTCGACACCTTCCGCACCCCGGCCCCCGCCCTCGGCCGGCACACCCAGGAACTCCTCGGCCACCGCCAGGCGCCACCGGACCGCCGCGCGAACACCTGACCCGGGCACTCGGCGCACCGCCGCGGGTCCGTCAGCCGACGACGAACGGCAACTTCCCGGCCAGTTCGCCGAGTTCGGCCCGTTCCGCCTCGGTCGGCTGGCGGCGGCCGGTGCCGACCCGGAGCGCGTCCTTGTCGGTGAACGACGCGGGGAACGCGGCGCCGGCGATCTCTTCCAGCATCGCGCGGGCGCGGGCCAGGCCGTCCGCCGGCGGTTCCGCCGCGCCCGGGAGGTGCGCGATCAGGTCGAGGTGGTGCAGCGTCCACTCCAGGACGTAAGCGGTGAGGTAGTCGCCCACGGTGAGGACCATGTCCTGGGTGCTCACCCGGGCGCCGGGGTCGGCGAGTTCGGCGGCGCGTCCGGCGGCGGCGCCGACGTCGTCGAAGTGGAACGTGAGCAGGTGCGGGTCCTCGTAGGCGGCGGCCAGCCGGACGATCAGCGCGTCGAGCGGGTCGTCGCCGGTCGGCGGTTGGTCCGCGACGGTCCAGTAGGTCACCGCGTCGACGGTGGGTTCCGTTGCGGCGGGGGTGACGAGGGTGATCAGGACGTCCTGCGCGTCAATGATCAGGTGGCACACGAGGTCGCGCACGAGCCAGCCGGTGCAGCCGGACGGCCGTGCGAAGTCCTCGTCCGGGAGTGCGGCGACCGCTGTGCGCAGCGCTGTCCACGAGCGTGAGAAGAGATCCACAGCGGCAAGGTAGTGCGGTCCAGGAACGGTGGACAAGCCAGGGGGACGGCCGCTCGGGTACCCGCGTGACATCGGGCGGGCGGCTACCCGTGTGACGCGCCGGCGGGAGCGGCGCCGGTGCCGGGGATGATGTGCCGTCGTCGCATGAGCAGGGTGAGGGCGCCGGCGAGGGTGACGCCTGCGAGGTTGATGAGGAGCTGGAGGGCGGCTTCGCCGCAGCGGAGCCAGTCGCCCGCGACCGCGGCGAGTACCGCGAACCCGGCGGCGGGCACGGTGGTGACGGAGATGAAGACCCCGATCAGCGCGCCCGGTTTCTCCGAGGTGAGCGCGATCATTCCTGCGGCACCGGCCAGCAGCGCGACGATGACGGAGAACGGCCCCACCTGGTAGATGAACGACACCTGCTGGAGGTGGGACAGTTCGCCGGGTTCGAACAGGCCACCGATCCTGGCGAGGAGCGTCAACGCGGCGGTGACCAGCATCGCCAGCGGAAATCCGACCCCGAGGGCCAGCCCGGCACGGGCCGCGAGGTCGCGCCGCCCGCCGACGATGGCGACCGCGAGCGCTGCCAGCGGTCCGAAGTCGGGGCTCACCACCATGGCCCCCACGAGGGTGATCGCGGAGTCGGTGATCACGCCCACCGCGGCGAGGAGACAGGCGATGGTCAGGAACGCGAGGAAAACGGGGCTCAGTTGGCTCTCTTCGCCGGTGGTGGAAATCAGGTCGTCCCAGATGATGGCATCGGAACTGTCACCGGGTGCGGCGCGTTCGGCGGCCTCGGCCGTATCGGACAGCATCGTATGGATCGGCTGGAGACTGACCTCACCGCGACGCTGTACGCCGCGCTGCGCCAACCGGATCAGAATGTCCTCGGCGACCTCACGCGCGACCACGGCTTCGATGACGTCACCGGATGGATGCCGGCCGATTCCCTTGGCGACCGTGAGGTGAGCGACCCCCGGTTCGGTATTCAGGAGATCCGTCACGGCGGCACTGTGGCGTGATTCGCACACCACTCTCAGGCGCATCATGAGGGCGAGTATCGCGCCGGGACGGGCATTCCGGCGAACACGAACACGTGGCAGATGTCCGGGAGAGGCGCGTTCACGTCAGCGAGGAGCCGGTAATGGGCCGCCGCACCGCGTAAAGCCGCCAGGGGGCCGATCCGGCGATTGCAAGGAACGTTCACCCGCGCCCTCAGACAGGCTTCACCCGATTCGCGGGTGCCATGCACTAGAGATACCTATGCCCCGGAACGCGGCGAAACCGAGTGAGAGCAGGATGCAGTGGAGTTGGCAATCGGTCACGAGACCATCGCGCGGTGGCAGTTCGGCATCACCACCGTCTACCACTTCTTCTTCGTCCCTCTCACCATCAGCCTGGCCTCCATCGTGGCAGGGCTGGAAACCGCCTGGGTAAGGACCGGCAAGGACACGTACTTCCACGCCACGAAATTCTGGGGAAAGCTCTTTCTGATCAACCTCGCGATGGGAGTCGTCACCGGCATCCTTCAGGAGTTCCAGTTCGGCATGAACTGGTCCGCCTACTCCCGCTTCATCGGTGACGTCTTCGGCGGCCCGCTGGCGATGGAGGCGCTGATCGCCTTCTTCTGCGAGTCCACGTTCATCGGGCTGTGGATCTTCGGCTGGCACCGGCTGCCGAAGAAGCTGCACTGCGCGTGCATCTGGCTGGTCGCCATCGGCACCCTGCTCTCCGCGTACTTCATTCTGGCGGCCAACTCCTTTATGCAGCACCCGGTCGGATACAAGATCGCCCCCGTCACCGGAAAGGCCCAACTCACGGATATCGGCCGGGTTCTCTTCCAGACCACCACCCTGGTCCAGGTCTTCCACACACTGACGGCGGCCTTCCTCACCGGCGCGGCCCTGGTGATCGGCATTGCCTCGTACCACCTGTGGCGAGCCAAACGCGGCACGGAAACCAACCGCCGCACCATTACCGTCATGAGCACCTCGCTGCGGCTCGGCCTGGTCATCGCCGTGGTGGCGGGTCTCGGCACGGCGATCAGCGGCGACCGCCTCGGCAAGGTCATGTTCGAGCAGCAGCCGATGAAGATGGCAGCCGCCGAGGCACTCTGGGACACGCAGGCTCCCGCCCCCTTCTCGGTCTTCTCGGTCGGCGACGTCTCCCAAGGACGGAACGCCGTCGAGCTGGAGATCCCCGGAGCGCTGTCCTTTCTCGCCAAGGACGACTTCTCCTCCCCGGTCCCGGGAATCAACAACAGGGCTCGTGAGGAGGCGGCCGAATTCGGTGGCCGGCCGCACGACTACCTCCCGAACATCTTCATGACGTACTGGGGATTCCGCCTCATGATCGGCTTCGGTATGACCAGTTTCGTCGCGGCCCTGATCGGTCTGTGGACCACCCGCAGGAAATTCTGGCTCGCCCCCCGGTACCGCACCGGCGAGGACGAACCACCACGGCTGATGCTCACCAGGAACCGCGAGATGAACGTCTTCTTCACCAGGTGGAGCTGGCGGATCGGCATCCTCACCATGTGCTTCCCGCTGGTCGCGAACAGCTTCGGCTGGATCTTCACCGAAATGGGCCGTCAGCCCTGGGTCGTCTTCCGGCTGATGCGCACCGCCGACGCCGTCTCCCCCAATATCGGTGTGGGCACGCAGATCGGCGCACTGGCCACGTTCACCGGTCTCTACGCGGTACTCGCGGTGATCGAGGTGCGGCTCATGGCCAAGTACGCCGCGGCAGGACCCGACACCGACGAGCGTCCCCCGGCCAAGGACCCGACCTTGCGCGGCCCTTCCGACGAAGACTCCGACAAGCCCCTCGCCTTCGCGTACTGAGAACGGATCGCCATGCATCTCCACGATCTCTGGTTCATTCTGATCGCCGTGCTGTGGACGGGCTATTTCTTCCTTGAGGGATTCGATTTCGGCATCGGAATCCTCACCCGGCTCATGGCCCGTGACACCACCGAACGACGGGTTCTGATCAACACCATCGGCCCGGTGTGGGACGGGAACGAGGTCTGGCTCATCACGGCCGCGGGTGCGACCTTCGCGGCCTTCCCCGACTGGTACGCCACGCTGTTCAGCAGCTTCTACCTGCCGCTGCTGATCATCCTGATCTGTCTGATCGTCCGGGGTGTGGCCTTCGAATACCGGGCCAAGCGGACGGGCGAACGCTGGCAGCGCAACTGGGAGCTGGCCATCTTCTGGGCGTCGCTGCTGCCCGCGTTCCTCTGGGGTGTGATCTTCGCCGACATGGTCCGCGGCATCGCCATCGACCAACACCAGTCGTACGTGGGCGGCTTCGGGGACCTGTTCGGCCTGTACGCGGTGCTCGGCGGGCTGCTGACGCTGGTGCTCTTCACCTTCCACGGCGCGGTCTTCGCGTCGCTGAAGACGGTCGGTGACATCCGTGCCCGCGCGCGGACGCGGGCACGGGCGCTGGGCGCGGTCGCCGCCGTACTGGCACTGGTCTTCCTGATCTGGACGCAGGCGCACTCGGGCGGCGGCTGGAGCCTGGGCGCGCTGATCGTCGCGGTGGCGGCGACAGCCGGGGCGCTGATCGCCAACGAGCTCGGGCGGGACGGCTGGGCCTTCATCCTGTCGGGGCTGACCGTCGTTTCGTCGTTCGCGATGCTGTTCCTTTCGCTGTTCCCGGACGTGATGCCTTCGACGCTCAACGCCGACTGGTCGCTGACGGTCGCCAACGCCTCGTCGGCGAGCTACACCTTGACGGTGATGACCGTCGTGACGGCGGTTTTCCTGCCGGTCGTGCTGCTCTACCAGTGCTGGACGTACTGGGTCTTCCGCAAGCGGATCGGCGTCCAGCACATCCCGGCGGCCCACTGATCCCGTCCGGGAAAGGTTCACCCGGCTCACCCATATGCCCCGCACAGGCATTCCGAGGGCCGAGTGGCACGGATTTATCACCGCATTTAGCCTGAGCGGAAATGTCGTCCGCCGGCCCACGTCCGCGTGGCGGAAGGGTGAGAATCTTGAGCGCGTCCCCCGAGGAACAGGATCGAATGGAGTCCCATGTGGGCCCCACCCCCACAGACGCTCCGGAATTCCATCCCTATCACCACCCCGCCGCCGGATGGGGCGCCGCGAAGAGCGTGACCCGGTTCCTGGTGCGTGAGGGTGCGCTGGTGGACGGGCCGCGGGCGATCATGCGGATGAATCACGAGAACACCGGATTCGACTGTCCGGGATGCGCGTGGCCGGACGACACCAAGGGTCTGCACCTCGACATCTGTGAAAACGGCATCAAGCACGTCACGTGGGAGATGACGCGTAAGCGCGTCGGGCGGGAATTCTTCGCCGCCCATTCGGTGACCGAACTCTCCGGGTGGAGCGATTACGACCTGGAAAACCAGGGCCGGCTGACCGAGCCGATGGCGTACGACCCCGGATCCGACCACTACGTTCCGATCAGCTGGAAGGACGCGTTCGAGGTGGTCGGCCGTGCTCTGCGCGGACTGGACAACCCGCATCAGGCGTCGTTCTACACGTCCGGCAGGCTCGGCAACGAGGCCACTTTTCTCTACCAGTTGATGGCCCGTGAGCTGGGCACGAACAACCTTCCCGACTGCTCCAACATGTGCCACGAAGCCAGCGGACGCGCCCTCCAGGCATCCCTGGGCACCGGCAAGGGGACCGTCGACCTCAAGGACTGGGAGAGCGCGGACGCGCTGTTCATCCTGGGGGTCAACGCCGCGTCCAACGCGCCCCGGATGCTCACCGCCCTTGCCGAGGCGTACCACCGCGGCGCTCAGATCGTGCACATCAACCCGCTGGTCGAGGCAGCCGCCACCCGCACCATCGTCCCGCACGACTTCACGGACATGGCGCTCTTCAAGACGACCAGGACCAGCACCCTGAATCTCCAGCCGCGCATCGGTGGCGACATGGCGCTGCTGCGCGGCATGGCCAAGGCGATCCTGGAGCAGTCCGCCACCGACCCCAAGGCGCTGGACCGGGAGTTCATCGAGCGGCACACGGCCGGGTTCGGCACGTACCGGGCCCTGTGCGAGGCCACGTCGTGGGAGGAGATCGAGAAGCAGTCCGCGGTCAGCCGTGACGACATCCTCAAGGCGGCGCGTGTGTACGGCGAGGCCGACCGCAGCATCGTCAGCTGGTGCCTCGGCCTGACCCAGCACGAGCACGGCGTGGACACCGTCCGGGAAATCGTCAACGTGCTGCTGCTGCGCGGCAATCTGGGACGTGAGGGCGCCGGTCCCTCCCCGGTGCGCGGGCACAGCAACGTCCAGGGGAACCGCACCTGCGGTATCGATCACCGTCCCGCCGACGAGTTCCTCGACCGGCTGGCCGCTGCCTGCACGATCGAGCCGCCGCGTGAGCACGGTCTGGACACCGTCGGCACCATCCAGGCGATGAACCGCGGCGATGTGAAGGTGTTCGTCGGCATGGGCGGCAACTTCGCCCTCGCGGCGCCCGACACGCCCTACACCTACCGGGCCCTGCGCAACTGCGACCTGACCGTCCAGGTGAGCACCAAGCTCAACCGCAGCCACCTCGTCCACGGCCGGCAGGCCCTCATCCTGCCGTGCCTTGGCCGTACCGAGAAGGACCACCAGCGCAAGGGGGTCCAGAGCACGTCCGTCGAGGACTCGATGAGCATGGTCCACCTGTCCATCGGCATGAAGCGCCCCGCCTCACCGCACCTGCTCTCGGAGCCCGCCATCGTCGCCGGCATGGCCCGCGCGGCGCTGCCCGCCAGCTCCACTCCCTGGGAGTGGTACATCGAGGACTACGACCGCATCCGGGACACCATGGCCCAAGTCCTCGACGGATTCGAGGACTTCAACCGCCGGGTGCGCCTGCCGCTCGGCTTCCGCATCAAGCAGCCCGCCCGGGAACTGGTCTTCCTCACCCCGTCCGGACGCGCCGAGTTCTCCACCGCGCCGCTGCCCGACGTGGTCCCCGCGCCCGGCACGCTGGCGCTGGGCACCATGCGCTCCCACGACCAGTGGAACACCACCATCTACTCCGACAACGACCGCTACCGCGGCGTCAAGAACCTGCGCACCCTCGTCTTCATGAACAAGGACGACATGCGCGAACGCGGTATCGGCGAGCTCGACCCCGTCGACATCACCAGCACCGCCAAGGACGGCAGCCACCGCCACCTCAACGGCTACCTCGCCATCCCCTACAACATCCCCCGCGGCTGCGCGGCCGGTTACATGCCCGAGATGAACGTCCTGTGCGCGCTCGGCGACTACAGCACCCAGAGCGACCAGCCGATCATGAAGCACGTCAAGGTCACCGTCGTCCCGGCTGCCTGACCGCGTATCGGGGTTGGCGTCCACTCGGGCCGGGCGGGGCGGAGGTTCGGTCAGCGTCCGGGTATGTCCAGGACCTGCACGGCGTCGCCGGGGGCCACGCCGCCGGGCGGGACCACCGCGAGGCCGTCGGCGAACGCGAGGCCGCGCAGCATCGCCGGGCCGTCGAACGGGAGCGGCGCGACGTCGTGTTCGCCGCGGAGCACCGGCAGCAGGCGGGTGTCCCGCGGGTGCCCCGGCAGCGCGGCGCCCGCGGTCGTGCGGCGCGGCTCCGCGTCCGGGTGCCCGCCGAGGCGGCGCAGCAGCGGCGCGGCCAGGGTCACCGTGCCCGCCACGGCGGCCAGCGGGTTTCCGGGCAGGCCGATCAGCAGCCGGGGCCGTCCACCGTCGGCCGGCGGCAGCTCGGCCAGCAGCATGGGGTGGCCAGGCCGCACGGCTACGGAGTCGACCAGCAGCCGGGCGCCCGCCTTGCCGAGGACGTCGTGCAGGAAGTCCACAGGACCGGCGGCCGTGCTGCCGGTGGTGACCACGACATCGGCGGCCGAGTGGCGTACGGCCTCCATCAGCAGCTCCGCGTCGTCCGCCACCGGGCGGCATCCGGTCACCTCGGCGCCGAAGCCGCGCAGCCAGGGCGGCAGCAGCGGGCCGAGTGCGTCGCGGACCCGTCCGTCCCGTGGCGGTCCTGAGTGCAGCAACTCGTCGCCGAGTACGAGCAGTTCCACGGTCGGGCGGCGGTGGACGACGAGCCTGTCGTATCCGGCCGCTGCCGCCAGGCCCAGTACCGCCGGGGTCACGGTGGTGCCGGAGGGGAGCAGCGGTTCGCCCGCGTGGCATTCCTGGCCGCGCGGCCGGATGTCGCGGCCAGGAGGCAACGGGCCGGGTTCTGCGGAGCGGTCGTGCAGCTCGCCGGTGCCGGTGTCGCCGTGCTCCCTGCGCAGTACGGCGGTCGCGTCGGCCGGCAGCCGGGCGCCGGTGGCGATGGGGACGGCACTGCCGTCGCCGATCGGCTCGGGCCGGTCGCCGGCCAGGACGGCGGCGCCTCGCACCCGCCACGGTCCCGGGCCCGCCACGGCCCAGCCGTCCATCGCTGACGTGTCGAACGGCGGCAGGTCGGTGAGCGCGGCCAACGGCTCGGCGAGCGCCCGGCCCAGGGCGTCGGGCAGCGGGCGGGCGACGGCCGGCAGCGGTTGTCCCGCGCAGTCCCGGGCGATCGACCTGGCCTGTTCCCACGTCGGGGCGGGGCCCGTCGCGTACCCATCCGCCCGGGACGTGTGCCGGTGTGTGCCGTCCAGGGTGCTCGTGCGTGCCCCGGTCATGCGGTCGCCGAGCCGTTCTCGTGCTCGGCCGTCCAGCGTGCGGCGAGCGCCGTCACCTTGCGGTTCGCCGCGGCGACGGCGCCGGGGCCGCCGCCTTCCCGCGCGGCGGCATAGCCGACCAGGAAGGAGGTCAGGGGGGCGGCGGGGCGTGCCACGCCGTGGGCGACGACCTTGGTCATGTCGAGCAGCTCCGCGACGTCGACGTCCAGGTCGACGCCCAGTTCGGCCTTGGCCGCTTCGATCCACTTGCGCATCTGGCTCACCTTGTCGTGTTGTCCGGTCTCGTCGGGTCTCGTCCGGTCTTGTCTTGGGCGGTTCGTGTCGTCGCGTCGCCGGTTCCGGGTGGTGCGGGCGGGGGCGGCGGGCGGCGACGGGCCGTCAGCCGCCGATGGCCGACATCGGGCGGTCCGGGCGGCGGAACTCCGGGGTGTTGATGGTGTGGCCCGGACCCTTGCCCGCGACCGAGGTCCGCCAGGCCGCCTCCACTGCCGCGTCGTCGGCGCCGTCGCGGAGCAGCGCCCGCAGGTCGGATTCCTCCGTGGCGAAGAGGCAGTTGCGCAGCTGCCCGTCGGCGGTCAGCCGCACTCGGTCGCAACCGCCGCAGAACGGGCGGGTGACGCTGGCGATGACACCCACCACGGCCGTCGTACCGGCGATCCGCCACTCCTCCGCGGGTGCGTTGTCCCGCCGCTCGACCGGAACGAGTGCGAAGCGGTCACCGAGCCGTTCCAGGATCTCCGCGGCGGTGACCATGCGGTCGCGGTCCCAGGCGCCTTGGGCGTCGAGCGGCATCGACTCGATGAACCGCATCCGATACCCGTGTTCCGCGGCGAAGGCGGCCAGCTCGGCGATCTCGTCGTCGTTGACGCCCCGTACCGGGACCGCGTTGACCTTGACGGGGGCCAGGCCCGCGTCCCGCGCGGCGGCCAGGCCCGCCAGCACGTCGGTGATCCGGTCGCGCCGGGTGAGCGCGGCGAACCGCTCGGGGCGCAGCGTGTCCAGGCTGACGTTGACCCGGCTCAGCCCGGCCTCGCGCAGGGCGGCGGCGCTGCGCGCGAGGCCGATGCCGTTGGTGGTGAGCGAGAGTGCGGGGGCCGGGTCCAGGGCGGCGATGCGGGCGACCAGGCCGGGCAGGCCGCGGCGCAGCAGCGGCTCGCCGCCGGTCAGCCTGACCTCGGTGATTCCCAGGCGCCGGGTGCCGATGCGGACCAGGCGCACGACCTCGTCGTCGGTGAGCACATCCGCACGGGGCAGCCAGTCGAGCCCCTCGGCCGGCATGCAGTACGTGCACCGCAGGTTGCACCGGTCGGTGAGCGAGACCCGCAGGTCCGTGTGGATCCGTCCGAAGCGGTCCGTCAGCGGGGACGGGGTGCCGGGGCGCGGCTCGGCGCAGTGGTGCCGGGGCGGACCGGTCCTGGCCGGATCGGCGCTGTGGTCGGGGTGTGGTCGGGGCATGGGGGCTGCCTTCTTCCTCTGCCCGGGGCTTTTGACCGCCGGCATCGAATTTCTCGCTCATCGATCCACCGGGCCATCAAGCCAGCGGCCCGTCAATCCATCGGTCCATCAATCCATCGATCACCATCGGAGAATTTACGGTAGAAGTCAAAGAGGGGGTCTCGATGACGTGATCGGCTGGAGTTATCCGGACGTGCGGACGCCGCACGGAAGGGCTCCGGGGCCGCGTACGTCCAGGTGGCAGGCGCCATCCGCCCGGCGGAGAACGCCGACAGGTGCAGCGATAAGCCGCACCTATCAGCTCATCAAAAAGACCTCTTTGACTTCTCCCCATGGATTGCCGGAAGCTGTTCCGGCAGCAGAATCCGGATATCCGCAGTCCATGCAGGAGAATATTCGGCGCACGATTTCTGGCTCGTAATGAGGGGAAACGGGCCGCCGTTTCCCGGGCCGGGGTGTCCCGCACGCGACGGAGCCTTCCGGCACTCGCCGCCGAACGGACCTGTCCGTACCGGCGCATGGCAGAAAGAGGCAGACCAGATCATGAGCAGCAACGAGGACCCGAGCGACAACCTGTCGGTCACCCCGCCCAAGACCTGGGCGACCGGTGTTCCCGCGGTGACGCACGCACTGGAGTACTCGCTGGGCCAGACGTCGGTGCGGCGCACCGCGCTGACACTGCTGAACATCAATCAGGCCAAGGGCATCGACTGCCCCGGCTGCGCCTGGCCCGAGCCCGCACCGGGCAAGCGGCACATGAACGAGTACTGCGAGAACGGCGCCAAGCACATCAACGACGAGGCCACCTCGCACCGCGTCACCGCCGACTTCTTCCGCGAGCACTCCATCGCCGAGCTGGACGGCAAGTCCGACTACTGGCTCAACCAGCAGGGCCGGCTGACCGAACCGATGGTCAAGCGGCCCGGCGCGACCCACTACGAGCCGATCGGCTGGGACGAGGCGCTCGGCCTGCTCGCCGGGGAACTCAAGGCGCTGGCCTCCCCCGACGAGGCCCTCTTCTACGTGTCGGGCCGGCTCAACAACGAGGCCGCCTTCCTGCTCCAGCTCTTCGCCCGCGCGTACGGCACCAACAACCTGCCGGACTGTTCCAACCTGTGCCACGAGTCCAGCGGGGCCGCGATGCAGGAGACCCTGGGCACCGGCAAGGGAAGCGTCTCGCTCGACGACATCCACACCTCCGACCTGATCTTCGTCGTGGGGCAGAACCCAGGCACCAACCACCCGCGGATGCTGTCGGCGCTGGAGGAGACCAAGCGCAACGGCGGGCAGGTCGTCGCGGTCAACACGCTGCCCGAGGCCGGGCTGATGCGCTTCAAGCACCCGCAGCGCCCGCGCGGGGTGATCGGCCGCGGCACGACGATCGCCGACCAGTTCCTGCACATCCGTGCCGGCGGCGACCTCGCGCTGTTCCAGGCCCTGAACCGGATGCTGCTGGAGGCCGAGGACGCCGCGCCCGGCACCGTGCTCGACCACGAGTTCATCCAGGCCCACACCACCGGCTTCGCCGACTTCGCCGAGCACGCGCGGAAGATCTCCTGGGAGGACATACGCGAAGCGACCGGGCTGTCCCGCGAGGAGATCCAGGCCGTTTACGAGCGGGTCCTGCGGAGCCGGAAGGTGATCGTGTGCTGGGCGATGGGGCTCACCCAGCACAAGCACGGCGTTCCCACCATCCGTGAAGTCGTCAACTTCCTCATGCTGCGCGGCAACATCGGCAGGCCGGGCGCCGGTGTGTGCCCGGTGCGCGGCCACAGCAACGTCCAGGGGGACCGCACCATGGGGGTGTGGGAGCGGATGCCGCAGCGTTTCCTGGACGCCCTGGAGCGGGAGTTCGGCTTCACCCCGCCCACCCGCCACGGCCTGGACGCGGTGAACGGCATCCGTGCCATGTACGAGGACCGCGCCAAGGTCTTCCTCGGCGTCGCGGGCAATTTCGTGCGGGCCACGCCCGACAGCGCGGTCACCGAGGAGGCCATGCGCAAGTGCCGGCTGACCGCGCACATCTCCACCAAGCTCAACCGCTCCCACACCGTCTGCGGCGACACCGCCCTCATCCTTCCCACCCTCGGCCGCAGCGACCGGGACGTGCAGGCCACCGGCGAGCAGTTCATCACCGTCGAGGACTCCATGAGCGAGGTGCACGCCTCCCGGGGGAAGCTGCCGCCGGCCTCCCCGCACCTGCTCAGCGAGGTGGCGATCATCAGCAGGCTGGCGCGCAGGACCCTGGGGCAGAAGCCCGCCCTCCCCTGGGAGGACTTCGAGGCCGATTACGGCACCATCCGCGACCGTATCTCCCGAGTCGTGCCGGGCTTCGACGACTTCACCACCAGGGTGGCCGAGCCCGGCGGCTTCCGGCTGCCCAACCCGGTGAACTCGCAGGTCTTCCCCACCCCGAGCGGCAAGGCCGTCTTCACCTGCAACGCGTTCACCATGCCGGACGTCCCCAAGGGCCATCTGCTGCTGCAGACCCTGCGCTCGCACGACCAGTGGAACACCATCCCGTACGCCCCGAACGACCGCTATCGCGGCATCCACAACGCCCGCCGCGTCGTACTCGTCAACCCGGCCGACCTGGAGGCGCTGGGCATCACCGACCGCGACGAGGTGGACCTGGTGAGCATCTGGCGCGACGGGACGGAGCGCCGCGCGGAGAACTTCCGGGTCGTCGGCTACCCGGCCAGCCGCGGCTCCGCGGCGTCCTACTACCCGGAGACCAACGTCCTGGTGCCGCTGGACAGCGTCGCCGACATCAGCAACTGCCCCACGTCCAAGGGAGTTGTGGTCCGCCTGGAGCCCGCCCGTACCGCCGGCTGAGCCCACGGCCTCCGAGGAGGCACGCGTACGGAACATGAAACACCGCATTCAGAAAGGTACTGCCCCGCATGCCCGCATCTCGCGCCGCGCGCGGCTGGCTCCCGGCGGCGGCTGCGGTGTTCGCCGCCGGGTGGGGCGCGAACCAGTTCACCCCGCTCTCGGTGGTGTACCGGACGCAGGCGCACTGGCCGCCCGTCCCGGTGGCCGCCATGTTCACCACCTACCTGCTGGGACTGCTCCCGGGACTGCTGCTCGGCGGCCCGGCCGCCGACCGGTTCGGGAGGCGGCGCACGGTGCGGCCCGCACTGGTCCTGTCCGCCGTCGCCAGTGCCCTGCTGGCGGCGGCGCCCGTCTCCCGGACCTTCGTCTACGCCAGCAGGCTCGGCACCGGCATCGCGGCGGGCATCGTCCTGACCGCGGGAACCAAGTGGCTGCTCGAACTGTCCGCGAGGGCCGGGCGGCCGGACGCGGGTGGCCGCCGCGCGACCTACGCCACCGGCGGCGGCTTCGCCGCGGGGGCGCTGACGGCGGGCGCGCTCACCGCGTGGCTGCCGCAGCCGATGGTGCTGCCCTGCCTCGTGCACTGCCTGCTGGCCCTGCTGGTGTGCGGCGCGACCGGCCGCGTACCGGACACGGCGCGGGTGCCGGCCGCCGCCCCGGTGAGGCCGCGCCTCGCGGGCCTGTACCGGGCGGTCGTCAGGAACCCCCGCTTCATGTGGGTGGTGCTTCCGGCGAGCCCCGCGGTCTTCGGCGCCGCCACCGTGGCGTACGTCGTGCTGCCGCCGCTGGTGGCCGACCGGGTTCCCGGATACGAGCCGGTGTTCAGCGGTCTGGTGACGGCGCTGACGCTCGCGACGGGCATCGCCGTCCAGCCCCTCGCCGCCCGGCTGGACCATGCCCACAGCGCGCGGGCCACCCTCGTCGGCATGATCACCGTGATCGGGGGGCTCCTGGTGGGTGCCTGCGCCGTGCACGACGGCTCCGTGGGTCTGGTGCTGGGCGCGGCCGTCCTGCTCGGCGCCGGATACGGCCTCACGCTGGCCTCGGGGCTGCGGGAGATCGAACGGCTGGCGCCTCCGAAAGCCCTGCGTTCCACGGCCTTTCTGCACCAGGGCGCCACCTACAGCGGCTTTCTCACCCCGCTCCTGCTCGCCGTCACCGCCGGTGCCTGGGCCGCTTCCTACCCCGCCCTGCTGGCGGGACTCGCGGCCATCGGCCTGCTGTGCCTGGCGGTCACGGCACGCCACAGCCGTCGGAGCCTGCCGTGAGGGCGTGGCGGCGCGGCCGGGTACGCCGCACGTCATATCGTCGACGGCCGTCGAACCGGACGGTGCCGCGGTGACACGGTCCGCGAGAAGGCACGGTTCCGGTTCACGTCCGTCACACCGTCGGAGCGCAGCTCCGGGAAGAGGAGCAACATCATGGGACGCGTGACTGCGCGGCGGCGGGTGCTGCGGATGCGGGGCGGAGTGTCCTCGCAGCGGCCCGACACCCTGGCCGTCGAGGAGCCGTTGGAGATCAGGGTCGGCGGGCGTCCGCTCACGGTGACCATGCGCACCCCGGGCGACGACTTCGACCTCGCGGCCGGATTCCTGGTGAGCGAGGGGGTGGTGCACGCCGCCGACGACGTGGCCGGGATCCGCTACTGCGCGGGGGCGACGGCCGATGGCGGCAACACCTACAACGTGGTGGACGTCGTCCTCGGCCCCGGCGTGGCGGCTCCCGACGCCTCGTTGGAGCGCAACTTCTACACCACGTCCTCGTGCGGGCTGTGCGGCAAGGCGAGCCTGGACGCGGTGCGCACCTCGACGGCGTGGTCCGTCGCCGATGACCCGCTGCGCATCGGTCCGCAGGCGCTGACGGCACTCCCCGACCGGCTGCGGGCCGCCCAGCGGGTGTTCGACAGCACCGGCGGTCTGCACGCCGCCGGTCTCTTCACGGCCGACGGCGAGCTGCTCTGCCTGCGTGAGGACGTCGGCCGGCACAACGCCGTGGACAAGGTCGTCGGCCACTCCCTGCGGTCGGGGCTGCTGCCGCTGCGGGGGACGGTGCTGATGGTGAGCGGCCGGGCCTCCTTCGAGCTGGTGCAGAAGGCACTGATGGCCGGCATCCCGATGCTGGCGGCGGTCTCCGCCCCGTCCTCGCTCGCCGCCGACCTCGCCGCGGAGGGCGGGCTGACCCTGGTCGGCTTCCTGCGCGGCGACTCGATGAACGTCTACACCGGCGCCGAACGCCTGCAACAGCAGCCGGTGGCCTGACGGCGGCGGCGTCCGGTGCGGCGCACGGCCCTCGATTGGCGTTCCGACGGAGCGTCGGGTAGACCCATGACGTGCTGTTTCGCCAACTCGAATACCTGGTGGCCCTCTCCAGGGAGCGTCACTTCGCCCGCGCCGCCCAAGCCTGCTACGTCTCCCAGCCCGCGCTCTCGGAGGCGATCCGCAAGCTGGAGGACGAACTGGACGTGCCGCTGGTCCGGCGGGGCCGCAAGTACGAGGGCCTCACGCCGGAGGGCGAGCGCATCGTGGTGTGGGCCCAGCGGATCCTCGCCGATCGCGACGCGCTCAAGGACGAGGTGGGTGCCCTGCGCACCGGGCTGAGCGGCAGGATCCGGATCGGCTCGGTGCCGACCGCGTCCGGCGCCGTCTCGCAGCTGACCGGCCCGTTCTGCGCGGCACACCCGCTGGTCACCGTGGAGGTGATAGCGGACCTCCAGTCACAGGACATTCTCCGGCAGCTGCAGAATTTCGAGATCGACGCCGGAATCACCTATCTGCACAAGGGACTTCCGGAGGGTTTCCAGGCGGTCCCGCTGTATCAGGAACGGTACGTGCTGCTGATCACGGCCGCCGACGGCCTGGCCCATCGGACCACGGCCACCTGGGCCGATGCCGCACGGCTGCCCCTGTGCCTGCTGAGCGAGGTCATGCAGGGGCGCCGGGTGCTGGACGAACTGTTCGCCGAGGCCGGGCTGAGCCCGTCGCCCCGGGTCGAGACCGATTCGGTGGCCGCCCTGTTCGCCCATGTGCGGACGGGCCGGTGGGCGAGCATCGTGCCGCACGCCTGGCTGCACGTCTTCGGCGTCCCGCACGGCATGCGGGCGGTGCCGATGGTCGAGCCCGCCCGGACGGTGCCCGTGGGTCTGGTGACCACCGCGCGGGAGCCGGGGTCGGTCATGGCCCGCGCTCTCACGGAAACCGCCCGGCACACCGACGTCGCCGCCGCTCTGGAACGCCTCCCCGGGGAACCGGGGCACCGGTAGACGCGTGTCCGCCCGGCGCCCGGCGCCCAGCCCGGGGGTGGGTGCCTATTGCCCGGCGCCCTGCTCCGCGGCGGCGGCTTCGTCCTTGCGCACGGTGCAGTGCAGCGAGTCGTTCACCACGTCGGCGACGATGGTCTCTCCCGGCTCTGCCTCACCGCTGAGCAGCAGCGAGGAAATGCGGTTGTCCAACTCGGTCTGAATGGTGCGGCGCAGCGGACGCGCACCGAATTCCGGCTGGTGGCCGTGGGCGACGAGCAGCCGCTTGGCGGCGTCCGTGACGTCCAGCTTCATGCCCTGTGCGTGCACCCGGTGCTTGCTCCGGTCCAGCAGGTGGTCGACGATCCGCGACAGGTCGTCCTCGGTGAGGCTGTGGAAGATGATGGTGTCGTCGATGCGGTTGAGGAATTCGGGCAGGAACCGTGCCCGCAGGTCTTCCATCAACGCGCCCTTGATCTCGGACACATCACCTTGGTGCGCCAGAATGCGGTGGGCGCCGATGTTGGACGTCATGATGATGACGCAGTGCCGGAAGTCGACGGTGCGGCCCTGGGCGTCCGTGAGCCGGCCGTCGTCGAGGATCTGCAGCAGCGTGTTGAAGACGTCGGGGTGGCCCTTTTCCACCTCGTCGAAGAGCACCACGCTGTAGGGCTGCCGGCGGACCTTCTCGGTGAGCTGGCCGGCTTCTTCGTAGCCGACATATCCCGGAGGGGCGCCGACCAGCCGGGCGACGGTGTGTTTCTCCTGGAACTCGCTCATGTCGAAACGGATCATGTGATCCTCGTCGCCGAACAGCAACTCGGCGAGCGTCTTGGCGAGTTCGGTCTTTCCGACGCCGGTGGGGCCCAGGAAGAGGAAGGAGCCCACCGGTCGGTTCGGGTCGCCCATGCCCGCGCGATTTCGGCGCACCGCCGCCGATACTGCGGTGACCGCTTCGTCCTGGCCGACGATCCTTGCGTGCATCTCCTCTTCGAGATGGAGAAGCTTTTCCTTCTCGCTCGCGGTGAGTTGCGAGACCGGGATACCGGTGCGGCGGGAAACGACGTCGGCGATATCCGCGGCGGTGACGGAGACGACGCCCTCGCGCCGTTCCTCGATCCCGGCGAGTTCCCCTTCCGCCTCGGCGATCTGCCGCTTGACCTGCGATGCCTTTTCGAAGTCCTCACCGGCAACGGCGTGGTCCTGCTCGCGCCTGAGTTTGGCGATGCGGTCCTCACGGCTGACGATCTCGGTGGAACGGCCGGCGCTGCGCAGGCGTACGCGGGCGCCTGCCTGGTCCATGACGTCGATGGCCTTGTCGGGCAGGAACCGGTCGCTGATGTAACGGTCGGACAGTTCGGCCGCCGACGCCAACGCACCGTCGGCGAAACGGACTTGGTGGTGGGCTTCGTATGCGTCCCGCAGCCCTTCCAGGATCTGCACCGTTTCCTCGACGGTGGGTTCCGGAATCAGTACCGGCTGGAAGCGGCGTTCCAGGGCTGCGTCCTTCTCGATGTGCTTGCGGTATTCGTCGATGGTCGTCGCGCCCACCACGTGGAGTTCGCCGCGTGCGAGCGCCGGCTTGAGCATGTTGCCCGCGTCCATCGCCCCCTCGCCGGTCGCCCCCGCGCCCACGACCGTATGCAGTTCGTCGATGAACAGAATGATGTCGCCGCCGGCCGCCTGGACGTCCTCGATGACCTTCTTCAGGCGCTCTTCGAACTGCCCGCGGTACTGTGCGCCGGCCACCATCCCGGAGAGGTCGAGGGCGACAACTCTCTTGTCCTTCAAGGTTTCCGGGACTTCGCCCGCCACAATGCGCTGGGCCAGCCCCTCGACGATGGCGGTTTTCCCGACGCCGGGCTCACCGATCAGGACGGGGTTGTTCTTGGAGCGCCGCGAGAGGATTTCGATGGTCTGCTCGATCTCATCGGCCCGTCCCACCACAGGGTCGAGCTTGCCGGCTTTCGCTTCTTCCGTCAGGTCGCGCCCGTATTCGTCCAGGGTCGTGGCGGGTTTCTTCCCGGCGGCCGGCGACCCGTCCGGGCCGGACGCCTGTTCCGCGAGGCCCGCCACCTTTTGCGGGTCCAGGCCCTCCGCGCGCAGCAGCCGGGCGGCGCCGGTGTCGCCGTCGCCCAGCAGCGCGCCGAGAATGTGCTCGGGCCCGATGTACGAAGCCCCGGTTTCCTGTGAGTGCGCGTAGGCCGTGGCGAGTGTGCGCTTGGCCGCGGGGGTGAGTCCTGGTTCCGCGGACGGCTCACCGGATTCCCGCGGCAGGACCTCGGCGACTTCCGAAGCGAGCGTATCGGGGTCCACGCCTGCTTGAGAGAGCAATTTCCGTGCCGGTTCGACCTTTGTGGCCGCCCAGAGCAGGTGTTCCGTGTCGAGATCGGAGGTGCCGTCCTCGACCGCTCTTCGGGCGGCCAGATTGAGGAGTTCCTGCGAGGAATCCGTCAAGAGCCGTCCGATGGGCACGCGTTGGACGGCCGGCGGCGACGATGCCGGTGACATTCCGAAGAACCGGTTCAACAACTCGCTGAAGGGGTCGGAAGAACCGAATCCCGAACCGAAGGGCATCGACATGGCAGCTCCTGGTGCCGAGGGGTGCCGAGGGTGTCTCTGCAACTCAATCGCGATGTCCGCTGCTCTGCAAGCGGAACGCCTCGCAGGCCCCAGGAGTGGCTGCCACGGGAACGCACCTGCGCTTCACCCCTTCTCCCTTGCGTCGGCACTCCCGTTTGCCGCCGGAACGAGCGTCACCACGGCTTCGTCGGTGTACACCAGGAACGTCAGCGTCTGACGGAAGTAGAGTTCGATATCGGTCGTACTGTGCGCCGTATAACCGATCGCCAGATCCTCGCCGAGTTTCAGCTCGAAATCCCCGCCCCGCGTGGACAGAAGGCAGGCGCCGTCGAGCGCCGGAGCCCAGATCAGATTGCCGTCCAGCATGCGCCCGAGATGCGCGGCGATCGGGTAGCCGTGGTCGGAGGTCTCGCTCACGGCGGTGTAGGCGTCAGCGCCCAGCAGCAGCGAATACGGGCCTCCGACGCCGGCCAGGCGGAGCGTGGTCAGGGCGTGGCTCACGGCGTCCGGGAATTCGCGGGGTTCTGCCGGGAGACGCAGAACGGGGTTGGATGTACGGCTGCGCAGCCCGTCGATGTGTGCCGCCCGGTATCCGTCGAAAATGGCGCGGTCCTCGGCGAACGCCATGGCGCGCGCCGCGTCCTTCACCGGCTGCCAGTCGGAGTCCTTCGCGCCCCGGTCCACGTCGTCGACCGCGGCACGGCTCACGGTGAACGGCACCCGCAATTCGACCAGGGGCCGCGCCTCGCGCAGTTGTGCCGTCACCCCCGCTCCCGGTGCCTCGATGGCGGACAAATGGCCCGTCCCCACCGCCGCGAGTCCGGGCCCTTCGGGTTCCGAGACGTCCACGACCCGCCGGCCCGCGAGGTTCCGGCGGAAGGTGCGGCGTGCCTCGTCCTCGATTTCCGCCCACGCCTGTGGGGTGATCGGGGCGAGTTCGCGGTGGAGGTTATGCATACCGTTGAGCGTGGTCATGGTCGGACTCCTTCAGGCTGCCGATCCCCAGGGAACCGTCGGTCATCACGGCGACGCCGGGTGCGTCGGGGAGGTCATCGAGAAAGTCGGCGGTCGGCACGTGGAACAGGCAGCCGGTAACCGCCGTCGAGAAGTCGAGGATCCGGTCGTGCAGACCTGGCCGGGCGTTCGTGAACATGTTCTTCAGCATCTGTTCGGTCACGTCGGGGGTGCGCGCGTAGCCGATGAAATAGGTGCCGAACTCCCCTTGTCCGACATTGCCGAACGGCATGTTCTCCCGGACGATCTTGCGTTCGGTGCCGTCCTCGTCGGTAATGGTGTTGAGCGCGACATGGGAGTCCACGGGCTTCACGTCGTCAGGCAGTTCAATATTGGCGGTCTTCGTTCTGCCGATGACCTTTTCCTGTTCGTCCGACGGCAGGGCGTCCCAGGCCGCCAGGTCGTGCACGTACTTCTGGACGATCACATAGCTTCCCCCCGCGAAGTCGGGGTCCTCGTCACCGATGTACACGGCGTCGGCCGCGGCGTTCCCTTCGGGATTCTCGCTGCCGTCGACGAAGCCGAGGAGATCGCGCTCGTCGAAATACTTGAAGGCGTGCACCTCGTCGACGACCCTGACCGCTGCGCCGAGTCGATCGGTGACCAGGCGGGCCAGTTCGAAGCAGAGGTCCATGCGTTGGGCTCGCACGTGGAAAAGGATGTCGCCGGGCGTGGCCGGAGCTGTGTGGCGCTGACCCGCCAATTCCGCGAACGGATGCAACTCACGCGGGCGCGGTCCGCCGAAAAGCCGGTCCCAGGCCGCCGATCCGATGCCCACGACGCAGCCGAGCCCTTGGTCGGGGGCGCGGAAAGCGACCGAGCGCCGCAGAGCCGATACCTCCTGGAGAAGGTCACGCACCGTGCCCTCACCGCCCGGCTCCATGGTGACGACAAGGAACACGGCGGCCCTGGCAGGCAGAGAGATCACGGGTTGCAATTCAGGCACAGGAGCTTTCCTCCTCATGGGGTGCGCACGCAGGACGGAAATGGGTCGGGCCGGGGTACCGCGTCCCGAAGCGGCCGATCCACCGATCCCTCTGTTTCCTGCTCCGCTTTCCCGCTCGCTCGGCGTGCATTCATGATGTCCTGACATCGAGCGCGGTGCCTCCCGGCCGGCCCGGCACAGCGGTCGCGTTACGCGCGGCCGACCGGCCGCGCGTAACGGGGCGGGCCCTGATCAGCCGGTGACGATTCCCGTGACGAGGTTGATGGTGGTGGCCAGGATGCTGGTGCCGAAGACGTAGGAAAGCAGGGTGTGCCGGAGCACCACCGCTCGGATCGTCGCACTCGACACGTCGGTGTCGGACACCTGGTAGGTCATGCCGAGGTTGTAACTGAAATAGAGGAAGTCCCGGTAGGCGGGCGGCTGATCGGAGTTGAAGTCGATTCCGCCCGCTGATGTGTAGTACAGGTACGCGTAACGGGTGGCGTACATCAGATGGAGCGCGGCCCAGGACATGAAGGCACCGGCGAGCGCCGCCGCGGCTGCGGAATGTCCTGTGCCGGATTTCCCGAGCAGGAGCAGCAGCACGATGGCCACCAGCCCGCACAGGGCGGCGGCCACGACCACGAGTTCGTCGGTGACGGGCCGGAAGTCCTCACGCCTGGCGTTGTCATGGGTGGCCGTGGCATTCATCGGCCACAGCACCATCCAGCCCGCGACGACGAAAAGCAGTTCCGTCGCGGCGATACCGGCGAGAATCCCGAGCGGAATGCCGGTCGCGAATCCGACGATCGCGCCGACCGCCGCTCCGATGACCACCGCACCGCCGAGGCGGGGAACCGCGGACAGCGGCAGCCAGGTGCTCACGGGCCACCACAGTAGCCGTCTCCTTGCCGACCGGCCCGGCGAGCCCGTATCGGGGACAGCCGGATGAGCAGCGTCCGCGGGGCGGCGGTTTCCGCGCCCCGACCGCGGCGCGGGGGCCTTCCCTGCGCTCCCCCGCCATAAGGGGACCGAACCCCGCAAGTGATATATACCGGATATGCCTTCTTCGCGCCGCGCGGTCCCGGCAGGGACCGGAAAGGGTGGGACCGGAAAGGGTGGGCGGCATTCCGTCGCGGGCGCGGCGCGTGCGCTCTCCCCGCGCGGCGCACTCGCGCTGCACAAGGTCGACGGAGCACTCCTCTTCGCCGTGCGCGCCGCCCTTGCCATGGCGCTGGTGGCGCTGCCGGTGGCGCAGGCGGGACGGCCCGATCTCGCCGTCTACGCCATGCTGGGCGCCTTCACCACCACGTTCGGCCGCAACCTGCCCTACCCGCGCCGCGCCCGCGTGCTCGCGCTGGTCGCGGTGGCCATGGTCGCGTGCGTGGGCTGCGGTTCGGCGCTCGCCGCGTGGGCCCGTCCGTGGGCGGGAGGAGCCGGGGCGACCGTCGTGGTGGCGGCGACGGCGGTGGTCGCCGGGCTGGCGAAGGGCATCTGCGATGCGACGCGGCTGAGCGGTCTTGGCGCGGTGCTGCTGCTGTTCTCCTTCGCGGTGGCGGCCAACGGCTCGCCGCTTCCCTCCGACGTCCTCCCGCAGACCGCGCTGGCCGCTGCGGGGGCGGCGGTTGCGTGGCTGCTCGGCATGTCGGGCCGGCTCGTGCACCCGGACCGCCCGCAGCGGCTGGCGGTGGCCACGGCCCTGCGCGAACTCGCGGAGCTGCTGGACGCGGGCGGCGGCGCCCGGCAGACGCGGCACCGGGCGACCGTTGCGGTCCTGCGGGCCTACCACTCCCTCGGTCTCGCGCCGCCGACGCAAGCGCAGCAGACCGGCCGGGACGCGACCTTTGTGCGCCTGACCGACCTGTCCTGGTCGCTGCTGGTCCGCTCGGCACGCCGGCTGCCCGACGACCTCACCGCCACGGCACACCACCTGCGCCGACAGGCCCGCCTCCTCACCGGCCGACGCCGCCGACTGCCCTCCGTTCTGCCCGAATTGGCCTTCCCGGCTCCGGCGGCACAGGACGGCGTGACGCACCGCGCGGCCGGGACGGATGCGGCGCCGGCCGATCCGGTCGCAGGGCGCGCGTCCGAACTGCTGGTGGGGCACCGCCCCGGTGGCACCGGCCACTTCGCCGTACTGGCCGTTCCCGCACTGCGGATGGTCCTGGGCACCGGGGTCGCGGGCGGGCTTGCCGTGCTGCTCGGCCTGGAGCACGGCTACTGGGCGTCGGTCTCGGCCGCCGCCGTGCTGCACTCGGTCAACCTCCGTACGACGGCGCAGCGTGCCGTCCAGCGGACCCTCGGCACCATCGCCGGGCTGCTGCTCGCCCTCGGCGTGCTGGCCGCACACCCGGCTCCCGTGGCGCTCACGCTGGTGGTCGTGCTCCTGGAATTTCTGCTGGAGTACGTGGTGGCCCGCAACTACGGTCTCGGCGTCGTGTTCCTCACGCCGCTGGCGCTGCTGCTGAGCGATCTGGCCTCGCCCGCCCCCGCCGGGGAACTCGTCCGTGCCCGGGTGCTGGGCAGCGTGCTGGGCATCGCCGTCGGGCTGGTCTGTGCGCTGCTGGTGGTACACGACCGTGCCGCACTGCGGGTGGAGCGGGCGCTGGCCGCCTGCACGGAAGCGGCCGAGCAGGCGGAGCGGGCGCTGACCGAACCCTGCGGGGCGTCCCTCCCGATCGTCCAGGTGCGTCTGGTGGTGGCGGTGGTGGAGTTGCGCGACGCCGATGACGCCGCTGCGGGCGAGCTGTGGCCCGCGGGTATCGACCCCGCCGAACTCGCGGGCGCCGAGCAGCGTGCCTACCTCCTGCTGGAGCGGCTCCACCCCTGGCGGTAGCGGCCTCCGACCTGCCGCGTCGCCTGCCGTCCCGGACGGCGGCACCACCACTCCCGGAACGCCGCTGCGGGCGCCGGAACGTCTCAGATCGCGACCGTGTACGGCCGGTGCTCCGGCAGCCATTTCTGGGCGTAGGCGACGGCATCGGCCAGGGAAAACAGCCGGGAGTCGGCCGCTCCGACCGTGCCGCGCCGCACCGGGCGCTCCTTTTCGAAGGCCGCGCCCAGGTCGTCGAAGCGGTCCTCGTCGACCTGGGTGTCGCGCACGGTGATCCAGCGGCGGCCCCGGGGCGTCATGGCCGCGAAGGAGTTGTCGCCCCGCGGCGCGGGGGTCCGGTACTCGGCCAGGTGGAACGCCGTGCAGGCGTCGAATCCCGCTCCCAGGAGGAGGATCCGCGCGTCGGCCTCTTCCAGCCTGGCGAGCGGGCTGCGCTCACCGAACCGGCAGTCCGGCGCGTGGCCGTCCACGAGCGCGGCGGCGCGGGGGCCGACCGCCGCGAAGGACGTCTGCGGGTGAGCGCTGCGCACGGCGCCCGGCCAGTTGCGGACGGTCTCGGGGATGACGCCGACGCCGCGGGTGGGTGTGGTCCACAGGTCATAGGCCGGCATCGACGCACGGATGCCGTCCCACCACGCCTCGGGAACAGGCGGGTTCTCCCAGTGCGCCGGGTCCGAGTTGTCGCCGGAGTGCGTCGGCACCACCAGAGTCCCGTCGGCTCCGAGCACGTCGAGCAGCGCCAGGACGACGGTGACAGGACCGCCGCTCACCCACCCGAGCGACCGGAGCGAGGAGTGCACGAGAAGGGTCTCGCCGGAGCGCAGGCCGAGATCACGCAGCGCGGAGGCGAGCGAGTCGCGGGTGCACATCGGGCCTGGGGGAAACGTCGTCGGCATATCCGGCGAGTATGCAGGCTCCGGAATCCGCTGGCCACAGGGTCGGGGCGCCTCTGACGGATCTCCGTGGAGTAAGGAGCGGCGCCTGATGACCACTTACTCTTACAGCGATAGCGATGACGGCGGGGGTGGACCGCGGTCCACCGCAGGGAGGGGATGGGAGCCGATGAGCCTTCGTCAGTTCGAGTACGCCCTGGCCGTTGCCGAGGAGGGCTCGGTGACGGCGGCGGCGGAGCTGCTGCACGTCGCTCAACCGTCGGTGTCCCAGCAGATCCGCGGCCTGGAGCGGGAACTCGGCGTGGAACTGTTCGCCCGTACGCCGACCGGGCTTGTGCCCACCGTGGTCGGCCGCGCGTTCCTGCGGGAGGCGGAGGCCGCGGTGAGCGCGGCGCGGCGGGCGCGGGCGACGGCGCGGGCCGGTGCCGACGAGTTGGTGGGCGAGCTGGTGGTCGCGGCGCAAATGGGCTTCGGCACGCGGCAGTTGCCTGGCGCGCTGGGCGCGCTGCGCCGCCGCTTCCCGCGCCTTGAGGTCACCGTCTTCGAGGAGCCGAGCTCCGCCGAGCTGGATCGGCTGTGCCGCCGGGGCGTGCTGGATCTCGCCCTGATGGCGGCGTGCGAACAGAGCCCCGCCGACGCCCACCACCTCGGCGACGAGGAGTTCGTCGTGGTCCTTGCCGCCGGGCACCGGCAGCTCGCCGCGGACCGGGTCGAGCTGCGGGAACTGGAGGGCGAGCCGTGGGTGCGGTTCGACCGCGACAGCGCGCTCGACGCCGTGCTGTTGAACGTGCTGCGGGACAACGAGCTGGCCCCGGCCACGGCCGCGCGCGTGTCCCAGACGGCGACGGCCGTGCGCTGGGCCGCCCACGGTCTTGGGGTGACGCTCGTCCCGGCCTCCGCGGTGCCCCACGGTCACGAGCACCTCGTGCGCCCGGTGTTCCCGGTCGTGTCCCAGCCCGTCATCGCCGTGCTCCGGCACGGTGCGGGCCCGGCGGAGACGGCCCTGCTCGAACTCCTGCGTCAGGAGACCTGGTCCGAGCCCGCTTTCTCATCGCCGGTGTCCTGACGGCCGAGAAGAAAGCGGGCGCCGCTGCATTCCTTGGAATTCCTTTTGCCGAAGCCGGCGTTCCGGAATTCCGCCGGCGTCAGCCCCTGGGGAATTCGCCGCCGTCCACGACGAGATTGCTCCCGGTCAGCCAGCCCGCCCGGTCGGACATGAGGAACAGCACCGCGTCGGCAATGTCGTCGGGCCGGCCATCACGCCCCAGCGGCGGGGTGGTGGTGTCCTGGCCCGGCCCCGAGTTCAGGCGCGCCCACTGCTCCCGCGTCGCTTCGCCGCCGGGGGTGGCGGTTCTGCCGGGAGACACGGTGTTGACCCGGATACCGAACGGGGCCAACTCGGCGGCCAGCCCCCTGCTGTAGGTCTCCAGTGCCGCCTTGGCCGTCACGTAGTGCAGGAACGGTGGTGCCACGGTGGGAACGGCGGCCGATGAGACGTGCACGATCACCCCCGAACGCCGTTCCCGCATCCCCGGTGCCAGCAGCGAGTCCAGCCGCACCGACGCCAGGAAGTTCAGGTCCAGCGCGTCCTGCCACACCTCGTCAGGGATGGCCAGAGCACCCTTGTACGGTTCCGCCCCACCTGCGTTGTGGACCAGGATGTCCACCCCGCCGAGCACCTCCTGCGCAGCCGCGGCGAGCGCCTCCGCGCCGGCCCGTGTCCGCACGTCGGCCGCCACGAAGGTGGCCCCGTCCGGCGCCTTGCTCGTCGCCGACCTCGCGGTCGTGAGCACCTCGGCGCCCGCGTCCAGGAGTTGGCGCACGACGGCCGCCCCGATTCCGCGAGAACCGCCTGTGACCAGGGCCCGCTTTCCCGCGAGTTCTCGCATTCCCGATCCGTTCTCGGTCGTGGTCATGCCACCGGTCCTCTCCATTACGTGTTCGTCCGCTCGACAAAAGAAGGATCGATGTGCACAGAGCGCGAATCTTCGGAGAATTCGCGGTGAGCACCTCGTCGAGCTGTTTCACGGTACGTACGGGAAAGGAGGAGAGGCAAAGACGAAATCTCAGCGGACGCTATAGGGAATTCCTATGGCATCCAACATGGCGGTGCTCCGCCGGGCGGCCCGCAGCGGCGTTCCGATGCACGCCGCGGTGGGCTCCACGGAACCTGGCCTGGCCACCGTGCCGGCCATCACCGACAGCACGCTCACCGGCGATGCGGACTCCCTGCGGCGAGCCGGCGCGGCGATTGCCCGCGGGTACCGGGGCCGAGCGGCCGGCCACGGCCCGAAGTCCTGGTGTTCCGCCGCCGAGCGGTCGGGGCCCGCGCTCCAGGAGGCGAGGATGCGGAGGCCGTCGTGGGAGGGGGCGCCGGGCTCGGCGGTCCGGATGACGAGTTGCTGGTCGGGGTCACCGACACAGGCGAGGGCGCCCCAGTCGAGGGTGAGTTCACCGGCGACGGGGTGGCGCAGGACCTTGCTGCCCCTGCTGCGGGTGGCGACGTGGTGGTCGCCCGTGACAGCCACGCCGTTCACCGGCGCCGGCCCCTGCGCCCCTGCCCTTCCCGGGCGGGGGCGCCTGCCGTCAACGGCCGGTTACGACCGCGCGCACCCGTCGGGTCCGGTGTCGCGCGGGTGAACGGCCCGGTGGGCCTCTCCGGTCGGGGTCGCGGCTGACCCGTGGCCGACCTGCGGCGATGCCGCCTCGGCGGTCGCCCTTGCGCAGGGAGGATGGACAGCAAAAGCCCCCGTACGGGGAACAGTTCCCGGACACGGTCCTCCCGGCCAATCTCGGACGGAGGCGCAGCGGCCCCGCGGCGCCGCACCCGTGCGCCCCGCGACCGCCGTTGAGAAGCGGCCGGGGCCGGTCGGAGGCGCCGGACATGCGCAAATGCCGGAAATCCGGCCGGGCGGTACGTTGTTGAGCCCTGTCCGCGGCCCGTGACCTGCGGTCTTACCTCCCGCGCCGGGCGGCATCAGAAATGGCGTGAACGACGCCATCGGCCGGTATTTTACAGAGGAACTACTGTTTCATTACTTCGACTTGACTAACCTGAGGGTGCTGGGCACGCCCCCACCTGCGACATCAGGGGGCACGCCCCGCGCAAGGAAGCGGCCGGGGTGCCATGCCCTGACAGGCAAGTTCCCCGGCCACTCGGCACGTGACGTCATGACGCCGACCCCGGCTTTGGCAGGCATCGGGTCGGCAATGAAGCGAGTCAACGCGACCAACATCGGAGGGTACCGTGAATCACCCACAGCGGCTACGCGCTGCGCTCGAAGAGGACGGCACGACACCCCTCATCGGCGTCTTCGACATGTTCTCCGCCTCCGTGGCGGCCCAGCACTACGACGGCATGTTCGTCTCCGGATTCGGCTTCGCCGCGTCCCATTACGGGCTGCCCGACATCGGCTTCATCGCCTGGCCCGACATGGTGGC
The DNA here is from genome assembly GCF_043199105.1 of Streptomyces sp. NPDC048644. Lineage (NCBI taxonomy): Bacteria > Bacillati > Actinomycetota > Actinomycetes > Kitasatosporales > Streptomycetaceae > Streptomyces > Streptomyces sp. NPDC048644. The sequence continues at coordinate 423,736 of NZ_JBICVO010000002.1, forward strand.
CTTCGTCCAGCGGCTGCGGCTGGCCTTCCCCCGGCAGCACCTGCTCGTCGACATCGACGACGGGTACGTCGACCCGGAGACGGCCTGCCACGTGGTGCAGCAGCTGGAGGCCATCGGTGCCTCCGGCGTCATCCTGGAGGACCAGCAACGGCCCCGCCGCTGCGGCCACGTCGACGGCAAGCAGGTGCTCCCGCTGGAGGACTACCTGGAGAAGCTGAACCTGGTCCTGGAGTCCCGCAGCGACCTGCTCGTCGTCGCCCGCACCGACGCCACCGAGGAGGACGAAATCCTCAGACGGGCCGAGGCGTTGGCCAAGACCGATGCGGACGTGATCCTGGTGGACGGCGTGCGCAGCGTCGAGCGGATCCACCGGGTACGCGAGGTCATCGGCGACAAGCCGCTGCTCTTCAACCAGATCGCCGGCGGCAAGTCGCCCCGCCTGTCGCTGAGCGAACTCACCGCGCTCGGCGTCGACGTGGCCATCTACAGCACCCCGTGCCTGTTCGCCGCCCAGACCGCGATCGACCAGGCGCTCTCGGTGCTGAAGGAGGACGACGGCCGCCTGCCGGAGCACACCCCGCAGAGCGTCGGCGTCACCGACTGCCTGGCCCTCCTGGAGAAGAACATCAGCCGCTCGCACGCCAAGGTTCCGGCCGCCCGGTGACCCGCACGCCCCGTTGACCCCGGCCGGCGTCCGGTCACCGGCCGCCCCGGGCGGGACACACCCGCCCGGGGCGGCCTTCCGGACGCCGCCGGCGTCGCCCGGAAGGACCCCCCATGCCCAGCTGGCCGCGCGGCGCGGTACGCCGCATCGACTGGTACCTCGTCGCACTGTTCGCCGTCATCGGATGTGCGACCCTCCTGCCCGCCTCCGGGGCAACGGCCGACGGCCTCGCCCTGACCGCCCGCATCATGGTCGGGCTGCTCTTCTTCCTCTACGGAGCGCGGCTCTCCCCCCGCGCCGCCTACGACGGCCTGCGGCACTGGCGGCTGCATCTGCCGATCCTCGCCCTGACCTTCCTCGTCTTCCCGCTGGCCGGGATGGCCGTGGGCCTGCTGCCGCACTCCGTGCTCGGCGGCGACCTCGCGACCGGCATCCTGTTCCTGAGCGTGCTGCCGTCGACCGTCCAGTCGTCCGTCGCGCTCACCTCCATGGCCCGCGGCAACGTCGCCGCCGCCATCTGCTCCGCGTCGTTCTCCACCCTGCTCGGTGTGGTGCTCACCCCGCTGCTGGCCGTCCTGCTGCTGCAACAGGGCACGTCCGGCGGCCTGACGTTCGCGCCGTCCCAGGCGCGGGACGTCGTCGTCCAGCTCCTGCTGCCCTTCCTCGTCGGCCAGGTGGCGCGGCGCTGGATCGCCGGGTGGATCCAGCGGCACCGCCTGCTGACCACGCTCTGCGACCGGGGCTGCATCCTGCTCGTCGTCTACTCCGCCTTCAGCCAGGGCATGACGGCCGGCATCTGGCAGCGGATCCCCCCGGCGCGGATCGTCACACTGGCGGTGGTGTGCCTGCTGCTGCTCGGGGTCGCCCTGGCTCTCACCTACGGCGCCGCGCGCCTCCTGCGGCTGCCGCGCGAGGACCGGGTGACCGCCGTGTTCGCCGGATCGACCAAGAGCCTGGCCGGCGGTCTGCCGATCGCCACCGTCCTGCTCCCGGAGAGCGAACTCGGCCTCCTCGTCCTGCCGTTGATGCTGTACCACACCCTCCAACTGGTGGTGTGCACCTGGCTGGCCCGCCGCTGGCCGTCGGCCGCCTCCCCCGAGGATCCGACGCCCACTCTCGTCACAGCCGCACCTTCCGCCACGGGGGAACGACCAGGGTGATCGCCCCGCGTCGCTCCACGCCACTCGTGCGGCCCGGGGGAAGCACCCCGCTCCGGGCCGCACGACGCGTTCCGCGTCCGGCACTCCGTGCTGCGAATTCACCCGTTCGTGGGAGGCCGGCCCGAGCGTGACGGCGAGAACCAGTCATCTCCATCAGCTGAAAATTGCGGCAACTGACGAAATACAGGGCATGTCATCAGAGAGACACCGGATACGTACCGCTCCTTGGCCGGTTCCGATCCGTCATGCCCGCCGGTGACGGTCTCGACAATTCCGTCGATTGCCGCCCTGGGCACTCCCACCCCGCCGGGCACGGCACCTTGTCGCATAGCAGGCCACGCGTTCCCGGCAGGCCGTATGGCCACTTTTCCGCACTGACGGTTGTGCGCTCCCCCTACCTTTCGCCCCATCCGCCGTGAGGTCATGGCGGCGCCGGACGAACCGCAAGGTGGAGTGGATGCATCTGACGCCCCATGAGCAGGAGAAACTGCTCCTTTACGTGGCCGCCGACATCGCGGCGAAACGCTGGCGGGATCCGGAAGAGCCCGTGAAGCTCAACTACCCCGAGGTGGTCGCGCTGATCAGCGTGCACATCATGGAAGGGGCGCGCCGGGGCAAGCCGGTGCTGGAACTGGCCCATGAAGCGGCCCGGTTGTTCCACCCGGAGCAACTGATGGAGGGCGTCTTCGAGATGGTCCGCGACCTCCAGGTGGAAGCGACCTTCCCCGACGGGAGCAAACTGTGCTCCGTGCGTGAGCTGGTGGTTCCCGATTTGGTGGAGCTGCCAGGCCCTGAACCCGAGCCCGCATCGATGGCCGCGGGAGGGCAGTCGTGATTCCTGGAGAAATCGAATTCGACGGGCCCGATGTCGTCATCAACGAGGGCAAGCCGGTCACGGTGCTGACCGTGCGGAACGACGGGGACCGGCCCGTCCAGGTCGGCTCCCACTACCACTTCGCCGAGGTCAATCACAGCCTGACGTTCTTGTCGGCGGACGACCTGCCCCTGCCGCGCGGTGTGGCGCGCGGACTGCGGCTGCACATCGCGGCGGGCACGGCGAGGCGCTTCGAGCCCCATGCGGACTGCGATGTCGAACTCGTACCGCTCGCGGGCAAGAGGGTGGTGCCGGGACTGCGCGGCGAGACCGCGGGACCGGTGGACGACGGCACGGAACCGGGGGCGGAGCGATGACGGAGAATTCCCAACGCAGGCTGGAGCCGATGTACCGGGGTGAGTACGCCGAGCTGTACGGCCCGACGACCGGCGACCGCATCCGGCTCGCCGACACCAATCTGTGGATCCGCATCGAGGAGGACCGCTCCGGAGGGCCTGGACTGGCCGGGGACGAAGCGGTCTTCGGTGGCGGCAAGGTGCTGCGCGAGTCCATGGGTCAGTCCCTGCTCAGCCGCAGGGACGGGGCGCCGGACGCGGTCATCACCGGCGTGGTGGTCGTCGATCACTGGGGCATCGTCAAGGCCGACGTGGGCATCCGTGAGGGCCGGATCGTCGCCCTGGGCAAGGCCGGAAACCCCGACATCATGGACGGGATCCACCCGGGCCTCGTCATCGGGCCCGAGACGGAGATCATCGCGGGCAACGGCAAGATCCTCACCGCGGGGGCCGTGGACACACATGTGCACTTCGTCGACCCGCAGGTCATCCCCGAGGCACTGGGTTCCGGCGTCACCACCCTCATCGGCGGCGGCGCCGGGCCCGGCGAGGGCAGCAAAGCCACCACGGTGACGCCGGGGGCCTGGTACCTGGCCCGGATGTTCGAGGCGCTGGACGCCTACCCCGTCAACATCGGCCTGACGGGCAAGGGAAGCACGGTCAACAAGGAGTCGATGCGCGACCAACTGCGCGCCGGAGCCTTCGGGTTCAAGATCCACGAGGACTGGGGGGCGACCCCCGCCGCGATCCGCGCCGCGCTGGACGTCTGCAACGAGAGCGGAGCCCAACTCGCCCTCCACGCCGACACCTTGAACGAGGCCGGTTACGTGGACAGCACCCTCGACGCCCTCAAGGACCGGGGCAGCATTCACGTCTACCACGCCGAGGGCGCGGGCGGCGGGCACGCACCGGACATCATCACCGTGGCCGGCCACTGCCGCGTACTGCCGTCCTCCACCAACCCGAGCATTCCGTACACGTACAACACCGCGGAAGAGCATCTCGACATGCTCATGGTCGCCCACCACCTCAACCCGAAGGTCGACGAGGACCTGGCCTTCGCCATGTCGCGGATCCGGCCGACCACCATGCTCGCCGAAGACATCCTGCACGACATCGGCGCGATGTCGATGACGTCATCGGACGCCCAGGCGATGGGACGCGCGGGCGAGACCATCCTGCGCACCTGGCAGCTCGCCCACGTCATGAAGGAGCGCACCGGCGCCGCGGCCGGCGACACCCGGCGCTCCGACAACCACCGGGTACGCCGCTACATCGCGAAGTACACCATCAACCCGGCGATCACCCACGGCGTCGGCGACCTCATCGGATCGGTGGAGAAGGGCAAACTCGCCGACCTGGTGCTGTGGGAACCGAAGTTCTTCGGCGTCAGGCCGCATCTGGTCATCAAGGGCGGGCAGATCGCGTACGCGCAGCTGGGCGACGCCAACGCCTCCATCCCCACCCCGCAGCCCGTGCTGCCCCGCCCCGCCTACGGCGCGGTCGGCCGGGCGCCGACCTCGCTCTCGCTGAACTTCGTCACGCACCTCGCGCTGGGGAAGGGCGGTCTGGTGAGCGGACTCGGCGTGGCCAAGCCGTTCCACGAGATCAAGGAGACCAGGACGCTCGCCAAGACCGACATGAAGGAGAACGACGCGACGCCTGACATCATCGTCGACGCCGACACCTTCAAGGTCACCATCGACGGCAAGGATGTGGAGCACGTCTGCCCAGAGGACGAACTGAAGGTTCTTCCGCTCGCCCAGCGGTACTTCCTCGTCTGATGGCCACCGCGAACGCCGTCCCGAGTGCCGCGGCGTACCTGCCGGATCGCCGTCGGCACTGCCGCCCCTGCCGTCCCCGCAGGGAGGCGCGATGAGCCGCGCGGCGCTGCTGGTGCTCGCCGACGGCCGGTTCCCCGCCGGAGGCCATGCGCACTCCGGGGGCGCCGAACCGGCCGTCACCGCGGGCCGCATCAGGGACACGCCCACCCTGGAGGCGTTCTGCCGGGGCCGGCTGCACACCGCGGGGCTGGTCGGCGCGGGCCTGGCCGCCGCGGCGGCAGCCGGCTGCGACCCGCTGCTGCTGGACGAGGCCGCCGACGCCCGAACCCCCTCCCCCGCCCTGCGACTTGTGGCCCGCAGGCTGGGGCGGCAGATGATGCGGGCCGCCCGCGCGACCTGGCCGTCGGACGCGCTGGACGCCCTGGCCGCGGCCCGGCCGCGCGGCGCCCACCAGCCCGTTGTGACGGGACTCGCGGCCCGCTCGGCCGGATTGTCGCCGCTGGATGCCGCGTACGCGGTGGCGTACGAGAACGTCAGCGGCCCGGCCACCGCCGTCGTACGCCTGCTGAGCCTCGACCCCTTCGATGCCACCGCCGTCCTGGCGCGCCTGGCCGGCGAGCTGGACCGGGTCGCCGCGCAGGCAGCTCGGGCCGCCGAACGCGTCCCGCTGGAGGGAGTTGACGCGCTGCCCGCTGCGTCCGCGCCGCTGCTGGACATCACCGCCGAACAGCACGCGGCCTGGCCGGTTCGCCTCTTCGCCTCCTGACCCGCCCGCACCGACCACGGAACACCGGAGCCCCATGCACCTCGACCATGCCCACACCTACCCCGAGCGGCACAGCTACAGCGCCGCCGCCCCGAAGCGTTCCGACGGTTCCCGGCGGGCGTTGCGTATCGGTCTGGGCGGGCCGGTGGGTACCGGCAAGACCGCCACTGTCGCCGCGCTGTGCCGGGCGCTGCGCGATGAACTGTCCATCGCCGTCGTCACCAACGACATCTACACGCGTGAGGACGCCGAGTTCCTGCTCCGCGAGGCGGTCCTGCCCGCCGACCGTATCCAGGCGGTGGAGACCGGTGCCTGCCCGCACACCGCCATCCGCGACGACATCTCCGCCAACCTCGAAGCCGTCGAGGACCTGGAAGAGGCGGTCGGCCCGCTCGACCTGATCCTCGTCGAGTCCGGCGGCGACAACCTGACCGCCACCTTCTCCAAGGGCCTGGTCGACGCCCAGATCTTCGTCATCGACGTCGCGGGCGGCGACGACATCCCCCGCAAGGGCGGCCCCGGCGTCACCACCGCCGACCTCCTCGTCATCAACAAAACCGACCTCGCCCCCTACGTCGGCGTCGACCTGGAGGGCATGGCCCGCGACGCCAAGGCCCAACGCGGCGAACTCCCCGTCGCCTTCACCTCTTTGAAGGCCGACGGGGGCGTGCGGCCCGTCTGCGACTGGGTGCGTGCCCGCCTGTCCTGCTGGACCACGGGCGCCGCATGAACCCCGCGTCCGCAGAGCTGCCACCTCGCACAGCAGCACCTGCCGCACCCGCCCCAGGGGTTTCCTCCGCCGCGCGGATCGTCGCCGTCCCCGACCCGCGCGGCGGCACGGCGCTGCCCGTGCTGTACGGGCGGCGGGCACTCATCCCCCGCCGCCTCCACGCCCGCGGCCCGTACGCCCGAGTCGCCCTCACCGGCGCGGTCAGCTCCCCTCTCGGCGGCGACCGGCTCAGCCTCCGGGTCGACGTCCGCACCGGCGCCCGCCTGCACCTCGACACCATCGGCGCCACCCTCGCCCTGCCCGGCCCCTACGGCGGCACCGCCACCCATGACGTGCTGCTCCGCGTGGACGACGACGCGGAACTGCACTACACGCCGGACCCCCTGATCTCCGTCACGGGCAGCGACCTGGTGACGGCCGTCCGCGCCGAACTGGCCCCCCGGGCACGGCTGGTCCTACGGGAGGAGCAGGTACTCGGCCGCACCGGCGAACCCCCGGGGCGGCTGCGCACCCGCCTGTCCGTCCGGCTGGCCGCACGCCCCCTGCTCGACCAGGAACTCTCGCTCGGCCCCGGCGCCCCCGGCTGGTCGGGCCCAGCCGTCCTCGCGGAGTACCGCCTGACCGGCCAACTCCTCATCGTCACGCCCGAATTCGCCGACCACAGGCCACCGCCCCAGCTCCTGTCCACCGACTCCGACCAGGGCGAGGCCGTCCTCACGCCCCTCGCAGGACCCGCCGTCCTGATCTCCGTGGCGGCGGCCGACAACCGCACCCTCCAACGCCTGCTGGACCGCGGCCACCGGGCAACAGGGGTGCCCACCGAGCCCGGCCGTCAGCTGTGACGCCCCTGGCGGGGTTGATGCCGCGCCACGAACAGGACGCCCTCGTCGGAGCGGTCGCGCTGCCCGCCCTGCCGGAGCCGGCTGACGGGGTGCACGGCGACGCAGTCCAGGTGCGCCCGGGTGAGCAGGCGCCGCACGGAGGTCTCGGACCGGGCCCGGAAGGTGTTCTGATGGGCGATCCGGTGCCACTGGCCGGGAGAGTGGCGTACGAAGCGGTCCATGCGCCGGGTGAAGACCGGCTCGGGTTCGGTGGGCAAGGTGTGCTGCCAGGTGCGGCAGGTGAGGAACTGGCCGTCGCTCTCACGGACCGCGGGGTGCCGGACCGAACGGTGGTGGGCCCGCTCGGAGAGCTGGTCGAAGAGGAAGACGCCGTCGGGGGCCAGGGAACGCACGATGCCGTGCAGCGCGGAGGCGAAGTCCTCGTCCGTGAGGAGGTGGTCCATGGGGTTGGTGACCGCGCAGATGACATCGAACTCGCCCCAGTCGGGCAGGTGGCGCAGGTCCGCTTCCTCGAAGCGCACCTGGTCGGCGTGGGGTTTGGCGCGGGCGTGGTCGAGCATGGCCGGGGGCAGGTCACAGCCCACGGCGCCCACTGCTGGTAGCCGGTGGAGATCTCGTCGTGATCGCCGACAGGTGGTGCGGTCATCGCCACTCCCCTTCGCTGCGGTAGCTGTGTCTGCTGAGCGAAACACGGCGCGTCCCCCGTCGGCGCCGTCCGACCCGCGACGAAGACCTATTGGGCGGATCGGGTGGGGTGACATTGCGGGCGACGGAACGCCCGGAACCCTACCTTCTCAACATGGCATGACCATGGCACGATGCCTCCCGGTGGCCCGTGGGCCCACTGCCCACCGGCGCCGACCAAGGCGCCCGGAGCGCCGCATGGTCCGGCTTTCCGGGAGCCGTCGCGGGCGAGGCGTGAGGACCGCGTCTCCTTCGCGTGCATGTGCCCCACACCCCCCACGGAAGGCCATGCCATGCTCCGGAAAACCCTCGTGACCACGGCCGCGGCAGCGATGGTCGCGGCGTTCACGGCGCTCGCCCCACTGTCCCCGACAGCCCTCGCCGGTACGCAGGACAGAGCCGGCGCGCCCGGCGAACACACCGTGGTCGTCTACCGCGTCCCCACCCATGACCCCGCGGACGCGAAGAAGCTGATCTCCTCCGGATATGACCTGATCGAACGCCGCCAGGGCAACGACCTGTTCGTCATGGGCGGTCCGGCGACGGCGGACGGGCTGCGCCGGCTCGGCTTCGCCCCCACAACCGCCGAGACGATGCACAAGCCGCTCCCCCGCACGTCGCACACGGCCCGCCCGGCCGGCGGCGTCGACGACACCTACTACGGCGGTTACCACACCGTCGACGCGCACTACGCGCACCTCGACCAAACGGCCTCCCAGCACCCGGACATGGCCAAGGTCGTCACCTACGGGCAGAGTTGGCTCAAGCAGAAGGGCCGCGGTGGCCACGACCTCAAGGCCATCTGCATCACCAAGATCAAGAAGGGCGACTGCGAACTCAACCCCGAATCGGCCAAGCCGCGCTTCTTCCTGATGAGCCAGATCCACGCACGGGAGATCACCACGGGCGAGGTCTCCTGGCGCTGGATCGACACCCTGACGAAGGACTACGGCAAGGACCCCGACATCACCGCCCTGATGGACTCCACCGAGATGTGGGTCGTCCCGATCAGCAACCCGGACGGCGTCGACATCGTCGCCCAGGGCGGCGACAACCCCATCCTCCAGCGCAAGAACGCCAATGACTCCAACGGCAGCGACTGCGGCACGAACGGCCAGACCGGCGTGGACCTCAACCGCAACGCGGACACCCACTGGGGCGGCGAAGGCACATCCACCGAGCCGTGCAGCGAGATCTACCTCGGCCCGAAGGCCGACTCCGAACCGGAGAACGCCGCGCTGGAGGGCCTGTTCCGCAAGCTGTACCCGGCGGTGCGCACCGGCACCGGCGACAGCGACCCGGCGCCGGCCACCGCCAAGGGCATGATGATCAGCCTCCACAGCGATGCCGGCATGGTCCTGTTCCCCTGGCAGGCCGACCACACCCGCCACACCGGCAATGACGCCGCCCTCCGCGCGCTCTCCGGAAAGCTCGGCTCGCTCACGGACTACCCGTCAGGACAAGCCGGCGAGATCCTCTACGACGCCTCGGGCGGCAACGACGACTGGACGTACGACAAGCTGGGGCTCGCGAGCCTCACCATCGAGATCGGCGATGTCGACGGACGCGGCTGCTCCGGTTTCACCCCGAAGTTCTCCTGCCAGGAAAGCTACTTCTGGCCGAAGATGAAGCCCGCACTGCTGTACGCGGCCCAGCAGTCCGCGGCACCGTACCGGACGACGTCCGAGGGCCGCTGAGGAACGCCCCGCACCTCCGTGCGGGCTGCGCCCGTTGGGCATTCCTTGCCTGCGTCCGGAGCGTCCCGATATCCTGAAAGGCTTTCTGCTACCGCAGATTGACATCACGTCAGGAGGAAGGAAGGGGGTCGCCATGAAGGGGCGAACCCAGCCGCCCGCCCGGAAAGTCCGGTGTCAGGGCGGCGGTTCCGGAAGGAACGAGATGTCCCGTACGGACAGGACAAAGCCACTGTGGGTGCGCCACGCCGAGCACCGCCCACAGCCGGTCCATGATCACCGCTACGGCGCCTGCGACCTGCCGCCGCACCCGACGCGCGAGGAGACGGACACGCGCTGCCGGTGGGAACACCCGGGCAGCCAACTGTTCGGCCACACCTGCTGTTCGGGGTGCACCGTGCGCTCCTGCACCAAGGAGTGGCAGGAGATGGTCAAGACCCACAACCGCAAGGAACGCTACGCGGGGCGGCACGAGGCTCGTCGCTTCACCACCGGGGAGGACCACGACTGACCCCTCCCCTTCCATCGGGCGCCCGGCCTGCGGCGGCCCGACGCCGGACGGCCCGCCACTTCGAGTGGCGGGCCGTCCGGCGTCCAGGGCGCTTCCGACGGATCTCCGCGGAGGGAGGAGCGCCCTGGGGCCTGTCGGCAAACTCCCTCCCCCAGGCTCCGTCCGGGAGGTGCCCCGACCCTGCGGGCGGACGGCGGGAGTTCGACGACAGGCCCCGGCTCCACCCCGGCGCGACGGATTCCGTTGTCTTGCGCGGGCAGGCCGGCAAACCCTTGACGCCGCGTGTCCGGTCGCTATTGGATCCCCCCTATTGAGCATACAGCCAATAGCGTTGGGGCCCGGAAGGCTCCGCTGCTTCCCTGGAGGACGCGATGGCGACCGAAGACCTGACGGACACCGCGGGGAACGGTGCGGGCGTGGCCGCTGACCAGGCCGGTCAGCTGGAGGCCCACGGCATCGACCACATTCCCGACGAAGAGCGCCACGGCCGGCCCCGGCAGCTCTTCTCGGTGTGGGCGGCGCCCAACGTGAGCTATCTGAGCCTGGTGGTGGGCGGCGCCCTGATCCTCATGGGGCTCACGCTCGGTCAGGCTCTGGCGGTCATCGTGGCCGGCAACCTGCTGTGGGTGCTCACCGGCGTCCTGGCCGTCAGCGGACCGGCCGCCGGCACGACGGGCTCGGTCATCTCCCGTGCGATGTACGGAATCGTCGGGAACAAGGCCGTCATCGCGCTCACCGGGTGGCTGATCTCCGCGGCGTATCTGGCGCTCAACTGGTCCGCCGCCTCGGTCGCCGGGATCGGCCTGGCCGGACGCATCGGAGCACCGGAGAGCCCGCTGCTCGACGCCGTGATCATCTGCGGGATCGCCGCGGCCACCCTCGTGGTCAGCGTGTACGGGCACGCCACGATCGTGCGGCTCTACGCCGTGCTGAGCGTCGCACTCACCGTCGTGTTCGTGGTGGTCAGCGGGTACGTGCTGGGGCACACCGACTGGTCGTACCACCCCGCTGAGCCGCTGCACGGCGGCCCGCTCCGGGTGGCGCTGGCCGGCGGCTTCGCGCTGATCGCCTCCACCCCGCTCTCGTACAGCAACAGCCCTGATCTCGCACGCTACTTGCCGCGCGGCAGCAAGCCGTTGGCGGTGGCAGGATGGACCGCGCTCGGGGCCTTCCTGCCGAGCGTGCTGTTCACCGGCATCGGTGCCCTCGCCGCCACCACCCTCGACATGAGCGACCCGCAGGCGGCGCTGGAGAAGATCCTGCCGGGCTGGTTCGTCCCGGTGTTCGTCATCGCGGTCGTCCTCAACACCGTGGCCAACAACGGCCTGACCGCGTACAGCGCGGGCCTCACCCTCCAGTCGATCGGCGTGCGCCTGGGCCGGGTCACCGCCGTGCTCGTCATCGGCGTGCTGGCCACCGCGATGACGCTCTACGCCCTCCTCGTGTTCGACTTCCTGACCAGCGTGAACACCATGCTGGAACTCGTCGTGGTGGTCACCGGGCCGTCCGTCGGCGTCTACGTCGCCGACATCTGCATCTGCCGCAACCGCTACGACGGCAGGCAACTGCTCGACGTGCGGCGCGGCGGCCCGTTCTGGTACGACGCGGGAGTGAACCGGGCCGGTGTGGCGGCGTTCATCGCCGGTGCCGCCGCCGGGGTGCTGTGCGTCAGCACGAGCTTCTGGACGGGGCCGGTCTCCTCGCTGTTCGGTGGCGCGAACCTGTCCCTCATCGGGGGGCTGGTGGTCTCCGCCGCTGTCTACTGGGGGCTCGGCCGCGCCCGGCGCCGCTCGGCGATCACCGAGCCTGGCACCTGACCACACGCACCGACTCCCTGTCCCTACGAGATCCTTACGAGAAGAAGGCCGTTCATGTATGCCGATGCCCTTGTCCGCGTGGCGCACGTCGAGACGCTCGACGACGCCCCCGGTCCCGCGCATTCCGCGTCGCAGGTCGTTGCGGTGCGCGACGGGCGCATCCTCGCCGTCGGCGGCGAAGAGGTGGCCGCGTCCTTGCGCGGGCCAGCGACCGCACTGCACGACTTCCCGGGCGGCGTGCTGCTGCCCGGCCTGACCGACGCGCACGCGCACCCGGTATGGGGGTCGGTCGAGGTCGGCAGCGGCATCGACCTGTCCGGCGCCGACAGCCTGGAGGCGGTGCTCGCCACCGTGGCGGACGCACTGCAAGGCCGCCCGGACGACGCCTGGGTCACGGGATACGACCTCGACCTGAACCTCTTCCCCGGCCCGCCGAGCGGTGCGGTGCTCGGGGAACGCTTTCCCGGCCGCGCCGTCTCCTTGATGACCCGGGACGCGCACGCCCTCGTGGTGAGCCCGCGGGTCGTGGAACTCGCCGGTCTGACCGGGCGCGAGACGTTCGGCGACAAGTCATCCGTCGAGGTCGGCGCGGACGGCAGGCCCACCGGCTACGTCGTCGAACTCCAGGCGATGGACCTGGTCTTCGCGCACTACCCCGAGGTCCCGGTCGCCACCGCCGCCGGTTACGTCCTGCGGCAGTTGGAGACCCTGGCGGGCTGCGGCCTGACCGGGCTGCACGCGATGGATTTCACCGACCCCAGCGAACAGGTGTACCGCGCGATCGAGGCGGAGGGCGAACTGCCGCTGCGCATCCGCTGTTCGCCGCTCGTCCCCGCCGACTCGGGCCCCGACGTCTGGCAGGCGGTCGCGGATCTCCAGGGGATGCACGGCAGGCGCTGGCGGGTCGAGGGTGTCAAGTTCATGCTCGACGGCACCGCGGACAACGGGACGGCCTGGTTCGACCGGCCCGACAGCCACGGCGAGAACGACACCTCGCTGTGGCGCGACGTGGACGCGTACCGGAACGCCGTGCGCTATTTCGCGCGGCGCGGCGTCCCGAGCGCCACCCACGCCATCGGCGACCAGGCCGTCCGGGTCGCCCTCGACGTCATCGCCGCAGCGGGACCGGTCGCCCAGGGGCCGCACCGCATCGAGCACGTCGAGTCGCTGCCCGACGACCTCATCGGCCGCTTCGCCGAACTCGGCGTCGTCGCAAGCCTCCAGCCCGTGCACGGCACCCGGCACACCCGCGCGGACGGCAACGACAACTGGTCGCAGCGCATCGGCCCCGAGCGGGCCGCCCACGGCTGGCGCACCCGCGACCTGCTCCGCCACGGCGCGGTCGTCGCGCTCGGCTCGGACTGGCCCATCGGCCCAGGCGACCCGCGCATCGCGCTGGCCGACTGCCAGTTGCGCCGCCCCGTCGAAGCCCCCGGGACGCCTCCCGTGCAACCGGAGCAGGCCCTCACCGCGCGGGAGGCGTACGCGGGGATGACCCGGGCCGCCGCCGAAGCCGCCGGCCGGCCGGGCGAACTCGGCCGCGTCGAGCCCGGATACCTCGCGGACTTCACCGTCTTCGCCGCGAACCCCCTGCACCTGAGCCCCGAAGCGCAAGCCGCCAACGCCGTCCTCGCCACGTCCGTCGGGGGCGCCCTGTACCACCACACCACCACCGGAGGACGCTCGTGAGCACCCGGATCGACCGCCCCGCCGACCGCCTCCACATCGCGGTCACCTCGCCCGACCCCTTCGCCCGCGGGGTCGCCCGCGGCGAGCAACTGCGCGACGTACTCGCCGGAGGAATCGCCGGGTACGACCGTTTCTTCCGGATCGGCGGCATCAGCCCGCAGCAGGTGCGCGACGACGCCGAGCGCACCCTCGACACGATCGGCGGGTTCCGGCCGCACGCGCGGGCCCAGATCGAGGGCATCGCCCACGGCGCCGGCGTCGACGTCCGGCGGATCGCCGCGCTCAACGCACGCACCGAAATCCTCGCCCGCAGCACCACCGTCCCGCCGGGCGAGTGCTCGACGCTCGTCCGCAGGACCGAGGACGACGCCACCGGCTCCCCGCGCACCTTCGGCATCCAGACCTGGGACTGGCACGTCGAACTCACCCCCTTCTGGCACACCCTGGAATCCCGCGGCGGCACCCACGACGTCGTCGGCCTCACCGAGCACGGCATCCTCGCCAAGATCGGCGTCAACAGCGCAGGTCTGGCACTGCACTTCAACATCCTCGGCCACCGTGAGGACGGCGCCGGCGGCATCCCCGTGCACGTCCTCGCCGCCGTCGTCCTCGAAGAGGCCGGCAGCGTGGCGGAAGCCGTCGAGATCGTCCGCAGCGCCCCGATCGCCTCTTCGGGCTCGTTCACCCTCTTCGACACCACCGACGCCGTGCTCCTCGACCTGAGCCCCGACGGCGTCTTCGCGCTCGAACCCGACAACGGCACGCTCGTGCGCACCAACCACTTCCTCACCCCGGTCCCGGCGGCCAACGAGAAGACCTGGCTCTACCAGCCGGACTCCGGCAACCGCTACACGCTCCTCCGCAAGCGCCTCACGGACACCGCCCCGCCCCGGTCCGCCGACGAACTCGTCCGCTTCCTCGTGTCGGGTGCGGGCGAGGCCGCCCTCACCTGCCTCCCCGACATGGGCCTCCCCGAAGGGCAGCGGTGGGCGAGCCTCGCCACGGTCATCCTCGAACCCGCTTCCCGCACCGCCCGCATCCTGGACGGCACCCCGGCGGACGCCGGCACCCGCCCCTGGCGGTACCTTCACGCCCAGGACAACAGCGGTCACGGGACCGCCACTTGACCAGAGGAAACATGGAGGCAGCAGTGGCGAACGTCGTGTTGGTGCACGGGGCCTGGGGCGACGAGTCGGTCTGGGACGGAGTGACGGCCGCCCTCCAGGACCAGGGGCACCGGGTACTGGCCGTGCGGCTGCCGATGACTTCCCTGGAAGCGGACCTCGCGTGGACCAGGCAGCAGTTGGCGACCGTCGACGGGCCGGTGACGCTGGTCGGGCACTCCTACGGCGGCGTGGTGATATCCGCGGTCGCGCATCAGAACGCCCAGGTCACCGCGCTGGTCTTCGTCGCGGCCTACGCGCCCGACGCAGCCGAGAGCAGCGTCACGCTCAACAGCCACGGCGGGGAGCGCCGTGGCCGCGCCGCGATCCGGTTCGGCGAGGACGGCTGGACGACCCTCGACCCCGGCCTCTGCGGGGAAGCGTTCGGCCCCGACCTCCCGGAGGCGACGGTCAAGGCGCTGGCAGCGGCCCAGCGGCCGACCCACCTCACGTGCTTCTCCACCCCCTCGGGGCCCGGCGCCTGGCGCGACCTGCCGTGCGCCTATGTGCTCTCCGCCGACGACCAGATCTTCGACCCCGGGCTCCAGCGGTGGCTGGCCGAACGGACGAACGCCACGGTCACCGAGCTGAACGCCGGCCACTTCTCCCTGATCTCGCGCCCCGGCGAGGTGGCCGCCGCCATCTGCGCGATGCTGGGCGACGCGGACCCGGCCGGGGTCACGACGGTGTGACGAGAGGTCAACTCACGCCCGCCTCTTGCCCTTTCCCGAGCAGGGAGCGCAGGTCGGCGATGTGGTATCCCCGGGCGTGGACGGCGTCGATGAGGCGCGGCAGCGCCAGCACGTCCAGGGCGGGCCCGTGTCCGTCGGGCGTCCCGACGTGCATCTGGACGATCTCGCCGGGTGTCAGGCCGTCCATGGCCCGGTCGACCGCCTTCTGGACGGTCATGCCGCGGGCCGTCCCGAGATAGCCGTTGGTGTCGGCGGTGAACTCGATGTCGGCGAAGCCCAGCGCGTTGACGTCGGCGATGCCCCGCGGCGTGGTGGCGCTGTAGGGGAAGCGGAAGAACGGCAGCGGCGTCGCCCCGCTCGCCCGGCGGATCGCCAGGTCCGCCCGCAGCACCTCGTCCGACACCTCCCGTGTGGTGAGAGCGCCGAACCGGGGGTGAGCGTACGAGTGGTTGGCGACGCCGTGCTCGGCGGCCATCGCGCGCGCCGCCGCCGGATGGCGTTCGGCGAACCTGCCGGTGAGGAAGAACGTGGCCGGTTCCCCCCGCTCGCGCAGCACGGCCAGCGCCGCGGCCACGCCGGTCTCGTCCCACGCCGCGTTGAACGTCAGCGCGACCACCCGCCGGGTGGTGGGCATCCGCCGGATCTCGGAGCCGAAGAGTTCTTCCCACGGCCTCGGATGCCCGTGCGCGGGCGGCAGGGCGGCAGGGCGGGCCGGTGCCGGGGAGTCCGTCACCGCGGCACTCGGTGCGGTCCGCGCGGGGCCACCGACCGGTACGGCTGCGGTCCCCACGACGGTGAGCGCGACGGCGACCAGACAGCGGAGGATGAATCGGTTCATACCTGGCCAACGCGCCGGTTCACGGAATGACACGGCCTCGGCGGCCGGGCGAACACCCCGGCTCCGTAATGGAGTTCACGGACGTGGCTGCCGGTCGGTGGTCCGAGGGGCCTGCAGGCGTCACGTACTCCAGGGCGGCCGGCCGCCCGAGACCCAGCGGCCGAGAGCGCGGCCGTCCACCAGGCGCAGGGGGTGGTCGAGTTCGGCGTTGGCGCGCTGGGCGTCCTGGGTGAAGGCGCTGGTGGTGACGATGAGGGCGTGGTCGCAGCGGTGGTAGGCGCGATAGGTGCCGTTCACGGCGTAGATGACGGGCGCTCCGACGCGGTGCGACGGGGCGTAGCGCTTGCACTGGACGGCGATGCGGCGGCCGTCGGCGAGCTGGACGAGGACGTCGAGGGCACGGTCGTTGGCGCCGCCCGCGACGGTGGCGGAGCGGACGGCCGGGTCGCGGCGGGCGAGGTCGGCGATGGCGTGCTCGAACTGCGTACCGGTCATGTGCTGGTAGGCGGCGATGCTGTGGGTGAAGTCCGCGCGGCCGGTGGCACGGAGCAGCGGCAGGCGGATGCGGCCGGTGCGGACGCGGCGGACGAGGACGGCGGCGGCCAGGGCCAGGGCCGCCACGATGCCGGTGGTGACGGGGTATTCGCGGATCGCCGCGAGGGCGGTCGCCAGGATGAGGACGGCGCCGATGACACGCTGGCCGGCGGCCTCGCGCGTACGGCGGCGGGCGGTGCGGCGCCGGGGCCCGGTGGCGGGGCGGCGGGTGCCGCCGGTGCGGCGGCGTCGTGCCGGTGTGGCCATGCGTCCCCCGGGTGCGGTGCTCGGTCCGCGCGGCGGCCTCACTGGCCGGCGCCCGAGATGCCGTGCGCGAGCTGCGTCAGGAAGTCCAGGATTCCGTGCCCCACCGCCGTCGGGGCGATCAGCACCCCGAGCGCCAGCACGATGACGACGGTCAGCTTCTCGTCCCGCCGGCTCCTGGACTGCGTGCGGCGGCGCAGCCGCAGGAACACGATGACGGCGAGCAGTACCGCCAAGTTGATCGTCAGCAAGCGTCCTGACCTCCCGTCGGACCACGGGCGTCCGCGCCCGCACGGCGGGGACGCCCCTTCGGCCCTCTTGTGTAGCCGGAGCCGGGCGGCGCCGCTGCGGAGTTGCCTGTGATTGGCAGAAAGCCTTCCGGTGGCCGGATTCCGCAGGTGAACGGGTATGCGACGGCAGGCAGGACGGCCGCACGAAAGCAGCCACGGGCCGCGGCGGGTCCGTCCGGCGCCGCGTGCCCGACTCCCTTCCGGGCAGCGGGATTTCTCAGCTGTCTCAGATGTAGACGACGCGGACGACGGTGACGGTCAGCACGGTGGCGCTGACGTAGTAGCGGACGACGACACCGCGGACGGTGGCCTCACGGCGGTCGCCGTCGGCCTTGACCGGGGCGGAGTCGTGGCCGTACGGATCGGATGCCAGGCACTGCATCCCTGCGTCGAAGGCGCTTTGCAGGGTGCGGGGCATCGCGTGGCGGGCCTGGTCGGCGGGCGGGGCGTACTGGACGCGGCAGCGGCTCACATCGGCTCCGGGCGGGAGGTGCCGGTGCCGGTGCCGGTGGCGCCGATGTCCTCGTCGCGTGCCAGGCGCTCGAAGAGTGCCTCGTCCTCGTCGTCGGCGCCGGTGGCGGCCAGGGCCCAGCGCACGAGGGCGGTGGGGAGTTCGGGCGCGGGGACGTGCGCGATGTCGCGGTCGAATTCGGCGGCGCGGCCGGCGTCCATCGTGTCGCGGATGGCCGCGATGGTGCCGGGCAGCTCCACGAGCCGGCCGCCGATGACGGTCTTGAGGGTGGCGTCCATGATGACCTCCTTGCGTCCGTACGCTACGCCCGCATCGCGCCGCTGTGCCCGGGAGTTGACGGGGTGGGGCGCGGCTACGGACGGCTCCTGCCCGCCGCGTCGCCTGCCGTCGCCGGTCGGTGGCCGAGCAGCCATATCGCCGCCGCTCCCCCGGCCAGCGAGAGGGCCGCGGCGAGCAGGAAGACCGCGTGCAGGGCCGTGGCGTACCGGGCGTGCGAGGTGCCGGCGCCCGTGCCCGGGACGTACTGGTGGAAGACGGTTCCGAGCAGGGCGATACCCAGGGCGAGGCCGAGTTGGCGGGCGCTGTTGGCCGCGGCTGCGGCGACTCCGCTGTGGGCCGGTGGCGCGCAGGACATGGCGACCGCGGGCAGGACGGGTGAGACCAGGCCCGCTCCCACCCCGGTGACGACCAGTCCTGGCAGCAGGGCCGGCCAGGAGGAGCCGGGGCCGACCGCGAGCAGGGCCAGGTTGCCGAGGCCGACGACTACCGTGCCGCCGCCGATGGTCCAGCGGGCGGGCATGCGGTGCAGGGTGCGGCCGGCGAGGGCGGAGGTGGCGAAGAAGGCGGCCGGCTGCACGGTGAGGACCAGGGCGGTGCCGAGGGAGCTGAGTCCGGCGCCGTTCTGGAGCCACAGGGAGAGCACCGGGAGGAAGCCGAAGGCGGCCAGGTAGTAGCCGCAGGAGGCGATGAGCATGCCGTCGAAGGCGGGCTTGCGGAACAGTGCCGGCGGGATCATCGGAGTGTCCGTGGTCCGCTCGATGAGGACGAAGGCGGCCAGCAGCACGCCGCCGACGGCGAAGCCCAGCAGCGTCGAGGCGTCCGACCAGCCTTTTTCACCGCCGCGGAGGAAGCCGAAGGTGAGGCCGACGGCGGCCAGGGTGAAGGCTGAGATGCCCGGCCAGTCGATGCGGGCGGGCCGGCCTGCGTCGTGGGCCAGCACCTTGACGGACAGGGCGAGGGTGGCGGCGCAGACCGGGACCGCGCCGTAGAAGATCCACTGCCAGGAGAGGAATTGGGTGAGCATGCCGCCTGCGACGTTTCCCACTCCGGCCGCCGCGCCCGCCACCGCGCCCCAGACGGCGAACGCCTTGGCCCGATCGTCGCCGCTGTAGGTCAAGCCGATCAGAGGCAGCAGGGTCGCGAACATCGCGGCGCCCGCGAGCCCTTGGACGGCGCGGGCGACGATGAGCACCTGGACGTTCGGGGCCAGGCCGCAGGCGAGGGTGGCGGGCGTGAAGACACTCAGCCCGATGACGTAGAGCCGCTTGCGGCCCAGGCTGTCGCCGAGTGAGCCCATGCCCAGCAGGAGGCCGGCCAGCGCGAGGGTGTAGACGTCGACGATCCACTGGAGCGAGCCGAAGTCGGCGTGCAGGTCCGTGGCCATCCGGGGCAGGGCCACGGTCGCGATCGTCGCGTAGACGAGCAGCAGGAAGGTGCCGAGGCAGGTGGCCACCAGCGGCAGCCACTTTCCGCGGTCCTGCCGGGGGCCGGGGGGCCGTCCCGGCAGGGGGTGCTCGACAGTGCCGGGGCGCGGGCCGGCCAGGGGGGAGTCCATGCCCTCACCCTGCTGTAATGGTCTTATGCAGTTGAACCCTTACGGGCAGGACCCGGTCCGGTTTGTGGCCCAGCTCACCAACGCGCCGCCGCGCAGCCCCGCCGAGCTGGCCGATCGCTGCGTCGCCGCGGGCTTCGCCATCGACCGGCCGGTCGATGACCACGACCTCGCCGAGGTGCTGGACTACCTGCCCCGCTGGGCGGAGGTCGTCGACGCCGCCACCGACGAGCACCGCGCCGCGCTGCTCAACGCGCTGCTCGCCGACGCCTCGACGCACCCCCGGCTGACCGATCACGCCGACGGCGGCTGGCACATCCACTACCGCGAGGACGGCATCGGCATCGGCGGCGTGCTGCGCGCCGTCGCATCGGTCGGCACCGCCCTGCACCTGACCGGCCTCGGCATGCACCGCCTCGGCCGCTGCGCGCTGGCCGAATGCACCCACGCCTACGCCGACTTCACCCGCGCCGGGCGGCAGCGCTACTGCTCGCACGGCTGCGCCAACCGCGACGCGGTACGCCGCCACCGGGCCCGGAAGGCGGGCTGAACCGCCCGCGTGCGGACCGGTCCCCGAGCGGCGGGATGCGTCCGGGGGCGGCCGGGATCAGCCGTTCCGGGCGATCGTCTTCCGGATCCAGCCGGCGTAGGCGGGCACGCTGCTGTAGAGCCCCGGCCCGTCCGCGCAGGCCAGGCCAGGGGCGCCGGGGCCCGATGTGGTCCCGATCAGCTCCCACCGCCCGCCGTTGCCCCGCTGGATCTGCGGTCCGCCGGAGTCCCCGTAGCAGGCCATGGCGTGCGGCACCCGGCTGACTGTGCACAGCCGGGTCCTGCCCGCGTAGCCGGGGGCGCACTCGGCGTCGGATCCCCGGCGGGTGCCGAGTTGCCTGAGCCGGTCCGGGAACACCGCCTTGGTGAGGTCCTTCGTGTCGACGACGGTGCCGAAGCCCAGCAGCCGGGTCGGTGTGCCGGGCCGTCCGGGCCGTGCGGCGATCCGGATGGGCCGCTCGCTCACCGGGCGGTCCAGGCGGATCAGCGCGACGTCGTTCCGGTTGGGCCCGCCCAGCGCATAGCCCGGGTGCGTGAAGCTCGCGTCGATGGCGCGGACCGTGCCCCCTGACGTCCGTCGCGCGCTGCCGATGCGGACGATGCCGTCCGGCTTCACCAGCTTCGGATCGACGCAGTGGGCCGCCGTCAGCACCCACTGCGGATCGATCAGCGACGCCCCGCAGACACCGTCGTCCCGCACGTGCGGAACCGACACGGGGACCGTCGCCATGAACGGGTAACGCTGCGTGGAATTACCCCCGTTGACGATCGCCCCGGCGCTGCCGGTCATCGTGGTGGCGCACACCGCGCCGGCCAGTGCGACGACTCCGGCGGCACGCGCCGCACGGCGGTGCGCCCAGGTCAGGCTGAACACAAAACTGTCCCTTCGGTCGGGATTCCGGACGCGTTCAGCCTGCGCGGCCACGATCCGCCGATCCATCCGGGCAACGGGCCGATGCACCGTGGGGAAAGCCCCCGATGCTGCGTCCGTCGGCGGCGACTCGATGCGTACGCGCGGACGGCAGCGAAGCCGGGTGCCGAGGCGATGACTCACCGTCGAACCAGCTCAGGGGGCATGATGCCCGGACGTCACCGACAGC
Source organism: Streptomyces sp. NPDC048644 (assembly GCF_043199105.1). Taxonomy (NCBI): domain Bacteria; kingdom Bacillati; phylum Actinomycetota; class Actinomycetes; order Kitasatosporales; family Streptomycetaceae; genus Streptomyces; species Streptomyces sp. NPDC048644. The sequence goes on from NZ_JBICVO010000002.1 coordinate 444,980, forward strand.
AGCGAAGGAGCCCGTCCATGCCCGGATCCGGTGAGAAGAGCAGCGTTCCCGAGCCGGCACTGTCCGATGCCGGTCCCGATCGGGCCCGGAGCGGCGGGCGGATCATCTTCCTGAACGGGACGTCCAGTTCGGGAAAGTCCAGTATCGCGAGGGAGTTGCTGCACACCCTGGACGAGCCGTACTTCCACCTGCCCGTCGACGCCTTCCACGCGATGCGGTCCCGCCGCGAGGTCTCCCCCGGCGAGCTGCCGCTTCTCCTGCGACGCACCTGGATGGGCTTCCACCGCGCCGTCGCCGGGATGGCCGCGGCCGGCAACAACGTGGTGGTGGATCACGTACTGAGCGAACCGTGGCGGCTGCTGGACTGCCTCGGGCTCTTCACGGCCAGGGATGTGGTCCTGGTCGGCGTCCGGTGCCCGTTGGCGGAACTGGAGCGGCGGGAACGCGAACGCGGCGACCGCCCGGCGGGCCTGGCGGCCCGGCAGTTCGAGCAGGTGCATGCGCACGGCGTGTACGACATCGAATGCGATACGGCCACGGCCACCGCGGTGGACTGCGCCCGGCAGATCAGCGCCTTCCTGCCGCAGCAACCGGCGCCCACCGCGTTCGAGCGGCTCGCAGTGACGTTGCGCGCCGATCCACCGACGCCGGGGGACAACTCCCGGGAGCCGCGCCTCGTTTGACGGCACCGAGCGCCCTCACCCTGCGGCCGTCCCTTCCGAGTGGCGCGTGGCGGTGCCCACCGCGACGGCGTTGGCGGTGACGATCACGGCGACGGCCAGCCAGGACGCCATGGGGAGGCGCTGGCCGAGCACGAACAGGCCGACCAGCGACGCGAACACCGGGTTCACGCTCATGAAGACCCCGAAGAAGCGGGCGGGAACCCGGCGCAGCGCGAGCAGGTCGGCGAGGAAAGGCACCGCGGACGACAGCACGCCCGCGGCGAGCGCGCACCCCAGGGCGCCGAAGGTGGGCTGGTGGAGCCGGAGGACGACGGCGCCGACCGGCAGATAGAGCAACCCGGAGACGAACGCGGCGGCGGCCGACCCCTGGAGCCCGGGAAGGCGCTCGCCCACGGTGCGGTTGAGCAGGATGTAGCAGCCCCAGCAGACGGCGGCGAGCAGGGCCAGGCCGATGCCGAGGTAATCCGTGCTGGGCCGGGGCCGCGTGAGGACCACCACACCAGCCGCGGCGGCCAGCGCACAGGCCAGGTCGATGCGGCGGCGGGAACTCACCAGCGCCACCGTGAGCGGGCCCAGGAATTCCAGGGTGACCGCGAGGCCGAGCCCGATCCGGTCGATCGCCGTGTACAGCGTCAGGTTCATGGTCGCGAACACCGCGGCCAGCCCCAGCACCGGCCGCCACTGCGCGGCGGTGAAGGAACGCAGCTTCGGCCTGCCGATGCCCAACAGCACCGCAGCGGCCACCCATTGACGCACCGCCACCACACCCACAGGACCGATGACCGGGAAGGCGAGCGCCCCGAGCGAGGCCCCGACCTGGTTGGACAGGCCACTGCCCACCATCAGGGCCATCCCGGACCACCGGTGTGACGTCGTCTGCGGCACGACGGCCACGGTCACGTCTGCGCGAGCTTCGAGTGTCATGGCCAGACCATCCGCCGCTCCGGCACATGCGCAAAATGCATCCGACGCGCCATCTATACCCTGAACGCATGGATGGTCATCGGGAGTTGGAACTGCGGCACCTGCGCTGTCTGGTCACGATCGTCGACACGGGCAGCTTCACCGACGCCGCGATCGAGCTGGGCGTCTCCCAGGCCGCGGTCTCCCGCACCCTGCTCGCACTGGAGCGGATCCTCGGCGTGCGGCTGCTGCACCGCACCAGCCGCACCCTCACCCCCACCACCGCAGGCGTGCAGGTACTCGCCCGCGCCCGCCATCTGCTCACCGACGCCGAGGAACTGGTCCGCCAGGCCACCACCGGACACACCCGGCTGCGGATCGGCCACACCTGGTCCTCGATGGGGCGCCACACCACCGAGTTCCAGCGCCGCTGGCACGACCGCTACCCCGACGTCGCACTCCATCTCATCCGCCACAACACCCCCACAGCCGGTCTCGCCGAGGGCCTGTGCGACCTGGCCGTCCTGCGCACCGCCGTCGACACCCGCCGCTACGCCCACGCCCTCGTCGGCCACGAGCACCGCTGTCTGGCCCTCGCGTCCGACGACCCGTGGACCAGGCGCCGCAGCATCCGCCTGGAGGAGATCCGCGAACGCACCCTGGTGGTGGACCGCCGCACCGGCACCACCACCTTGGACCTGTGGCCCGAAGGTGCCCGGCCCGCCGTCGAGTACACCCACGACATCGACGACTGGCTCGCCGCCATCGCCACCGGCCGCTGCGTCGGCGTCACCCCGCGGGCCACCGCCGCCCAGTACCGCCGTGACGGCATCGCCTACCGCCCGGTGCGCGACGCCGATCCCGTCCCCGTCCGCCTCATCTGGCGCCGGCACGATCCGCACCCGGCCACCCATGCCGCCGTGGCCCTGCTCGCCGACCTCTACCGCGAGGACGCCTGACACCGGCACCCTTTGCGTGATCAAAAAAGGGTGCGGCTACCATATGAGCACCGCCTAGCTCGAAAGTTAAATCTGTGACTGTCAATGACGACTCGTTCACCAACTGGAAGACCCGCGAGGAGATCGCGGAGTCGATGATCCCGATCATCGGGAAGCTGCACCGGGAGAGGGACGTCACCGTCCTGCTGCACAGCCGCTCCTTGGTGAACAAGTCGGTGGTCAGCATCCTCAAGAGCCACCGATTCGCCCGCCAGATAGCCGGTGAGGAACTCTCGGTCACCGAGACCCTGCCCTTCCTCCAGGCCCTCACCGCGCTCGACCTCGGCCCTTCCCAGATCGACATCGGGATGCTCGCCGCGACCCACAGGTCCGACGACCGCGGCCTGTCGGTGGCGGAGTTCACCGCCGAGGCCGTCGCCGGCGCCACCGGCGCCAACAAGATCGAGTGCCGCGAGGGGCGCGACGTCGTCCTCTACGGCTTCGGCCGCATCGGCCGGCTCGTCGCCCGCCTGCTCATCGAGAAGGCCGGATCGGGCAACGGGCTGCGGCTGCGCGCCGTCGTCGTCCGCCAGGGCGGCGAGCAGGACATCGTCAAGCGCGCCTCGCTGCTGCGCCGTGACTCCATCCACGGCCAGTTCCAGGGAACGATCACCGTCGACGAGGCGAACAGCACGATCGTCGCCAACGGCAACGAGATCAAGGTGATCTACGCCAACGACCCCTCCGAGGTCGACTACACGGCGTACGGCATCAAGGACGCCATCCTCATCGACAACACCGGCAAGTGGCGCGACCGGGAAGGGCTGTCGAAGCACCTGCGCCCCGGTATCGACAAGGTCGTGCTGACCGCGCCGGGCAAGGGTGACGTCCCGAACATCGTGCACGGCGTCAACCACGACATGATCAAGCCGGACGAGCAGATCCTGTCCTGCGCGTCCTGCACCACCAACGCGATCGTCCCGCCGCTGAAGGCGATGGCGGACGAGTACGGCGTCCTGCGCGGCCACGTGGAGACCGTCCACTCGTTCACCAACGACCAGAACCTGCTGGACAATTACCACAAGGCCGACCGTCGTGGCCGCTCGGCGCCGCTCAACATGGTCATCACCGAGACCGGTGCCGCATCCGCCGTCGCCAAGGCACTGCCCGACCTCGACGCGCCGATCACCGGCAGCTCCATCCGCGTCCCGGTGCCCGACGTCTCGATCGCCATCCTCAGCCTGCGGCTCGGACGCGAGACCACCCGCGACGAGGTGCTCGACCACCTCCGCAACGTGTCGCTGACCTCGCCGCTCAAGCGCCAGATCGACTTCACCACCGCCCCCGACGCGGTGTCGAGCGACTTCATCGGCTCGCGGCACGCCTCGATCGTCGACGCAGGACCCACCATGGTCGACGGCGACAACGCGATCCTCTACCTCTGGTACGACAACGAGTTCGGCTACTCCTGCCAGGTCATCCGCGTCGTCCAGCACGTCTCCGGGGTGGAGTACCCGACCTACCCGGCCCCGGCGGTCTGACCCCGGCGGACACGGCGAACCGGCGTCCCGGAGGGGCGGAGGTGGGGAGCAACCGGTCCCGGACGGCATCCGGGACCGGTTGCGCTCCCGCCGCCGCCCCTCTGCCTGCCCGGTCCGCAGCGGCTCTGGGGAGCGGGCGCGCGGATGCGCTGCGTCGGTGGCCGTCCGACGATTGAGGACCGGGCAGCGGGTGGTCCGTGCCCGCCTCAGGAGGTCGACGTGCAGGCCGATGCGAACGCCGCCAGCCCGCTGCCGTGCGACAGATCCGTCCTCGCCACCCTCTTCGAGGGTGCACCGCACGGCGTCGCCCTCTTCGACACCGCCCTGCGCTACCAGTACGTCAACCCGGCGCAGGCGCTCATCAACGGCCTGCCGGCCGCCGAGCACCTCGGCCGGAGCATCATCACCGTCCTGCCGGAGTTCGACGAGCGCCAGACCGTGCTCCGTGCCGTGCTCCGCGACGGCCGGCCCCGCGACACGACATTCAGCGGTCGGACGCGTGACCTGACGGGCAAGGACCGGCGGCACTGGCGCGGTAGCTACTACCGGATCGAGGCGGACGGCAGCTGCCTGGGCCTGATCGGGGTGGTCCTGGAGGTCAGCTCGGCCGCTCACCAGCGGGAAGACCTGGAGCGCACCAGGCGCTACCTGACGATGCTGGACACCGCCGCCACCAGCATCGGCACCACCCTGGACATGGACACCACCTGCCGGGAACTGGCGGAGTTCGTGGTGCCCACCCTGGCCGACGTCGCGTCCGTCGAGGTCTTCCCGCCGGACATCGGCCACGCCGTGCGCCGTCCGCCGCCCGGCGTGCTCCGGATGCGCCGCGCCGCCCTGGCCATCGCCCCGGCCATCCGCGACGCCGTCACCGGGAACTTCCAGGAGCCGGGCGAGTACATCGACTACCAGGAGGACTCGGTCGTACAGCGCTCCCTGGCCACCAACCAGCCGGTGCTGGCGAACCCCACCGACGAACAGCTCAGCCGGTCGGGCCCGGCGCCCGAGCGGGCCGCCGCCTACCGCGCCATGGGACTGCACTCGATGATCGTCGTCCCGCTCACCGCACGCGGGAACCCGCAGGGCATACTCGGGCTCGGCCGCACGGGCGGCTCCCCCGCCTTCACCGAAGAGGAGGACATGGTCGTCGCCCGCGAGCTGGCCGGCCGCACGGCCGTCGACCTCGAACACGCCCGCCGGTACGCGCACGAGCACGGCGTCGCCCTGGAACTTCAGCGCGCGCTCCTCTCCGAGCCGCGCGGCCAGCACCCGCACATCGAGATCGCCACCCGCTACCTGCCGGCCGAGCGCGATGTGCTGGTCGGCGGTGACTGGTTCGACGTCATCCCGCTGAAGGACGGCCGCCACCTCAAGGCCATGGGCGACGTGATGGGGCACGGCGTCGAGGCCGCCGTCGCCATGAGCCACTACCGCTCCCTGCTGCGCCTGCTCGCCGAGGACGAACTGCCGCCGCACCGCATCCTGGAACAGCTCGACACCATGGTGGAACGCTCCGGGCTCGACCGCGCGGCCACCTGCCTGATCGCGGTCGTCGACCGGCTCGCCGGGGTGTGCGAGGTGGCCAGCGCAGGACACCTGCCCCCCGTCTTCATCGATCCGGACCGCGCCAGCGCCCGCATCGCCCAGCTCCCCGTCGGCCCGCCGCTGGGCACCGGCTACGGCACGTACGAGAGCCAGGTACTGCCGTGCGGGCCCGGGACCGTGCTGTTCATGTACACCGACGGCCTGGTGGAGCGCAGGGACGAGGCGATCGACGTGTCCGTCGAGCGGCTGGCGTCGCTGCGGGTACCCGCGAGCGGACGCCTGGACGACCTGCTGGACGAGGTGCTGAACCGCTTCGGTGAGGACGCGGAGGACGACATCGCGGTACTCGCCTCCCGCATCCGTACGGACAGCCGACCGGAGGAACAGGCGGGCGGGGCGGGCTGAGGGGAACGGGGTGAGGGCTGAGCAGGGGGACGCCTGAGTCCCACCTGGATCACAGTCGTTCCGCCCTCCGGCCTCCGACCGACGCACGGCCGTTCCCGCTCCGCCGTCGCCGCGAGGCGCTGCCGGCGCATCGCCCCGCTGCTCCAGTCCTTCCGCGCCGAGCACGCCGAGCCCCTGCCGCCGGACGCCCCGCTCGGCCTGTACCGGTACCACGTGCTCCGGCCCACCACGACCTGACGCTTCCGCCTGCCCTGCAGTCCGTCGCTTGGGGACGTCCTCCGGCAGCCCGGCAGCTGCGCCCGCGTGCGGAGCGCCGTCGTGGCCCTGATCCTGAAGCAGTGGAGGGCGTACGCCGGGCCTGCGCGGCGCGGGCAGCCGGAGGCGCCGTTGGGCGGTACGGATGTGTGTCCGGGCTCCACCCGGACACCCGCGAGAGCAGCAGCGCAAGGCACCCGACACGCAGCATGTCGCGGCACCGTGACAGCGGAACGGACACACATGAGCAACGGATTCATGGGTCCGGAGGGCTACGACCCGGACCCGTTCGGCGACTTCATCGGACGATTCTTCGGCCGCTCCGACGGGGCGAGCCGCACACCACGGCAGGCGGACATCGCCCGTCTGATGAGCGAAAGCGCCCGGGACCTGGTCACCACCGCAGCCACCTACGCCGCGGATCACGGCAGCCCCGAGCTGGGCACCGAGCACCTGCTGCGGGCGGCGCTCTCCGCCGAACCGACGCGCAGCCTGATGCGCCAGTCCGGCGCGGATCCCGACGCGCTGGCGAACGACATCGACCGCAGCGCAGGGACGGGGCCGCAGCAGTCCCGCGTCGCCGTCACCCCGGCGGTGAAGCGGGCCCTGCTGGGCGCCCACGACCTGGCGCTGGGCAGCGGTGCGTCCTACATCGGCCCCGAGCATGTGCTCGAAGCACTCGCGGCCAATCCGGACTCGGCAGCGGGCCGCATCCTGAACGTCTTCCACTTCGACCCGCAGGCCACCCCGCAGGGCGGCTTGGGCCATCAAGGGGGCAGCCACCAGGCCGCCACCCCCGAGCAGAGCCCCGCCGCACGGCACGAGACGCCGACCCTCGACAAATACAGCCGCGATCTGACGGACATGGCGCGGTCGGGCCGTATCGACCCGGTCATCGGCCGCGAGGAGCAGATCGAGCAGACGATCGAGGTGCTCTCCCGGCGCGGCAAGAACAATCCGGTCCTGGTCGGCGATGCCGGCGTCGGGAAGACGGCGATCGTCGAGGGCCTGGCGCAGCGCCTCGCCGACGGGGAGGTCCCCGACGTTCTGGCCGGGCGGCGGGTCGTCTCGCTGGATCTGACGGGTGTCGTCGCCGGTACCCGCTACCGCGGAGACTTCGAGGAGCGGCTCAACAACATCATCGAGGAGGTCCGCGCGCATGCGGACTCCCTGATCGTCTTCATCGATGAGCTGCACACCGTGGTCGGGGCCGGCGGCAGCGGTTCGGAAGGCGGCTCCCTGGAGGCCAGCAACATGCTCAAACCCGCCCTGGCCCGCGGGGAGTTGCACGTCATCGGCGCCACCACGCTGGAGGAATACCGGCGCCACATCGAGAAGGACGCCGCACTCGCCCGCCGCTTCCAGCCCATCCTCGTGCCCGAGCCCTCGGTACCCGACACCGTGGAGATCCTGCGGGGGCTGCAGGACAGGTACGAGGCACACCACCAGGTCAGGTACACGAACGAGGCACTGCTCGCGGCGGTGGAACTGTCGGACCGCTACCTCACCGACCGCTTCCTGCCGGACAAGGCGATCGACCTGATCGACCAGGCGGGGGCCCGGATCCGCCTGCGGTCGGGCACCGCGGCCACCGACGTGCAAGACCTCAAACGCGAGGCGGAGCAGCTGGTCAGGGACAAGGACCAGGCCGTCGCAGCGGAGCAGTACGAACGGGCCACCGAACTGCGCGACCGTATCGCGGAACTCACCGCTCGGATCGGCGCAGGCGAAAGCGCGGGCGAGGCGCCAGGAGACGGCCGGGTCGTGGAGGTCACCGCCGATGACATCGCGGACATCGTGTCGCGGCAGACGGGCATCCCGGTCAGCAACCTGACGGAGGAGGAACGGAGCCGGCTGCTGGGCCTCGACGAGCGTCTGCACTCGCGGGTCATCGGGCAGGACGACGCGGTGGCCGCCGTCTCGGAGGCGATCCTGCGTTCCCGCGCCGGACTCGCCGACCCGCAGCGCCCGATCGGCAGCTTCCTCTTCCTCGGCCCGACGGGTGTGGGAAAGACGGAGCTGGCCCGCGCGCTGGCCGAGGCGATGTTCGGCAGCGAGGAGCGCATGGTGCGGCTCGACATGAGCGAGTACCAGGAGCGGCACACCGTGAGCCGGCTGGTCGGCGCGCCTCCCGGGTACGTCGGCCACGAGGACGCGGGGCAGCTGACCGAGGCCGTACGCCGGCACCCGTACTCGCTGGTGCTGCTCGACGAGGTGGAGAAGGCCCACCCCGACGTCTTCAACATGCTTCTTCAGGTACTCGACGACGGCCATCTGACCGACTCGCAGGGCCGCACGGTCGACTTCAAGAACACGGTCATCGTGATGACCAGCAACCTCGGCTCGGACGCGCTCAGCGGCGGTCTCGGCGTCGTCGGCTTCGGCCCCGGCGACGGCGCGGCCGGTACGGGCGACGCGGCGCGGGACCGGGCGCTGAGCACCCTGCGCGGCCACTTCCGCCCGGAATTCCTCAACCGGCTCGACGAGATCATCGTCTTCCGACGCCTCACGGACGACCAGCTGCGCCAGATCACGAACCTGCTGCTGGAATCGACACGCCGCCGGCTCCATGCCCAGGACATCGCGATCGAGTTCACGCCGGAGGCCGTCGACTGGCTCACCCAGCGGGGCCACCAGCCGGAATACGGAGCCCGACCGCTGCGGCGCACCATCCAACGCGAGATCGACATCTCGCTCTCCCGGCTGCTGCTCGACGGAACCCTGTCCCCCGGCGACCGGGTACGCGTCGAGATCGAAAACGACAAGCCGTCCTTCCGCACCAGCCACGACGCTCCGGACCAGGAAGTCGGCCACGACAGGCAGGGCGGAGATGGCCGGGGTGACCACCAGGAGCCCAAGGACACGTCGGGAAGTTCCTGATCGGCATCGAGGTCTCCGCTCGGCGCCGACGTGCCTGCCCGGCACCTGCGAAGATCCCCGATCAGCCGTCCGTCCACCGGCCGGCCAGGGCTGCGGTCCACGCCATTCGATCAGCGGGATCGTCGCGTCACGGTTCCACACATCACCGTTCGAGCCATCGCCTTTCGCGGCGTCGCCCTTGCCGGCATCGCCGTTCACCAGGAACCCTTGGAGCCGTTCCCCGCCGCTGCCGCCCCCGGTGCTCCAGCCGCCCGCCGCCCCGACCGCTTCCTGTACGTGGCGCTCGGCCACGGTGCGGGCCGCCCCGTCCGTCTGGCCCGACGGGTGCTGAGTCCGTGGCGAAGGCCGAGGCCGCACCGGTCCGCACCAGGCAGCCTGCCGCGCGCTCGTCGGCGACGACCGTCGCCCCCTTCCTGCTGATCCGGCGGCGACCGGCCGCTTCTCCCGACTCACAAGAAGCGGCAATTCAGCATCCGGACATTCCCCTGACCTGCGGACGCCTCGCGCAGGGCCTGGGGCCGGTCCGGCGCCCGGCGCGCCGCGGCGACTGCACCCGTCACGGGGTGGGCGCCCTACCGGACATGCCCCTCCGCTCCCCCGCCGTCCGAAGCCGCCCGATGCCCCGGGCCGTGCCTCCCATAAGCGGCGAATTTGCCCCAGCCCAGGGGCGGTGTGCAACAGTGGGCAGTCCGGTCGGCCGGGCGCGCCTTGTGCGCAGCCGCCGCCGGGCCCCCAATACCTCAGACGGTTCCGGTCGCGCCCTGCGCGCGCCCGGACTGTCGCCTTCCCGTGACGCCCTTCCCCCAGAGAACGATGCACGCAACGACTCTTCTCCCCCCGACGGCAGACCTGTTCACCCAGGGCCTGGAGTTCCAGACCGGTTCCGCCCTGCTGCGTTTCGGCGCCGCACGGCCGCGCCCTGCGGGCCGGATCAGCTGGTCCGGCGATGGCGCCGTGGCCTGGCTTGACGCCGATCGCGGGCACGTGTGGAGCGTCGGGCAGCCGGACGTCTGCGCCGGCCTCATCCTGCGCGCCGCCCATGAACTCCCCGATGGTGTAAGGGAGTTCACCGGTCCTCGCGGCACCGACGCGCTGACTGCCCGGCACCTTCCGGTGACCTCCGCCGTCGAATGGGTCTTCCGTTGGACCCTGGAAGCGCCGCCGGTCCAACGGGCCGAGGAACGGGTGGTCGCGCTCGGCCCGACCCACCACGGGGAGCTGCGTGACTTCCTCGGCGAGCACAGCCCCGCCCACTCGACCGGCCCAGGCTCGTCCGATGTGCGCCTGTGGGCGGGCATCTGCGACACGGACGGCCGACTGGTGGCCTGCGGTGCCCTGAGCACCCTGCGGGACAACGGCGCCCCGCTGATGGCATCGGTTGCCACGGACGCCCGGCAGCGCGGCCAGGGCCTCGGTGCCGGACTGACCTCGTGGCTGACCCGGTACGCCGTGCACCACCACGGCTTCTGCACGCTCTGGCAGCTCGCCGACAACGCCCCCGCCGAACGCCTCTACACCCGTCTCGGCTACCGCAACGAAGACCCCTGCGTGACCGCACACCTCGCCGCCCGCTGACCAGCAGCGGGCGGCGGCCACGGCCCGCGCCCGGACACGACGACCGCTCCCGCCGTCATCGGCGCCGCGATCATCCGTAGGCTCCGGTCCAGCGTGGCGCGGTAAAGCGCGCCACGCTCCACGGCCCGCCCGCACCATCAGCCACCCCTGCGACAGGACGGCCCACACCGCCATCCCGACAACGGCCAAGCCGCGACGGACACTGCGGGCCGCCTCGCGTAGATGCTCGCGGCGTGGCAAGCACCGACCATGGGCCGTGAGAACTGCCCCGAACCCGCGCCGCCCTCGGTCGACCAGGCCATTCCGTGCCACGACTGATTCCCCCCTTTCCACTCCCTGCTCCCCACTCCCCCTATTTGGCTTGCCGCCTCCCCCGGGCGCCCCCAATGGCAAAATCCGACAACGCGCCGATGACTCACCCACCACCCGGACTTCGCGCCCGGCGCAACGACCTTCGGCCATGGCGTCGCCGCGATGGGCAGTGCGCTCCCCGTCGAGCTCTCCCGAGGGCGCGCCCAGCGGCGCCAAAGCGGTCCGCCCCAGGGCCACTTCAGGGCCTGTCAGCGGCATGCTCCTTCAGAAAGACGCCGGCGTGCGCGGCGGCCTCTTCCTTCGTGCTGAAGGAAGAGGCTCGCTCGGCCTCCCCGCGCATGCCGTCGGCACCGTGCCCGGACCACCGCCAGCCGCCGCACGCCGGACTCCAGGACAACTCGGCGGTCCCGCCGAAGAGTTCGACGGTGCTCGACTTCCGCTTCGCCTCAGTGGACGGCCTGTCGATGGCCTCGGGCCACTTCTTGCGGGCACCCTGCCGGGTGATCCCCCAGGCAGCACCCATCTGTTCGTAGCTCGCACCGTAGGAACCGGCGGTGCGGGCCGCCTGCGCCGCCAACCGTCCGACCTCTACATCCACCACCTTCCAGGCGGCGAGTATCGACAGCGTCACCTCCACGGGATCCGCATCCCACATACGGTCCTTGGGAAGCCCGGTCGACCGGGCACGCATGGCCGAGGCAAGCGGGTTGAGTGCGTCGTAAAGGGCTTTGTCGAGGGCTACCAGTTCCGCATCGGCGGTCTCAGTCGGCTTCATGACGACAACCATAGTTTCCGCAAGCCTCTACGACAATACAAGTTACCAACTGGCATATGCCAGTTCCACGATCCACCCGCGGCGGTAGCCGCTCCCGCACCGACCGCCCGCAGCCCCGCCCCCTGCCCTCCCCTCACCCCCCACCGGATGACCCGCACGTGCGGCCGAAGGACAATGAAGAAGACCCGGTTCGTGCACGGGCACGCCGAGTCGGGAAGGGCTTACGCGGGCCCGCGGGCGCCGCGTGATTCCCGCCGACGCACAGCCCCTGGCGGTCGTCGAAGAACACGGAGCGCGACCATGAACAACGTCATCACCGTCGGCTTGGACGGCACACCCGAGTCGTTGTCCGCCGCCCACTGGGCCGCGCGGGAGGCCCTTTTGCGTCATGCCCGACTGCGGCTGCTGCACGCGTGGACGCTGCGGGCACACGGAGCCCCACAGCCCGGCGATGACGACGAGCAGGGCCACTGGCCCCGGCGGATCGTGCACGAGGCCCGCGCCGCCATCCAGGCACGCCGCCCCGAACTCCCCATGGAAGACGAACTGGTGGTGAAGGACCCACTGGATGCCCTGCTGGACGCGGCCGACCGATCGGACCTCCTCGTCCTCGGCTCACGGGACGCGAACCCGATGGCCCGCTACGTGCTCGGCGAGGTGGGGCTCCAGGTGATGTCGCACTCCGGCGTACCCACCGTCTTCGTCCGCGCCCCGCAGGACCCCGAATCGACGGCACAGAAGGGCTGTGTGGTGGTGGGCGCGAGCCTGCACGAGCCCTGCAAGGCGCTGCTCGCCTTCGCCTTCGACACCGCTGCACGGTGGGACGTCCCCCTGCGCGCCGTGCTCGGCAGACACCTCCCCTCGTACGCGTACAACCGAGGCGGCGGCGTGGAACCGTACGCGGTGGAAACCGCGGCGCGGGACGCTCAATGGGAGCTGACCGAGGCACTGCGTCCTTGGCGGGACACCTTCCCCGACGTGCCTGTGGAGCACTGCGTCATGATGGAGAGCCCTGCACCCGCACTGCTGCACTGCGCCGACGATGCGGGCCTGCTCGTCGTGGGCCGCCGCCACAAACACCGAGCGCTGCGCCCGCCCATAGGGCACGTCGTCCACGCCGCGGCTCACCATGCCCCGTGCCCCGTGGCGGTCGTCCCCCACGAGTGAACGCCAGGTCGGGGGAAGACGCCCGGGGGCCCGGTATCCAGGCGGAGCCCTCTCGCCTAGCTAGGACCCGTCGGCTGTGGTCGGCCGACGGGACGTGGGAGCGTCTGCTACAGCAGGTCCAGGCCGCTGCCGACGTCGCGGGCGAGATCGACTGGGACATCTCGGTGGACTCCACCATCGTGCGGGCTCATCAGCACGCGGCCGGTGCCCGGACGCAACCGCCGCCGGCGCCCGCGTCAAAGGGGGCCGAAGCGGCAGAACACCAGGGCGAAACACCGTGGCAGAGCCTGCTCGCCCGGCTGGTGGAGGTGGTGCTGGAAGTGAGGGTCTGGGCCGCTCGCGGGGCGGGTTCACCAGCAAACTCCACCCGAGCGCGGATGGCCGCTGCCGCCCGCTGTCCCTGGTCGTCACCGGCGGACAACGGGCGGACTGCAGCCAGTTCCAGACGGTGCTGGCGAAGATCTGCGTTCCGCGGGCCGGTCCGGGCCGGCCGCGCACGAAGCCCGACAGCATCGCGGCCGACTAGGGATACAGCAACGGCCCGTGTCGTAAGTACCTGCGGCGCCGGGGCATCCGGCACACGATCCCGGAGAAGTCCGATAGCCAGGCCGCCCGCCTACGAAAAGGCTCACGCGGCGGACGACCACCCGGCGTCGACGAAGAGCGGTACAAGAAGCGCAACACCGTTGAACGAGCGATCAACAGGCTGAAGCAGTCCCGGGCCGTGGCCACTCGCTATGACAAGCGCGGCTACGTCTTCCTCGCGCAACAACCGCAGCTCTGCTCATCTGGCTTCGGAGTTGAGTCCCGACCTCACAAAGCGATTGGCCGATACGCCAGGGCCTGATCGACTACCTCATCAGCCAAAAGCTCCCGCTCCGTCGGCCAGAAGATCAAGTCGCTGACATAACCGGACGGGCATGCCAGGGCTCTGTCGAGCCTGTCCACCCAGCCGTCCACCTCGTCGTCTGAGGCGTAGTCCGCCTGCATGATCCGCTGCACGAGCGTGACGGCATCCGAGCGAATCATCTCCACAGCACTCATCAGGTCCCCCCGCCTAGTCACCCTAATCCAGGGTGTAGGCGGCCTGGTCCGGTCCCCGCAAGGGGCCGGTGAGCCGGCCGACAACGGGCAGCGGAACGTTCGACTCTCACGGTCCTGGAGACCCGCTCTGAGACTGGCACCGTTGCCCTCCGGTGGGTTCCGGCCCCGGCGTCCCATCGGAGGGCAGTACCGGGGACCGCAGGCCGAGCCACTGATCGGCGTCCCAGGCCCGGAACCGCTCTACTTCGGTGAACCCCAGCTTTGCCGCGAGGCGCATCGAGCCGTCGTTGGCGGTCTGAGTGGCGAGCACCACCGGCTCACCGGGAAGGACGACTTCGAGCCAGTCCAGTGCCGCCGCGCACGCCTCGGCGGCATACCCGAATCCCCACGCCCGTGGCAGGAACAGGTAGCCGAGATCGACCTTTCCCGCGGCAGCCGGGCGATGGTGTTCCGTCGCTCTCCTGAGCAGTATCTGGCCGATCATCGCCCCGTCGAGATCAACGACGAAGCTCCCGGGCCACCGCTCGGGCACCTCGGGCATCTCGCGCTCAAGCTCGTCACGAGGGCGGGGGCCGCCGAGGTAGGTGTGCACATCTGGCGACGCCAGCAGCTCGATGAACGCCGCACGGTCCCGGGTCTCGGGCTCACGCAGCACGAGCCTCTCGGTCCTGATCGGTGCAGGCGGCCACGCAAGGAGTCCGAGATCATTCATGTCGGCCAGCCAATCAGCAGGCTCAGCAGCGATCAAGACTCGCGGACCTTCTTGACTTCTTAGCCCCCTGAGATGTCTAACGGGACGCGTGATCGCCCGGACAGGTCCTAGCTAGACGCAGCCACCGTTACTGCTCAGCAGTTGCCCGTTGATCCACTGCCCCTGTGGGGAGCACAGAAAGTCCACCAGGTGGGCGGTGTCTCGCGGAGTGCCGAGGCGGCCGAGCGGCGTCCGGGCGAGGCAACTCTCCCGAACCTCCGGGGACATCCAACCCGTATCGGTCGGCCCGGGGTTGATCACGTTGGCGGTGACGCCGAGGTGGGCGAATTCCTGGGCCGCGGCCAAGGTGATGCGGTCCAGAGCTCCCTTGCTCGCGCCGTAGGGAAGATTGCCGACGGTGTGGTCACTGGAAAGGCTGACGATCCGGCCCGTTCCGTGGGCGCCGCGAAAGCGTAGGCCGTACTCGCGGATCAACAGCCAGACGGCGCGTGCGTTGACGGCGAAGTGCCGGTCGAAGCTCTCGACGGTGGTGTCGAGCAGACCGGAATCGACCGACTCGCAGTGGCACATGGCCAAGGCGGTGACACTGCCCAGCCGGCGTTCCGCCTCCTGGAAGATCCGCGCAGGGGCTTCGGGATCGGCGAGGTCAGCCTCGATCGCGGTCGTCCTCGCGCCGCACACGGTCAGCGCGCTGTCGATCGCGCCCGTTGCCCCTTGCTCGACGCCCCAGACCATGCGCTGGTCGTAGGGGGGCCAGTACGTGAAGGCGATGTCCCAACCCGAGCTGGCCAGTTGGCGGGCTACCCCTGCGCCGATGCCGACGGTCCGGCCCACGCCGGTCACCAGCGCGAGGGGGCGGGATCCGCCGGAGGCAGCTACCTGATTCTCATCGGTGGCGTTCATGGACGGGGATGGTCCGGCGCAGACCTCGATGCGGGCAACTGATTTAACCCCGGAACGCACAAAGGGGCTGCATTCGGTCTACGCAGCCCGGCACGGCACCACCACCCCACCGGCCTGCGGCGAACCGCCGGGCTCCGCCCCGTCACCAGTAGTGACGCCGGCCCCTCACCGCGTGTCCCAGGGATCCCATGGCCCAGAGCACTGCTCCGATAACGACGAGTACGCAGCCGATCGTCCACAGGATCGAAATACCGGCAACCAGTCCGATGACGAGGAGAATGATTCCGAGAATGATCACGGCAACCTCCTGATCCAGTAATCAACTGTACCGCCGAATTCCCTTTCCGGCGATTTCAACAACTCATTGCGCAAAAAATCCGACGCTTGAGATTTCCGGAGGACGGCGGAGCGTTGGCCGCTCGATGCGCTGTCGTTGCCGAATTGATCCGACAGGCGAACTACCCGACTAAGCGGCCAGTCGGATCCCGCCCCTCCGCCCTCGCGGCGTGGCGGAGCACAGGGCCGCTACGCGCCCGCCAGGATGGCGAAGCTTCCATCGTCCGGCGTCGTCCCGGCACCCGGGCCGAGGGCAGACCAGGGAGCCACGCACGGACTCAGGCCGCCGCCCGATGGGACATGGCCTGCCATTGCATCCCGGAGGCCCCATGCACGTCACGGAGAATGAGCCCGCCGATATCGATACCGATACCGTTTCGGACCAGAAGGTGCGGGCCGGCCGGACAATGCTCGGCTGGCTGACGACAACCGACCACAAAGTCATCGGCAACATGTATTTGGCGACCTCTTTCACTTTCTTTCTCTTCGCCGGCCTCCTGGCCATGGCCATGCGCGCGGAACTCGCCCGACCCGGCTTGCAAATCGTTTCCAACGAACAGTACAACCAGTTGTTCACGATCCATGGCACCATCATGATGCTGCTGTTTGCGACACCCACCTTCACTGGGTTCGCCAACGTCATCATGCCCCTCCAGATCGGCGCCCCCGACGTAGCTTTTCCGCGTCTCAACGCTTTCACTTACTGGGTTTACCTGTTCGGCGGGCTCATGGTGGTATCGGGCTTTTTGACGGCGAACGGTGCCGCATCATTCGGCTGGTTCGCCTACGCTCCGCTGAACGGCGCGGTGCGCACTCCCGGAGCCGGGGCCGACCTGTGGACCATGGGCTTGGCCGTGGCCGGCCTCAGCACCATCCTGGGATCCGTCAATTTCATCACCACGGTCGTATGCCTGCGAGCCCCCGGCATGACGTTGTTCCGTATGCCGATTTTCACCTGGAACGTTCTCTTCACTTCCATCCTGGCCCTGCTCGCCTTCCCCGTTTTCACAGCCGCCCTGTTCGCGTTGGAGTCCGACCGGAAATTCGGTTCGCACGTATTCGATTCGGCCAACGGCGGAGCACTGCTGTGGCAGCACCTCTTCTGGTTCTTCGGCCATCCCGAGGTCTATATCGTCGCCCTGCCGTTCTTCGGGGTCGTGACGGAGATCCTTCCGGTTTTCAGCCGTGCGCCGGTATTCGGTTACATTTCACTGATCGGTGCGACGGCAGCGATCACCGGGCTTTCCGCGACCGTATGGGCCCATCACATGTTCGCCACGGGCGCCGTACTCCTCCCCTTCTTCTCGCTCATGTCCTTCTTCATCGCCGTACCCACAGGCGTAAAATTCTTCAACTGGATCGGCACCATGTGGCACGGGTCGCTGTCGTTCGAAACGCCCATGCTGTGGTCGATCGGGTTCTTGGTGACGTTTCTGCTGGGCGGCCTTTCCGGGGTACTGATCGCCTCGCCGCCTCTGGATTTTCACATGACGGACAGTTATTTCATCGTCGCCCATCTCCACTATGTACTGTTCGGCACCATCGTCTTCGCGACGTTCGCGGGATTCTATTTCTGGTGGCCCAAGATGACCGGCCACATGCTCGATGAACGGCTGGGCAGAATTCACTTCTGGACGCTTTTCGTCGGCTTTCAGTGCACCTTCCTCGTACAGCACTGGCTGGGCGAGATGGGCATGCCCCGCCGCTATGCCGACTACTTGGCGGCCGATGGCTTCACCACGCTCAATACGATTTCATCCGCCGGTGCCTTCCTCTTGGGCTTGTCCACGCTTCCCTTCCTCTACAACGTCTGGCGAACCAGCCGGTACGGGGAAAAGGTCGCTACGGACGACCCTTGGGGGTGGGGCAGGTCCCTCGAATGGGCAACGAGCTGCCCGCCGCCGCGGCACAATTTCGTGGCGCTTCCCCGCATCCGCTCGGAAGCTCCGGCTTTTGACCTTCACCATCCCGAGGTCGAACCCCCGCCGAGAACATCACGCAACGGACCATCACCCTCCGGAGAGAGTGAGGTGGCCCGATGAAGGCGGAGTCATTTCTCTTCGCCGGTGTCACCCTGTTCTTCGCCATCACAGCCGCCGTGTACGGCTGGCTGGCGGGAGAACCCGCCGGGCTCGCGGCACTCATCGTCTCCTTCTTGATGTCCGCGCTGATCTCATTCTTCCTCTGGACCCAGCACGTACGGCGGGGTCAGCGGCTACAGGACCGCAAGCGGGTGCGGATCCAGGAAGCCGTCGGCCCACTGGGGAATTTCTCGCCGCGCAGCTACTACCCGGTGCTCACTGCCGCGGGATCCGCGTTGCTCGGGATCGGCATCGTTTACGGACTGTGGCTTTTTCTGATCGGGGTCGGCGTACTCGCCGCGGGGGTCGCCGGTTTCGCCTTCCAGCACAACGACCTCGGATCGTGACGGCACAGCAACGTGACGGCAGGGCAGCGCAGGGTGATGTGACGGCGCACCAGGGCAGAGCACCATCCGTTCGGCCTGTCACCCGGTTTCAGCCGGCACACGGTCACTCCGCAAACCGCTGGGCTGTTCCCCGTGCGCAAGGCAGCGTCCGACTTCCCGTAAGGCAGTGGTGCCGGATTCCGCACGTGGTGCGTCGATTGGAGACTAGGTATGCTTTTCGCTCGGCAGAAGACAAGACGACGGAGTGCCGAACGTGACGCGTTCGCGCGTACCTTCGCGTGGCTCGACGGGCGCCTGCCGGCGGCGGAGGCAGGTAAGGGGCTGCTCAGAAAGGCGTTCCCCGATCATTGGTCGTTTCTCCTCGGCGAGTTGGCGCTGTACAGCTTCCTGGTACTGCTGCTGACGGGCGTGTATCTGACACTCTTCTTCGACCCTGGGATGTCGGAGAGCCCGTATCACGGTCCTTACGGGCCCCTGCGGGGCGTCCGGATGACCGATGCCTACTCGTCGGTCCTGCACATCAGCTTCGAGGTCCGCGGGGGCCTGCTCATCCGCCAGATCCACCACTGGGGGTCCGTCGTATTCGTCGCCGCCATTGGCGTTCATCTTTTGCGGGTGTTCTTCACCGGGGCTTTCCGACGGCCGCGGGAAATCAACTGGGCGGTTGGCGTCACGTTGTTCACGCTCGCCCTCTTGGAAGGATTCTGTGGCTACTCCTTGCCCGATGATCTCCTGTCGGGGACGGGCCTGCGTATCGCCGAGGGCGTGATGCTGTCGATTCCCGTCGTCGGCACCTATCTGACCTTCTTCGCCTTCGGCGGCGAATACCCTGGCATGGACATCATCCCCAGGCTGTACGTCATCCACATCCTCCTGGTGCCCGGCATTCTGATCGCGCTGCTGGTGGGACATCTCATCCTGGTCGTCCATCTCAAACACACGCACTGGGCGGGACGCGGAAAGACGAACAGGAACGCCGTAGGACAGCCCATGTACCCGCAGTTCATGGCGAAATCCACGGGCCTGTTCTTCATGGTCTTCGCGGTGCTGACGCTGCTCGGCGGGCTGGCACAGATCAACCCTGTGTACGACTACGGCCCTTACCAGACCGACCAGGTGTCCACAGCATCGCAGCCGGACTGGTACATCGGGTTCCTGGAAGGTTCCCTACGGCTGATGCCGCCCTTCGAGACGAACCTGTGGGGGCACACCATCATGTGGAACGTGCTGGTGCCTGCCGTCGTGCTTCCCGGTCTGATCTTTCTGTGCCTGTACGCGTATCCCTTCTTCGAGAAATGGGTCACCGGCGACACCGGTGAACACCACCTGTGCGAGCGGCCCCGCAATCGCCCCACCCGCACGGGTCTCGGGGTTTCCGGCGTGACGTTCTACGCCGTGCTGCTCCTGGCCGGCGGGAACGACGTCATTGCGCAGACATTCGACGTCTCGCTGAATGCCCTGACGTGGACGTTCAGGGTGTGTCTCGTCCTGGCTCCGCCCATTGCCTTCATCGTCACGAAACGTCTCTGTCTGGCACTTCAGGATCACGACCGGAAGCGCCTTGTCGAAGGAGACGAGACGGGACAGATCCACCAGTTCGTCGAGGGACGGATGGAAGACGAGCACGTGGCTCTGTCGCCGTCGGTGCACTACACCCTCCTGGTCCGCGAGCGCCCCCGCCCCTTGCAAACCTCCCCGGCGGAAGGCCCGCGGCGCCGGACGGAACGCCTGCGGGCGGCGCTCAGCCGGTGGTTCTACCGGGACGCGGTGGAGATGCCGGCCACGGGAGACCAGCGCGAGGAGATCGCCGCCAGGATGGCCGGGCCGAGCCACGACGACCGCTGACGAAGCCGTCGGGTGCCGTCGCGGAAAGAGCCGGACGTCAGCCGGCGAACGACGCGCTCGTCCGCACCTCCCCCACTCGTTGGCAATTGACCCTCACCGTACCGATCGGTACGGTGAGGGTCGTTCCGCTAGTACCGATCGGTACGTCGCACGGTTGGTGTGCGCGTCCGGGGACGTCAGGAAGGCATGACGCATGGAAGTCCGGTCACCAACAGGGCAGCGTGTCTGGGGAGTTGCCTGTGATCTCTTCTACCGGGAAGGGATTCGGGCGGTCGGCGTCGCCGAGATCGCCGAGCGCTCCGGCGTCGGAAAGCCGAGCATCTACCGGAGCTTCGATTCCAAGGAGAACCTCGCCGTCACCTACGTGAAGGCGCAGGCCAAACCCCGGCACGTCTGGCTGGACGCGGCACGCGCCGCCTGTCCCGACGATCCACTGGCTCAACTGCACCACGTGATCGGCGCCATGGCGGACCGGATCGGCGAACCGGACTTCCGCGGCTGCCCGTTGGCCAACGCCTGCGTCGAATTCCCCGACCGCGACCACCCGGTGCACCGCGCGGCCGGAGATCTGAAGGCCGAGTACCTGGAGATGCTGGCCGAACTGGTCGCGCCGCTGCCCGTCCGCGACCCCCAGGGCCTGGCCTACATGCTCCAGATGCTGGTGGAAGGCGCCAACATCAGCACGCAGATCTTCACCGCCGAACGCTCAGCGGCGGCGCTCAAGGAAGCCGCGGAACGCCTCATCCAGTCCTTCATGGACCGATAGCCCGCAGCCCGCAGCCCGCAGCCCGCAGCCGAACGAGGAATAACAACGCCATGACCACCGCCCCCGCATCGACCGCACCCCTGCGCGCCCACGCGGAGCAGCTCATCCGCGGCCGTCGCGCCATCCGTGCCTTCCGCCCCGACCCCGTACCGCAGGAAACCCTCCGCGCCGTGTTCTCCCTCGCGGGCGCGGCGCCCTCCAACTCCAACACCCAGCCCTGGCACGCCGAGGTGGTCAGCGGCGCCGCCCGCGACCGCCTCAGCGCGGACCTCCTCGCCGCCCATGCCGCGGAGCACCGGACTCCGGATTTCCCCTACCGGGAGGACATGTACGGCGACCTGCATCAGAAGCGGCGCAGCGCGGCAGGCGCGGCGATGTACGACGCCCTGGGCATCCACCGCACCGATCAGACGGCCCGTGCCGCGTACGACGCCGAGAGCCTCAACTTCTACGGTGCGCCGCACGTCGCCCTGCTGTTCCTGCCGGCCACCGCCGAGGTGCGGATGGCTGCCGACATCGGCATGTACAGCCAGACACTGCTGCTGGCCCTGACGGCGTACGGCATAGCGAGCTGCCCTCAGGGGCTCCTCAGCTTCTACGCCGACACGGTGCGTAGCTCACTGGGCGTCGCTGAGGACCGCAAGCTGCTGCTCGGCGTCTCCTTCGGCTACGCGGATCCGTCCGCTCCGGTGAACGGCATCACCATCCCCCGCGCCGACCTCAGCGAGACAACCCGATTCAGCGAATAGAACCGGGGGCACCGCGTGGTTCAGTCGTCGGCCGGTGTGGCGTGCGGGGCGTCGTCGATGCCGTCGTCGCACGTGGAGAGGCGGCGCGGACGCGGCCGTTGTCCTCGTCCGTGACGAAGGGGGCGCCGGCGAAGTGTTCGCGCCGCCCCGCCCGTTGGGCCACGAATTCCCGTGCGTCCCGGGCGAGTTGCTCCGCGCACTCGGGGGCGGGGCCCGCTCCCGCGTACGGGTGGAAGTCGGCAAGAGCCGCAACCGGCGCGGTCTGCGCACGCCCTCGACGGGGATCGGCCTCTCGACCCACGTCGTACGGGTCAAGAGGCCGACCGTGATGCCACCCGCTTCGGGCGATCCCCCGCGTCGCCCGAATCAGGTGGCTCGACCGGACCCCGTGCCTCGGGCAGACGGACATCCGGCGATGCACCCGAGTATACTGGCTCCGAGCCAGTCAACGCAGGAGTTCCAGGATGACCCCCCGCAGTCCATCGGTCAATGAAGAACTGCGGCGACGTTCCCGCGAGCGGCTGCTCCAGGCGACCGTCGATCTTGTCGGTGAGCGCGGATACGAGGCGACGACGCTCGGGGACATCGCGCAGCGCGCGGGCGCGGCCCGCGGTTTGGTCTCGTACTACTTCCCGGGCAAGCGCCAACTGCTGCAATCCGCGGTGCACCGGCTGATGCACCTCACACTCCAGGAAGCGCTGGAGCGGGAACCGCGACCGGACGGGCCATCGGCGGGGCGTGAGCTGCTGGCGCGGGCCATCGACGCGATCCTGGGGCTGACCCGCGATCATCCCTTGCTGATGCGGACGCACATGGCGGGGATCCTGACGGCCGACGGATTCATCCAGTGCCCCGAGCAGCAGCGGCTGGCCCACTTGCTGCGCGAGACGGTCGTGGCGTACGGCTCGACCGATCCGGATGCCGATTACCCGCTGCTGCGCGCGCTGCTGATGGGCTCGGTGGTTCCGCTGCTGCTGCCCGGAGCACCCACGCCGTTGCCCCGCCTGCGCGCCGAGCTCTTCCAACGGTATGGGCTGGAATGGGAGTTGGGGTTCCCGCCGGTCGAGGGTCCGCCCGGCGGGGTGCCGCGGCGGGGCTCCGCGCCGACGGGGTAGCGGCCTGGCCGCCGTACCGGCCGTGCCGTTAGCGCTTGTTGTGGCGCGGGGCCAGGAATCCCGCGTCGCGGGCGGCGGCGATCAGCTTCAGGGACCGGCGCCGGCCGCGCCTGGTCGCATCCATCACGGCAGCCACCGGATCCCGGCCCTCCCGCTGCGCCTGCCGGTAGGCGTCCGCCGCGACCTTGCACCGCTCTTTGCCCCGCACGCGGATCGCACCCTGTGCGGCCACGGATTCCGGGGCGTTTTCGACGGTCTCGGCCGCCTCGGGCGCGGCGGCGGTTCCGCTGGGGACTGCGGTGCCGGTGGCTCTGCTGGGGCCGACGCGATCATCGGTGTCGGGGGCGGCGTCGGCAGGGTCGGCGGCGGGCACGGATCGTTGTTCGCCCGTGCCGTACGTCACGGCTTCCGCGGGAGCCTCGGTTCCACCGGGTAGTACGGCCTCCTCCGGCGCCTCGCGCTCCGGGGCCGGATCGCCCTGCGGTTCCGGCGCCGCCGTCGGGTCCGGGGCGTGGTCCGGCGTCCGTTCGCCCTCCGGCAGGGACGCGGCATCCGCCTGTGCCAGGGTCTCGCCCCATGGTGTTGCCGGGGGCGCCGGTACGGGGCGCGGCCTGCGGGGGCGGCCGGTGGCGAGGCGGCAGGCTTCGTCGAGCGGGCCCTCCATCCAGTGGGCGAGGGTGGCGAAGCCGTCGAGGGCGAGCGGCGGGTCGGCGCGCAGGTCCTCCACCGTGATGGCGTCGTCCGAGACCGTGACCAGCACGTCGATGCGGGCGCCGTCTGCGAAGGTGAGGCGGGCGCTCACCCAGGGCGCCAGGGGGTCGAGCCGGGGCGACGACGGAGTGCCGAGGCCGGGGGCGGTGTCCGGATCGTCGGGGGCGGGCGCGGCCGAGCCGTACCCCCGCACCTCCCAGGCGGGCCACTCCGAAGCGTCACCGTGAGATTTATATCGGTCATTAACGGTATAAAAGTCGCTTTCCGACACCAGGGAAACGTAGCGCCCCGCCCGCCCGGCCCAGTCCCGCGGCACGCTCATCGCACCGGGACAACCCCGATAGCTCACCACACGCGACGCGCGGCGGTGCGATGCTGGGGGTACTTCGCGAGAGGGGCCTCCCGTGCTTCGTGTCGCAGTGATCGGTTCCGGGCCGAGCGGTGTCTATACCGCCCAGTCCCTGATCGAGCAGCAGGTCGTGCCGGACGTCGAGGTATACGTCCTCGACCGCCTGCCGTGCCCGTACGGGCTGGTCCGGTACGGCGTCGCTCCGGACCACGAGAAGATCAAGTCGTTGCAGGGCACGCTGCGGAGCGTGCTGGAACATCCCCGGGTGCGTTTCCTGGGGAATGTGGAGGTGGGTGCCGGAGGCGTGACTCCGGAGCGGCTGCGGGAGATGTTCCATGCGGTGGTCTTCTGCGTGGGCGCCGCTACCGACCGGCGGCTCGGCATTCCCGGTGAGGGCCTGCCTGGCAGCCACGCGGCGACCGATTTCGTCTCCTGGTACAGCGCCCATCCGGACGCCGCCGGCACCCGCTTCGCGCTGGCCGCGCGGTCGGCGGTCGTCATCGGTGTGGGGAATGTGGCGGTCGACGTGGCGCGGATCCTGGCGCGCGGTGCCACCGATCTCGCCGGGACGGACATGCCGCAGGACGCCTTGCGGTCGCTCGCCGGCAGCCGTGTGACGGACATCTGGATGGTCGGCCGCCGCGGGCCGTCCCAGGCCAAGTTCACCACCAAGGAGCTGCGGGAACTGGGCGCGCTGCCGGGCGCCGATGTCCGCGTGGACGGCGCCGAGCTGGCGCGGGATCCCGGGTTCCGTGATCCCGGTGCGCTGCCGGCCGTGGTCCGCCGCAATGTGGAGGTGCTGCGCGGCTGGTCGCAGGGGGCCGGGCCGGCCGATGACGCGGCGCCAGGACCCCACGCTCCGCGGCGGCGGATCCATCTGCGGTTCTTCCTGCGCCCTGTCGAGATGCTGGGCGACGCCGCCTCGGGGGTGCGCGCCGTCCGCTTCGAGCGGACCGCGCCGGACGGGCACGGCGGGGTGACAGGCACCGGCACGTACGAGGACATCGCCGCGCAGGTGGTGCTGCGTTCGGTCGGGTACCGGGGAATGCCGCAGCCTGGGCTGCCGTTCGACGAGGCGAGCGGGACCGTGCCGCACCGGGAGGGCAGGGTGCTGCGCGATGGCGTGCCGTGCCCTGGCCTGTATGTGGCGGGCTGGATCAAGCGGGGCCCGACCGGGGTCATCGGATCCAACCGGCCGTGCGCGAAGCAGACCGCGGCGGCGCTGCTGGAGGACGCGGGGGTGCTCGCCGCTCGTACGGTGGCGGATGATCCGGTGGCCGCGCTGCGGCGGGCGGGCCAGGACCCGGTCCCCTGGTCCGGCTGGCTGCGCATCGAGGCGGCCGAAGCCGCACTCGGCCGTCGGCTGGGGCGCGGCAGCGTCAAACTGGCGGACTGGCAGGGCCTGCTGGCGGCGGCGCACACGGACGACGGAGGGGCCACGGTGCGGTGAGAGCCGTGGTCCTGGCGTCCCGTGGGTCAGGCGTCGCCCAGCCGTTCGGCCTGG
The DNA here is from genome assembly GCF_043199105.1 of Streptomyces sp. NPDC048644. NCBI lineage: Bacteria > Bacillati > Actinomycetota > Actinomycetes > Kitasatosporales > Streptomycetaceae > Streptomyces > Streptomyces sp. NPDC048644. The sequence continues at coordinate 470,421 of NZ_JBICVO010000002.1, forward strand.
AGGTCGGCGGCCCGGAGGATGCCGTCGATCAGTCCGGGGAAGAGGTCGTCGAGGTCCTGGCGGCGCAGCGCGTTCATCTTGGCGGTTCCGCGGTAGATCTGCTGGATGACGCCGTGTTCGCGCAGCACGCGGAAGTGGTGGGTGCAGGTGGACTTGCTCACCGGCAGTTCGATGTCCGCGCAGTTCAGCTCGCCTTCGGCGGCGGCCAGCCGGCAGACGATGCGCAGTCGCATCGGGTCGGCGAGCGCGTGCAGCACATCGGCGAGCCGGATCGTCTCGCGGCGTGGGTGCTCCAGCACCCGCGAGCCGGTCGGTGTGCCGCTCGGGGCGTCGGCAGGCGTCGTATCGGTCTGCATGGCGGCTCCTGACGTGCGGCTACGAGGTTCTGGCGGGGTGGAAGGCCCGCACCTCATTGTACGAGGAGTGTCGTAGTTCGGAGTCCTTCGCCCTGCGGGGCCGGAGAAACCGCTGCTCGCGGCGGTGTGCGCCCGGTCTTCGGCTGAGGCGTCGACCGCTTCGCCGATGATCCGCGAGGCCCCTCCTCGTAGCGCTTCGCCGACGCGCGCGAGCAGGGCGGGCTGTGAGACAACGGAAGCGGGACACCCGCGAATGCGGCGGACGCACGCGAACGAGGGGTGATGACGTGGTGATCGGCTCGCGCAATGGACGGCCGGCGGACGGGCCCGAGCACCGGGTCTCGGCGGCCGGCGGGGTGGTGCGGTCGTGCGGGGGCGCGCCGTGAGCCCGGCCGGGCACCGGGCCGTGGCCCGCGTCCTCATGGACCGGCACGGCAGGACGTACGCGGCGGAGGCGGGCATCCGCATGCGGGACACCCCGCAGCCGCTGTACCAACTGCTGGTGCTGTCGTCCCTGCTCAGCGCCCGGATCCGGGCGTCGGTGGCGGTGGCGGCGGCGCGTGAGCTGTTCGCCGCGGGGATGCGGGCGCCGCGGTCGATGGCGTCGGCCACCTGGCAGCAGCGCGTCGACGCACTCGGCGAGGGCGGCTACCGGCGCTACGACGAACGCACCGCGACCCAACTCGGCACCGCGGCCGAACTGTTGAAGGGTGAGTACCGGGGCGATCTGCGGCGGATGCGGGAGGCGTCGGACGGCGACCGCGCGGCGCTGCGCGAGGCGCTTCAGGACATGCCGGGGATCGGGCCCGCGGGGTCCGCCATCTTCCTCCGCGAAGTGCAGGGCGTGTGGGAGGAGTTCGCGCCGTTCCTCGACGACAAGGCCCTCCAGGGTGCCGGGCGGCTGGGGCTGCCGGATGACACGGCGAAGCTGGCCCGGCTGGTCGGTACCGAGGAGATCGCGGGGTTCGCGGCCGGGCTCGTCCGGGCGGCGCTCGACCAGCATGTGGTGGATGACGTGCGGGAGGCGAGCGGTTGAGGCGTGGGCGGGTGGCGTAGGGGGCGCGTCCGCGCCGGGGCGCGCCCGCGTTCCCGTCAGGCGTCCCAGGTCCACTCGGCGACCTCCGGCAGGTCCGTACCGTGCTCACGTATCCAGGCGTGGTGCCGGGTGCGGACGTCGGCCATGGCCTGGCGGACGGCTATCGCGCGGCCACCGAGGCCAGGTACCCGGTCGACGGCGTCCATCGCCAGCCGGTACCTGTCGAGGTCGTTGCGGACCACCATGTCGAAGGGTGTGGTCGTCGTGCCCTCCTCCTTGTAGCCCCGCACGTGCAGCTGCTCGTGCCCGGAGCGCCGGTAGGTGAGGCGGTGGATCAGCCAGGGGTAGCCGTGGTAGGCGAAGATGACCGGCTTGTCGCGGGTGAAGACGGCGTCGTACTCGAAGTCCGGCATGCCGTGCGGGTGTTCCTCGTGCGGGAGAAGGCGCGCCAGGTCCACGACGTTGACGACCCGGACCGCGAGGTCCGGAAGGTGCCGGCGCAGCAGGGAAGCGGCGGCGAGGGTTTCCTGGGTGGGCACATCTCCGGCGCAGGCCAGCACCACGTCGGGGTCACGGCTGCCGTCCTCCGTGCCCGCCCATTCCCAGACGCCGGCGCCGCGGGCGCAGTGCGCACGGGCCTCCTCCAGGGTCAGCCAGTCGAAGCCCGGCTGCTTGCCCGCCACGATCACGTTGACGTAGTCGCGGGAGCGCAGCGCGTGGTCGGCCACCGAGAGCAGGGTGTTGGCGTCCGGCGGCAGATAGACGCGGACGACCTCGGGGCTCTTGTTGAGGACGTGATCGACGAAGCCGGGGTCCTGGTGGGAGAAGCCGTTGTGGTCCTGGCGCCACACGTGCGAGGTGAGCAGGTAGTTGAGGGAGGCGATGGGACGGCGCCAGGGCAGGCGGCGGGCGGTCCTGAGCCACTTGATGTGCTGGTTGACCATCGAGTCGACGATGTGCGCGAACGCCTCGTAACTGGCGAAGAGCCCGTGCCTGCCGGTCAGGAGGTAGCCCTCCAGCCACCCCTGGCACAGGTGCTCGGACAGCACCTCCATGACCCGCCCGTCGCGGGCCAAGTGCTCGTCGGACGCGACGGTTTCGGCCTGCCATGCCTTGCCGGTGGCTGCGTACAGCGCCTCCAGACGGTTCGACGCGGTCTCGTCCGGGCCCACGACGCGGAAGTCGCGCCGCGCGGCGGTCGCCGCCATCACGCTCTCCAGGAGGCCGCCGAGCACCCGGGTCGGTTCGTGCAACTCCTTGCCGGGGGCTTCGACGCGCACGGCGTGGCGTTCCAGCGGCGGGATCGGCAGGTCGCGCACGAGCAGGCCGCCGTTGGCGTGCGGGGACGCGCCGAGGCGCCGATTGCCTTCCGGCACGCAGGCGAGCACTTCGGGCCGCGGGCGGCCTTCGGCGTCGAAGAGTTCCTCGGGCCGGTAGGAACACAGCCATGCCTCCAACTGCCGCAGATGACCGGCGTCCTCGCGGACATCGGGCAGCGGGACCTGATGAGCGCGCCAGGTGCCTTCGACGGGCTTCCCGTCGACCTCGCGAGGGCCGGTCCACCCCTTGGGCGTACGGAGCACGATCATGGGCCAGCGGGGGCGTTCGGTGGCCCCTTCCGTGCGGGCGCGGCGCTGCGCGCGGGCGATGCGGTCCAGGGCCAGGTCCATGGCGGCGGCCATCGCGCGGTGGACCGTCTCGGGGTCGTCGCCGGTGACGTGAACCGGCTCGTGGCCCAAGCCGCGCAGCAGCGCGTCGAGTTCGCCTTCGGGGATGCGGGCGAGGACCGTGGGATTGGCGATCTTGTAGCCGTTGAGGTGCAGGATCGGCAGTACGGCGCCGTCGTGCACCGGGTCGAGGAACTTGTTGGCGTGCCAGGATGCCGCGAGCGGTCCCGTCTCGGCCTCGCCGTCACCGATCACACAGGCCACGAGCAGGCCGGGGTTGTCGCACGCCGCGCCGTACGCATGGGCGAGGGAATAGCCGAGTTCGCCGCCCTCGTGGATCGACCCGGGGGTCTCGGGGGTGACGTGGCTCGGCACCCCGCCGGGGAACGAGAACTGCCGGAACAGCTCCGCCATGCCCGCCCCGTCCCGGCTCACGTCCGGGTAGGTGTCCGAGTAGGTCCCATCCAGCCAGGAGTTCGCCAGGACGGCCGGGCCGCCGTGTCCCGGCCCCCAGATGCACAGGGCGTCCAGGTCACGGGCCTTGATGACGCGGTTGATGTGTGTGTACACGAGGTTGAGGCCGGGCGATGTGCCCCAGTGGCCGAGCAGGCGCGGCTTGATGTGGTCAGGGCGCAGCGGCTCCTGGAGGAGGGGGTTGGCCATCAGATAGATCTGCCCGGCGGCCAGGTAGTTGGCCGCGCGCCAGTGCGCCAGCAACTCCCCCAGTTCCGCGGGGCCGAGGGCGCTCGCCACAGTGGCCGTCTCCTGTGCGGTGGGCATGGGGGTCATCTCCTGGGGGTCTGGTTTGGCTGGCCACGTTGTGGGGTGTGCGGGGGGGGGGGGAGCGCGTCGGGGCGGTATCGCATCGTCGGACAGGTACACGTACGCCATCAGCGGAATGTGCGGTGTGGCCTGCGCCGCTGCGCCCAAGACGCTCCAGGCGTACGGCGTGTGTCCCGCGGGATGCTTCCTTTGGGCGTTCGTGGGCCTGAGCCTTGTTTCGTGGGCCTGAGCCTTGTGGGGAAGGCGGTTGCCTGCCTGCTCACTGGGGCGGGCGGGTGTGCGGCCCCGGTGCCGGTGCCGGGCGTGGTCGGCGCGGCGATGTTGTACGGGGTGCGGGCGGGTGCCCGGTGTCCGGGCGGGCGCCCGCACAAGGGCCCACGCCCGGCCGTCCGGCCGTCGGTCCATCCGTTCCACCCTGTGCCAGGTGGGTCGTGGCCACAACTCGGACGGTGTCGCGCCTCTTCTCCGTCCAGCGGCTGGAGCGCGACCGGGTGAGGAGCGAGGGCCTGCCCGGCTCCGGAGGCACGCCCGCCTGGTCCGGCCGGTCCAGCCGGTCCGGCCGGTACGCGTCATCCGGCCCGTCCAGGTCATCCGCCCCATCCGGTTCAGTCAGGAGGCTCCGGCGCACCGTCCGGTTCCGGCTCCGGGTTGGGGTCCGGTCGGGGGCCGGGATCCCTGCCGGGCTGCTGGTCCGGATCAGGGGGTTGTGGTCCCCGGGGCTGGGGTTCGCGGGGTATGGGGCTCGGTCCGCTGGGCACGGGGGCCGGCCCTCCGGGAGATGGTTCGGTGTTCATCGTTCTTCCTTCCTCCCTGCGATACCTCGCGGCTTCGCGGCCTTCGACCCCTATCACGGAGCCACTCGCCACGCCGTTCGCACGTATCGGAAGCGGTCCAGCACGCAGGGTTCTCAGCGGGCCGTCCCTCCCGGTTTCCCGGTGCCCGGCGATCCACGCGTACACGGGGCGCCTCGACTCCGCCGCCTCGGCTCCGGCCCGCAGACCTTCTCCGGCAAGCTCCTCTTCAGGTCTTCAGGCCGACCGCGCACAGCCGGCTCTCCGGGCCCGGACCGCACGGCGCCTCCCCCGTCACAACCCGTACCGCGCCTCCCGCACCCGTGGGCTTAGGATCCCGCCGAACGGGTACCCCGGCCCGCATGAACGACACGGAGAAGGTGCGGGCGGGCCGCCGCACAGTGGAGATCCATCGGCCGGAGAAAGTGCTGTTCCCCGACGACGGCTTCACCAAGGCGGATCTCGTCGGCTATTACCGGCAGGTGGCGGCGTACATGCTCCCCCACCTGCGGGGCAGGCCACTGATGCTGGAGCGTCTTCCCGAGGGGCTCGGCGGCCCGCACTTCATGCAGAAGGACACCCCCGATCACTACCCGGACTGGATCCGGCGGGCCGAGGTCGGCAAGGAAGGCGGCACGGTCACCCACACCGTCTGCGACGACACAGCCACCCTGATGTTCCTCGCCGATCAGGCGTGCATCACCCTGCACCGCTGGCCCGCTCGTGCCGACCGCCCCGGACACCCGGACCGGCTGATCTTCGACCTGGATCCGCCCGGTACCGACTTCGAGCCGGTCCGGCACGCCGCCAGGCAGGTCCACGGTCTCCTGGATGAACTCGGCCTGCCGGCCACCCTGATGACAACCGGCTCCAAAGGACTGCACATCACGATCCCGCTCACCGGCAATGCGGATTTCGACACCTCCCGTCTCCTCGCGAAGGACATGGCCGACGTGCTCGAACAGCGTCATCCCGAGCACCTCACCACCGCGGTACGCAAGGAAGCCCGCGGTGGCCGCCTCTATCTCGACGTGCAGCGCAACGGCTACGCGCAGACCGCCGTCGCTCCCTGGTCCGTGCGGGCGAAGCCGGGCGGGCCCATCGCCACCCCGATCGCCTGGGACCTGCTCGACGATCCCGAACTCCCCCCCCCCCCGGAGATGGTCGTTGCGTGACGTGGACTCGGTGCTGACGCAGGCCAGGACCGACCCCTGGGCGGGTGTGCTCCGCCACGGGCGCTCCCTGCGCACCGCCCGTAAGCGGCTCGACGCGTTGCGCTGACGGCGCCGCTCCGGCCCCGGCCCGCTCTCACACCCCGCAGTCCACGCCCGAACCGTCCGTTTCGGGAGCCGGCAGGCCCATCGGGTTGGGGAACGGCAGGGTGCCGGCGGCCAGGACGCGATGGGCCACGGGTCTCAACTCCCGCAGGAGCTGGTCGGTTTCCGCCTCCGGGAGGGGGCGGAGCAGCCTCGCCGCGAGCCGGTCCGTCGAGTCCTCGATCCGCGCCCGCTCCGCCACGCCACGTTCCGTCGCGCCGCCCCACGCGTCCACCAGGCCACGGGAACGCAGCCGTTCCTCCGCTGCCGCCCACTCCTCCTCGCTCCACCCGCGGTCCTGCCGCATGGTGTCCCCGGGCACCCTGCTGCAGGCGACGGCGAGCACCAGCGCCTCGCATCCGTCCAAGCCGTGGTCGGCGAGTACGGCCAGATGGGCATCCCCTCTGAACTCGCGTAGTGCGGTGGCCAGTTGCCATAGCGCTTCCACCGGGTCGGCGCGGTCGCACAGCGGCCGGTTCGCCGCGAACAGCGGGCGGGCGATGGCCGGCGCGTCCTCCACCATCGCCCGGAGTGTCGGCGTCACCCGGGCCGCGGATGCCTCCACCGCGGGGTCTATCGCGCGCAGGGCGCCGGCCGCGCTACGGGCCCGTGCGTCCAGGACGCGGGCCGGGGCGACCGTCTCCCAGGCAGCGGGCAGGGAACCGGCGAGCATTCCGGGGGCGAAGACACCGAGTATCGCCGTGGCGAGCGTGGCGTCCACGGCGCCCAGCGGAGCCGTGCGGGCGGCGAAGTACCCCATCCAGAAGCCCTTGAGGCCGATGGCCTTGCCCAGGCCCCGGCACCCCTCGTCGAAGTAACTGACCGCGTGCAGCGGCTCGGTCAGCAACCAGAGCGCCCGTGCCGCCTTCCGCGACACCTGCACGTGACCGTCCTCTTGCCTCTGTGCTTGCCCTTGCACGACTCCCCGCCCCCCTGCTCGTGTGCGTCTCCGCAGCTCCATCGCCTCGCACGCTACCGCCGCGTACGTCGCGCCGGAACGGGTATCGGCGAAGGTCAGGGAAGGCTCGGGGATCACCCTGAGACGACGGGAGTTCGGGCGGGCGCGAGACCGGGAAGTTTTCGGGGTACCGACGGGAACTCGCCGCCCCGGCCCGTTCAGACCGTGAACCGGTCCGAAGGCGGTGCGTTGCGTAGCGGTGCGGTGCGTGCGGTGCGGTGCGGTGCGTGGAGAGGCTGCCCGCAAGCGGAGGCGTCCGGAGAGGCGCGGGCGTCAGCGCTGTGGGGCGAGGGCCTGCTCGCGTACGTAATCGCAGGATCTGCGGAGCAGCCGGGAGACGTGCATCTGCGAGACACCGACGCGGGAGGCGATCTCACTCTGCGTCAGGCCCATGAAGAACCGCAGGTAGAGGATGCGGCGCTCGCGCTCCGGCAGCATCCGCAGGCCGGGGGCGGCGGCCTCCCGGTCGTCGACGAGTCCCAGTGCCGGGTCCTCCTGACCGACGAGGTCGCCGAGCGTCTGTTGGGTGCCATCGCCGCCGAGCGGGCGCTCCAGGGAGAGGGCCGTGAAGGTTTTCTGCGCATCCAGGCCGATCAGCACGTCGTCGTAGGACATGCCGGTGTGGGCCGCGACGTCCTGGACGGTGATCGCCTCGTGTCCGGGGCGTACGGAGAGTTCCACCCGGGCGCGGTGTACCTGGGCGCGCAGTTCCTGAGCGCGCCTCGGGACGTGCACGGCCCACAGGTCGTCACGGAAGTGCCGCTTGATCTCGCCGATGATCGTGGGGACGGCGAAGGCTCCGAACGCGGTGCCGGCCTGCGGGTCGAAGCGGTCGATGGCCTTGAGCAGGCCGAGGGCGGCGACCTGACGCAGGTCTTCGTCGCTCTCTCCGCGACCGCTGTACCGCCTGGCCAGGCGGTGGGCCATCGGCAGCCATGCGCAGACGATCTCCTCCCGCAGCCGCTTCCGGTGGGGGCCGTCCGGCAAGGTGGCGAGTTCGTCGAAGGCCGCGCCGGTGTCCGGATCCAGTTGTGGATGCCGGCCGGGTCGGGCAGACGCCGGATTCCGGCCGGGCGTGGTAGGAGAAGTCATCCTGCACACCGCCTTCCGATCGGTGGTCCCGCAGCTGCGGCAGCCCGTCCGGTCTGCCCGTTCTTTCACTTGATTTCCGTTTTATGCCTTCTACTCTGCAACAGTCGGGCAGCGTGCGCGACAAGGGTCGCCGCCGGGGGCGGACGGCGACGGTGGAATGGCCCCTGAGCAGGGCGTTCGCCACTGCGGGACGGGGATGGGAGCGGGCTGGAACGGCGGGATGCGCCCCTCGGGCCGTCCGGAACGGGGCTACACAGGGTGACCGGGACGGCCGGAGCGTTTTCGAGGTGCCGAAGCGGGTGTGCCCTGGTTCGCTGAAGGGTGCCACCCCATCCATCCGAGGAGTGATCATGAGCGGCGACGAAACGCGCGGCCGGCTCCGGCAGATGCGCGAGAAGGCGCAGCAGCTGGAAGACGCTGCACAGCGCACCAACGATCCCGACGAGCGCAAGCGGCTCAAGGAGAAGGCCCGGAAGCTGCAGAGCAGGAGCGAGCAGGAGAGCGGCATGGGCAGCGGGGACATCCATCCCTCGCTCTGATCGCTTCCACCGCTCCGGCCCCGCCGTGAGCACGCGCACCATCCGGCGGCCTCCGTCCCAGGGGATCTGGGAGCGGAGGCCGCCGGTCGCATGTGCCGCCTGAGGCGAACGGGGAGCGTGCGTGTGGCGTGGCGTAGGGAGAGTTCAGCGCCCTGGTACCGCGCGGTCACCGGCCCTCGCCGTCGGCCGCCGCCTCCTGTTCCTGCGCCGCGTCGGTCACCGTGAACAGCGCGCCCTCGTGGTCGCAGATCACCGCCCGGCGGCCGGAACCGTCCGCCACCGGGGCCGTCGACCGCACCGCGCCGCCGGCCGCCACCGCCGCGGACATCACCGCTTCGACGTCCCTGACCCGGAAGTGCACGTGCCACCGGGGCCGCATGTGCGGGTCGGGCGCCTCCTCCACGCCGCCGCCCCGCACGGCGGCCACCAGGTGGCGCTCCTGCCGGACGGTGACCTGGTCGTCCTCGTAGGTGACATCGCAGCCGCCCGGCTCCGTGGTGGCCCAGTCGAAGATCTCCGCGTAGAAGATGGCGGCGGCGAACGCGTCTCGGGTGCGGAGTTCCAGGAACACCGGGGCGCTGCCGTGGCCGACCGACCAGCGGAGTGTCTGGCCCTCCCAGATGCCGAAGACGGCTCCGTCGCGGTCGGCCGCCAGCGCCGCCCGCCCGGTGCCGAATTGGAGCGGGCCGACGGCTACCGTGGCGCCGCGTTCCCTGACCCGCCCGGCGACGTCGTCGGCGCTGTCGACCGCGAAGTACGGGGTCCATGCCACGGCGCCCCTGAGCCTGTCGGAGAGCTGTGCCATCCCGGCGACCGGTCGTCCACCGTCCAGCGCGACGCAGAATTCGTCGCCCAGGCTCCCCTGGCGGAAGCGCCAGCCGAGGACGTCGGCGTAGAAGTCCTGGGCCGCCTGGAGGTTGCGGGACATCAGGTGCACCCAACAGGGCGCGCCGTGCACGGGGACGAGGTGCCCGCCGCCGACGGGTGAGCGGTGTTCTGCGGTTGTCATGGTGGGCGTCTCCCTTCCCGGACGGGGCCGTGAGGGCTGGTGCCGGTGGGCCTCGGCTGTGGAGCGGCGGGTGCCGTCACGGGGAGCGTCCCAGTGGCACGGGATGCCATGTCTGTCTCTGTACGCGCCGTCTGCGCACGCCGCCCGGTAGGAGCGCGGGCCCGTCTTCGACGGTACGCCCCCGGCCTGCGCGCGTCCTGCTCGCGCGAGCGGGCCGTCCGCCCTGCCGCATCCGCCTCGATTCCCGCTCCCCGGTGACCGTTCACGACGGGCTCTCCGTCGCCCGACTGGCGGAAGCTCCGTCCTCGTCAGCGGTCGCCTCACCCCCGGTTCCCCTGCCGCGCTCGGGCAGGCAAGAAGCCCTGCGCGCCGCCGCCCGTCCCCAGGAACGGTCCCGCACCGGGACGCTCATGGGGCCCGGTGCCGGTACGCCGCGCAGGCCCGCTGGGCGGCGGGTGTCCCGAGATGCCCGGTGGCCTGCCGGCCCCGCCGGTTCGTGCCGTGTGCCGGGATGCGATCTCGCCGTATCCGGAGTCCGATGGAGGCATTCGGGCAAGGGCGCGGAGTCTCGGGGGGCGAACTCAGGAACCGTCGAGCAGCTCGTCGGGACGCTGGGCCCGGAAGGGATACCGGCGATTATCGCGATTCCTCTCAGTTCGGGATGACGTGCGTCGGCAGGCCGAAGAGCAGAGCAGGCGCGAGCCGTCGGAAATGGCCGGGAGGCGTGACGGAAATCGACTGTCCGAGGTGCGCCTGAGACGGTCCGGTGTGCACCCGAAGGGAATATCGCGGGATGCGGTGGGAATGCGGCCCTGAGTGGACGGAATGATGGACCACCGAGAGGACGGACAGCATGCAGATAGCGTTTCTGGTGGCTCCCGAAGGGGTCGAGCAGGTCGAATTGACCGAGCCGTGGCAGGCCGTCGTCGACGCCGGTGTCGTACCGCACCTGGTATCCACCGCTCCCGGGTCCGTGCAAGCCTTCCACCACCTGGACAAGGCGGACACCTTCACGGTGAACCGGACGCTGGAAAAGGCGCGGGTCGATGATTACGACGGCCTGATACTGCCAGGCGGCGTGGCCAATCCGGATGAGCTGCGCACCGATGAGCGGGCGGTCGCCTTCGCCCGTGGATTCTTCGACGCGGGAAAGCCGGTCGCGGCCATCTGTCATGCCCCCTGGACGCTGGTGGAGGCCGACGTGGTGCGCGGCCGTACGCTCACCTCGTGGCCCAGTCTGGCAACCGATATCCGGAACGCCGGCGGCACCTGGGTCGATGAGCGGGTGAAGGTCTGCACCGACGGGCCCAACACCCTTGTCACCAGCCGAAAGCCGGGCGATCTGAAGGCTTTCTGCACCACGCTCGTGAACGAGCTGGGCGCCGGACGGCGGTGATGCGGAACCTGCGGTGTGCGGATGGTCAGCCGCCGCGGAGACGGCCCAACGACGGCGCCGGAACACGGCGTTAGCGCGAAAGAATAACGGGCACCCGATGAAAGGGACGACGCACCGGCCGTGGACACCGCACCACGGAGATGCCGGGCCGCGGAGCTGTGAGGCAGCCCCCCGGCCCCTGGATCCGGAGTGCGCGTGACACGTCCTGCGTCGGCCCGTTCAGCAAACGGGACGCCCTGCCCGTAACAGCGGGAAAGCACTCGGCGACAGCAATTCAGTTCAGTTCTGGTGAATCCGGAGGAAACCATGGTCATGGAACACGGTGCGGACAAGACCGGGCCCGCCCGGGACGACGTGATGAAGAAGCAATTGCGGGCGGAATTGACGGCGGACCGGTCACTGCGGGCGGTGGAGGAACGGGAACTCCAGCCCGCGGGTGAGGACCAGCCGGATGTGGCACGGCCCCCGACACCGTATTCCGGGGCGGAACTCCGCTCGGCATGACAGAAGAGGACGTCGGCATACGTTCGGAACTCGCCCAGCACCTCGGCCGCAGCATTTACCCGGCCGACAAACCCACCGTCGTCGACAAACTCCGTCGGGACCATGCGCCGGACCGGCTGGTCGCCCTCGCGGAGCGGCTCCCGGCGGGCGAGCTGTACCCGAACGTGCAGACCATCGCCGAATCCATCGGACTCGCGACGGAACACCGCCGGAGCTGACGCGTCGGCCGGTTCCGCTCACCGGCCGGCCGCCCGTACGCGGAGGCGGAGAGAGTGAGGTACGGCGCGCCATGCGGTACTTCGACCGTCGGCATGCCGGGCAGGCACTCGCCACCCGGTGTCTCGCGCTGATGCGGACCGGCGGGTTCACCGCCCCTCTGGTGCTGGCGCTGCCGCGCGGTGGCGTCCCGGTGGCGGCGGAGGTCGCGCGGGCCATCGGGGCCCCGCTCGATGTGCTCGTGGCCCGCAAGATCGGCATTCCCGGCCTGCCCGAGGTCGGCGTCGGAGCCCTCGTCGACGACGAACCGCCCGTCTTCGACGCGGCGGCGCTGACCGTACTCGGCCTGACCGAGGAGCTGCTCGCCGCCGACGTCGAACGGGAACGGGCCGAGCTGCACCGGCGCGAGGCGGCCTACCGGGCGGGCCGGCCCCCGCTGAACGTCACGGGCGCCGTGGTCCTGCTGGTCGACGACGGGCTCGCCACAGGCGCCACGGCCCGCGCGGCGCTGCGTCATCTGCGGCGGCTGCGGCCCGCCCGCCTGATCCTCGCCGTTCCGGTGGGCGACGCGGCTGCGGCTGCGGCGCTGCGCGAGGAGGCGGACGATGTTGTCTGTGTGCACCAGCCGCAGCATTTTCACGCGGTGGGCGAGTGGTATCTCGATTTCGACCAGGTGCAGGACACGGAAGTCATCAGCATTCTGCGTGGGACCGGCACCGCAGCGTGAGACCACCGGCGTACCCGGAGAAGGAGGGCGGCATGTCCGACAACGCGATGGGCGACGAGGTGTATCAGCCCTCCGCGTCCGACCCCCAGGACAATCCAGACGATCTGGATATGGAGGATGCCCTCGACGAGCCGGGACTCGACGAGATGCTGGACGAGGGCTATTCGCCGCCCGAGCACCCGCTCGCGGTGAACCGCGGAACGACGGCGCAGGAGCAGCACGACGGCGAAACCCTCGATCAGCGGCTGTCCGAGGAGACGCCTGACGTCACCGTGCCCGACGGCGACGGCATCGGCGACCTGCTGGAAAGCGACGGCGAGGCGTTCGACGACCAGGTCGGCAACGAGCGGGCCGGGCGGCTGGTCGGCGCGGACGAGGGCTACCCGCGGCACACCAACGACGTCGTCGCCCACGATGTCGGTATCGACGGCGGTGCCGCGTCGGCCGAAGAGGCCGCGATCCACGTCTGCCCGGACACCGTCGGGGGCGCGGACGACAGATGAGCCACCCCGGGGCGTGCCTCCCCGTGGCGTTCCTCCAGGAGCAGCCGGCACGACAGGAACAGCAGGCGCACCGACCGGCTGTCCCGCTGTGGCTCACCGGCCGTCCTCGCGCCCTTCGGAGGCGTCGGCCACCACCTGGTGGAGCGTCCGGCCGCTGCGTACGGAGCGGGCGCGCTTCGGATCGGGTGCCCCGTGGTGGGCCGCGTGGGCGTCGTTCTCCTTGACCAGCAGCCAGGATTCCCGGTCGCCCGCTTCCTCACCGGTGCGGAACCGGGTGAGCGCGTAGCCGCCGTGCAGCTTCGCACCGTCGAGCCAGAAGGCGGCGTGTCCCCGCTCCAGGGCCTCGGCGAAGCTGCCCGCCCGGTCCTTGCGCTTGCCGGGGAGTGGCCGGTAGGTGCCCTGGTCCCAGACGATCACCGGGCCCGCGCCGTACTCCCCGGGGGCGATGACACCCTCGAACTCCCGGTAGTCCAGCGGGTGGTCCTCGGTGGGTACGGCGAGGCGCTTGTCGTGCGGGTCGGCGGACGGGCCCTTCGGCACGGACCAGGACTTCAGGACGCCGTCGACCTCAAGGCGGAAGTCGAAGTGCATCCGGCGCGCGTCGTGGATCTGCACGACGAAGCAGGGCCGATCACCGGACGGCGCCCGTCGGCCGCGCGGTTCACGCGTCCGGTCGAAGTGCCGTTTGCGGTGGTAGGCCGCCAGGCTGTCGGCGGTGCCTTCGTCCCCCGTACCGGCCTGCTCGTCCACGTCCGTCCCCTTTCCGCGTCCGTTCCGGGACCGAGGCGTCCGCTCCTCGCCTCACGGCCATGTTTGCGCTTGTGCACGGGCGCGGCTACCTCAGGGCGGGGAGAGCGCACGGGGCACGGTCCCGGTGTCACGCCGACCGGGGTTTCCGGCACGGCGGCGCGGTTCGTACGAGAAACATCGTAGTTTGACACCTGCCGTAGTACGGCGTTTATCGTATGAGGGCGGGCTCGGCCGGAGTCCGCACGTCGTGAGGTACAGGAGCCAGCCGTGAGCGCACTGTTCGAGCCCATCCGTCTTCGGTCGCTGACCATCCCGAACCGCATCTGGATGGCTCCCATGTGCCAGTACTCGGCGGCCCCCGAAGGCCCCATGGAGGGGGTGCCAGGTGACTGGCACTTCCAGCACCTGGCGGCCCGCGCGGCAGGCGGCACCGGACTCATCCTCACCGAGGCGACCGCGGTCAGCCCCGAGGGCCGCATCAGCCCGTACGACCTGGGACTGTGGAACGACACCCAGACCGAGGCGTTCCGGCGGATCACGATCTTCCTGAATTCGCAGGGAACCGTCCCCGGCATCCAGATCGCGCACGCCGGCCGCAAGGCGTCGACCGAGCGGATGTGGGTCGACCGCGGCGCCACGATCCGCTCCGACGAGCCGTACGGCTGGACGCCCCTCGCCCCGAGCCCGGTGCCGTTCGACGACGGTTCGCAGACCCCGGACGAGCTGTCCACCGCGCAGATCGACGAGATCGTCGGGCAGTTCGCCGCCACCGCCCGCAGGGCCCGCGCGGCCGGCTTCGACGTCGTCGAGGTGCACGGCGCGCACGGCTACCTGGTCAACCAGTTCCTCTCGCCCTTCACCAACCGGCGCACCGACGAGTACGGCGGCTCCTACGAGAACCGGACGCGCTTCGCACTGCGGGTCGTGGACGCCGTACGGGAGGTGTGGCCCGACGAACTGCCGGTCTTCTTCCGGATTTCGGCCACCGACTGGCTCTCCGAGAACGAGGACGACGCCCGCGAGGGCTGGACGGCGGACGACACCGTCCGTTTCGCGGCCGACCTGAAGGCGCACGGTGTCGACCTGTTGGACACCTCCACGGGCGGCAACGCACCGGACGCCAGGATCGAGGCGGTGCCCGGCTACCAGGTGCCGTTCGCCGAGCGGGTCAAGAAGGAGGCCGGGCTGCCGGTGGGGGCCGTGGGCCTGATCACCGAGGCGCAGCAGGCCGAGAAGATCGTCGCGGACGGGCAGGCCGACGCCGTACTCCTCGGCCGGGAACTGCTGCGGTCGCCGAGCTTCGCGCTGTTGGCTGCCCGTGAGCTGGGGATCGGCATCCGCGTACCGGAGCAGTACCAGCGGGCCGTCTGAGGCGGTCGCCACGCGGTGGGCGCGCGTCGCACCGGCAGTCGGTGCGGCGCGCGCCTGCCGCATGAAGGCGGGCCTTGCCGCCGCCGTTCGCCCGGACCGGAACCGCGGGTGCCCGGCGCGCACTGCAGGCCGGGCATGGCCGTGTGACCTGCGCCGATGCCGTTCCGGGACGCCGTTGTCAGTGGTCGGGTGCAGACTGACGGCATCTGAGACAACGGCGTCCCGGAGGTGTAGGGGCATGACTGACGTACTACTCGTGGTGGGCACCCGCAAAGGGCTCTTCGTCGGCCGACGACGGCACGGCGACTGGGAATTGAGCGGCCCGCATTTCCCCGCGCAGGCGGTGTACTCCCTCGGGATCGACACCCGCCGCGCGGCGCCCCGGCTGCTGGCCGGGGCCGACAGCCCCCACTGGGGCCCGTCCGTCTTCCACTCCGACGACCTCGGCGAAAGCTGGCAGGAACCGACCAGACCCGCGGTCAAGTACCCGGAATACACCGGGACTTCACTGGAGCGGGTGTGGCAGCTGCACCCGGCGGGGCCCGCGGCCCCCGATGTGGTCTACGCCGGTACGGAACCCGGCGGCCTGTTCCGGTCCGACGACGGCGGCGAGACCTTCACCATGGTCAGGTCGCTGTGGGACCACCCGAGCCGGAAGCACTGGATGCCGGGCGGCGGCGGGCTCGCCGTGCACACCGTCATCACCGACCCGCGCGACGCGGACGCGGTGACGGTCGCGGCTTCGGCGGCCGGCGTCTTCCGCAGCACGGACGGCGGGGCCAGCTGGAAGCCGTCGAACAACGGCGTGAAGGCGGTCTTCCTGCCGGACCAGCACCCGGAGTTCGGCCAGTGCGTGCACAAGATCGCCCAGGACCCGGTGGACCGCGACCGGCTGTACCTGCAGAACCACTGGGGCGTCTACCGCAGCGACGACGCCGGCGTCCGGTGGACGGACATCGGCGCGGGCCTGCCGTCCGACTTCGGCTTCGCCGTGGCCGCCCATCCGCGCGCCGCGAACACCGCCTACCTCTTCCCCATCACCGCCGACATCGACCGGGTGCCCGCCGGCCACCGGTGCCGGGTGTACCGCACGACCGACGCCGGGGCCGCCTGGGAACCGCTCACCCACGGCCTGCCGGACGAGGACCACTACGGCACGGTGCTCCGGGACGCCCTGTGCGTCGACGACACCGACCCCGCAGGGGTGTACTTCGGCAACCGCAACGGCGAGGTCTACGCCAGCGCGGACGACGGCGAGAGCTGGCGGCAGCTCGCCTCGCACCTGCCCGATGTGCTGTGCGTACGGGCGGCGGCGGTGGCGTGAGCGAGCGGCGGGGAGAACGGGGAGAAGCGGCGGCACGAGGGACGGCGCGGGCCGAGGACCAGGAGGGAAGTCATGGATTGATACGGGAGGGCGCTGGGCCAGTAGGGTGATCCCGTGGCTGCACGACCTCTACAAGACATTGTCGAACCGGGCTGGGCCAAGGCACTTGAGCCCGTCGCCGGACGGATCGCCGCGATGGGCGACTTCCTGCGGGCGGAGATCGCCGCGGGACGCACCTATCTCCCGGCAGGCAGCAATGTGCTGCGCGCCTTTCAGCAACCGTTCGACGACGTACGGGTGCTGATCGTCGGACAGGACCCGTATCCGACGCCGGGACACGCGGTGGGACTCAGCTTCTCCGTCGCGCCGGACGTCAGACCGTTGCCCGGGAGTCTGGAGAACATCTTCCGCGAGATGCACTCCGACCTCGGCCTTCCCCGGCCGTCCAACGGCGACCTGACCCCCTGGACCAGACAGGGCGTACTCCTGCTGAACAGAGCGCTGACGACCGCGCCCCGCAAACCGGCGGCGCATCGGGGCAAGGGCTGGGAAGAGGTCACCGAGCAGGCGATCCGCGCACTGGTCGGCCGCAACCGCCCGCTCGTCGCGGTCCTGTGGGGCCGCGATGCGCGCAACCTGCGTCCGCTGCTCGGCAATCTGCCGGCCGTCGAGTCGGCACACCCCTCCCCCATGTCCGCCGACCGCGGGTTCTTCGGATCCCGTCCCTTCAGCCGCGTCAACGACCTCCTGGCGCAGCAGGGAGCCCAGCCGGTGGACTGGCAGCTGCCCTGAGGCCGGGCGGTACTGTTCCGGCATGACGAACGCGAACATCCCTGCGGGCTGGTATGCCGACCCGCAGGGCACCCCCCACCAACTGCGCTGGTGGGACGGCGCCCGATGGACCGAGCACACGCACGCCGAGCCGCAACGGGCCCAGCCGCAGCAGCCCCAGCCGGCCGCCCAGCAGGTCCCCCAGCAGCAGCCCGCCCCCGCCCAGCCGGTCCAGGCCGCCCCGCAGGCCGCGGGGCCCGCGCCCCAACAGGCCCCGCACCAGCAGGGACAGGCGCCGTACGGACAGCAGCAGGCGCCGTACGGACAGTCGGCCGGCGCGGCGCACGGACAGCCGGGGTACGCGCAGGGGCAGCCCGCGCAGCAGGCGCCGGGGCAGCCGATGCCGCAGCCGTACCCGCCCCAGCACGCACCGGGAGCGGCCGGCGGCCATCCGGAGGGTGTGCAGCGTCAGGTCCAGCAGCAGGCAGGGGTCGCGCCGGGCGGTCCCGGCGGCGGCAGCCTGTTCACCGAGCCGGTCCTGGTGGTGAACCAGAAGGCCAAGCTCATTGAGGTCACCAACGAGTACAGCGTCTTCGACCAGCACGGGAACACGCTCGGCACGGTCGTCCAGGTCGGCCAGAGCACGGCCAAGAAGGTGCTGCGGGTCGTCTCCAGCCTGGACCAGTACATGACCCACAAGCTGGAGATCCGGGACGCGTACGGGCAGCCGCTGCTGGTGCTGACCCGGCCCGCGAAGATCCTCAAGTCCAAGGTGATCGTGCAGCGCCCCGACGGCCAGCCGGTCGGCGAGATCGTGCAGCAGAACGCCATCGGCAAGATCAACTTCGGGATGATGGTCAACGGCCAGCAGATCGGCGCCATCAAGGCGGAGAACTGGCGCGCCTGGAACTTCGCGATCGTCGACCACACCGAAACCGAGGTCGCCCGGATCACCAAGACCTGGGAAGGTCTCGCCAAGACGATGTTCACCACGGCGGACAACTACGTGCTCCAGGTCCACCGGCAGCTCCCCGATCCGCTGCTCAGCCTGGTCGTCGCCACGGCGCTGACCGTCGACACCGCGCTCAAGCAGGACGCCCGCGGCCTTGGCTGAGCCGCCGGGCACCGCGGAGCGCAGATCCGCCGCACCCGGCCGCCATGTTCTCGGCGTCGATTCGGGCGGCTCGGGGCTGCGGATGGCCGTCGCACCCGCGGCCGACCCGCGTGCCGGGACGGCGGCCACGTACACGTCGGACGAGCCGGTGCGCACCGGCCCGCGCGGCATCGACGCACAGCAGCTGATGTCCCAACTGCTGCCCGCCGCCGAGCAGTTGCGGCTCGCTGCCGGAGCGGACGGCTTCGCCGCCGTCTGTGTCGGAGCCGCCGGGATGAGCACGCTCGGGCAGGACCTGCGAGCCGTACTCCCCGCGGCGCTGGCCGCCGCCTTCGGCACCCGGCATCTGGTGCTGGCCGCCGACGCGGTCACCGCGTACGCCGGCGCGCTCGGCCAGCGCCCCGGTGCCGTCATCGCCGCCGGCACCGGCCTGATCGCGCTCGGCACGGACGCGGCGGGAAGCTGGCGGCGGGCCGACGGCTGGGGGCATCTGCTGGGCGACTGCGGCAGCGGCGCCTGGATCGGCCGGGCCGGTCTGGAGGCCGCACTGCGCGCCCATGACGGACGCACAGGCGGCTCGCGGGCGCTACTGGCGTGCGCCGAGGCGGAGTTCGGGCCGGCCGGCGGGCTGCCGGGAAAACTCTACCCACGGACCGACAGGCCCGCCGTCCTGGCGTCGTTCGCCCCGCTGGTCGCACGATGCGCGGACGGCGACGAGGTCGCGGCGGGCATCCTGCGGGACGCCGCACGGCACATCGCCGATGCGGCAGCCGCGGTCTGCCCGGCGGGCGGGGCGCGGACGGTGGCGTGGACCGGCGGGCTGTTCCGCATGGGCGAGCCGCTGCTCGGCCCGCTGCGCACCGCACTCGCCACGCGGCTTCCCGGGGTCGTCTGCACCCAGGCCGTTGGGAGCCCGCTCGACGGTGCGCTGACCCTCGCCGCCGCGCTGGCCCGCGAGGAGCTGACGCTGCCGGCCGACGGCGAGTTGTTGCAGATCACGCGGCCTGTGGCGGGCTGAAGCCACCAAGACGCGCGGGATAAATCGGGACGGATGCCCCCTGACCGAACCCTCCCTCGGCACCGGGGTACTCCGAGGCGTTAGCATGCGGCGCCATGAGTTCCCCCACTGGGCCCGCACCTGGCTCGCCCCGCTTTGACGACGATTCCCTGAGCCCGGCACCCGGCCTGCCTGTACGTATGCCGCGCCCGCGGCAGTCCGGCCGCCACCGCAAGCCGGAGCCGCTCGCCGCCCCTGAGGACGCACCCGTCCTGGTCCTGGCCGTGCCCGGCACCCCCACATCCGCCGCCCGCAGCCTGGCGGATGAGGTCTCCAGCATCGCCCGCTCCGAACTGCCCGGCCTCGACGCCCGGATCGGGTACGTCGACGGGGGCGACGCGGAGTTCCCCGCGCTGGAGGCGGTGCTGGCGCAGGCCGGCGCCGAGCACAAGGCGCGGACCGGCGCCACCGGCCAGACCGGGCCCGCCGCGGTGGTCGTGCCGCTGCTGGCGGGGCCGGACAGTTCGCTGCTGCGACGCATACGCCAGGCCATCATGAACAGCGGTTCCGGCGCCGAGCTGACCGACGTGCTCGGCCCGCACCCGCTGCTCGCCGAGGCGCTGCACGTCCGGCTGTCCGAGGCGGGTCTGGCACGCGCCGACCGCGCGCGGCTGTTCACCGTCGCCACCGCGGCCGACGGCATCATCCTGGCCACCGTGGGAGGCGAGGAGGCCGTGCAGGCCGCCGGGATCACCGGCATGCTGCTCTCGGCCCGTCTTGCGGTGCCGGTACTGGCCGCCGCGCTGGACGAGGACGGCGCGATCTCGCGTACGGCGGAGCAGCTGCGCGGGTCCGGCTCGCGGCAGCTGGCGCTCGCGCCGTACCTGATCGGCCCTGAGATCTCCGACGGGCTGCTGGGGGCGGCTGCCGCGGAGGCCGGCTGTGCGTCGGCCGAGGCCCTGGGGGCGTACGGCGCCGTGGGCCGGCTGGTGCTGTCGAACTACGCGGCTTCGGTGGGCATCACCCTCCGGCCGGCGGGCCAGAGCACACCGGCCCACTAGGTCGTGCCGTCGAGCCGGGGTCGGGGCCCGGCACGGGGACACCTGTAGCGCTCGCAGCACTTCGCAGGGCCGCTTCACGCAGGGCGTGGGGCGGCCCTCGCGCGTTCCCTGGCCCGGCCCGTCGGCCGAGGTCGCCAGATGCCCGTCAGACGGCTTGCGGCAGGCGGGTGGGTCGCGGGGAGCGGCCCGCCGGGCGGGCGCCCGCGAGGAGGGCCGTCAGGGCCTCTCGGGGCGGACCTGGGATGCCCACGGCGACCGGCGGACGACGATTCGGGCCGGTCAGGCCGGTCGGGCCGCCGCATCGGGCTGACGGCGGCGGGCCTGGTCAGGCGAAGACCACGCAGGAGACGGCGGGGGCGGCGAGTGATCCGGCACGGACCGGCAGGCCGGTGTGCGGGTCGAGGGTGAACCACGTGACGTCGCCGGAGCGCTCGTTGGCGGCGTAGAGGTGCCGGCCACCGGGGTGCAGCGCCAGGTCGCGGGGCCAGTGACCGCCGCAGGGAACCGTGCCGACCAGGGTGGCGTGCCCGTCCGACGGGTCGATGGCCAGCACGGAGATGCTGTCGTGCCCGCGGTTGGCGGCCCAGGCGAACCGGCCGTCCCGGGAGAGGACCAGCGCGGAGGGGAAGGTCTCGGGCGCACCGGGTGCGTCCCCGGCGTCCGGGAGGAGCCGGGTCTCTCCCAGTGGCGTCAGGGTGCCGGTCGCCGCGTCCCAGCGGCAGACGGTGACCGTCGGCGTCAACTCGTTGATGACGTAGGCGAAGGCGCCGCCGGGGTGGAAGGCGAGATGGCGCGGTCCGCTGCCGGGGCGCAGCCTGACCTCGGCGTGGACGGCCGGCGTTCCGCTCGCGGGGTCGAGGGTGCAGCAGCGGACCGAGTCGGTGCCGAGGTCGACGCTCAGCAGCCAGCGGCCGGAGGGGTCGGCACGTACGGCGTGCGCGTGCGGGCCCTCTTGGCGGTCGGCCCGCGGGCCGCTGCCCTCGTGCCGCAGGACGGCGGCGAGTCCGCCGAGTGTGCCGTCGGCGCGCACGGGGAGGGCGCTGATGCTGCCGGAGGTGTAGTGGGCGGTCACCAAGTGACGGGAGGTCAGGGTGAGATGGGTGGGGTCGGCGCCGCCGACGGGGACGGGCGGGCCCAGGGGTGCGGGGCCTTCGGGGGTGAGGGCGAAGGCGGCAGCCGTGCCGTCGGTGGTCTCGCTGACCGCGTAGAGGTGGCGGCCGTCGGGGCTCGGGGCGAGGAAGGAGGGGTTGGGCAGCACGTCCGTGGTGTGGAGCGCGGTGAGGGCGCCGGTCCCCGGGTCGACGGCGGCGGTGGTGAGGCCCGCGCCGCCCGCCGTGGTGAACGATCCGATGTACGCCCGCAGTCCGCGCTCCGTGGTCCCCACTGCTCCGCCCTTCGTCACCGGCCGCCGCTCGTCCCCGTCCGGGCCGGCTGCCCGGCCGCCCGCAGGAGGCCGGGAGGCGTCCGCCCGCACGGATACGGCGACGCTAACAGCCGGGGCCAGGGGGCATCGGGCGGACGGCGGACTTCGCTGCCGGCTCAGGCTCCCAGCGGTTCCCGGGTCCGGCTGCGCAGCGGCGCGGCCAGTTCGGCGAGTGCGCGTTCCAGGCCGTGCAGATGCGCGAGCGCGGGCTCCGCCGCACCGTGCTGCGCCGCCGGAACGGCCTGGTCGCCGGGGGCGTCGCCGGGCGCGAAGAGCGCCTCGACCGTGAGTTCCACGCGACGGCAGGCAGCGGTCAGGCGCGCGTCGTGCGAGGCATCCGGGTCGGCCGCTACGGCGGCGAGTCCACGGACCTCGCGGGCGCAGTCGTCGAGCAGCCGCAGCACGTGGGCGGCGCGCGCCTTGCGGGCGCGCAACGGGTTGACGGGGTGCGTCAGCGGGGCCAGCGTCTGCCTGACCTTGCCGAGCAGCGATTCCAGTTCGGCGACCCGCGGGGCCGGGTCGGCGGTCGGCGATCCCGCCAGCCGCGCGGCGCTCTCGGCGGCGCAGGCGTGGACGCAGCGCAGCGCGTGCCGGATCCACGCGTCCGTGGTGACGTGCGTGGTGACCGGCAGCACGAGCAGCACGGCCAGGGCCGCGCCCACGGCTCCGGCGCCGGTCTCGGCGACCCGCAGCACGAGCAGCCCGCCGTCGAGGACCCCCAGCGTTCCGTAGAGCAGCCCGGCGAGGACCGTCACGAAGAAGACCATCCAGCTGTAGGACACCGCGGCGGTGTAGAAGATCCCGAAGACGCAGACCGCGAGGAGCACGGCGGTGGGGATCGCGGCGCCGTGCAGCGGGACCGCGACGAACAGTCCGACGACGATGCCGAGGACCGTACCGAGGATCCTTCGGAAGCCTCTGACCAGCGCCTCCCCGCGCGAGGCGGTGTTCACGAAGATCCACCACGCGGCGCCGACCGCCCAGTACCAACGGTCGGCGGACAGCATCTGTCCCGCCACGAGGGCGAACCCTCCCGCGACGGTCGCCTGGAGCGCCTGGCGCGTCGTCGCGCGGGCCAGCCCTCTGCCGGCCGGCGGGGCCGTCACGGCGGGCGGCGTCAGGCGTCGCTCGTAGCACCACAGCCCGAAACGGACCGTCGAGGAGACGAGGAGGGCGAGGGCGATGGCGGCGTACAGCATCGGCAACTGCCCGGGGACGGTGTGCAGGAACTGTGCCGCGAACATCGTCATGAAGGCGAAGGTTCCCAGCGCATGGCCGCGCGGGCCCCAGCGCCTGGCGTAGACACCGGCGAAGACGGTGGCCAGGAACGTGACGTCCCGCAGCAGCGGAAGCTCGTGCAGGACGGCGGCCAGCGCCAGTACGGGGATACCTACGGCGGGCAGCAGTGCGGTCGTGACGGCCTGCCCCTTGACGGTGGTGTCCGTGACCGTGAAGAGCGCGAGCAGCGCGGCGAGCCCGCCGACGACAGCGGCCGGCAGCGAGCCGCCCGCAAGGCCCGAGAGCGCCGCGGCCGGGCCGATGCCGAGCACGGCCCGAGTGGCGCTCCGCAGGCGCATCCGCCCGGGATCCGGAGCGACGATCACTCTCTTCAGCACGCTTGCCAACCCAACCTCCGCTACGGCATGAAAAAGGCGCCGCGGGATCCGCAGCGCCATCGACAGGACCATCAGACCATCCTGAGCGCGCCTGGCTCAACAGAAACCGATGTCACTGGGCCATTGGCTCAGTGATGTGGTGTCGCGGGCCGCCGGAGAAGGGCCATCGGACGACGATCCGCCGCGATGAGCGCGGCCGACGGGGACCGGACGGTCGGATTCAGGCGACCCAGTGGGGGCGGCGGCTACCGGACGAGGGGGTGGGCTCGTCGTCCAGTGACCTGGCCATGCGGCGTACCGCCTCGCGCAGGGTGTCGGGGGCGGTGGTGTACGGGATGCGGAGCCTTTGTTCGAAGATGCCGGGGTCGGTGGCGAAGTAGGTGCCGCCCTCGATCCGCACGCCGTAGTCCAGTGCGCGGTCGGCCAGCGCCGAGGCGATGGGCTTGCCCAGGTCGACCCACAGGGACAGGCCGCCGGGTGGCAGCTGCCAGCTCCACTGCGGGATGTGCTCGGCCAGGGCGGCGGCCAGGGCGGCGCGCTGGGTGCGCAGCTGTTCCAGGCGGGGCGGCAGCAGTTCGTCGGCGCGGGCCAGCAGGGCGAGTGCCAGGAGCTGGTCGATGACGGAGCCGCCCATGTCGGTGGCGACCCGCTGTCCTGCGATTTCCGTGACGAGCCTGGCCGGGGCGCGCAGCCAGCCGATGCGCAGGCCCGCCCAGTGGGTCTTGCTCATCGAGCCGATGGTGATGATCTGTCCTGCGCCGCCCGGTGTGGCGTGCGAGGCGAAGGGCGGTGGGGCCGGGACGTCGAGGGCGAGGTCGGTGAGGGTCTCGTCGATGACGAGCCAGGTGCCGGAGCGCTGGGTGGCCCGCAGGAGGCGGATCCGCTCGTGCTCGGGCATCAGGCAGCCGGTCGGGTTGTGGAAGTCGGGGATCAAGTAGGCGAGGCGGGGCACTGCCTGACGCAGCGTCGACTCGGCGATCTCGATGTCCCATCCGACGTCGGTCATGGGCGTCGACACGGTGCGCAGCCGGGCTCTGCGCACCGCGTCCAGGGCGTTGGGGTAGGACGGGTTCTCGACCATTATCCGGTCGCCGGTAGCGCACAACAGGCCCAGGACCAGGGTGAAGGCGTGCTGCGCGCCGGAGGTGACCAGGATCTGCTCGGGCACGGTGGCAAGCCCCCGCCGGGTGAAGCGCTCGGCGATGGCGGCGCGCAGTTCCGGCAGGCCGTAGGGGTGGTAGCCGGGGGTGTGGGCGTGCGCGGCGAGGTGCGGGGTGACGTGGGCGAGCGCATCGACGAGCGCCTGCTCGGGCAGTCCTGGGGCGGCACGGGCGAGGTCGATCGCGGTGTCCTCGGGGCCCAGGAGCCGGGTGACGCCCTTGGGCTTGCGGCCTTCGGGCAGATCCGTCCAGGTGCCGGAGCCCTGGCGGCTGTGGGCGAACCCGCGCTCGCGCAGCAGGTCGTAGACGGCGGTGATGGTGGCCCTGCTGGTGTGCAGGGCGGTGGCGAGTTCCCGTTCGGCGGGGAGCCTGACGTGCAGGGCGACCCGCCCCTCCAGGATCAGTTCGCCGATCGCATCGGCCAGCCGGCGGTAGGCGGGCCGAATGCCCGTCAGATCGGGGAGCATCGCGGCGAGCTGACGACTGCCCAGGGTGCGGTCGCTGCGCTCTATGCCGTCCACGGGATGCAGCGGGTCCGGATCAGCCATACCAACCATTCCTCTCCGATTGGCCATGTCAACTGGGCCAATCAGTCTACAGACTCGCCTTATTGGCCTGACGGACAGACCTGACGGACAGACAACTTCCTTGTGGAGGCGAGTGTGGATCAGAAGATCTCCGATGGCGGCGAAGGCGGGCTCAGGCATCGCCGGGCGGCACGTCTGAGGGGCCGCCCGGCCCCGCAGCTGCCCCCGCTCACCTACGTCCGCGTCAGCGAGCGCCCGCTGCGGCGCCTTCCCCAGCTGTTCATCGGCCTGGCCCTCTACGGCTTCAGCCTGTCGGTGATGGTCAGGGCCGCGCTGGGCGTCAACCCGTGGAGCGTCCTGTACGAGGGCCTTGAGCAGCACACCTCCCTGAGTTTCGGCGCGATCAGCGCGGTCATCGGCGTTCTCGTGCTGCTGCTGTGGATCCCGCTCAAACAGGCGCCGAAGCTCGGCACCTTCGCGAACATCGTCGTCCTGGCGTGCTTCTCCGACCTCGGTCTCTTCCTCATCCCGCCGCACCTGGGGATCCCCGCCCGTGCCTGCCTGCTCGTCGGCGGGATCCTGCTCAACGGGCTGTCCGTCGCCGTGTACGTCGGCGCGCGCTTCGGCCCCGGGCCGCGGGACGGCCTGATGACCGGCGCGTCCGCGGTCACCGGGCGCTCCATGCGGCTCGTCCGCACCGTGATCGAGATCAGTGTGCTCGTCGTGGGCTGGCTGCTCGGCGGCACCGCGGGCATCGGCACGGTGCTGTACGCGCTCGCCGTCGGCCCCATCACCCAGTTCTTCGTTCCGTGGTTCGCCTACCGCGGCGCGGTCGGAGGCGGGGGCGAAGCGGTGCGTTCCGGGGTGGGCGTGGCCAACGAGGGCCGGGGGCAAGGGGGTTGAGGAAACTGCGGCAGAATGTCCCTATGGATCTTGGACTGAAGGACCGTACCTTCCTCGTCACAGGAGCGACCCGCGGGCTCGGTTACGCCACCGCCCGCCAGTTGGCCGCCGAGGGCGCGAACGTCGTGGTCACCGGCCGTACGCCCGAGTCCGCCGAGGCCGCGGCCACCGCGCTCGGCCCGCGCGCTCTGGGGGTCGCTGCCGACAACGCCGACCCGGAGGCGGCCGAGCGCCTGGTCGCCGCGGCGTGTGACCGCTTCGGCGCCCTGCACGGCGTCTTCATCAGCGTCGGAGGGCCGCCCCCCGGCAGCGGCGCCTCCGGGGAGAGCGCCAACACCGACGAGCAGTGGCAGGCCGCCTTCTCGGCCGTCTTCCTCGGCGCGGTCCGGCTCGCCCGCACGGCCGCCGGCGCCCTGCCCGAGGGAGGCGTGATCGGCTTCGTCCTCTCCCGCTCCGTCCACGAGCCGATCCCCGGCCTCATGCTCTCCAACGGTCTGCGCCCGGGACTGGCCGGATTCGCCAAGTCGCTCGCCAACGAACTCGGCCCGCGCGGCATCCGCGTACTCGGCCTCATCCCCGGCCGCATCGACACGGACCGGACCAGGCAGCTGGACGAGATGTCCGGCGACGCGGAAGCCGTCAGGGCCCGCGGCTCGGCAGCCATCCCGCTGGGCCGCTACGGCACACCCGACGAGTTCGGGCGCGCCGCCGCCTTCCTCCTGTCCCCCGCGGCCTCCTACATCACCGGCGTCATGCTTCCGGTGGACGGCGGCGCGCGCCACGGTTTCTGACGCGCCCGGGGTGCGAACTCGCCCGGTGTACCGATGAGTTACTGGGCCTGAGCCATGAACTCCCGCTCGCGCGCGATCTCCGTCTCGGTCTTGGCCATGCGCCGAGTGGTACGGCGCAGGATCGGCGGTGCCATGACCGAGGTGACCACCGCGACCAGAACGACGATGGTGTACGAGGCGGTGGTCAGCACACCGAGTTGCAGCCCGACGGAGGCGAGGATGATCTCCACCACGCCGCGGGCGTTGAGGCCGGCACCGATGGCGACGGATTCGGTGTGCGCCAACCGGCCGGCGCGGGCCCCCAGATAGCCGCCCGCGAACTTCGCCCCGATGGCGACGACGAGCGTGACCAGAGCGGCGATGAGCACCTGGGGCTTCCCCAGAGCGGTCAGATCCACCTGGAGGCCGGCCGTCGCGAGGAACAGGGGGGCGAGCGTCGCCATGACGAACGCCCGCATGGAGTCCAGCGACCTCCGGCTCTCCGTGCCCAGGGAGCCCACCACGATGCCGCAGAGGAAGGCGCCCAGGACGGGTTCCATGCCCAGCGCATGGGTGCCGGCCGCGGCCAGCACGATCAGCACCGCGATGGCGGAAAGACTGACCTCGCGCCCTGACGACCGCTCGACGGTGCGCAGCAGCCGCCCGATCAGGGGCCTGGCCACGTACGCCGTGGTGAGCAGCACGAGAATGAGGTAGCCGACGGATTCCATCAGCACGCCGATGCGGAATCCGGACGACGCCATGGCGGACACCACCGACAGCAGCAGCCAGCCGATGATGTCGCTCACCGCGGCGGCCCCGATGATGATCTGGCCGACATTGCGGTGCAGAAGACCCATGTCCAGCAGTGTTTTGGCGATGACCGGGAGCGCGCTCACGGCTACCGCCACGCCCATGAAAAGGCCGAAGGTCAGGCGGTCGCTCGCCTTTCCCATCAGCGCGTCGGGAAGCAGCAGGCTGAGTACGAATCCGATGATGAGCGGCAGTAATACGCTTCCGGCGCTCACCCAGCTGATGGCCCGTCGTTTGCGCTTGAGCAGTCCCAGGTCGATGTGGGCTCCCGTGATGGCCACGAGGAAAATGACACCCAACTGCCCGACCGCGCCGAGCAGATGCAATTGCTCGGGATTCCTGGGCAGCAGCCACTGCGAGGCTCCCGGCGCGAGATTTCCCAGCAGGGAAGGGCCGAGAACGACTCCGGCGGTGAGTTCACCCACCACTGAGGGCAGGCCCACGCGTGCCGCGAGCCGGCCGAGCCCCACGGCGACAGCCAGGAGCAGACCTATCTGTATGAGAAACACGAGCATCTGATGATGACTGATAGCGGGCACGGGCCCCATGGCCAGTGTCATCGGGTTCCTTTCACAGCTGATCCATCGGCCTCAGCCCTCCCCCTGACATAACCGGCGGCCCTGAGACATCGATTCGTTGAGTGAGCGGGAGGTGGCGGGTGCGGGCCGCGTGGTGGTGCCGTCGAGGCTCGGAGCCGACGGGCCCCGGCCGACCGCCGCCGGGATTCACCGCGCGAGCGGCTCGCCCCGGCGGGCGGTTGTCGCAGGTGGCGGCCTTCAGGCGTGCCGCGCGGCGGAGCCGGTACGGACGCGCCCTGTGTAAAGGCCCTCTTCCTCCATGTCCCGCAGCGCGCGGTAATCCCGCTCGATGTCCTGCGGGTCTTCGGCGGCCAGATACACGTATCCGGGCGAATTGATCAGATCGGTGGTGGCCGCCAGATGCTCCCCGACAGTGACGCCATGGGTGAGCGTGACCAGCGTCGGCAGTGCCTCGATCCGCTCCGTCCAGTCCAGTGAACTCACCTGTCCGGCAACGGGATTGATGAGGGCGACGTTCCGTACCGTGCGGGACCACGTGATGGCCGCGTCATCGAATTCTTGGAGATGCTCCGGGTCGATCAGGGTGTCGGCGAAGAGGCTGGTCTGGGAGGTCCCGGAGAATTTCTCCACGACGGCCGGTGCGGTTCCGCCGCCCAGCCGGGCGCCGGTTTCGATGAGTACCGGGCCGCGGGCCGTCATCATCACCTCGGTATGGGCGGCGCCGGACACCACGCCCAGGGCGTCCAGGGTCGCGGCGACGAATTCCCGCAGCGGTGCCGCCTCGGCCGAGGCGACCGGTACCGGCTCTTCGTAGTCGTATATCGGGTATCCCGCGCTGCCCACCCGCTTGGTGTACCGCCACAGCTCCGCCATGCGGTGCACACCCTCGTGGGAGACGGTGTTCGCGTAATACTCGACGCCGCGTACACGTTCCTGGACCAGCGCCACGGTATTGGGCTGCCCGTACAGATTGGCCGAGTTGAGCACCGCCTCGCAGGCGCTGTGAATGTCGGCCGGTGTACGGCAGAACCGTACGTTGTCGGTGCCCGCGCTGCTGGTCGGCTTGACGACCCCTTCTTCCAGGCCGTGCGAGGCGAACCATTCCGCCGCCTCGGCCGCGTCGGCGAATGCCCCGCCGAGAGGAGTGGCCACGCCGGCGGCGGCTGCCGTATCGCCCATCAGAACCTTGTCGCGGCGGGCCGCGATGGTTTCGTACCGGTTGCCCGGCAGCCCCATGAGATGCGTGAGGGTGTCGGCGAGAATGACGCCCGATTCCGTTCCGGCCACGACGCGCTGCACGCCCAACCCGGCGAGTTCGGCGGCGAGTTCGGTGGGTTCGCCGGCGCCGAGTACGGCTTCGTAGTCGTCCGCGTGGAATCCCCGGGTGAAGTAGTCGGACATGTCCGGGGAACTCTGCACATGGATACACGCGCTTCCGCGGTTGCGGAGTGCGCTGACGAGTGTGCGTCCGGTCGAATATCCGTCGACAACTGCGATCTTCATGTGTACGGCGTCCTCGATATCCCGCCGGCTGTTCAGGCCGGCTCGCTGGTTTCATGGAAGGCGCAGGCCACCCGGGCGCCACCCGACATGCTGACGACGCCGACCTGGGGATCGGTGCTTCCCCGTACCAGACACCCGTTGTATCCGTCCTCTCCCGTGACCGTGGGATCGGTGAGGAAGACACCCCAGTTGAGGAAGAGTTCCTGAGTTCCGCTGCCCTCGTCGGCGGGGAATGTCTCGGGCAGCGGGCGAATGCGCTCCTGGACCACGTAGGGGCCGTCCATCGCCTCGGTGAGCCGGGCCTTCCATTCGTCCGCGGTGACCGTCCAGCCGGGAACGATGCCATTGCCGCCGTGCAGCAGCGTCGGCTTGAGTATCAGGTCCTGCTGCTGGGCGACGGCGTGCTCCACGAGGTCGATCTCCTGCCCCTGGAGGTCGGTCGCGGTACTCCGCACATACCGGGTCCACGGAAGGAACCGGTCGATGCAGGCGCGTTCCTCCGCCGAGAATGCCGACCTGTTGCGGTCGTCGGACAGCATGGCGAGTGCGCCCTTGTTGCCGTACAGCTCGGCGTCGAGACGGCTGAAGAGCCCGACCGTGCCCTTTTCGAACGCGCGCAGAATGGGCTCGACGAGCGCGGCGTCGGCGGGGCCCACGATCTCTTCGACGAGGAAGAAGCGGTACACCACGTCGATGCGGCGTCCGTCCACCTCAAGATGCCCGTCGTTCTCCCGGATATGGCCCACGTGGCAGGGAATGGCGTCGATGCCCATTCCGTCGAACAGCGCGGCCATGACCTTCAGGCGGGGCTCGTACGACAGGAAGCTCTCGGGCCAGTCGACCAGCGCGACGACGGGGCGGCGGCCCTCTTCGATGTTCGCCGCGCACTCGGCGAAGAGGGTGTCGACAATGCCGCGCAGCGTGTCGACGTAACCGAGCCGGTGTTCCGCGGCGAATGCGGACAGCGCCGGGTGCGTCAGCATGGCCCGGTTGATTCCGGCGTTCTCGAAACCGCCGAGGGCGCTGGTGATGTTGAGTTCGAGAAGCTTGAAGCCGTCGGCACCGCGGTAGAGGTCGGAACGCGCCAGCGGGAGCAGCTGCGGGCCCGCCTTCGCCGCGCGCTCGACCACGGAAGCCTGCGTTTCCGTCATGCCGACGGCGCGGGCCAGGGCAGCGATGTCACCGTCGAAAAGGCGCTCGGGAAGTTCGGTCAGCAGGGTGTGGACCATCAGCAGGTCGGCGGCGAGCCTGCGGCGCTCCGCGGTAGAGAGGAATACCGGCGAGGCGAGGAAACGGCCTTGGTAGGCCACCGTCACCAGTTCGTCCTCGACGACCTTTCGGGTCAGGTCGGCGGGGTCGGTGCCCTGCTGGGAAAGGGACTTGAGATATTCCGCGCCGAGTTCCGACCTGGGAACGTGCGGGGTGGTCAGGGGCTGCGTCATGGAGGGGTTCTCATTTCGTTCGGCTCGGGCGGGCACGGCGGGCCGGCCGGCGGCTTGAACAGAGTGGTGTGAAAGGGATCGGTGACCGGCGATTCGACCTCCTCATTCGGGGGTGCACGCCGGATGACGGACGGTCGTACGGCAGGCCGTCCTGTTCGCTGAACGGCCCTTTCTGGTACGGCATTTCATGACTGCTGCGCCTGTGCGTCGGCAAACCAGTGCCGGCGGGCGCCCAGTACGAGGCGCACGGCGACGACGGCCATGACGGCGGCGCCGAGTCCGTACACGGCGGTCGCGCCCAGCCCTTTGGAAACCACTCCGGCCAGCCCGGCGCCCACCGGCATCGCGCCCCAGGCGAAGAGCCGGTAAATGCTGTTGACGCGGCCCTGCAACGGCTTGGGAATCACCGTCTGACGCAGGACGACCACGACGACATCCCAGGTGATGCTGGCACAGGCGCCGAGGGCCAGCGCGCATCCCACGACCCACACCGTGGACGTCTGCCAGATCACCGCGTCGCCGACCGCCATGGTCGCCACGACGCATACGAGGGTCCATTCGCCGCCGATGCGCCGGACCAGAAGCGGCGACAATTTCGCCGCGGCGACGGCGCCGATGGCCTGGCAGGCCAACAGCACGCCGTACCCGAGATCGCCGAGTCCCAGGACTTTGTGCGCGTAAACGACGAGTACCGCGAGGGAACCGGTGTATACGAGATTGATCGCGCCCGCGGTCAGCGACAGATTGCGCAGCAACCGATGGCGCATCAGCCACCGGGCGCCGGTGGTCATATCGGCCAGCAGCCCTGGGCGCTTCGCCGGGGTGACGTGGTCGTGAGGGGTGGTGGTCCGCAGCCGGGTGAGCAGTACGGCGGAGACGAAGAAGGTGACCGCGTCGAGCCCGAACGGTACGGCGGGCGCCAGCACGAAGAGCGCCGATCCCACCAGTGGCCCGACGAATTGGTTGGCGGCGGTCTGTGCTCCCAGAAGCCGGCCGTTGGCGTCGACCAATTGCTCTTCGGCGACGACGGACGGCACAAGAATCTGTGAGGCGTTCCGGAAGAACGTCTCACAGGTGCCGATAAGGAAGAAGCATCCGTACATCACGCCGAGACTGGCCCAGTCGAAGGCGACCGACAGGGCGAACACGAGGACCATGGCACCGCGGAAGAAATCGATGCGGGCCATGGAACGCCGCAGGTCGACCCGGTCGGCGAGGACTCCCGCCGGAATGCCGAACAGGGCGTACGGCAAGGTCAGGGCCATGGTGACGCCGGCGATGAGCCGCGGGTCGTCCGTCAGCGTGCTGGCTATGAGCGGGGCGGCGGTGAGTGATATGCCGTCGCCGATGGCCGAGGTGGAAGAGGCGGTCCACAGCTTCCCGAATTCCCGGCCGAGACGGCGCGACGCTGCGGCGCCGACGGTCGCGCCGGAGGCGGACACCCCACCACTGACGGTTTTCGTGTCAGGACCGCGAGGGCTGTCACAGGTCAACAGTTCTCCTTATCGAAAGGGGACGCGCAGCGGGTTGGCCGCTGGTCCGTATCCCCTGGGGGCCGGCCGGATGTGACCGGCCGTACCGGCGATTCCCTTTGAGCGCTTCCCTTTTAGGTGAGCGGCAGTTGCTGCAGCTGCGACAGGCACAGCTTGAGCTGTTCCAGCGGAACGGCTTCGTCGGCCGTGTGGGCTTCGCTGATGAATCCCGGTCCGCACACGACGGCAGGCACTCCGGCCTTCCCCCAGATGAGTCCGGCTTCCGTCCCGAAGGGCACGTATTCCGGGGGCTCTTCCTCACCGAAGGCCGACCTGACCAGCTCGACGAACGCGTGCGTGTCATCAATGGCGAACGAGGGCGTGTCGGAGAGCTGTTCCACGGAAATGTCGGCCAGTTGAGACTTCTTCACCATCTTCGGCAGGAGGCTTTCCTCGGCGAAGCGCTTCAGTTCATTGGCGATTCCGTCGCAGTCATGGCCCGGTACGGCTCGGATCTCCAGCTCCATGAGGCAGTTGTCCGGGACGATGTTGGGCTTGACACCGCCGTCGATCCTGCCGACGTTGATCCATGAGTGGTCGATGGTGAACCGCTCGTCATGCGGGCCGTCCGACTGGAATTTCTCGTTCAACGTCTGGGCGAACGCGGCGAGTTCGGATGCGGACACGATGGGGTTGGGCATCTGCGGCGCGAGCGCGGCGTGCTTCGGCTCGCCGGTGAACCGGATCCGGTAGTTCTGCTTTCCCTTGTGCCCGATGACCACCTTCATGCCCGTGGGCTCGCCGATGACGCAGCCGATGCTGTCGTCGACCCACGTCTGCAATTCCGGCACGAGGCGGCGGGCGCCCACGCAGCCCACTTCCTCCTCATAGGTGAGGAGGAGGGTGACGGGAACGGTCAGCGCCGCCTGGTCGACCTGGGTCAGCAGGGCCAGGCAACAGGCGATGAAGCCCTTCATGTCCGCGGTGCCACGGCCGATGGCCTGGTCATCCGTCACGCGCAGCGTGAAAGGGTCCGCCGTCCACTTCTGTCCGTCCACGGGAACCACGTCCGTATGGCCCGACCAGATGATTCCGCGTTGTCCGCCGCTGCGCGGCCCCGCCGTCGCCACCAGGTTGGCCTTACTGCGTTCGTCGTTCCAGTGGAGAGTGCTGTCGATGTTGTTGCTGGAAAGGAGCCCCTGGACGTAACTGATCAGCTCCAGATTGGACTTGTGGCTCGTGGTGTCGAAGCCGACCAATCGCTCAAGAATGCCGAGCATGTGGGAGTACAGCTCGCTGTCCGAGCACCGGACCGGAAACCTGGCAGACATGATGGCTCGCTAACGTCGAGTGGGCCTGGGTATCGAGGGTGTGCGGGCGCCCCGGTGGGTGAGACACAGGGCGCCCACAACAGCGCACGTTTCTCTTCGTCGTGGATGTTCCTGCCGCGGTGAAACGCATGGCTTCGCCGTTCAGGTCATCCGCCGCGGATTCAGTTCACGGGCGACAGCCGGCTGTGGCCCACTTCCGGCAGGGACGGCGTGACCGGCTGGCCGTGCGTGGTCAGCCGCAGCAGCCGCCGCACGTGCTTCTCGTCGAGGTCCTTCGTCGTTGCCGAGTGCAGCACGCACCGGTTGTCCCAGACCACCACGTCGAGCGGGCTCCACTTGTGCCGGTAGACGAAGCGCTCGCTCGTGATGTGCGCGATCAACTCCTCGATCAGCGCCGTGCTTTCCTTCTCTTCCATGCCATCGATCGCCACCACACTGCCGATGATGCGCGGCTGGATGAACAGCGTCTCGCGGCCCGTGTCCGGGTGCCGGCGGACGAGCGGGTGAGTGATTTCCGGGGTCTTCTTCCGCTCTTCCGGGCCGATGTACTTCCAGCGCGCCCAGGGGTCATCGCGGTCCGGCGACCAGCGGTACTGATGGCGGACCCGCAGCGTCCTGAGGTACGCCTTCCGGTCTTCGGGGAGAGCCGCGAAGGCCGATTCGGCATCGGCGAAGAGGGTGTCCCCGCCCTCACCCGGAATGCTGGTGCCGTGCAGCATCGTCGCGCTTCCGGGCACCAGCTTGTAGGAGTAGTCGGAGTGCCATCCCTGGCCCGACGTCTTCATCTCCTTGTTCCTGCCGGGCTCGTCCTGGTTGGACAGGAGCGTGAGCGTCGGCTCTTCCGGGTGGCGCAGCTTGATGACGTGGTGCTCTTCAGGGCGCCCGAAGATGGTGCCGAACTCGGCGAAGGTGCGGGCCGAGATGTCCTGGGAGCGGAAAACCAGGACCTTGTGGTCGAGGTACGTCTCGTAGATCGACCGGCCCATTTCCCGGATCATGTCCTGGGTGATGGCCGGCTCCTTCACCTCCGCGGCGAAAGTCTCGGCGATTCGATTCGCAATCGGCGTGGACTGAGGGGTAACCACTGTGCGCTCCCATTCACGTGCTGGTCGAGTACTTCGAGCTGTTGCGCGGTATCCGCGTCACCCGAGCTCTTTGCAGAAGAAGACCCGGTTGGCCTCGGCCGTCTGCTCGGAGTGAGTGATGGCGTAATGAAGCCGCTCGTAAAATGCGATATTATCGATCATTTCGGCACGGGTCCAAAGCCGGACACCTTTCAGGTCGGCCACCTGCGCCATATTCTCCACAAGTGAAACCAGCTTTTTCCCTATGCCTTTTCCCTGGCAGGAAGGACGCACCGCGAGGTTTCTCAGGATCAGGTGGGGATCGCTCGGTTCCACCGTGACCATGCCCACGATTTCACCCGCGTCCACCGCGACGTGCGTGCGGCCCGCGGCGGCGACGTCTTCGTAGTCGAGCAGCGTGGGTGCCGGCGGTTCATCCACCAGGTCGACGTATTTCCCATACGCTTCTTGCGCCAGTGACGCCATTTGCCGGCTGTCCTCGGGCCTGGCCGGCCGCAGCACAACGTCAGTGTCATTCACGATGCCTACCATGTTTTTCCCGTTCCTGAGACGCACCATCCAGCGGTCGATCGCAGATCAACCACCCGGATGTGTTGCTTCGCCATCTGCTGGGGTTTCCCGTCGCATACGGTGCGGGC
Source organism: Streptomyces sp. NPDC048644 (assembly GCF_043199105.1). Lineage (NCBI taxonomy): Bacteria > Bacillati > Actinomycetota > Actinomycetes > Kitasatosporales > Streptomycetaceae > Streptomyces > Streptomyces sp. NPDC048644. The sequence continues at coordinate 505,924 of NZ_JBICVO010000002.1, forward strand.
ACGGCGACGGCCGGCGGAGCCGGCGGCGACGGGAGCAGACATGCAGCGCAACGGTCCTGCCAGGCACCGGTTTCTCTCCTGACGAGAAAAGCCGGTGCCCGGCGAGGAGCCGTCGCGGCTACATGTGAACAAAACGCTTTGTGCTAGACGTGCTGCGGCGCATCGTCCGCGTCGAGCGTGCGAGCCTCGCGGGTGCCGTCGAAGTGCGGGCTGCTGTAAACGGTGTCGCCGTCGTGGGTGCCGACATTGTCGTTGAAGTGGCTGCCGACGTCGTAGTTGAAGGTGACCCGCGGGAATGCCAGCGCGTCCACCCGGCGCTTGTCGTAGCGTGCGTCGACCGACGAGAAGCGCAGCGCGTAGGCCAGGCGGGACGGAATGGGGCCCTCGGCGAGCGGTACGCTCCGGTGGAGTACGTACTTGTCGAAGATCAGGGCGTCGCCGGGCTCGAAGGAGTCCTCGACCGCGAAGTGGTCGAGCAGCTTCGCCATTTCGGGCGAGTTCAGCAGGCTGTTCTTGAGCCGGCTGAAGTCGTCGAAGCCGAGTTCCTTGCCGGCGGCTATCTCGTCCTTCATGAAGTCCGGCAGCAGGTTGATGTGCTGGTACACGAATTCACCGGACAGCACCTGCTTGGACAGGTACTTCATGCCGCCGCGCTGCCCCTCCGGGTCGATGGAGCACAGCGGCGTCCAGATCGTGAAGCCCTGGTCCTGCCGCCGCTGGAAGCCGAAGCTCTGCGTTCCCACATGCCAGGGGAAGCCCGTGCTCTTGTTCTTCTCCAGCTCGAAACCGAGGCCCTGCGTGAAGAACAGAGACGTCTCGGTGAGCCGTGTCATCGCCTTCGAAAAGGCGGGATCGCTCATGAGCGCGAGAATCTTTGGGTCGTCGTTTCCGACGTCGTACTTGAGCTTGCTGAAGCCCGACCCGTAGTTGTCTCCGGGGGGAGCCACCTGCGAGGTGCTGATGCTCCTCATGTGCTCCGTGAACTCTTCCGAGAAGATGTTCCGCAGCTTCAGGAAGCCGTGCTCCTTGAAGAACTCGACGTCGTCCTTGCTGATGGAGAAGGTGGGGTTGATCATGTCAGTTCCTGTCTTCTGATTGATGTGCGATTCAGCTTGAATCTGCGATATGAACGCCGCGTTGAAGACATGGGTCTGCCCTACGCAGCCACGGCCCGCGGCTCGTCGATATCAGCGTATTGTTCGCTTGGAAAAGGACACCTTCTGCACCGTATTCGGGAGCGATAAACACGCACCCTTGCGCGCTTGCGAACCGGATGACAGAACCAGTAATCGCCCAGAAGAATGTCAGGCTGCCAGCCTGAATGCAACGGCGAAAGACTAACACGACATCGAATGTTTGTGATCTTGGTGGATGCCTCGTTCGTCAGTAGCGATTACCGCCCGACGACATACTCAATGGCCCTTTTTACCCGATGGGCGGCCACGCGGGGCACTCATCCCATCAACACCGCGGCAACACAGACAGCGGATCACCGGACTTCATTCGCGCTACAGGCGGCGTGGGGTTCGCTGCTGAGGGCCATAAGGGGCACTCCTGGCATTGTCGTCAGTGCTCGCTTGTGTGTCGGTGAACAAGGAACACAACTGATGATGCTGGTGAGCCGCGATGCGAGCAAGGGGGGGCATGAGGTCCGGTCAGTCTCTGGCCGGTTTCAGACTGTCGTAGCGGCGTCCCTGCAATGACCTGGGCCGGACATCACTCCATTCCACCGATGCTTGCGGCGTTTTTGATGTTTCCGGTGCTGTCCAGCCATGGGCCGGAATAGTGGCTTGAATGAGTAGGACCTCCAGGCTTGCGACCTCGCCGGACGCGGGCGGCGCCGACGCCGTGGAATCTGATGAGCTTTTTCACGTTTGAAGCGCGAGCGCATAGGCCAAGGCGGCTTCGCGCCGGCCGAGTTCATACCGGTGTTACGCGGCCGGAGCCACATTGCCCGTTCGCGCACTACAGGACAGCGAGGGAAACCCGAACTCTTGATGAACGCGACGGACAGCCCTGTTACGCAGCCGTTTCACGGCCCGCACACCCCGGTGTCCGGCGAGCGGCCGGCCCTTCGCCCGCTCCGCTCCCCCGGGTATCGCCATGGTCATATCGGGAGAAGGTTTGCCGCGTCTCCCGGCTAGGGAAGCAGTTCACGGGTGATTCCCTGGCCCTCTCCGGAGACGTATCGGCGGCACACCTGCTGGGTTAGTCTGCAACTGCCCGATAGATGACCAAGGGCGCGCCATCCGCGTCCGTGACCGTGGCAATCCCGGTCGCGGACCGGCGACAACACCGCACACCCGAACCACGCTGTATACGGCGGCTGTTGACGGACCGTGGCGCCCCGCGCAATTCCCCTGCCCGCAAGGAGTAAATCCCCATGACGGTGCGAGATATATCGCATGTCGAGTTGTACACGAGAGACAAAGTCGCGGCTGTCGAGCACTTCGTGTCGGCCATGGGCTTCACACGCGTCGCCGACTCCGTCGAAGTCGACCGAAGCTCCGTGCTGCTTCGGCTGGCCGGTCTCCACCTCGTCGTCACCTCGGGCTGGGCGACATGGAAGTTCGTCTCCGAAAACGGAGCGGGGGTGGCCGACGTCGCGGTGCGGTGTGCGGACGTCGCCGCGACCCGCGATGCCGCGCTGGCGGCCGGCGCGACGGTGGAGTACTCGCCTCAGGGAAACCCGGTCGTGTCGGGATTCGGCGGCTCCTCGCACACCCTCCTGCCGGCCATCGGGCACGAAGGCCACGCGCGGCCCGCGGGGCGCCGGTGGGCCGCCGGCCGTCAGTGGGCCGCCACCCCGGGGGCCCCGTCGGAGCCGCTGACGTCGGCCCGGATGCCGGGCCCCCTCGCCTTCCGGCTCCCCGCGGACGACCTCAACGGTTACACGGCCTTCTGCGAGAACGTCCTCGGCTTCGCACGCCTCGCCGCCGCGCACGTCCCCTTCGGCAGCGGCCCGGCCGGCTCCGTCGCCGTACGCCACGCATCGCAGCAGGTCGCCCTGGCGCTCCCGCAGGCCCCGCGTCACGATGCCGGGGAGCACGGCGCGCACCGGGACGGGAACGGCGGTGCGGACGCCGGCCGCCTGGTGTTCCTGGTGGACGACACCCCGCCCGCGGAGCGGGAGTTCGACGATCTGGGGGTGCGGTTCCTCGACCCGCTCGACGCCGGGCACGCCGGGCACGCCGGATGACGGACGAGGGGCAGGGCGCCCGCGCCGACGGCCCCTGAGGGCCGGTGGCCATGACAGCCGGTGGCCATGAGGGCCGGTGAAAAGACGAAGACCTCCGTGCGGGGGCGGTGTTCACGCCGCATCACACGGAGGTCTCTCGTCGCGGGCGGGCCCGCGCGGGACTCAGGCGGTGGTCATCCCGCGACGTCCGTCATGAAGGCCATCAGCTCCTGCGGACGCATGCCGTAGCGGATCTTGAAGTGTCCGTTGCGGCGTCCGCCTTCCAGCGTGGGGACGCCGATGCGCAGGCCGAGCTTGATGATGGCCGACATCAGCACGTAGTACGAGCTGAAGGGCCGGCCGCTCGCCTCGTCGGCGTGGCGGTCGTAGCCGCCGGCCCAGGCGTGGATCTTCTTGGACTCGATGAAGACGACGGCCTTGGCGATCAGTTCACCGTCCTGGGTGACTTCGATGATGCGGGCGCCCTTGCGCGTGTACCGGAGGAAGGCCGCGATCCGTTCCTTGCTGTAGTACCCGGCGGAGCCCACGTTCGCCATCAGCGCTTCGAAGATGCGGAGCGTCTCGGGGTCCTCGTTCTCCTGCGGCTCGCGTTCGCTCACCCGCACCCCGCAGTCGTCGGCGCGGCGGAGCTGACGTGCGTACTCCCTGCGGGCGTTGTACCGCAGCGAGGCCAGATAGCCGTCCCAGTTCCCGACGGCCGCCAGGTCGACGGTGTAGCGGGTGTCCAGGTCCGTGCCCGTCAGACCGGCGGCTTCCAGGGCGTCGGCGGTCGGTGAGCCGGTCGCGACGTTGATGAAACCGCAGCGCGACAAGCCCTCGTCGGCCGCGATCCGGCGCATTTCGGCCACCACGGCCCGCGCGACCTCGGGGCCGGTGTGCGTGCTGGCGAGCTGGGTGTCGGAGCAGTGCCACACGTGGCTGAGGAGGGCCTTCTCGTCGGCGGCCAGGCCCAGCGCGCGCAGCGGGTCGCCCTGGACGTAGCAGGGGGTCAGACCGATGACCCGGTCGTCGTGGTCCAGCACCTCGATGTAGTACACCGCGTGCACGGGCTGGATGGGCTCCCTCTCGTACGCCCGCAGGAATTCGTGTCCGTAGTAGAACTCCGACGCTCCCGCTGCCGAGGCCAACTCCCCGGTCTCCGGCGCGAGGTCCTCGACGGTGCGTACCACACGCGTCCGGTAGGTCTCAGTACGTGGCAAAGAACTCACGGTGCTCCCATTCAGATACAGCTCGGTCATCCGTCCGCCCGGCAGTGGCGCACCACTGCTCGTAGCGCCGCAGCTCACTGCTCTTGAGCTGCCGCAGGCACTCCGCCAGGGGGTTGCCCAGCACCTCGCGGTAGAACCGGCTTTCGGTGAAGGCCCCCAGGGCCTCGCCCAGGCTGCCGGGCAGCGCCGGCAGGTGGGTGGCGTGCGGGTCGTCCGCCGACGGGCCCGGTGCCTTGCCCTGGCGCATCCCGTCAAGTCCTGCGGCGAGTTGGGCGGACATGTAGAGGTACGGATTGGCGCAGGGCTCGCCCAGGCGGTTCTCGATGTGTGCCGCCGGGTCGCCGTGGGCGCCGAGCACCCGCAGGAGCGCGCCCCGGTTCTCGACCGACCAGGCCACGCGGCTCGGGGCGAGCGAGAACCCGCCGCCGATGCGGCGGTATCCGTTCAGCGTGGGGACGCACAACAGGGCTCCGGCGGTGGCGTGTTCGATGAGGCCGGCCAGGAATGCCTCGCCCGTCGGGGACAGTACCGCGTCGCCGTCCGGTGCGCTGAAAAGGTTGCGGCCGGTGGACGCCTGGGCCAGGGACTGGTGCAGGTGCCAGCCGCTGGCGTCGAAGCCGGGCAGCGCGGGGAGGGCCATGAAGGACGCATGGTAGCCCTGCCGGGCGCAGATCTGCTTGGTCACGGTCCGGAACAGCAGCATGCTGTCGGCGGCGTCCAGGGCGCTCTGCGGGGCGAAGGTGAACTCCAGTTGTCCCGGCCCCGATTCGTGCTCCACGGAGCGCAGCGGCATGCCCAGCTGCTGGAGCACGTCGGCGAGCGGGGTGGTCACGGGTTCCAGTGCGTCGGTGAGCGCGTCCAGGTTGAACTGGAAGCCTCCGTTGACCGGGGTGACGGCAGGCGGTTCGCCCTGTTCGCCGAAGCCGCCGACCGTGCCGGTGAAGTGGCCGTCCACGAGGCGCGTCAGGTACCACTCGACCTCAAGGCCCACGACATAGTCGAGGTCGCGGGGCCGCAGTCCTGCCAGGAGCCGGCGGAGTACGGCGCGGGCGGACAGCGGGTGCGGGCGTCCTGAGCGCAGGTACTCGTCGCCGATCACCCAGCCCGTACGGGCCCGGGTGTACGGGAGCCGTCGGAAGGTGGTCGGGTCGGGCACGAGGACGAAGTCGCCGGCGCCCTGGAGTTCGTCCACGCCGACGCCGCCGTCGCTGCGGGTGTAGTCGACCGCGACGGCGTGTCCTGTGTCGAAGACGAACGGTCCCGGGCTGTAGTCCATGCCGTTGCGCAGCGCCGTGCGGAAGGCGTCGGCGGTGAGCGTCTTGGACCGCGCCAGGCCGTGCGGGTCGGCGAAGACCACCCGCACGTGGTCCAGGGTGTCCAGGGCCGCTTCCAGGTCGCGGGCAGCCGCCTGCTGCCGGTCGTCCCACAGCTCGTTCCGTGCGATGAAGTCACGGCTTCCGGTACTCAGTTGGTGATATGCGGCGCTGCCTGGCCGGTCGGCACTTGGGGTCACTTCTGTCGACGGTCCTCTCCGGGATAGGTGGGTGGCGCGGGAAGCGAGCGCTCGATTTCCCGGGCGACGTGCAGGACCAGCGCGTCGTGTCCCGGGGCGGCCGTCAGCTGGAGGCCGACCGGCAGCCCGCGGGCGCTGAGGCCGACGGGCAGGGAGACGGCCGGCATGCCGGCCAGGTTGAAGGGGTGGGCGGCGGGCGCCCAGGCCAGCCACGACAGCGGGTCGTGGTCGCCGTCCGCGGGGCGCCAGGCGTCCACGGGGAACGGCTCGACGGTGAGGGTCGGCATGGCCAGCACGTCGAACCGGCGCATGCACGACGCGAGTTGGGTGCGCAGTACGCCCCTGGCGGCTTCCGCGCGGACGAGGTCGGCGGCGCCGAGCCGCCTGCCGTGCTCGACGATGCGCAGCCGCTCGGGGTCGGCCCACGCGTCGTGTTCCGGGGGCGATCCGGCCGCTTCGGCGGCGGCCAGGATCGTCACCAGGGCGGGGTAGGGGTCGTCGAAGGGCAGCGGGATCCGCTCCACCTGGTGGCCCAGGTCCCCGAGCGTCCGGACGGCCGTCCGCTGCGGGGCCGTGAGGTGGTCGGCCGCGGCGCGCCCCGGCGCCTCGGTCCAGCCGATGCGCAGCGGACGTGCGGGCACCGGGAGCCGGCCGTCCTGCCATGGGGAGCAGGAGTCGGGGTCGCGGGGGTCGGCGCCGGTCATGACGTCCGTCAGCAGACCGGCGTCGGCGACCGTGCGGGTCAGCGGGCCGAGGTGGGAGAGGCGGTCGGGGCAGTGGGGCACGTACGGGATGCGGCCGTGGGTCGGTTTGAATCCCACGACGCCGCAGAAGGCCGCGGGGATCCTGATCGAGCCCGCGCCGTCGGTTCCGGTCGCGGCGATGCCGAGTCCCGCGGCCACCGCCGCCGCCGCGCCGCCGCTGGAGCCGCCGGCGCTCAGGGAGGTGTCCCACGGGTTGGCCGCCGCCGGGCCCAGCCGGTTGACGGTGGCGGCGCTCCAGCCGCCTTCCGATGTGGTGGTCTTGCCCAGGATGACGGCGCCCGCCCGGCGCAGCCGTGCGACGGCGGGCGCGTCCTCGTCGGGTGTCGCGTCGCGCAGCCGCAGGGAGCCGCGGGTGGTCCGCAGCCCCTTGGTGGCGGTGAGGTCCTTGACGCTGACCGGGACGCCCAGCAGCGGCCGTTCGTCCCAGGCGGCGGCGCCGAGCGCACCGATGCGTGCCTCGGCTTCGGCCGCCGCCTGCCTCGCCTGCTCGGTGGCGACGGTGACGAACGCGCCGAGCGACGGCTGCTGCGCCTCGATGAGGTCCAGGGTGTCCTGGAGGAAGGCGGTGGGTGAGAGTGCGCCGGTCTCGTACAGCCTGCGCAGGCCGGCGGTGTCGAGGTGGCGGAGGCTGTCATCCATAGAAGGTGCGGAACCATCCGTTGTCGAAGTCGCGTACGGTCGGCCCGTAGGGGCTCATCGCCTGGTGGAGGGCGGTGAGGAGCCGGCCGGCGGCGACGGTGGCCCGCAGGTCGGCCACCGTGTACTGCTCGCCGTGGGCGCGCATCAGGCGGAGGTCGTACAGGCCAGGCAGGTAGCGGCCCGCGTACTCGATGCCGAGCGGCACCCGGATGGCGAAGCGGACGCCGAAGGTGACGTGTCCGGTGTGGTGCTGGTCGGACCAGTGCGTCAGGTCGGGCATGGACGGCGCGAAGAACCAGTCGTCGCGGCCGGGTTCGCGCTCGTGCACGCCCAGGGTGTGCGGGAGGTAGTGCCAGGTGTTGAAGCGCATCCGCGCGCTGTAGGCGCTCAGGGTCTTCACCAGCGCGGCGCGGTCGTCGGCGAAGTGGGCGGCGAAGCCTTCGCCGGGTGCCACGCAGCAGAAGAAGTCGTTGGTCCGCAGCTCCAGCGGGTCGCCGTTCTCGACGTTGTCGGGGTGCAGCGGTGCCAGCGAGCGGGGGCCTCGCCCCATGGCCACGTCCGATCCCGACGCCTCGGCCAGAGTGGTCATGAAGCGGGTCAGCAGGGCTTCGTAGGCCGAGTGGAAGCCTGCGGGTGCCGGGCTGGTGTGGAGTTCGCCGGCCAGCCGGTCCAGTGCGGGGCGGGTGTCGTCGAACGCGGAGGTGTCCGACGGGATGCCGGCCGTCTGCGCGAAGAGCGTGCGGACCGCCGGGGGGACGTCGGCGTAGGTGACGGCCTGCGGCAGCAGGTGCTCGGCCTTGTTGAGGTTGACGCCGTGGATGAGGCGGTAGAAGACCGCGCCGCCCGCGAGTTGGTCGCGGCGTTCCCGGGCGCAGGTGTCCGCGAGGGATTCCAGGTGCGCGGCGGTTATCGAGTTCTGTGGTGAACGGGGCGGCTGGGCACCGTAGTTGCGTATGCGGTCGGTGAGGAAATCCACGACGGCGGCGGGTGAGAGCTGGGTGCCGTTGACCTCTTCCAGGCGGGCCTGGATTCCGCTGCGCAACAGGAAGTGGGTGAGGGCGATGAAACAGGCGTCTTCGGTGGGCCACTCGGTGACGGGGGTGGCGGCGAGTCGGTTCAGCAGATTGCGATCATCATCGGCGTTGAGTGATCTTCCCGGGAGATTGCTGAACTGCCCGAAGTTGGAGTAGTGCCGGTCTCCCACATAGAGCAGGACCGGGGCCATGTGCCGCACCACATAGGCGAGTTGATCGATGAGGGTCCGTACGCCGTCCTGCGGTAATTCCTGCAGCCAGCGGCGCATCTCGGCGCCCGCGCTCTCGTCGGCGGCGCGTGCCGACGCGTATCGCCTGGAGATCTTGTGGATCAGTTCGGGGTCGGCCACGAGTGAGCCGACGAGCAGGGAGCCTGCGGGGGTTTCGGCGCCTTCCAGGATGAACCGCGCCCGGCCGGTGGCGTCGAGTATCAGCACGTCAGGGGTGGTGGCGGCGGGGTCGAGGAGCGGGCGGTGCCCGACCGGAGTGTCCGCGACGGAGCGGTCGGCGGAGCTGAGTGCGGCGCGTCCGATGGTTTCGGGGATATGGCCGTCGAGGGTGAGGAGCGTCTTTAACGCATGATCCATATCCGTGGTCTGCCGGGCTGCCTTTACCACCGACTCAAGTAAAGATGCGAACCCGCCAGATCTCAGTGAAGTTTTTTCTGCCACGCCCACGAGTCCGTTCCCTTCGACGCCCTGGCACTTCAAGTCGGCACCGTAAACGGGAAGTTACCAACAGCCATACGCCTTTATGCTGTGACCATGATCACCACGACGCGGGGCTCGCCCGGTCCCACCTCTCGTGTGAGCATGGTCCGCGGCGCTGAGCGGGCAAGTTTGCTCCGTATTTCCCGGGTGTCAACGGGTGCGTCAGATAGCCGCATTCCGGACATTGCCCATCAATACTCTCGAAACGCAAGAAGAGGTACCTCAGACGTGCGTGAATACCTCGTGGATTTAGCCAGACCCGCCACCTTCAGTGAGCTGGCCAACCTCTATTCAATTCTCAACGATGAGAACGTCTTAACGGACACCGTCGCCCCTTCGGTGATCGTTACGGAATACCCGTCAGTAGAAAACGCGGTAAGCACCGTGCCCGCTCTGACGGAACGTTTGAAGCCTTATGGTGTTCGTGTGGCTGCTGTTGCCGATCGCACGCTGGCGACGGAAAGCACCGGGGACGACACCGCCGAACGGCCACCGCGCAGAACGTTCCTGCTCGGCGGCGGACTGCACGGCTGGTGCCTGGACTCCACCGCCGTGCCGCCCGCAGCACCCGGCGGACAGCCCACCGCGGACGACGAAACCGAGCTGATCAGCGCAGCCGTCATCGCCTCAAGGCTGCGGACCTGGGCGGCACTTGCCGGCCCCGCCCCCGCCTTCAGCACCGCGCACCGCCCCGGCTCGGACTCCACCGGCGTCGTCCAGTTCCGCACCGGAGGCGAGGACGGCAAGGAAATCGTCGCGAAGATCGGCGACGCGGCCATGATCCGCTCCGAGACCGGGTTCATCGCCAGGACGAACCGCGAGATCACCGCGATCGGCCGCGACCCGCTCTTCCCCGAACTGCACGGCGTCCACATCGAAGGCCACCAGGGCGTGAGCCTCATGGAAGCGGGACACCCCGCGGAGCTGGACGCGCAGCTCTTCCAGGACGACGCCCGCACCGCACTGCGCCCCGACGCCGCCGACACGCTCGGGCCCTACCTCGACCAACTCGGCAGCTGGTACCGGCTGACCGCCGCGGACCACACCCCCACCAGCGGCGACTACCTCTACCGCGAGCGCTTCCACGCACTGCGCGAACAGCCCGCCTTCCTGAGCACCTTCCGCGCCTTCTTCGGCGATCTCGACCTCGACGCGCTGCTCGGCGCCGAACTGCTGCTCCCCGGCGGAGCGCGCATCCCCGGCTACACCGAAGCCGCCGCCTGGCTGGACACGCACGCGCCCGGTCTGCTGCCGCGGACCGGCAGCCAGGTCCACGGGGACATCTTCCCGACGAACATGCTGCGCCGCGCCGGCGGCGGCCCGATGTTCATCGACCCGCGCACCGTCTGGGAGAAGCGGCAGCGGCCCGACGTCGGCTACGGAGACCCCGTCTTCGACCTGGCCACCCTGCTGCACGGCCTGCTCCCGATGACCGCGATCCTCCAGGCGTCGAAGCAGGACCGGCCGCAGAACCTGTTCGGGGATCTCGACCTCACGCGCCCGCACGACCTGACCTCGCTGCGGCTGCCACTGCACTTCTCACCCGAACTGCGCGCCATGGAAAGCCGCTTGGCCGCGGCGGCGCCCGGCGGTGAACCGGTCGACGCCATCCGGTGCCGGCTCTACATCGGCGCCGCCTGCTCGCTGGCCGGCTGGCTGAAGTACGAGCATTCCCTGCGCTCCCCGCACGCCTGGCTGGCGACGTACGCGTACACCGCTTGGTACCTCCAGCAGGCCAGGAGCGTCCACGAGAACCACTCGTCGTAAAGGAATCCTGTTGAACAGCTTGGACTACAACCAGCTCGCCGCAGAGTACGCCCGGCACCGGCGCCCCTACCCCCAACTGGTGGAGTTCCTCGCCGAATCGGCGGGCATCGGCGCGTCCTCCAGGGCGATGGAAATGGGCTGCGGCACGGCCAACCACCTCGCCAGGCTCCAGCAGCTCACCGGATGCGGTGCGCTCGGCGTCGACCCCTTCGACGACATGCTCAAGGTCGCCGCTTCCCACGAGGCAGATCTTGAACTGCGCGTCGGCCGCGCCGAGGAGATCGCCGCGCTCGACCTCCCCGAGGCGTCGCTCGACCTCATCTTCTCCGTCGACATGATCCATTACGTACGGGAGCCCGCCCGGTACTTCGCGGGCGCCTTCAAGGCGCTCAAGCCGGGCGGCGTGCTGTGCACGGCGACGGACTCGGAGTGGATCATCCGCAACCGCATTCCGGTGGCCCAGCACTTCCCCGCCACCATCAAGGTGGAACTGGAGCGGCACCACCCGATCGACGCCCTGCTCACCGCGCTTGACGACGCCGGATTCGTCGAAGGGCAGCAGCGGCTGTTCGAGAGCGCCTACGAGCTGACCGACGCCACCAAGTACCGCGAGAAGGCGTTCTCCTCGCTCCACCTCATCTCCGCCGAGGCGTTCGAGACCGGACTCGCCTCCCTCACCGCCGAGTTGGCCCGCGGCCCGATCGCGGCGAACAACCGCACCTGCGCGGTGCTGGCCAGGAGGCCCGCGTGATCCCGCGGTACTCCCTGCCCGAGATGGCGGAGCTGTGGACCGACGAGGCCAAGTACGCCTCCTGGGTCCACGTCGAGGTCCTCGCCTGCGAGGCCCAGGCACGGCTCGGGAAGGTGACGGACACCGACCTCGCCACGATCAGGGCCGGCCGGGTGCCCACCCCCGACGAGGTGCGCGAGCAGGAGCGGACCCGGGACCACGAGATCCTGGCCTTCCTCGCCGCCTACACCGCGACCATCCCCGACGACGCCGCGCGCTGGGTCCACTACGGGATGACCAGCTACGACCTCGTGGACACGGCTCTGGGCCACACCCTGGCCCGGTCGTGCGACGTGCTGCTGGCCGCCGCGGTCCGGCTGCGCACCGCGCTGGCCGCCAAGGCGACGGCACACTGGGACACGGTGTGCGTGGCCAGGACCCACGGCATCCACGCCGAACCCACCACGTTCGGGCAGAAGATGGCCGGCTTCGCCCTCGGCGTGGACCGCTCGGTCCGGCGGCTGCGGGCGGCGCGCACCGCGGTGGCCGTCGGCACGATCTCGGGTCCTGTGGGCACCTACGCGCGCATCGACCCGTTCGTCGAGAGCTACGTCTGCGAGGCGCTGGGCCTCGGCGTCGAGCCCGTCCCCACCCAGGTGGTGGCGCGCGACCGGCACGCCGAACTGCTGTCGGCCGTGGCCGTGCTGGGCGCCGTCATCGAGCAGATCGCCCTGGAACTGCGGCTGTTGCAACGCACCGAGGTCAGGGAGGTGGAGGAACCGCGGTCCAGTGCCTACCAGGGCTCCAGCGCGATGCCCCACAAGCGCAACCCCACGTCGAGTGAGCGGCTGTGCGGCCTGGCCCGCATCCTGCGCGCCAACCTCGGCGCGGTGCTGGAGGACGTGGCGCTGTGGCACGAGCGGGACCTCGCCCACTCATCCGTCGAACGGATCGCCCTGCCCGACAGCATGATCGCCGCCCACTACCAGGCGACCGGTGCGGCGGAGGTCATCGAGGGCCTGCGGGTCTTCCCCGACCGCATGCGGGCCAATCTGGAACAGACCGACGGACTGATCCACAGCTCCACGGTCATGCTGGACCTCGTGGCCGGTGGCGCCGAACGGGAGCAGGCGTACCGCTCGGTCCAGGACGCGGCGACCGAGACCTGGGAAACGGGCCGTCACCTCCGCGAGACACTGCGGGAGAGGGGCATCGAGACCCGCCCCGAGCAGTACGACCCGGCGCGCTTCCTGCGCTCCAGGGCCGTCATACGAGAACGAATGGAGACCTTGCTCGATGTGGAAAACTGACGTGGTCGACGCGGCCGGCCTGGACGTGGCCGAGGTCGCGGCCCTGTACCGCGCCTCGGGTCTTGCCGAGCGCCGCCCCGTGGAGGACGAGCGCCGGTTCACCGCCATGGTCAAGAACGCCAACCTCGTCGTGGTCGCACGGATCGACGGCAAGCTGGCGGGCATCGCCAGGTGCCTGACGGACGGCGCCTATGTGACCTACCTGTCCGACCTGGCCGTCGACCGCGAGTTCCAGAAGCGCGGCATCGGCGTGGACCTGATCCGCAGGATCCAGCAGGAGGCGCCGGACGCGAAGATCGTGCTGCTGTCCGCGCCGGCGGCGGCCGACTACTACCCGCACATCGGGTTCACCCAGCACGGTTCCGCGTGGGTGCTGGACGCGACGAAGTGACCGCAGCCGAGGGGGCCGTCATCAGCAAGCCGACCGTAGGCATCACCACCTACCAGGAGGACGCCTCCTGGCGCGGGTGGCACCGGCACGCCTCGCTGGTGCCGACCGACTTCCTGGCCGCCGTCGCCGACGCCGGCGGCGTCCCCGTCCTGCTGCCCCCGTACGGCGGCGACCAGGAGGCGGCCTCCGTCATGGGCGGCATCGACGGGCTGCTGCTGGTCGGCGGTGCCGACATCGACCCTGCCCTGTACGGCGGGACGGCGGGCCCGCACACCTCCGGGTTCGCGCCGGACCGCGACACCTGGGAGAGCGCGCTGCTGCGGCTCGCGCTGGCCGAGGGGCGCGCGGTGCTCGGCGTGTGCCGTGGCATGCAGATGATCAATGTGCTGCGGGGCGGCACGCTCACCCAGCACCTGCCCACCGCGCTCGGTTCGGACGACCACCAGCCGCCCGAGCCGGTGTTCAGGAACGCCGCGATCACCCTGAGCCCCGACCAGCTGCCCGGCAGCGCGGTCGGTGACCGCTGGGACATCCCGTGCTTCCACCACCAGGCGGTGGACACGCTCGGGGACGGCGTCCTCGCCACCGGGTGGAGCGCCGACGGCGTGATCGAGGCGGTGTCGATGCCGGATCAGCGCTTCGTGGTCGGGGTCCAGGGGCATCCTGAAGCGGCGCCGGTAGGGGCGCTGTTCGCGGCCTTCGTCGCCGCGGCCCGGGAGATACGCACCGCACGGGAGACCACGGTGGCCAACGACGACGCGCGGGACGGTGTAAGGGCGGCATGACGTCACACGAGGTTGCAAAGCTGCTGCGCGAGCACCACTTCGCGCAGCGCGTCGAGTACGCCAGGCGGCGCGCGGCGCAGTCCTACGAGCCGTGGCCTTCGACCGGTTCCGCCGGCCCTGAGCACGACCTGGGCGCGGGCCTGTGGAACCTGCTGCACTTAGGGTCTCCGGCACGGTCCTCCCTCGATCCCGCCCTGGCCGGCCGGCTGGCGGACCTCGGCCTGACGGACCGTCATGGCCGACCTGGTGCATGGGAACTGACCGCGTTCCGCGGGGTGTTGGCCGCCCGCGACCGTGCCGAGCAGCCGGGCACCGGCGACGTCTACATCGGCGAGGACTCCCTCCGGTTCGTCGACACGATCCTCGACGCCCTGCCCACCGGCCTGGCCCTGGACGTGGGATGCGGATCCGGCATCACCAGCAGCGCCCTGGCCCGCACCTGCCAGGAGGTGACGGCCGTCGACCTCCAGGAGGTGTGCCTGGAGGCGACCCGGCTGTCCGGCGCACTCAACGGCGTCGGCGAACGGATCCGCACCCGGCACGGCGACTTCTTCCGGGACTTCACCACCGACACCCCGCTCAACTGCATCTGCGCCAACCTGCCCTACGTCCCCGTGCCACCGGACCTCGCCTACTCCGCCGCGGGCAACGGAGGGCCGGACGGCCTGGACCTCAACCGCCGGCTGCTGCGGGCCGCGAGGAGCCTTCTCGACCCCGACGACGGCATGCTGGTGATGCGGTTCCAGTCGCTGGGTGACGCGTCAGGGCCGACGCTGCTGCGCGAGATCGGCGAGTTCGCGAAGGCCGCAGGACACGACGTGTCCGTGGTGGCGGACGGACGCACGGTGCCCGAGGTCCGCGCCGCCCTGACCGCGCTGCACGCCCAGCGGCACAATCCCGCCCTGTCCCCCGACGCCGTCCTGGCCGCCGTCGACGCGCACCTGAGCCGCTACGAGCAGCCCCTCTACTTCGCCTGCTCCCTCGTCAGCCGCTCCGGCGGGACGGGCCGGGTGACCTTCACCGACCTGTCGGGAGGCGTCGGCATGGACGCCGGGCTGACCACCGCCCAGGCTCCGGCGGGAGCGTCCCGCACCGCCGAGCGGCTCTACCGCGCGCGGGCCGCCGACCTGCCCGACGGCTTCTGGGAACTCGGCGGCACGTCGGACGTGGCGGCCCCGCTGACCAGGCTGCCCGAGCTGGTCAGCGCCATCGGGGACGCCCCGTCGGACGGCATCGCGGGCCGCGCGCTGGCCGAGACGGTCTTCGCGGGCTGCTTCGCCGCCGACGCCACACGGGCCCGCGCCCTGTACGTCACCACCGAGCTGATGCTCAACTGCCTGGCGGACGCCGGACTCGTACGGGTACGGGATGCCGGGTGACGGACGGCAACACCGGGGCCCGTATGCCCCACCGGCTCGGCGTCATCCTGCTGGCCTTCGGCGCGTTCGCGGTCGGTACGGACGGCTACGTCATCAGCGGCATCCTGCCGTCCATCGCCGCCGACCTCCACGTCTCCGAGGGGCTGACGGGCCAGTTGGTCACCGTCTTCGCCCTCAGCTACGCGGTCAGCGCGCCGGTGATGATGACGCTGACGGCGAACCTGGAGCGGTGGGTGGTCCTCCAGGCGTCGCTCGGCGTGTTCCTGGTCGCCAACCTGCTGGGCGCGCTCGCCCCCGGCTACGGGGTGCTCATGGTGGCGCGGGTGCTCGCAGGGGTGGGCGCCGCGGTCTACATGAACAGCGCGGTGGCGGTGGCGACTTCCGTGGCCGGCGACCGTCATCAGGGCCGGGCGGTGTCCCTGGTCGTCGGCGGGCTGACCGTGGCCACCGCCTTCGGCGTGCCCATCGGCTCCCTGGTCGGTGCGCTGGGGAGCTGGCGGCTGACGCTGGTCCTGATCACCGTGCTCGCGGCGCTGAGCATGGGCGGCCTCGCGCTCGCTTTGCCGGCCACCCCCAGGCCGCCGGCCATCACCATGGCCAGCCGGCTCCGGGTGGCGGCGCAACCCGCCGTCCTGGTCGCGGTGTTCATCAACATGTGTGCGGTGGCCGGCAGTTTCGTCGTCTACACCTACCTGGCCGTGCTCACGCACCGGGTCACGCCGCTCAGCGAGGCGGGGGTGAGCGCGGTCCTGCTGGTCTGGGGTGTCGCGGCGGCGGTGGGCAGCACCCTCGGGGGCAGGCTGAGCGACCGCCACTCCCCCGACCGCACCTTCCTCAGCGGGCTGACCGGCGTGCTGGTGGCCTTCGCCGCGATGGGCCTGGTCGCCGCCGCCGCTCCGTTCGGAGCGGTGCCCACGACGGCGGCCTTCCTGCTGGCGACCCTGGTCTGGAGCGCGCTGTACTGGCTGATCCCGGGGGCACAGATCCAGCGCGTCATGGGCCGGGCCCCCGACGCCCCGACCATCGCCGTCTCGATCAGCAGCGCGTCCTCGTATCTGGGTGTGGCACTCGGCGGTGCGGTGGGCGGCCTGACCCTGACGGCGTCGTCGTCCGCCGCGCTGCCCTGGGTGGGCGGCGCCCTGGTGGGCTGCGCACTCCTGATCACCGTGTGGGACCGCCGCGCCACCGCACCACCGCCGGCCGCGCAGCCCGTCGGCGCGCTGGACGGGTCGGAGAGCTGACGTAACGGTCGGGGGGGGGGGGGGGGGGGGGGGGGGGCGCCCCCCCCCCCCCCCCCCCCCCCCCCCCCCGAGCCCCCCCCGGGGGGCCGGCACCCCGGGGGGGCCGCCCCGGGGGGGGGGGGGGGGGGGGGGGGGGTGGGTGTTTTGGGGGGGGGGGGGGGGGGGGCCCGCCGGGCCCCCCCCCCCCCCCCCCCGACCACTGTCCCCGAATTGGCCATGTTTTCCAGGCCAATTGGCGTACAGGATCGCCTCCAGTGGCATGGGAGCCACGACATGAGCACACCGGAGGCGACGCGCACCATGGGGCAGGACAGCACGGACCGGTACCCGCACGGACACCGGCGCAGGCCCGCCGCGACCGCGCCGCCCCGTGACCGCACTCCGCTGGAGACCGCCCTTATGGACGTCGGGATCGGGCCGCTGACGGCCGCCGCGCACCGGCCCGACGCGTTGATCGTCGCCCGCACCACCACGTCCGCGCACGCCCTGCCGGCCACGGCGCCGCCCTGCGCCGCAGACCGGCTGCCGCACGCTCCCGCCGCCGCGCACTGAGGACCGGCCCGTGAACGGGCACTCAGGGACAGGCACTTCACGATGAAGGAGAGCGGCGTGACCGCGACGCAACAGCACGTACTGGATTCCTTACGGGCCCTGCAGCGGGGCGAGGAGCCGCCGATATCCCCGGGGGCGGGCGATGTCCGGGCCCTGCGCGAGTTGCGCACCTGGTGGCGTTTCCGTGCCGTGATGGGCGACCTGGTGGAGCAGCGGCGGACCTCGCCCGGCCATGTGCTGCGGCGGGTGTTCCTGCGCGGCAGGTCCTGGATCGCCGGCCGGCTGTTCCGGCAGCCACGGCGCGGCGGTCACCGGCCGTGAGCGCCTGACGGAGCCGGGGGGAGGCCGCTTCCGGCGGGGTGAGGCGCGGCCCCGCGGCGGGCTCACGAGCGTGACAACCCCGCCACGAACTTGTTCGCTACGAACATGTTCGTTACCTTCGTGACATGGCAGCCTCCCCCTCCGCACCACGCAGCCGCCGGGAACGACCGGCCAAGCCCGCCCTGACCCAGGAAGGGATCATCGCGACAGCGGTCCGCATCATGCGGGCCGACGGCCTGCCACGCGTGACCATGCGCCGCCTGGCCCAGGAACTCGACACCGGACCCGCCTCGCTGTACGTGTACGTCCGCAACACCACGGAACTGCACGCGGCGATCCTGGAAGAGCTGCTGGGCGAGGTCGATCTGACCCCTGTGACCGCCGCCGGGCCGTGGCGCGAGCGGCTGGCCGACGTCCTCACGTCGTACACGCGGGTGCTCTTCGCGCACCCCAGCCTCGCCCACTCGGCCCTGGTGGCCCACCCGTCGGGCAAGAACTATCTGGCCCTGGTCGAGGGCCTGTTGGCGCTGCTCGCCGAGGGCGGCGTGCCGGACCGGCAGGCGGCGTGGGGGATCGACGCGCTGCTCCAGGTCGCCACCGCGACCGCGGCCGAACAGTCCGCCCGCGACCACGCCGAACACACCCAGGCCGAGCACCGGGCGCTCGCCGCCGCGGTGGAGGGCGCGTCCGCCGACACCCACCCGCGCATCGCGGCGCTCGGCGCCGACCTGATGTCCGGCACCCCCGAGACGCGCCTGGCCTGGATCTTCCAGATGCTCATCAACGGCGCCCTGCACACCCCCAGACCGACGGACTGACCCCGTGCCCCACCACACGAAAGAGGCGCCCATGCCCCCGCACCACCCCCTCGCGATCATCGGCGCCGGCCTCGGCGGGCTGACCCTGGCCCGCGTGCTGCACGTCCACGGCGTCGAGGCCGTCGTCTACGACCTCGACGCCTCCCGCCACGCCCGCTCCCAGGGCGGCATGCTCGACATCCACGAGGAGTCGGGCCAGGCCGCCCTGCGCGCCGCCGGCCTCCACGACGCCTTCCGCCGGCTCGTCCTGCCAGGCGCCGAGGCCACCCGCATCCTCGACGAGCACGCCACGGTCCACCTCGATGAGCCCGACAAGGGCGGCGGCGGCCGTCCGGAGGCCGACCGCGGTCACCTGCGCGACCTGCTCCTGGACTCACTGCCGGAAGGAACGGTCCGCTGGGGCGCCAGAGTTACCGCGGCCGACCCCATCGGCGACGGACGCCACCGGGTGACCATCGCCGACGGCAGCTCCTTCACCACCGGCCTGCTCGTCGGGGCCGACGGCGCCTGGTCCAGGGTGCGCCCGCTGCTCTCCGACGCCCGTCCCTCCTACACCGGCGTCGCCTTCGTCGAAGGGGACCTGCTGGACGCCGACCGGCGTCACCCCCGGGCCGCGGCCGTCGTCGGCGCCGGCTCGCTGTTCGCCCTGGGTGACGGCAAGGGCCTCCTCGCGCACCGTGAGCACGACGCCGTCCTGCACGTCTACGCCGCCCTGCGGGTCGCCGACGACTGGGCCGCCAGCGTCGACTTCGGCGACACCGCGACGGCCAAGGCCGCCGTCCTGGAGCACTTCGCCGACTGGGACGCCGGCCTGCGGTCCCTGATCGCCGACGCGGACGGCCCCCTCATCCCCCGCCCGATCCACGCCCTGCCCGTCGAGCACCGCTGGGAGCGCGTCCCCGGTGTCACCCTGCTCGGCGACGCCGCCCACGTCATGTCCCCGTTCGCAGGCGAGGGCGCCAACCTCGCCATGATCGACGGCGCCGACCTCGGGCGGGCCATAGCCGCGCACCCCGGCGACACCGAAACCGCACTCGCCGCCTACGAGCGGCGGCTCTTCCCTCGGGCCCGCGCCGCCGCCGAGGATTCCGCGACCGGCCTCTCCGTCTGCCTCGGCGAGGACGCGCCCCGGCGCCTGCGGGCCATGATCTGCGCTCCCCACGAAGACTCCTGACGCCCCGTCAAAACCCTTGCTATAAGCCGCCCTTTAGGAAATCCAAAGTCCTGTCATGAGGGCAAATCACGTCGCATGCAGGGCCCTTGGCGGCGCGGGGCGAAGCGCCGGGGAGCGATGTCGCGCGCACCCGTGGCGGAGACACGCAAGGTGGCGACGGTACGACAATAAGTAGTCGCACATGGGTACGAAACTGCGCATTCAGTGCAACGTAGCTTTCCGGCCGCACCTCCGGCTCCGGCCGGTTGCGGGCGACGGGATCACGAACCGACGATCAGCCCCGATTGCCGATCGGTCACCCGGACCGGCCGGCACGTCCCCGGCAAGGAGATCCTGTGAGCGACCGGACAAGTCTCGCCCCCGATGCGGCACGGCAACTCGCGACGGCCACCAAGACCACCCCGCAGATGCGCGGCATCACCCCGCGCTACCTCCTGCGCGCCCTGCCCTGGGTGGACGTCGAATCCGGTGTCTTCCGCGTCAACCGCCGCCGGACCTACGTCCTGGGTGACGACCGCATCAGCACCCACAACGACGGCGGTTCGCCCCGCGTCATCCCGGGAGACCTGCGGGAGGTGCCCTACCTCCGGGAGGCCGACGACGCCCTGCTCACCGAGCTGGCGAACGCCTTCACCGAAGTCACCTTCGAGGCCGGGCAGATGCTGTCCCAGGACGGCGACGCGCACGACCGGCTCTGGGTGATCTCCCAGGGCCGCGCCGAGAAGCGGGTGAGCGGTCGCTACGGCGAGGACGCCGTGCTCGAAGTGATCGGCGACGGCCAGTTCTTCGACCTCGACGCCTGGACCCGCTCCGCGCCCCTGCCGTACCGCGTCAAGGCGCTCACCCCCGGTGTGGCGCTGTGCGTCGACCGCAGTGTGCTCGCCGGGCTGTGCGACCGCGACGCGACGGTACGGGGAGCGCTGGACGCCTACCTCGCGGCGGACGGCGTCCTGCCGGGCTCCGAGGTGCCGGTCGACCTCAGCGCCGGGCACATCGGCGAGCCCGAACTCCCCGCGACGTACGTCGACTACGAGGACGCTCCCCGCGAATACCACATGACCCTCGCGCAGACCGTGCTCCGCGTGCACACCCGGGTCTCCGACCTCTACAACGGGCCCATCGACCAGACCCGCGCGCAGGCCAACCTCACCGTGCACGCGCTGCGCGAGCGGCAGGAAGCCTCGCTGCTCAACCACCCGGAATTCGGCCTCTTCAACAACGTGGCCCCCGGGCAGCGGGTGCAGGCGCGCACCGGTTCCCCGACCCCTGACGACCTGGACGAGCTGCTGACCCGGGTCTGGAAGCAGCCCGGCTACTTCCTGGCGCACCCCCGCGCCATCGCCGCGTTCGCCCGGGAATGTACCCGCCGGGGTGTGCCCCCGATCATCGACAACCGGTTCGGCAGCCCGCTGCTGACCTGGCGCGGTGTGCCGCTGCTGCCCTCCGACAAGGTGCGGTTCTCCGGCGGCGCGGGCATCGGCACCACCGAGATCCTGCTGATGCGCACCGGCGAGGCCGAGCAGGGCGTGGTGGGGCTGCGTCCCGCGAAGGTCGAGGACGAGGTGGAGCCCGGTCTGGCGATGCGGAACATGGGCGTCGACCAGAAGGGCATCACGTCGTACCTGATGACGGCGTACTTCAACTCCGCGGTGCTGGTGGAGGACGCCGTCGCGGTGCTCCAGAACGTCGAGGTCTCCAACTACCATGACTACTCCTGACGTCACCCGGAGCGGGTGGCCCGGCACACCGCCAGCTCCGGACCCGCTGACCGGCGGCGCGCCGTCGGCCGGGTCCTTCACCACCCCGTCCGCCGCGACCGCGCACCCTTCCGGCCTCCCCGGCCAACGCGCCGCCTTCTCACCCGAGTTGGTGCGCGCGGACTTCCCGATCCTGCACCGTACGGTGAACGGGCATCCGCTGGTCTGGCTGGACAACGGAGCCACCACGCAGAAGCCGCGCCAGGTGATCGAGACGCTGGCCGCCTTCTACGGATCCGCCAACTCCAACATCCACCGTGGTGCGCACACCATGGCCCGCGAGGCCACCGAGGCGTACGAGGGCGGCCGGGCGGCGGTCGCCGATTTCCTGGGCGCGCCGTCGCCCGACAGCATCGTCTTCGCACGCGGCACGACCGAGGCGATCAACCTCGTCGCGCAGAGCTGGGGACGCGCCAACCTCGGGCCCGGCGACGACATCCTGGTGCCGGTCCTTGAGCACCACTCGAACATCGTTCCCTGGCAGATGGTCGCCAAGGAGACCAGGGCCCGGGTGGTGCCGGTGCCGCTGCGGCCCGACGGGCAGATCGACCTGGACGCGTATGCCGATCTGCTGTCCATGCGCACCCAACTCGTCGCGATCAGCCATGCGTCGAACGTGCTGGGCACCGTACCGCCGGTCCGTGAGATGACCGCGCTCGCCCACCGTTACGGCGCCAAGGTGCTGGTGGACGGCGCGCAGGCGGTGGCGCACTTCCCCGTCGATGTGCAGGACCTGGACGCCGACTTCTACGTGTTCTCCGGGCACAAGCTGTTCGCCCCCACGGGCATCGGCGCGCTCTACGCCAAGCCGGACGTCCTGGCGGGCATGGCGCCGTGGCAGGGCGGCGGCAACATGATCGATTCGGTCGGCTTCAACGGGACCACCTTCGCGCCCGTGCCCCACCTCCTGGAGGCCGGTACCGGGCACATCTCCGGTGTGGTCGGCCTGCTGTCGGCGCTGAACTGGCTGACCTCCTTCGACCGGGACGCCATCGCCGCCTACGAGACGTCGCTGATGGAGTACGCGCAGCAAGCCCTGGCCGGTGTGCCAGGGCTTGAGCTGCTGGGCTCGGCGCCGGACCGGATCGCCGTGCTCACCTTCACCCTCGCGGGACACGACCCGTCGGACATCGCGGCCTGGCTGGACCGCGACGGCATCGCCGTACGGGCCGGCCACCACTGCGCCCAGCCGGCCCTCGGCCACTACGGCGTGCAGAGCGCGGCCCGTGCTTCGCTCGCGCTCTACAACACGGCCGAGGAGGTGGACAAGCTGGTGGCGTCGCTGCACCGGCTGCACGAGTCGGCCTGACGCCCCTGCCCGAGGCCCGCCGCCCACCGGCATCCGGTGGGCGGCGTCGCCCTGTCGGTCAGTCGTCCGCCCATTCGGCCAGCCGGAACGGGCCCGCGGCGCCGGGGCCGAACATCACCGGCAGGCTGTTGCCCAGCGGCACCACGACGAGCGGCTGGTCACCGTACTCCCGGAGAAAGTTCTCCAGCGGCTCCCAGATCATCTCCCGGTACCCCGATTCGGAGTGCTGGCGCTCGAAGGAGAGGGTCAGCGCGGAGCCCATGACCGTGACGCTGACGGCGTCGACCTCCAGCCATTCCGCACCGATCCAGGCTTCGAGCCGCACGTAGGACATGGCGCCAGGGTGCCCCCTCCCCCGGCCGGTCCGCAATGCTTTCCTGCCCCCGTCCGGCCCGGGAGCGGCGCGGGTCCATCCGTGGTGTCATCGAAGGGAGGGATCCACACTCCGTAGGCGGGAGGAATCATGACCGGCAACATGGCCGGCACGCTGCGGGCACGGGACATCATGTCCGCCGGGGTGCAGTGCGTCGGCGCGCACGAATCGCTGCTCCAGGCGGCCCGGATGATGCGCGATCTGAAGGTCGGCTGCCTGCCGATCTGCGGCGACAACAACAAGCTCAGCGGCGTGATCACGGACCGCGACATCGTCGTCAAGTGCTGCGCCGAGGGCATCGACCCGGCGACCGTGCAGGCCGGAACCCTGGACGGGCCGCTGTACTGGATCGACGCCGCGGCGGACGCGTCCGAGGTGCTGGCCACGATGGAAGCGCACCAGATCAAGCGGCTGCCGGTGATCGACGTGGCCGGCGGTCACCGTCTGGTCGGCATGATCACGGAAGCCAACCTCGCGAAGAACCTCAGCGATGAGCAGATCGCGGAGTTCGCGGGGCGGGTGTACGCGACAGCACGATAGGAAGCGCAACGGGGGTTTCGCTCACCGGTCAACGGCGGTTCCTGCCATGGCAGTTGCGGCAGGAGTCCGCGCGGTGCGGGCCAGGCGCCCGGCGGCGAGTTCGGCGAGCAGGGCCGCCTGGCGGGGCAGTACCGCGTCGTCGAACACCGCGTGCGGGGAATGGTTCATCGGCGCGCCCGCCGGGTCGCTGCCCTCGGGTGCCGCGCCGAGCAACAGCATGGCGCCAGGCACCCGTTGCAGGACGAACGAGAAGTCCTCGGAGCCGCCCGCGGGCTGCGGGGAGAGCCACACCTCCCGTTCGCCGAGGAGTTCCCTGGCGGTGTCGAGCGCGAAGGCGGTCTCCTCCGGCTCGTTGACGGTGACCGGGTAGAGCACCTCGTAGTCGACCTCGGCGTGCAGGCCGTGGGCCGCGGCGATGGACCTGACCAGGCGGGGCAGGCCGTCGGCGAGCCGCTCGTGGTGGGCCTCGGAGTAACTGCGGACGGTCGCATCGAAGGTGGCGGTCTCGGGGATGACGTTGTGCTGTGAGCCGGCCGTGAAGCGGCCCACGGAGACCACGACGGGGTCGAAGATGTCGAAGGTGCGGCTGGTCCAGCTGTGGATCGCCGTCACCATCTCGCAGGCGGCGGGCACCGGGTCGGCCGCGGTGTGCGGCTCCGAGCCGTGGCCGCCCCGGCCCCTGACGGTCACCCGCAGCACGTCGGACGCGGTCATCACGGTGCCGGGACGGCTGACGACCAGGCCCTGCGGCACGCGGTTGGCCGACACGTGAATCGCGTAGGCGGCGTCCAGGGGCGTGCCCGCCGCCTCCAGCACCCCCTCCTCGATCATCCGGCCGGCGCCGTTGTGGCCTTCCTCGCCGGGCTGGAACATGAACACCACGTCGCCGTGGAGCGTCGCGCGCCGTGCGCTCAACAGCCGGGCGGCGCCGACGAGTCCGGCCGTGTGCAGGTCGTGGCCGCAGGCGTGCATCCGCCCGTCGATGCGGGACGCGTAGTCGACGCCGGAGGCTTCCTGCACCGGCAGGGCGTCCATGTCCCCCCGGAGCAGCACCGCGCCTCCGGGCCTGCCGCCCCGCAGCACGGCCGTCACGGAGCCGATGCCCCTGCCCGGGGTGATCTCCAGGGGCAGGCCGTCCAGGGCGGCCAGCACCTTTTCCTGTGTGCGGGGCAGTTCCAGACCGAGTTCGGGTTCCCGGTGCAGGGACCGCCGCAATGCGACGAGGTCGTCCCGCAGTTCCTCGGCGTCCGTCAGTACCGACACCTCATGCCACCTTCCGTTCGTTGTGGCCGCCCTGTCACGCGGCGGCCCTGCCCCAGGGTGAAGTCACCGCCTCAGCGGCGGCCAGAAACCGCAGGAAACTCGCATTAGGGTTCTTCTCATGCAGGATTTCGACCGGCTGGACGCCACGGACTCGGCTCTCGTCCACGCCCTCCAGATCAGCCCGCGGGCGGGCTGGGCCAAGATCGCCGAGGTGCTCGGCCTGGACGCGGTCACCCTGGCCCGCCGCTGGAAGCGGCTGAGCACCCGGGGCGCGGCCTGGATCAGCTGCTATCCGGGGCCGGCCCTGGCGGCGGCCGGCGAGGGCTGCCTGGCGTTCATCGAGGTGGACTGCGCCAACGGTCAACTCCTCGACGTCGCCGACCGGTTGGCGCGGCAGCCGATGGTGTCCACCGTCGAGCACGTCAGCGGCGACCGGGACCTGCTCCTGACGGTCATGACCACCGACCTGGGCGCCCTGTCCCGGTGGGTCACCCAGGTGCTCGGTTCGCTCCCGGGTGTCACGTCGGCGCGTACCCAACTGGCCGGGGCCATCTACACGGAGGGCAGCCGGTGGCGGCTGCGCGCGCTCGACCCGGCTCAGGTGGCGCAGCTGTCGGAGGGGCGGCAGGCACGGGAGCGGGCGGCAGTCCCGGCGCTGTCGGAGCTGGACCGGAAGCTGATCGTGGCGCTGTCGGCGGACGGGCGGGCCTCGTACACCGCGCTCGCCGACGCGTGCGGCACCAGCGTGGACACCGTGCGACGGCGCACCAAGCGGCTGCTCGGCTCCGGAGCGGTGCAGATCCGGTGCGAGATCGCCCGTCCGCTGTCGGAGCGGCCGGTCGCGGCGGTGCTGTGGGCGCAGGTGCCGTCGGACACCGTCGAGCACACCGCGCGGGTGATCGCCGGGATGCGGGACATCCGGCTGTGCGCGGGGATCACCGGGCGGCACAATCTGCTGGTCATCGCCTGGGTGCGGTCCGTTGACGACGTCCAGCGCCTGGAAACCCGGGTCACCGGGAAGGCGCCGGGACTCGTCATCGGCGACCGGGCGGTGGCGCTGTGGCCGGTGAAGCTGAGCGGGCATCTGCTGGACGAGAACGGTTACCGTCGCGGAACGGTGCCCATCGACGGCTGGCGGGCAGCGGCGGCGGGCCGGAGCGGATGAGGCGGCGTCAGCGGCCTCATCGATCGGTCAACACCCTTACCCCGGCGGGGATTTCACACCACGGTGAACGTCCCGTACCGGATGCCCGCCTTGACGTCATGTCCTCACACCATGAACATGCATGGGGCAAGAGAGCGCTCTCATGGACGTCAATCGTTCACTACCTGAAGCAGGAGAGCTTCCATGTCTCGACCCCCCACACCTGCCGACACCACTTCAGCAGCCGCATCGGGCCCCTCGCGCCGACGCGTTGTCGCCTCGCTGGCCGCCGCACTTCCCGCCACCGGCCTGCTGACCATGGACTCGTCGGCCACGGCCGCCGCCGCACCCTCCAGGACCGGTGCCCCCGCCGCAGGTCCACTGCCGGGCGGCGGCGATCTCGGCCCGAACGTCCTCGTCTTCGACCCGTCAACTCCTGGCATACAGGCGAAACTTGACGAGATCTTCCAGAAGCAGGAGACCGCCCAGTTCGGCACCGGACGGTATGCGCTCCTGTTCAAGCCGGGCACCTACGACGGGCTCAACGCCCAGCTCGGCTTCTACACCTCGATCGCGGGCCTGGGTCTGTCGCCTGACGACACGACCATCAACGGCGATGTCACCGTGGACGCGGGCTGGTTCGACGGCAACGCGACGCAGAACTTCTGGCGCTCGGCGGAGAACCTCGCCCTCAAGCCGGTCAGCGGCACCAACCGGTGGGCGGTCGCCCAGGCGGCGCCGTTCCGGCGGATGCACGTCAAGGGCGGTCTTAACCTGTCGCCCGACGGCTACGGCTGGGCCAGCGGCGGCTACATCGCCGACAGCCGCATCGACGGCACCGTCGGCCCGTACTCGCAACAGCAGTGGTACACCCGCGACAGCGCGGTGGGCGGCTGGGAGAACGCCGTGTGGAACATGGTGTTCTCTGGTGTCGAGGGCGCACCCGCGCAGGGCTTCCCCGACCCGCCCTACACCACCCTCGACACCACCCCGGTGTCCCGCGAGAAGCCGTTCCTCCACCTGGACGGCGACACCTACAAGGTCTTCGTCCCCGAGAAGCGCACCGACGCGCGCGGGACGAGCTGGGGCGGCGGCACACCGCGCGGCGAGTCCCTGCCGCTGGACCGCTTCTACGTCGTCAAGCCCGGCACCGATGCCGCGACCCTGAACGCCGCGCTGGAACAGGGCCTGAACCTGCTGCTCACCCCCGGCATCCACCACGTCGACCGGCCCGTCGATGTGCGGCGCGCGAACACCGTCGTCCTCGGCCTGGGGTACGCCACGATCGTCCCTGACAACGGCGTGACCGCGCTGAAGGTCGCGGACGTCGACGGGGTGCGGCTCGCCGGATTCCTGATCGACGCCGGTCCCGTCAACTCCGCCACGCTGCTCGAAGTCGGCCCCGACGGCGCCTCGTCCGACCACTCAGGCAACCCGACCACCGTGCAGGACGTGTTCGTACGGATCGGCGGCGCGGGCCCCGGCAAGGCGACGACCAGCATGGTGATCAACAGCAACGACACCGTCATCGACCACACCTGGATCTGGCGCGCCGACCACGGCGACGGTGTGGGCTGGGAGACCAACAGAGCGGACTACGGCATCCGCGTCAACGGCGACCGGGTGCTGGCGACCGGCCTGTTCGTCGAGCACTTCAACAAGTACGACGTGGAGTGGCACGGCGAGCAGGGCCGCACCATCTTCTTCCAGAACGAGAAGGCGTACGACGCGCCCGATCAGGCCGCCATCCAGAACGGCGACACCAAGGGCTTCGCCGCGTACGCCATCGCCGACAAGGTCAGTACCCACGAGGGGTGGGGCCTGGGCAGCTACTGCTTCTACAACGTGGACCCGTCGATCCGCCAGGGCCACGGCTTCAAGGCGCCGGACAAGCCCGGCATCAAGCTCCACGACCTGCTGGTCGTCTCGCTGGGCGGCAAGGGGCAGTACGAGCACGTGATCAACGGCATCGGCGCCCCCACGTCAGGCGAATCGACGGTGCCCTCCACCGTCGTCTCCTACCCCTGACCTGCCCGGCCCGCCGCCCCGTTCCGTGCCGGCGGGCCTTCGCGTCCGTCCGGCGCGGCGGGCGGCGGGGCGGCGGCCCGGCACCCTGGACGGCGCGGACGCGGTGTCCTAGCGTCGGAGCCCCGCCGTCGGAGCCCGAACTCCCCCTGGGATAAGCGAGGTTGTGCCGTGACCGCCGTTCCGCCGCCGCCCGACATCCTCTCCCCCGAGTTCGACGCCGACCCCTATCCGGCGTACCGGATCCTGCGCGACCACTACCCGCTCCACCACCACGAGGGCACCGGCAGCTACCTGATCTCCCGGTACGAAGACCTGCAACGCGCCTTTCGCGAACCGGTGTTCACCAGCGACAACTACGCCTGGCAGATCGAACCCGCGCACGGCGGCCGGACGCTGCCGCAGATGAGCGGCCGGGAACACGCCGTGCGCCGCGCCCTGGTGGCGCCGGCGTTCCGCGGGCGGGCGCTGCGGGAGAGGTTCCTGCCGGTGATCGAACGCAATGCCCGGGAGCTGATCGACGGGTTCCGTGACGCACCGGATGCCGATCTGGTGGCGCGGTTCGCCACCCGGTTCCCGGTCAACGTCATCGTCGACATGCTCGGCCTCGACCGCGCCGACCACGACCGCTTCCACGGCTGGTACTCGGCGGTCGTGGAGTACTTGGCCAACCTGGCCCAGGATCCCGCCGTCGCCGCCGCCGGGCTCGCGGCGCGCGACGAACTGGCCGCCTATCTCCGGCCGGTCATCCAGGAGCGCCGCGCGGCGCCCGGCGACGACCTGCTCTCCGAGCTGTGCACCGCCGAGGTCGAGGGCACCCGGATGAGCGACCAGGACATCACGGCGTTCGTCAGCCTGCTGCTCGCGGCCGGCGGCGAGACCACGGACAAGGCCATCGCCGGGATCTTCCGCAACCTGCTGGCCCACCCCGGCCAGTTGGCAGCGGTGCGCGCGGACCGCAGCCTGGTGCCGGTGGCCTTCGCCGAGACGCTGCGCTTCAGCCCGCCGATCCAGATGATCATGCGGCAGCCCGCGGCTGACGTCACCATCGGCGGCGGCACCGTGCCCGCCGGCGCCACGGTCACCTGCCTCATCGGCAGCGCCAACCGCGACGAGCGGCGCTACGCCAGGCCCGAGGTGTTCGACATCCACCGCGGCGACCTCACCGCGGACAACGCCTTCAGCGCCGCTGCCGACCACTTGGCGCTCGGCCTCGGACGGCACTTCTGCGTGGGGGCGCTGCTGGCCAGGAGCGAGGTGGAGGTGGGGGTGAACCAACTGCTCGACGCGTTCCCCCGGATGTCCTTCGCGGACGGCGAAGCGCCCGCCGAGACCGGGGTGTTCACCCGCGGTCCCCGTACGGTGCGGGTGCGGCTGACACCGGCGGGCCTGGCGGCGCCGCCCGCCGCGTGAGCGCGGGTGCACAACCGCGGGGGCACCGGCCTCAGCGCCGGGTGACCTGGATCCGGGAGACGCCGAGCAGCCCGGCGAGCGGTACGTGTGCCGTGCGCTGTGCGGGGCTGACCGCCAGGTCCGCTTCGCGCAGCAGGTCGAGGAGGCGTTCGGCCAGCGGCATCACCATGTGCCGGCCCCAGCAGCGTTCGTTGGCGTGGCCGAAGGGCAGGTAGCCGGGCTGGTTGTCGGCGTCGACGCCGCTCCAGCGGTCCGGGCGGAAGGCGTCCGGGTCGTCCCAGATGCCGGGGTCGCGGTGGCTGAGCAGCGGCAGCATCAGGACGTCGTCCGTCGCGCCGATCCGGTCGTCGAGCGCCGCGAATTCGGGGGACGCCACCCGCAGCAGGTTCCACGAGGGCGGCAGCAGGCGGAGTGACTCCAGCAGGATGTGCCGGTTGGGCACGTCGGCGGGGAAGGGCGAGCCGAGCCAGAGCGCGTTGGCGACGAGGGCGGAGACCGTGAAGCAGACCGGCGCCGCCGCCCGGCGGTAGAGGCCCATCGCGTGCCGGCGGTCGCCGTAGGTGGTGGCGGCTGCGGCGAGTGCGGCCAGGTGGGACACCGGGGCATCGGGCCCGGGGCCGCCTGGCAGCGCCGCCCCGGCACCGATGACCGTCCAGGTCAGTTTCGGCGTCCATTCCAGCCTGCGGTCCATGAGCACGCGCAGCCGGAACGGATCGGGGCCGAAGACCAGGTCCCGCAGGTAGACGTGGCCGGTGTGCGGCCATTCCCCGGCGAGATCGACCGGGTCGGTGGTGGGCTTGTTCAGTGCGGCCCTTACGTCCTGGGATACCGCGCGCATGACGGCCGATGATTCCGGGCGGCTGATGGTTTTTCCCTGGAGCGGTTTGAACGTCGGGCGCTCGAAATCGTTGGCCGGACGGCTGCGCAGCACCTCATCGATCAGGGCGGGACCGGCGACTCCTACGGTGTCGGGCTCCAGCCTGAACACGTCCGCGCCGCGGTATTTCCGGAAGAGCTCTTCGATTCTCGGCGTGAAGACCGTGGACCGGGAGTTCGCGGCCGTACCGGAAAGAGACATCGGCAATCTCCAGGTACCTGTCGGTAATATCCAAGGGAGGAAAAGGCCGTGTCCGGCGGGAGGGCGGGCACCCCCGCCGGACACGAACCGCTCGTCGAACTACCAGGTCAAAGCCGTTCCCTCGGAAGGAGGAGACGGGATGCGGGCCGGTCAGTACCAGACGTACCACGCGTAGGACTTCAGGCTCTTCGCCGGCCTGATCCTCTGCTTGAGAGCGTTGATGAGCTTCATGACAGCACCTCCGTTGGACGGTGAACCGACTGAGCTTCACACGGAATTCCGACGACAGAGCAAGGGCTACCGCATTCTTTACCGACATTTTCCCGATAACGCATCCGATGACTTCCCCTTTCCTCCGTCGCGGAAAGTGAAGCCCAGCGGGATAGCGACGTCAATGTGATGCAGGTCATATGCCAGGTGACTGTTTTACATGTTTCACCCTGGAATGGAGCCAGGAAAGAGACCGGCTGCGGAAGGGCCGCACGCCCTGCGGCCCGGAGAAATCCGCGAGCAGCGGGCCATTGGTACAGTCACCGGGACACTTTCCGGCCCGACCGGCCGGCCGTGAAGACCGTGAGGAGGCCGTGGGGCCATGGCCGTTGACGCGCTCGACGCGAGAATCCTCGGACTGCTGCTGGAGCAGCCGCGCACGAGCGTGCGGGAGTACGCCCGGCTGCTGGGCGTCGCCCGCGGCACGGTGCAGGCGCGGCTCGACCGGCTGGAGCGGGACGGGGTCATCACGGCCTACGGGCCCCGGCTTTCGCCCGCCGCGCTGGAGCATCCGGTGCTGGCCTTCGTCCACATCGAGGTGACGCAGGGGCACCTGGAAGAGGTCGCCGACGCGCTGGCCGAGGTGCCGCAGATCATCGAGGCGTTCTCGACGACCGGCGGCGGGGACCTGCTGGCCCGGGTGGTCGCGCGGGACGCGGAGCACCTGGAGGACGTGATCCAGCGGCTGATCAACCTGCCGGGTGTGGTGCGCACCCGTACCGAGGTGGCGCTGCGCGAGCGGGTGCCGCACCGGATGCTGCCGCTGGTGGAGGCGGTCGGGGACGCCGCGGGGCCGCGCTGATCCGGCCGGGGTGCAGATACCGGCGCTGACTGTTCTTGGCATGCTGGAGGGCATGACCAGCCTCTCCGCGTCCCGCGCCCCGTCCGCCCGCGCCGTCCCGGTGATCTTCGATCTGGACGGGACGCTGGTGGACAGCGAGCCGAACTACTTCGAAGCCGCGCGGCGGGTGCTCGCCGGGTACGGCGTGACGGACTTCAGCTGGGAAGACCACACCCGCTTCATCGGCATCAGCACCCGCGAGACGCTGCTGACGCTGAAGCGGGAGTACCGCATCGACGCGCCGATCGAGGAGCTGCTGGCCGCGAAGAACCATGCGTATCTGGAGCTGGCGCGGGCGCACACCCGGGCCTTCCCGCAGATGCGCGCGTTCGTGGAGCGGCTGCACGGCGCGGGGCACCCGATGGCGGTGGCGTCCGGCTCCTCACGGACCGCCATCGAGACGGTCCTCGCGGGCACCGGCCTCGACGCTCAACTGACCACCCTGGTCTCGGCGGAAGAGGTGGCGCACGGCAAGCCGGAACCCGACGTGTTCCTGGAGGCCGCGCGCCGCATCGGTGCCGAGCCGGGCGACTGCGTGGTGCTGGAGGACGCACCGCCCGGCGCGCAGGCCGCGCACCGGGCGGGCATGCGGTGCATCGCCGTCCCGTACGTCGAGGGCTCCGCGGACCACCCGGCGTTCGCGACGGCCGGGCTGCGCTTCGACGGCGGCCAGGACCAGTTCACCGCACAGGCCGCGTACGACTGGCTCGGGCAGCCCGACCGGTCCTCCTGACCGTACGGCGCGCCTCGGGGGCAACGGCGGCCGGGGCGGCCCGGGTTACTTCTTGGCGCGGCTCGGCTGGACCCGCTTCGGCTCGCCCTTCACCTTCGGGTGCTCCGGCGGATAGGGCAGGTCCCCCAGGCCGTGGTCGCGTTCGTCGCGGTCGGCCAGTTCGAGCGCCGCGTCCAGCCGGAAGGCGTGCGCGTCCATGTCGGCGTGCACGTCACCGACCTCCGCGAACCTGGCCGGCATCGTGGCCAGATCGAAGTCCTCCGGCACGGCGCGGGTCAGCTCGTCCCAGCGCAGCGGCGCGGAGACCGGGGCGCGCGCGGAGGGGCGTACGGAGTAGGCGCTGGCGATGGTGCGGTCCCGCGCGGTCTGGTTGTAGTCCACGAAGATCTTGGCGCCGCGCTCCTCCTTCCACCACGCGGTGGTGATCCGCTCCGGTGCCCGCCGCTCCAGCTCCCTGGCGACGGCGATCGCCGAACGCCGTACCTGCGTGAAGACCCAGTCGGGGGCGATCGGCACGAAGACGTGCAGGCCACGGCCGCCGGAGGTCTTGGGCCAGCCGGTCAGGCCCAATTCGGCGAGTACCTCCCGGAGTTCGACGGCGGCCCGCACCGCGTCGGCGTACTCCGTGCCCGGCTGCGGATCGAGGTCGATGCGCAGTTCGTCCGGGTGGTCGGTGTCGCCGCGGCGTACCGGCCAGGGGTGGAACGTCAGGCACCCGAGGTTCGCCGCCCACAGCACGGCCGCCGGTTCGGTGGGGCAGATCTCGTCGGCGTAGCGGCCACTGGGGAACGCGATCCGGCCGGTGGGGATCCAGTCGGGGAGGTTCTTGGGCGCCCGCTTCTGGAAGAAGGACTCGCCGTCCACGCCGTCGGGGTGCCGCTGGAGCGTCGTGGGGCGGTCCCGGAGGGCGCGCAGGATGCCGTCGCCGACGCTCAGGTAGTAGCGAGCCACGTCCCCTTTGGTGAAGCCGCGCTCGGGGAAGTAGACCTTGTCCGGGTGGGACACCCGCACCGTCCGGCCGCCCGCGGTCAGCTCCAGCGTCTCTGCCATGCACTTCACGCTAGGCCGCCCGCGCGGGCAGCGCGCGTCGGCGGGCGCCTGTGCGGCGGCGGCTCGGCGGGCGTGGCCGGGCCCGCCCGCGCACAATCAAGATCATGGACCTTCCGGTGATGCCCCCCGTGCACCCGATGCTGGCGAAGACCGCCGCGGCCATCCCGCCCGGTATGCAGTACGAGGCCAAGTGGGACGGCTTCCGGGCGATCGTCTTCCGTGACGGGGACGAGATCGAGCTGGGCAGCCGTTCGGCGAAGCCGCTGACCCGCTACTTTCCCGAGCTGGTCGCGGCGCTGCGCGAGCGGATCCCGCCGCGCTGCGTACTCGACGGCGAGATCGTGATCGCCCGCGAGGGCCGGCTGGACTTCGACGCGCTCCTGGAACGCATCCACCCGGCCGACTCACGGGTCCGTCATCTGGCGGAGGTGACCCCGGCCAGCTTCGTGGCGTTCGACCTGCTCGCCCTGGGCGACGCGTCGCTGATGCCGCAGCCGCAGCAGGCCCGCCGCCGCGAGCTGACCGCGGCGCTGCGCGACGCCACCGCGCCCGTCTTCCCCGCACCCGCCACCGACGATCTCGACCTGGCCCGCAGCTGGTTCGACCGCTTCGAGGGCGCGGGGCTCGACGGCATCGTCGCCAAGCCTCCCGGCATGGCGTACCGGCCGGGTGAGCGCGTCATGACCAAGGTCAAGCACGAGCGGACCGCCGACTGCGTCGTGGCCGGCATCCGCCACCACAAGAGCGGCCCCGTGGTCGGCTCCCTGCTCCTCGGGCTCTACGACGACACGGGCCGGCTCCAGCACGTCGGGGTCTGCGCCTCCTTCCCCATGCGGCGGCGCCAGGAGCTGATGACGGAGCTCGAACCGCTGCTGATGCCCTCCGTCGAAGGGCATCCGTGGGAGCGGTGGACCAGCGAAGAGGCCCAGGCCACGGGCCGGTTGCCGGGCGGGCCGAGCCGGTGGACGGGCAAGAAGGACCTGTCCTGGCTGCCGCTGCGCCCCGAACGGGTCGTCGAGGTCGCCTACGACCACATGCAGGGCGACCGCTTCCGGCACACCGCCCAGTTCCGCCGCTGGCGCCCGGACCGCGAACCCGGCCAGTGCACGTACGAGCAACTGACCGAGCCGGTGCGCTACGACCTGACGGAGGTGCTGGGCGGCTAGGACGGCGGCGTCCGCATCCGCATGTCCCCCCGTCGCGTTCGCCCCCGTTCTTCCCCGCTCCCGCAGGTCCGGGCACCCGTATGCTGGGCCGCCATGTTCACCCGTGAAGGTCCCACGCTCCGCGAACTGGCCGTGCAGGCGCTGTCGTCGGTGGAGCGCGGCTACGACCTGCTCGCCCCGAAGTTCGACCACACGCCCTTCCGTACGCCGGACGCCGTGCTCGACGCCACGGCTGCCGCCCTCCGTGAACTGGGGCCGTTCGACAGCGGTCTGGACGTCTGCTGCGGAACCGGCGCCGGGACGGGCGTACTGCGGCAGGTGTGCCGGAAGCGGGCCGTGGGCGCGGACCTCAGCGCCGGGATGCTGGCGGTGGCGCGGCGTACGCGGCCGGTGGCCGATGACGGGCCGCGGGTGGACTGGGTGCGCGGCGACGCGCGGGCCCTGCCGTTCGGCCCTGTCTTCGATCTGGCGGTCAGCTTCGGGGCGTTCGGGCACTTCCTGCCGCGCGAGTGGCCCGGCATGTTCGCCCAGGTGCGCTCCGTGCTGCGGCCCGGCGGAAGGTTCGTCTTCCCGCTCGCGGCGCCCGCCCGCCCCGGAAGCTCGCTCTACTGGGCCGTGGCCGCCTTCGACGCGGCGATGCGGGTGCGCAATCTGCTGTGGCGGCCGGCCTTCGTCATGTACTACCGGCCGTTTCGGCTGACGGAGGTCCGGGCGGAGCTGGTGGCGGCCGGTTTCTCGGTGCGCCTGCGTGACCTGCCGGAACTGGGGCTGCGGGCGGACGGCAGCCCGCGCTGCCGCCTGGTGGTGGCCACCCGGGTCTGACCCGTGCCGTGAGCACGCCTACGGCACCTCACCTCCACCCGAGGTTGGTCCAGACCTCTTGACGACAGGTCTGGACCAACTTACGGTGTGGCGCGCCACCGCGTCACCTCACGTACGCCTCCAGGCCACCCCCTCCCCCGCTCTCCCCTCACCGCTCCACCGCCGGCCGGCCGACCGGCATGCGACGCGGCGCGACAACCGGTGGCCGCTACCCACCCACCCCGCGCCATGCCCCCACGGGTACCGCAGCGGCTGCGCCGCGGGCCCGCCATGGCAAGAAGGGAGCACAGGATGAAACGTCGGACGTCACACCTGCTGGGAATCGGCCTGGCAACGGCCTTCGTCACGCACCTGCTGATCGCCGCGGCACCGAGCGCCCCGCAAGTCCCGCCCGCCCCCGCCGCGTACGCGTCGAGCGCCTCGGCGGCGCGTGCGCCGCACGCGGCGAAGGACGACCCCTGTGCGGTCAAGTCCAAGCCCACAGGGAAGGTCGTCCAGGGCTACTGGGAGAACTGGGACGGCGCGTCGAACGGCGTGCACCCGCCGCTGGGCTGGATCCCGATCACCGACAAGCGGATCCGCGACCACGGATACAACGTCATCAACGCCGCCTTCCCCGTGGTCCGTTCGGACGGCACCGCCTTGTGGGAGGACGGGATGGACTCCACGGTGAAGGTCGCGACGCCGGAGGAGATGTGTCAGGCGAAGAGTGACGGCCTCACCGTCCTGATGTCCATCGGCGGCGCGACGGCGGGCATCGACCTCAGCTCCAGCACCGTCGCCGACCGGTTCGTCGAGACGCTCGTGCCGATCCTGAAGAAGTATCACTTCGACGGCATCGACATCGACATCGAGACGGCACTCAGCGGCAGCGGCGACATCAACAAGCTGTCGCCCTCGCAGTCCAACCTCATCCGCATCATCGACGGCATCCTCGGCAAGATGCCGTCGAACTTCGGCCTGACGATGGCACCCGAGACGGCGTACGTCACCGGCGGCAGCGTGACCTACGGCTCGATCTGGGGCGCGTACCTGCCCATCGTGAAGAAGTACGCGGACAACGGCCGGCTGTGGTGGCTCAACATGCAGTACTACAACGGCAGCATGTACGGGTGCTCGGGCGACTCGTACTCCGCCGGCACCGTCGAGGGGTTCACCGCCCAGACCGACTGCCTCGACAAGGGACTGGTCGTCCA
Source organism: Streptomyces sp. NPDC048644 (assembly GCF_043199105.1). Classification (NCBI taxonomy): domain Bacteria; kingdom Bacillati; phylum Actinomycetota; class Actinomycetes; order Kitasatosporales; family Streptomycetaceae; genus Streptomyces; species Streptomyces sp. NPDC048644. Next base: position 542,439 of record NZ_JBICVO010000002.1, read on the forward strand.
GGGCACCACGATCAAGGTCCCGTACGACAAGCAGGTCCCGGGACTTCCGGCCCAGCCAGGCGCCGGGGGCGGCTACATGTCACCGGACCTGGTGTCGAAGGCGTGGAGCACGTACGGGAACGGGCTGAAGGGGCTGATGGCCTGGTCGATCAACTGGGACGGTTCCAAGGGATGGACGTTCGGCGACAACGCCAAGTCGCTGCAAGGGCGTTGAGGAATTCCCGAGCGGCGGCGCGTCGGAATTCACCCCGGATTACCTGTCTTCCCTAAGTGAACTGCCGTTCTGGAAAAGGAAGATGACGCGCAGACATTTTCCTTGGGTGCGGGCCGGCACTCCCGCAAAGGGTGCGGGCCGACACCCCGCAAAAAGGGGTGCCGGCCCGCAGCCGTGAAAGGGATCAGGCAGTCGGCAGCTTCGCCGACCAGGCGGTGACGGACAGCGTGCCGTTGTCCACTTCCTGGTCGAAGGAGATGACGCTGTGCGAGTTGCTGCCGGTCGGGGAGACCTGCAGGTACTTGGCGTGGGCGGTGGAGGCGCCGGTGTGGGTCCACACCAGGTCGGCGTAGGCGGCCTGGCCCGGCTTCAAGGTGACCTTGTGGACTCCGGGGTCCTTGGCGAAGTAGGTGTCACCGTGCCGCGCCGTGGTCTTGAGGGCCGTGTGGCCCTTGCCCTCCAGGGCGAGGCCCGCATAGCCGCTGAACGAGCAGGCGGTCTTGCCGGTGTTCTTGACCGTCAGGTAGGTCCCCGCATGGTTCATGCCCGCCTGGTTGCCGCCCGCGTCGGTGGTCGTCACCTTCAGCGTCCCCGGCTGGCAGGCCCCGGCGGCGGACGCGCCGGTGGTCGCGGCGGACGCGACACCCGCGGTCATCCCACCGGCAAGCGCGACGGCAGCGGTGGCGATAAGGGCGGTACGCAGACCACGCATGGTCATCATCTCCTCGAATCCGTATCAGGACGGGGGAAGCGACCGACGCCACGGCTTCGGGGGGCCCGTTCCGTGCCGTGCCGCGCCTGGCTCGCGCAGCGCGCGACGGCCGCGGACGGCGGAACCGGACACAGATCCGGCCGGCGACGTCCCGTTCGTTTCCCCCCACACGCCACACTGCCGGGTGGCGCTGCCGAACGACTAACAGATCACTAACGTACGGATGTTGGTGCCGGAGCGGCCTTGCACGGCACAGGGGCCCGCCCGCCACCCGGAGGTCGCGGACGGGCCCCTGCCGGGTACCGCTGCGTTACTTCTTGAAGCCGTAGTCCATCAGCTTCTTCGCGTCCGCCGTACGGTTGGCGACCGAGGAGGAGGTGAGGACGGTGCCGATGACCGTCTTGCCACCACGGGTGGCGGCGAAGACCAGGCAGTACTTGGCCTCCGGGCCCGATCCTGTCTTCAGACCGATGGCACCCTTGTAGCTGCCCAGCAGGGTGTTCGTGTTGGTCCACGACATGTTGCGGTATCCACCGCTCTTCATCGTGACCTTCTGCGTCGTCGACTTCGTCTTCACGACGTTGCGGAAGGTGGAGTACTTCATGGTGTTGCTGGCGAGCTTGGTCAGGTCGCGCGGCGTCGAGTAGTTCGCGCCGTGACCGATGCCGTCGAACGAGTCGAAGTGCGTGTTCTTCAGGCCCAGGCTCTTGGCGGTGGCGTTCATCTTGCCGATGAACGACTTCACCCGGGCGGCCCGGGTGGAGCCGCTGCCGAACTTGTCGGCCAGCGCGTACGCCGCGTCGCAGCCGGACGGGAGCATCAGCCCGTACAGCAGCTGGCCGACGGTGACCTTGTCGCCGACGATGAGGCGCGCCGAGGACGCGCCCTTCGAGACGATGTAGTCGCTGTACGCCTTCTGGATCGTGACCTTGGAGTTCAGGTTGAGGTTCTTCTGGCCGAGCACCACCCGAGCGGTCATGATCTTGGTGGTGGAGCCGGTCGAACGCCGGGTGTCAGCGGCCTTGGTGAAGAGGGTCTTCCCCGAGCCGTTGTTCATGACGAAGCCGCCCTTGGCGGCGATCGACGGCGCCTTGACGGTGGCGGCCTGCGCCGGAGCGGCGAACACTCCGGCGGACAGGACAGCGCCCGCGGTGACGACGACCGCGGAGGTGCGCTTCATGCCCCTATTTGCGATTTTCAAGATAAATGCTCCAAATACCCTTTACAGGACGGGCACATGAGGATGCCCGTTTGCCCATGAGACGCATGAGGCGGGCGTATGGATGCACACCCGCTGCATGATTATCCTCCGCTTCCGGCCGCCGAAGCGTCGTCCTATGGGTGGCACTTCCTCACATCCTGGTATCCCCGGTGGAATTCCGTCACCGGCAGTGCGTCACGACGGGAACTTGACCACCGCTTTGGTGACCTTTCCGTGATGTGCCGCGTCGATCGCCTCGTTGATCTCGTCGAGGGGGAATACCTCGACGAGCCGGTCGAACGGGAACCTGCCTTCGCGGTGGAGCGAGATCAGCCGCGGGATGAAGGTGTGCGGGTCGGCATCGCCCTCGACGACGCCGATCAGCGAACGGCCGAGGAGCAAATGACCCTGGTCGATGGTGATGTCATTGGCGGCACCCTGGAATCCGACCGTGGCGCAGACGCCGGGCACGGTCAGGGACTCCAGCGCCTGGCGTACGACCGCGGGGATGCCGATGCACTCGACCGCGTGGTCCGCACCGCCGCCGGTGATCCGTACGACGGCAGCCGCGGGGTCCTCGTCCGCGGGGTCGATGACGTGCGTGGCGCCCAGTTCCGCGGCCAGCGCGCGGCGGCTCTCCAGCGGGTCGACGGCGATGACGGTCGCACAGCCCGCCACCTTCGCCGCCATGACGGCCGAGAGGCCGACCGAGCCCGCACCGAAGACGGCGAGCGAGCTGCCGGGCGCCGGGTCCAGGGTGTTGAGCACCGCTCCGGCGCCGGTCTGGATCCCGCACCCCAGCGGGCCCAGCAGTTCGAGCGGCAGGTCGCGGTCCACCTTCACGACGTTGCGCGGTGTGGTCACCACGTGCGCCGCCCACGACGACTGGCCGAAGAAGTGGCCGCGCACCGGCTCGCCTTCGGCGCGGTACGCGGTGGTGCCGTCGGCGCGGGCACCGCCGAAGTTCAGCGCCGTCATGTTGCGGCAGTGGACGAACCGTCCTGCCTTGCAGCGGTCGCACTCACCGCAGTAGGCGTAGCTGAGCACGACGTGGTCGCCGACCGCCACCTCGGTGACGGACGCGCCGACCTGCTCCACCACGCCGGCCCCTTCGTGCCCCAGGATCAGCGGCAGCCGGTCCGGCTCGGCGGTCGCCATCACCCCGAGGTCGGTGTGGCAGACGCCGGACGCGGTCACCTTGACCAGCACCTCGTCGTCGCGCGGCGCCTCCACGTCGACGGACTCGACGGACAGGGGCGTGCGGGCGGCGCGCAGTACGGCGGCGAGGGACCTGGGCATCGGGCGGCTCCTTCTTGACGAAACGGTGACGCGGCGTCAAGCAGGGTATGCGGATGGGCCGTTGGGCGGGCTCCAGGTGGCGCGGCGGGGGTCAGATGGCGGCGCGGATGGCCCGCTCGAAGCCGTCGACGTGACTGTCGGCGAGTTCGGCCGCCTTGTCCGCGTCACCGGCGATGACGGCGCGCAGCAGCGGGCCGTGCTCGCCGATGTGTCCCGCCATGCCCGGCAGCCGGTCGACGAAGAGGCACCACACCCGGGTCGCCAGGTTGTCGTAGTGCACGAGGGTGTCTTCGAGGTACGGGTTGCGGGTCGCGGCGTACACGGCGCGGTGGACCTGGAGGTCGAGGCGCATCAGCGTCTCGGCGCTGCGCTGCTGGGCGGTGCCGTCCTCCAGCTCTTCGAGGAGGGCGGTGAGGGCGGCCCGGTGGCCGTCCGTGGCGCGTCGGGCGGCCTGCGCTGCGGCCATCGGCTCCAACTGGCGGCGCACCTCGGATATATGGGCCAGGTCCGTGATGTTGACCTCGGTGGCGAAGGTGCCGCGCCGCGGGTAGGTGGCGATCAGCCGTTCGTACTGGAGGCGCTTGAGCGCCTCGCGGACCGGGGTGCGGCCGAGCCCGATGGACTGTGCCAGCTGGTCCTCGCTGATCGGGGCTCCCGGGCGGATCTCCAGCATCACGAGCCGGTCGCGGATGGTGCGGTAGGCGCGCTCGGCGAGCGAGATCTCCTCAACTCCCGGCTCCGTGCGCTTCATCCGGCCCCCTTGACCTGTTCCGTTGACTCCCATACGTTACCGCAAGCTTCTGATATATCAGTTGCTCGTCAGACGCATTTTAGGACGGTGCGCAGATGCCAGCGAACTCTTCGGTCACCACGGACGCCTCCCACCTCTCCCTCCCGCTGAGCACCCTCGACCCCGAGGTCGCCGCGGCGATCGACGCCGAACTGGACCGCCAGCAGTCGACCCTCGAAATGATCGCGTCGGAGAACTTCGCTCCGGCGGCGGTGATGCAGGCCCAGGGATCGCCCCTCACCAACAAGTACGCCGAGGGCTACCCGGGCCGCCGCTACTACGGCGGCTGCGAGCACGTCGACGTCATCGAACGCCTCGCCATCGCCCGCGCCAAGGAACTCTTCGGCGCCGATGCGGTCAACGTGCAGCCGCACTCCGGCGCGCAGGCCAACGCCGCCGCCATGGCCGCGCTCCTCGATCCCGGCGACACCCTGCTCGGCCTGGACCTGGCGCACGGCGGACACCTCACGCACGGGATGCGCCTCAACTTCTCCGGCCGGCTCTACGACGTCGTCCCGTACCACGTCCGCGCGTCCGATCTGCGGGTCGACATGGAGGAGGTGGAGAGGCTGGCCAGGCAGCACCGGCCGAAGATGATCGTGGCGGGCTGGTCGGCCTACCCGCGGCAGCTCGACTTCGCCGCCTTCCGCCGGATCGCGGACGAGGTCGGCGCGTATCTGCTGGTGGACATGGCCCACTTCGCGGGTCTGGTCGCCGCCGGTCTGCACCCCAGTCCCGTGCCGTACGCGGACGTGGTGACCACCACCACGCACAAGACGCTGGGCGGACCGCGCGGCGGGCTGATCCTGAGCCGGGCCGGGCTCGCCAAGAAGATCAACAGCGCGGTGTTCCCCGGCCAGCAGGGCGGGCCCCTGGAGCACGTGATCGCGGCGAAGGCGGTCGCCCTGGGCATCGCCGCAACGCCCTCGTTCCGCGAGCGCCAGCAGCGCACCCTGGACGGCGCGCGGGCGCTGGCGGGACGGCTGCTGGCCGACGACGCCGCCGAGGCGGGTCTCTCCGTGCTCACCGGCGGCACCGAGGTCCATCTCGTCCTCGTCGACCTGCGCAACTCCACGCTGGACGGCCAACAGGCCGAGGACCGGCTGCACCGCATCGGCATCACCGTCAACCGCAACGCGGTGCCCTTCGACCCGCGGCCCCCGATGGTGTCGTCGGGGCTGCGCATCGGCACCCCCGCACTGGCGGCCCGGGGCTTTCGCGCCGAGGAGTTCCGCGAGGTCTCCGACCTCATCGCGCAGGCCCTGATGGGCGATCCGGACGCGCACCACCGGGAGTTGAGCCAGGCGCGTGCCGCCGCACTGCGCGACCGCGTCGCGGCGCTCGCCAAGGCGTTCCCGCTCTACGACCACCTCTCCGCCCCCGCGCACGACCTGAAGGGATCCGCCGGATGAGCACCGAGCCCCTCCCCGAGCACCCCGAGCACCTCTGGCGCAATCCCGAGCCCCGCTCCTCCTACGACGTCGTCATCGTCGGCGGCGGCGGGCACGGACTCGCCACCGCCTACTACCTCGCGTCGGTGCACGGCATCACGAACGTCGCCGTCCTGGAGAAGGGCTGGCTGGCGGGCGGCAACATGGCCCGCAACACCACGATCATCCGTTCCAACTACCTCTGGGACGAGAGCGCGGCACTCTACGAGCACGCGCTGAAGCTGTGGGAGGGGCTGCCCGACGAGCTGGACTACGACTTCCTCTTCAGCCAGCGCGGCGTCCTCAACCTCGCGCACACCCTCCAGGACGTACGGGAGGGCACCCGCAGGGCCAACGCCAACCGGCTCAACGGCATCGACTCCGTGTGGCTCAGCCCCGACGAGATCGCCGAGGTCTGCCCGATCCTCAACACCTCACCCGACACCCGCTATCCCGTGCTCGGCGGCACCTACCAGCCGCGGGCCGGCATCGCCAAGCACGACCACGTGGCCTGGGCGCTGGCCCGGCGCGCCGACGAGCTGGGGGTCGACCTCATCCAGGGGTGCGAGGTCACCGGCTTCCTGAAGGACGGGAACCGGGTCACCGGCGTCGAGACCACCCGGGGCCGCATCCACGCCGGGCGGGTCGGTCTCGCCGCCGCCGGGCACAGCAGTGTGCTGGCCGAACTGGCCGGGTTCCGGCTGCCGGTGCAGTCCCACCCGCTCCAGGCGCTGGTCTCCGAACTGCACGAGCCGGTCCATCCGACCGTGGTCATGTCCAACCACGTGCATGTGTACGTCTCGCAGGCGCACAAGGGCGAGCTGGTGATGGGCGCGGGGGTCGACGCGTACAACGGGTACGGGCAGCGCGGCGCGTTCCACGTCATCGAGCAGCAGATGGCGGCGGCCGTCGAGCTGTTCCCGGTCTTCGCCCGCGCGCATGTGCTGCGCACCTGGGGCGGGATCGTGGACGTCACCCCGGACGCCTCGCCGGTCATCGGCGCCACCCCCGTCGACGGTCTGTTCGTCAACTGCGGCTGGGGTACCGGGGGTTTCAAGGCCACCCCGGCGGCCGGCTGGACCTTCGCGCACACCCTCGCCACCGGCGCCCCGCACCCGCTCAACGCACCCTTCGCCCTCGAACGGTTCACCACGGGAGCGCTCATCGACGAACACGGCGCCGCGGCCGTGGCCCACTGAGAGAAGGTCACCGTGCTCCTCCTGACATGCCCCTGGTGCGGTCCGCGCGACGAGACCGAGTTCCACTACGGGGGCCAGGCCCATGTCCCCCACCCCGCCGACCCCGCGGCCCTCGACGACCGGCAGTGGGCCGACTACGTCTTCTACCGCGACAACCCCAAGGGGCCCTTCGCCGAGCGGTGGATGCACGCCACCGGCTGCCGCCGCTGGTTCAACGCCCTGCGGGACACCGCGAGTTACCGGATCCTGGCCACCTACCGGCTGCACGAGGCGCGGCCCGCCGCACCGCCCGACGACCGGCCGCAGGCCGCACCGCCATCCGCCGCAGCACCGTCCCCGGGTGACACCCCGGCGTCCGCACCCTCCGGAGGGAACCGATGACCGAGCAGCACCACCGGCTGCCGCACGGCGGCCTGATCGACCGGAGCACCACGCTGCGCTTCACCCTCGACGGGCGCGAGCTGACCGGCCACCCGGGCGACACCGTCGCCTCCGCGATGCTCGCGGGCGGCGTCATCGAGGTGGCGCCCTCCCTGTACCGCGGGCGCCCGCGCGGCATCGTCGCCGCGGGCGTGGAGGAGCCCAACGCCCTTCTCCAGCTGGCCGGTCCCTGCTCGGAGGGGATGCTGCCTGCCACCACCGTCGAGCTGTACGACGGCCTTGCCGCCACCACGCTCTCCGGCCGCGGCAGGCTGGACCCGACGCCGGACACCGCGGTCTACGACAAGAAGTATGTGCACACCGACGTCCTGGTCATCGGCGCGGGACCGGCGGGACTCGCGGCGGCCACGGCGGCGACCGGAGCCGGTGCCCGGGTCGTCCTCATCGACGAACAGCCGGAGACCGGCGGGTCGTTGCTCTCCGAAGGCGCGGGCTCCGGCGAGTCCGCCCGCGCCTGGGCCACCGCGACCCGCGCCGCGCTGGACGCCGCACCGGAGACCCGGGTCCTCACCCGCACCAGCGCCTTCGGCTCGTACGACGGCAACTACGTGCTGGCCGTGCAGCGGCGCACCGACCACCTCGGCGCGGACGCGCCGGCCGGGGTCTCGCGGCAGCGGCTGTGGCACATCAGGGCCCGCCAGGTGGTCCTGGCGACCGGCGCCCACGAACGGCCGCTGGTGTGCGCGGGCAACGACCGGCCCGGCGTGATGCTGGCGTCGGCGGTGCGCACCTACGTCAACCGCTACGCGGTGGCGCCCGGCTCGCGGGCCGTGGTCGCCACCACCAACGACAGCGCCTACGACACCGCCGCCGACCTGCACACGGCCGGTGTCACCGTCGCGGCCGTCATCGATGCGAGACCTCAACTCTCCGCCAGGGCAGCCGAGTTCACCGCTTCGACCGGCGTTCCGGTGCGTACCGCGAGCGCCGTGACCGATACCGCGGGCGCGCCCCGGCTCACCGGCGTCACCGTCCGCGCACTGGACGACGGGGGCGGGACCACCGGACCCGGCCGGTCCTACGACTGCGATCTGCTGGCGGTGTCCGGCGGCTGGAGCCCCGCGGTGCACCTGCACAGCCAGCGGCAGGGCGCGCTGCGCTGGGACGCGGACCGCGCCGCCTTCGTCCCCGGGGAACCGGTCGATGACCAGCGGTCGGCCGGTGCCGCCCACGGCATCTACGACCTCGCCGGCTGCCTGGCCGACGGCGCGCGGGCGGGGGCCGGCGCGGCGGCGGCAGCCGGACACCCCGAGGCACCGGCGCCGGACGCTCCGCCCGCGTGGGCGGCCGGACCCGCCGGGCCGTGGACCGTACGGCCCCTGTGGCTGATCCCCGGCGACGACGGCGGCGATGACACCCACTTCGTCGACCTCCAACGCGACGTCACCGTCGCCGACATGCGGCGCTCCACCGGCGCCGGCATGCGCGACGCCGAGCACGTCAAGCGCTACACCTCGCTCGGCACAGCCAACGACCAGGGCAAGACCTCCGGTGTCAACGCGATCGGGGTCATCGGGACGCTGCTCGGCGAGAGTTCGCCCGGGGCGCTCGGCACCACCACCTACCGCGCGCCCTACACGCCCGTGGCCTTCGCGGCGCTGGCAGGACGCGAGCGGGGCGCGCTCTTCGACCCGGAGCGCAGGACGGCGGTGCACGACTGGCACGTCGGGCAGGGCGCGGTGTTCGAGGACGTCGGCCAGTGGAAGCGGCCCCGCTACTACCCGCGGCCCGGCGAGGACATGGACCGCGCGGTGATCCGCGAGTGCCGGGCGGCCCGGGAAGGGGTGGCGTTCATGGACGCGTCCACCCTCGGCAAGATCGAGATACGGGGCGCGGACGCGGGGGAATTCCTCAACCGCATCTACACCAACGGCTTCAAGAAGCTGAAGCCCGGCCTCGCCCGCTACGGCGTGATGTGCACACCGGACGGCATGATCTTCGACGACGGCGTCACCCTCCGCCTCGCCGACGACCACTACTTCATGACCACCACGACCGGCAACGCCGCCGCCGTACTCGACTGGCTGGAGGAGTGGCTGCAGACCGAATGGCCGGAGCTCGACGTGGTGTGCACCTCGGTCACCGAGCAGTGGACCACCGTCGCCGTGGCCGGCCCCCGCTCCCGCGACGTCATCGCCCGCCTCGCCCCCGCACTGGACGTCTCGAACGACGCCTTCCCCTTCATGGCCTTCCGCGAGACCACCCTGGCGTCCGGCGTGCCCGCCCGCGTCTGCCGGATCTCCTTCTCCGGTGAACTCGCCTACGAGATCAACGTCTCGGCCTGGTACGGCCACGCCGTCTGGGAACAGGTCGCAGAGGCGGGACGCCCCTTCGGCATCACCCCGTACGGCACGGAGGCCATGCACGTGCTCCGCGCCGAGAAGGGCTTCATCATCGTCGGCCAGGACACCGACGGCACGGTCACCCCGCAGGACGCCGGCATGCCCTGGGTCGTCTCCCGGCTCAAGGACTTCGTCGGCAAGCGGTCCTTCTCCCGGCCCGACACCGCACGCGGGGACCGCAAGCACCTGGTCGGGCTGCTGCCGGCCGACGGCCGCACCCGGCTGCCCGAAGGCACCCAGATCATCGACCGGGGCGTGCCCGTCACACCGGATGACGGGCCCGTGCCGATGCTCGGCCACGTCACCTCCAGCTACTACAGCCCGGCGCTCGGCCGGCCGTTCGCCCTGGCGCTGGTCGCCGCGGGACGCGACCGGATCGGCAGCACCCTCGTCGCCGTGCACGGTGACGAGCTGGTGCCCGTCGAGGTGTCATCGCCCGTGCTCTACGACCCCGAAGGGACCAAGCGTGACGGCTGACCTCTCCACCACCGGACCTGCCGCGCTGCGCCGCAGTCCGCTGGCGCACCTCACCGAAGCGCTGCGCGCCGCGACGGTCACCGGGCCGCGCGCGGTGGCACTGGCCGAGTGGCCCTGTGCCGTGATGGTGAACCTGCGCGTCGACCCCGCCTCGCCCGCCGCGGTCCGGATCGAGAAGGTGCTGGGCGCCGCCCTGCCCGCACGCTGCGGCCGTACGGCGTCCGCCGGTTCCGGCACCACCCTGTGGCTGGGGCCCGACGAATGGCTGGTCGTCGCGCCGCCGGGAGCGCCCGCCCGCACCGCGGAGCTGGCCGCCGCGCTCGCCGGGGAGCCGGGGTCCGTGGTGGACGTCTCGGCGAACCGCACCGTCCTGGAACTGCGCGGCCCCGCCGCCCGGCAGGTGCTGGAGAAGGGCTGTCCCCTCGATCTGCATCCGCGGGTCTTCGGCCGGGGGCAGGCGGTCAGCACCCTGGTCGGGCCGGTACCCGTCATCCTCTGGCAGACCGGCGGCGACAGCTACCGCCTGCTGCCCCGCTCCTCGTTCGCCGACCATCTGGCGCGCTGGCTGATGGACGCGATGAGCGAGTACGCGCTGCCCGAGGTGGACTGAGGTCCGGCGCCCGGCCGGACCGGGCACGGCGTCCGCCGGCGCTCAGAACAGCCGGGCCAGTGCGGCGTCGAGACCGGACAGGCCCGTCAGGTCCAGCAGGAAGTGTTCCTCCAGGACCCGGCGCACCCCGGACGGGCCGTCCAGGGTGCGCCGTTCGGTCGGCCCGTCCAGGTGGTGCACGGCGAAGGAGGCGCCGTTGAGCGCGTAGCGGCGGTCGGCGGCGGGCCGTGCCGCCATCAGTCCTGAGGTGAACGGCGAGGCCGGGTGGTGGGAGAGGTAGTAGTTGCTCACCTGGTAGTCGGCCAGGAGCTGCTCGCCGAGGTCGAAGGTGTACACCGGCCGCCAGGTGTCACGGACCCTGGCCTGCATCACATAGCCGTGCGGCCCGTCGGGCATCAGGCGGAACGGCTCGTGCGGGGTGGGCTGTTCGGTCCCGGGCTCCAGGGCGAGCACGCCGGTCAGCGTCACACCGCCGAACCCCACGTCGACGAGGTGCGGGCCCTGCGGAAGCTCGACGCGCAGCAGCATGTGCGTACGGGCCCCGGGTGCGGCCCCTTCCGGGCGGCCCCACACCACGCGCGCCCCGAGTCCTGTGGTGCGCAGGCCGAGCGCGTCCAGGACACCCTTGAGCAGCAGGTTCTGCTCGAAGCAGTAGCCGCCCCTGCCGCCGTGCACCAGTTTCGCCGTCAGCGCTTCCTGATCGAGCGGGACCTCCCGGCCGGTGAACGGGCTGAGGTTCTCGAACGCGATCGTCTGCGCGTGCGCGGCCACGATGCGCCGCAGTGAGCCGAGGTCGGGGCCCTGGTCCCGGTCGACACCGATCCGGTCGAAATAGGCGGGCAGGTCGAGGCCGGCGGGCGGCTCGGGTGTCGTAGTCATGGCCCCATCCTCCGTCCTCGGGTGCCCGTGGGGCCCACCCGGGGGAGGCCGCCCGTACCGGACACCCTGCCCCGGACGGCCTGGACGGCGCTCCGGCCGGCGTGCTGTCATGCCCACCGCAGCTCCTCCCCTGCGCACCGGCGGCGTACCACCGGGCGCCGTCCGTGCCGGTGACGAGCCGCCCTTTCTGTACCGAGGAGGACCCGTGCGCACCCGACGAACCGGACGACACCTGGCGCTGCTGCTCGGCGCCGCGCTGGGCCTGGCCGGCCTCGGCGCGTGCGGCGCGCCCGCTGCGCCCGCCGCGTCCGCCGTGCCTGCCGCGGCCACGGCGGCCGACGCGGACGGGCCCCACGGGCTGAAGGGCGAGTACTACACCCAGTCCGCGCCGGGCGCCTTCGACCTCCACACGCTCAAGGCCACCGGCTTCGACCCGGACATCGACTTCGCCAGCCTGGACTCCCGGCTCCGGTACGCCACCGGCCAGGACGACGACACCAGCGTCCGCTGGACCGGCAAGGTCGTACCGGAGAAGTCGGGGCCCACGACCTTCTCGATGAGCGGCGACAACGGGTTCCGGCTGTGGGTGGACGGCAAGCTCACCATCGACCACTGGGTCGACGACTGGGACAAGGAACAGACCTCCCGGCCCGTGCAGTTGACCGCAGGCACCGCCCACGACCTCAAGATCGAGTACTTCGAGCACTTCGGCGGCTCCAACCTGCACCTGCGCTGGACCGAACCCGGCGAGGCCAAAAAGGCCGTCCCGTCGTCGGCGTTCCGCCTCCCGGACGGCTACGACTACGACGGCGCCGTGGCCGCGACCGTGCTCCGGGACGGCCGCCGGCTCAAGCTCGACTTCGCGCGGCCCGTCGCGGCGCCCCCGGCCGGCCTCGCCGGTCATCTGAAGGCCGTCATCGGTGGCGCCACCTGGCCGCTGGGCGAGGTCACGGCCGACCCGAAGGACCCGCGCGTCCTGTTCGTCGGACTGAAGGAACCCGTCGTCGGCAAGAAGGGCGGCGGCGCCGCGGGCACCGCCGAGCTGCGCTACGACGGCAAGGGCGGCCTGACCGGCGGCGACGGCAAGGCCGTCGGGTCCTTCTGGGCGAGCGGCCCCAACACGTCGGAGCACGAACTGCGGACGCGCTGGGCCGACAAGGTCGGACCTGACAACGCACACCCCGAGTATCCGCGCCCGCAGCTCACCCGCGACGCCTGGCAGAACCTCAACGGCAGCTGGCAGTTCGCCGCAGCCAAGGCGGGCGAGGCGCCGCCGGTCGGCAAGCGGCTCGGCGAGAAGATCCTGGTGCCCTACCCCGTCGAGTCCCAGCTCTCCGGCATCGAGCGGCACGAGGACCGCATGTGGTACCGCCGCACCTTCACCGTCCCCGATGGCTGGCACGTCGGCGGCGGCACGCGGCTGCGCCTCAACTTCGATGCCGTCGACTGGCAGTCCACCGTGTACGTCAACGGCACGAAGGTCGCCGCCCACCGGGGCGGGTACGACAGGTTCGGCGCCGACGTCACCGACGCGCTCAAGCCCGGCCGCACCCAGGAGCTGATCGTCGGCGTCCACGACCCGACCGACGGGCCGGGCGGCCCCAACCCGCCGGTCGGCAAGCAGCGCAAGGACCCCAGCGGCATCTGGTACACCCCGTCGTCCGGCATCTGGCAGACCGTGTGGATGGAGCCGGTGGCCGCCGACCACGCCGACTCCCTCACGCTCACCCCCGACGTCGCGCACCGCACACTGACCGTCGAGGCGCGCGGCGTACGCGCCGGGGTGCCGTTCACCGCCACCGCCTACGACGGGAAGAAGAAGGTCGCCACGGCGCACGGACGCACCGGCGAGCCACTGCGGCTGAAGATCCCCGACCCCCATCTGTGGTCGCCCGGCGACCCGTTCCTCTACGGACTCGAGGCCGGCATCGGACACGACCGGGTCGGCAGCTACTTCGGGATGCGCTCGGTGGGCGTCGAGAAGGTCAACGGCACCCCGCGCACCCTCGTCAACGGGAAGCCCACCTTCCTGATGGCCACCCTCGACCAGGGCTTCTGGCCCGACGGGCTGCACACCGCGCCGACCGACGACGCGCTCGCCCACGACCTGACGATGCACAAGAAGATGGGCTTCAACTCCGTCCGCAAGCACATCAAGGCCGAGCCCGACCGCTGGTACTACTGGGCCGACAAGCTGGGCCTGCTGGTCTGGCAGGACATGCCCGCGATGAGCCGCACCCCGGACACCGCCGCACGCGCCGAGTACGAGCACGAGCTGAAGGCGATGATCGACCAGCACCGCAGCAGCCCCTCGATCGCCATGTGGGTCACCTTCAACGAGGGCTGGGGACAGTACGACCCGGCCCGCGTCGCCGGCCTGGCCAAGCGCTGGGATCCGACCCGCCCGGTCGACAACATGAGCGGCATCAACTGCTGCGGCGCCGTCGACGGCGGCAACGGCGACATCGCCGACGCCCACGCCTACCCGGGCGCCCAACTGCCCGCGTCCGACGGCAAACGGGCCCGGGTCAGCGGCGAGTACGGCGGCCTCGGCCTCGCGGTGCCGGGACACGCCTGGGCCGTCCAGCAGTCGTACGTCGACGTGGATCCGGCGACGTACACGGACGACTACCTGGCACGGCTCGGCGAGGTCCGCAAGCTGGCCTGCCAGGGCGGCAACGGTGCCGTCTACACACAGATCACCGATGTCGAGGGCGAGTTGAACGGCCTGCTGACGTACGACCGCAGAGTGGTCAAACCCGACGTGAAACGGCTGAAGGCGGCGAACGAGGCGCTGATCCGGGACGCGTCACGTCCCACGCCGGCCCACTGCCCCGCTCCCTGACCCCCCCCCGTCGGGCCCCTCCGCCCCGCGCACACCGGTCCGCCACCCGAACACACTCGCCCCGCGGGGAGTGCTCATGGGATGCTGAGGCGTCCGAGGATCATGGCGCGATCAGGAGAGTCCGGCAGCGTGAAGGCAGTGACACGGCGGGTCTGGACCGGCACGTGGGATCGCTTCTCGGCGTCCGACCCCGGTCTGCTGCGGCTGATGGCGGGACTGCGGACGGTGTCCGCGATCGGTCTCACCCTCGTCGCCCTCGCCCTGCTCGACACCGACGTCAAGCTGATGGTCGCGGGCGCGATGGCGGCCATGGTGTCGACCTTCGCCATCAAGGAGAAGGACGTACGCGGCCAGGCGGTGACCCTCGGGCTCGGCCTGCCGGTGGCGCTGGCCGCGATGTCCCTCGGGTCGCTGCTGAACCACCGGATCATCGCGGGCGACGCGTTCTTCGTGGCCTTGATCTTCGGCGCCGTCTACAGCCGCAGGTTCGGCGACCGCGGCACCGCGCTGGGCCTGATCGGCTTCCAGATCTACTTCATCTCCCTGTTCGTGGGCGCCTCGGTGTCCGCACTGCCCGTGCTGTACCTGACGCTCGCCCTCGCCTTCGCGTGCAGCGCCGTCGTGCGGTTCGCCGTCATACCGGAGACCCCGCAACGCATCCTGAAGCGGCTGCGCGACGCGTTCAGGGCCCGGCTCGCGCAGCTCGTGGCGGGCCAGATAGAGCTGCTGGACGCCGAACCCGAGCAGATGGACAAGGTCCTCGACGACCTGCGGCGGCGCACCGCCCGGCTGCACGAGGCGGCGCTGATGATCCAGAGCCGCCTGGAGGACGGCACCCGCGACGAGGCCACCGCCGCGCTGCTGCAACGACGCGTCGCGGACGCCGAGATCGCCACGGAACGGCTCGGCATGCTGCTGCTGAACGCCCGCAGCGCCGAGCGCGCCGACACCCTCACCCTCCACCTGCCGCACGCGCCCGTACCCGCCACCGGAGACCTGTTCACGGTCGAGGACGACACGACCGTCACGCTCCGCCGCGACCTCAACGCCCTGCACCTGCTGGTGTCGCGCCCCGCATCCGCGGGACAGGGCTCCGGCGTGGCCCACGTCCGCAACAGGCTGCTGGGCTACCGCGACGAGGAGAAGCTGCCGCGCGCGTCGACCGCCGTCCAGGACGTCTTCCGCGGGCTCGGCGAAGCGGCCCGCTCCGTCCTGGGTCTGCGGCTCGCGCTGGACGGGCCGCAGGACGAATCCGATGACACCCCGGCAACCACCCTCTCCCGCGAGGAGTTCGACGCGGAGGACGTCGCGCTCGCCGCTCCCGACGAGCCCGCAGAGGACGACCGCACCGGGCTGCAACGCCTCACCACCAGGGCCGCGTTCCAGGTCTCGGTGGGCTCGGTGCTGGCCATCATCGGCGGCGAGTTCCTCTCCGAGCAGCGCTGGTATTGGGCGGTGCTGACCTGCTGGGTGGTCTTCCTCAACACCGCGTCCACCGGCGAGATCCTGGTCAAGGGCTACCGCAGGCTGATCGGCACGGTGGTCGGGGTGGTCGCAGGTGTCGGGCTCGCAGGTCTGGTCGGCAACCACACCTGGGTCGCGTTCGCCCTCGTCCTGCTGTTCATCTTCGCGATGTTCTTCACCGCGCCCCTGTCGTACGCGCTGATGTCCTTCTTCGTCACGGCGATGCTGGGGCTGCTCTACACGCTGCTGAACACCTACAGCCTCGACGTGCTGGTACTGCGCATCGAGGAGACCGCACTGGGCGCCGTCTGCGGGATCATCGCGGCGGTGCTGGTGCTGCCGGTGCACACCGACCGGCGCACCGACGAGCTGCTCGGCACCGTACTCGACCGGCTGGGCGACGTGGTGTCGGCGGCGGTGGAGCAGCTGTGCGGCGGGCCCGCTTCCGATCTGCTGGGCAGGGCACGGGACCTGGACACCGCGCTGGACGAGCTGCGCGCCTCCACCAAGCCGTTGACGCATCCGATCACCCCGCTGCGCGGCCGACGGCAGACCGCCCGCTACCTGGTGGCGCTGCTGGAGACCTGCGCGTACCACGCCCGATCCCTGGCGGCGACGGCCGAGTTGGTGCCGTACAGCAAGAACATCGCGGCCGACCCGCGCCTGGAGCGGGCCGGACTGCGCATCGCCCACAACATCGAGGTGATCGCCGCGCATGTCAGGGAGGACACGATCGGCGGCGAGGTCGAGTCCGGCGCCAGCATCGCTTCGATGCTCAAGGGCGACGGCGCCGCGACACCGCCGTCCGGCTCGGTGGCCTTCCGCGTGCTGCGCCATCTCCAGCGCCTGGACGAGGGCGTGGCGGGTCTGGCCCGCCCCCTCGACGTACCGGTCACCGACGGCAGCGAGGCCAAGACCGCACGGAGCTGACTCCGGGCGGCATCCAGGACATACCGACCGACGACAGAGAATCGAGGCGCACGTGTCCACTCCCCCGCCCGCGGCATTACGCACCCCGTTCTGCGCACTGGCCGGCATCACGGTCCCCGTGGTCCAGGCCCCGATCGGCGGCCCCTGCGTGCCGGCCCTGGCGGCGGCCGTCAGCGAGGCGGGCGGCCTCGGCACCCTCGCGGCCAGTTGGGACGACCGCGCCGCGCTACGGGAACGGATCCGCCGCACCAGGGAACTGACCTCGCATCCCTTCGCCGCCAACCTGATCCTCCACTGGCCGCAGCGGGAACGGCTCGCGCAGTGTCTGGACGAGGGCGTCCGGATCATCTCGACGTTCTGGGGCGACCCCGCGCCGATGACCGCGCGCATCCACCGGGCGGGCGCGCTCCACGTGCACACGGTGGCGTCCGCCGCGGAGGCGAGGCGGGCCGTCGACGCGGGGGTGGACGCCGTCGTCGCCCAGGGCTGGGAGGCCGGCGGGCACGTCCGGGGCGAGGTCGCCACGCTCCCGCTGATTCCCGCGGTGGTCGACGAGGTGGCGCCGGTTCCGGTCATCGCCGCCGGCGGGATCGCGGACGGCCGCGGCCTGGCCGCCGTGCTGGCGCTCGGCGCCGACGCCGCCTGGATCGGCACCCGTTTCCTGCTCGCGGAAGAGGCGTCCAGCGCGGACGTCTACCGGGAAGAGGTGGCGGCTGCCCGGGAGACCGACACCGTCCACGGCATCGTCTTCGACAAGGGGTGGCCTGGCGCCCCGCACCGCGCGCTGCGCAACAGCACCGTGCGCGACTGGGAGGCGGCGGGCCGGCCTGCGCCCGGGGCACGGCCGGGAGAGCGGGACGTCCTCGCGCACCTCGCCGGCGGCGGGAGCGTGGCGCGGTACGCCGACGTGGCGCCCACCCGGGACATGACGGGGCGAGCGGAGGCCCTGGCGCTCTACGCCGGGCAGAGCGCGGGTCTTGTCCACGAGGTGCGGCCGGCGGCGGAGATCGTACGTACCCTCGTCGCCGACGCCCACCGGGCCTTGAACCGTCACCGGGCCGCTCCCGGGAACGCGCCGGGCTGACCCCGGACTTGCACCGATCCGGGCGAATCCGGCACCGCCCGCACCGCCCTGACCTGCGGCTCCACCCGGCATCGTCATATGCCGGAGCCCGGCATATGACGTAGAATCGACGGATGATTTTTATTGTCGTGAAATTCCCCGTAAAGCCCGAGCATGTCGCGGAATGGCGTACCCACGTCGACGCGTTCACCGAGGCCACCCGCGCCGAGCCGGGCAACCTCTGGTTCGAGTGGTCCCGCAGCCTGGAGGACCCGAACACCTTCGTCCTGGTGGAGGCGTTCCAGGACGACGCGGCCGAGGCGCACGTGAACTCCGAGCACTTCCGTGCCGGTCTGGAGACGATGCGCCCGATGCTGCGGCGCACGCCGGAGATCGTGAGCACCGTGATCGAGGGTGCGACCGGCTGGAGCGCGATGGGCGAGCTGAACCTCGACTGACCTCGCGCCGAACTGCCGCGCCGGGGGCTCCCCTTGTGGAGAGCCCCCGGCGGTCCGGTGGTTACCTGTTCGGGGCGAGCGCCGCGTCGGGGCCCGCCACGGACTGCGGGGCGTCCGCCGACGCCGTGGCCTCGGGGTCGTCACCCTCCCGCCAGGACGCCAGGCCCGCGGCGAAGCGGGGCCAGACGAGGAAGACGACGGGGTAGATGAGGTAGCCGATGCGGGTGGCCGGGGACAGCACGATGGCCAGGCTCAGGCCCAGCGCCAGCCGGTTGGCAGCCGCGACGGTGGTGCGCGGCGCGCGGACCAGGAGCGAGATGCCCACGCCGAGGGCGCTCAGCGCGATGAGCACGACGGTGACCGCCTCGCCGTTCGGCACCAGCGAGACGATCAGGCTGCCGAGCAGCGGGCTCTGGGCGGAAGACGCAGCGGAGCCGAGGCCCAGCGGGTAGAGCACGAGGTTCTGGTAGAACGCCCAGCCGTCCACGAGGGCCACGGGTATCGCGGAGAGGACCGCGATACCTATGGAACCCAGCGCGCACTTGACCGCGGCACGCTTCCCGCGCGTCACCCAGAACATCATGACGAGGACCGGAATGGCCGGCCAGGCCGTCCACTTCAGTGCCGCCGCCGCTCCCAGGGCCAGGCCCGCGCGGCCCACGTCGCCCCGGTGCGCGAAGGCGAAGGCCAGGCACATCAGGCCGATGACCGGCGGGTCCACGCCGCCGATGGCGATGGGCAGCGCGACCAGCGGGCAGGCGATCAGCCACAGGAGACCGAGGCCCCCGGACATGCCGCCGCCCACGTTCTCGTTCAGGCCGAGCGAGCCGCTCTTGGAGCCCTTGGCCAGTACCCGCACGGCGCAGATCGCCGCCGCGAGGAAGCCGAGCAGGAACCACAGCCGCGCGCTGCCGAGCGGGGTGTCGCCGAACAGCATGTGCGGGATCCCGAAGAGGCTCATCCCGGGCAGGTAGGGGTTGAAGTCGGCGACGATGTGCGGTGTGGCGTTGTACGGGGTTCCGGAGGAGAGGAGCAGGTCCGCACCCCGCTCGACGACCCCGACCTCCATCTGCTCCTTGCTGATCACCGTGAGGTACAGCAGGGGCATGACAGCCGCACCGATGACGGAGATCACGGCGGGGATGCGCGCCCACGGCTTCGCCGACTTCAGGGCGACCAGGGCGGCGACGAGGTAGCCGGCCGCCGCGCAGATGCCCCATGCCTGCTGCGAGGTGTCGGGCGGGGAAGAGAGCCCCACCCCGAGCGATGAGACCGCGCAGACCAACAGCACCGGCCAGTCCCACCGACGGCCACCGCGCGCGGGCGTGGATGACGGGTCGGCTTCCGACCGCCGCTTCTGGGCAGGAATCAGCATCAGGCGTCGACCCCTTGGCGGGTCAGGTGCCTGTCGGCGTGGGGGGTACGATCGCCGGAGCGCGTGAGGCCGCGACCTTGAGGTGAACCGGGTGCGGTGTGGGAGGGATGGCGCTGGATCATAGTATGACTATACATGTTGTGTATAGAGCCGCCGTCCTGTACCCCTTGCGGTGCTCGCACATCCCCCGAAGACCGGCCCGGCGCCCCTTCCCTCCCGGCCTGACGCGGCAGCCACTCACCCCAACTCCCGCTCCCCGCTGAGCGGTTGAGCCCAGGGCGACCGCGCCATCCGACCCCCTGTGGCGTTCGTCTCACCGCCGCCGCGACCGCACTCCGGGTGCCCCCGCGCCGCCGCCCCGAGAGGCGGTACCCCCGATCGGCCCCTAGCGTGAGGAGTGGATCGGCTACTTCCCCTCGATGCCGCCGTGAGGTGATCGGTATGAACGGGACCGGAGGACAGAGCGAGCAGGGCGCAGCCGGGGCACGCGGCCGTACGACCATCGCAGGCACGGTCGTCGAGAAGATCGCGTACTTCACCGCACGGGACGTCGACGGCGTCAACGCACTCGGCAGCGGTCTTTCGCGTTCGGTCGGTGCCCTGCGCCAGCGCGTTCCCGGGGGCACCACGCCCACCCACGGCGTGAAGGTCGACGTGGGCGAGAAGCAGACGGCGATCGACCTGGATCTCGTCGTCGAGTACGGCGAGCCCATCACCGAAGTGGCGGTGGCCGTACGGAAGAGCGTCATTTCCGCCGTCGAGCGGATGACCGGCCTCGAGGTCGTGGAGGTCAACATCGCCGTCAGCGATGTGAAGGTCCCCGAGGAGGAGGAAGCGCCCGGGGAGGAGCGGGGCTCCGGGCAGCGGGTGGCCTAGAGCGCGCCCGTCGGAGCACTATGACCTGCGGCGGGGCTTGCCGCGTTTGCCGCCCTTGGGGCCGCCGGAGCCGCCGCGGGGGTTCCGGCCGGCCGGTTTGCCCGCGGGCTTCGCGCGGGTGCCGCCGGACTCGGGGCGCTTGCGCTTGGGCTGCTGGGCGGGGGCCTGCGTACGGCCGCGTGAGCTGTTGACGGTCCGGCCGCGGACGATCCCGATGAAGTCCTCCACCAGGTCGGTGGTCTCGGCCTCCGGCCAGGACAGCGCGACGCGGGACTCGGGCACACCGGAGACCGGCCGGTAGGTGAGGTCCTTGCGGTGGTGCAGGCGGGCGAGCGACTGCGGGACGACGAGCAGGCCCACGCCGGCCGCCACCAGTTCGATGGCGTCGGCCGTCGTCGCCGGGCGCTCGACGGCGGGCCGCCCCGGCGGGTGTTCCCAGTCGAGGGTGTCGTCGAGGGGGTGCAGCACCAGCTCGTCGGCCAGGTCGTCCGCGGTGATCTCGTCGACCGCCGCGACGATGTGGTCCTTCGGGACCACGACCACCGTCGTCTCGGTGTAGAGGGGAATCGCGCTGAGGTCGGTCCTGTCGATCGGCAGCCGGACGAAGCCCGCGTCGGCGGCGCCGGACCGCAGTACCTCGCCCGCTTCGGCGGCGGGCACCGCGGTCAGGGTCAGCGGGATGCCGGGCAGTCGCTCGTTCCAGATCCGCACCCACTTGGTGGGCGTCACTCCCGGGACATACGCCAGCCGGAACGAAGGGGATGCTTCCGAGCCTGTCACCCCGCCAGGTTACCGGTCGTGGTCAGCGGTAGCGCACACGCTCGATACCCTTGACAGCATGACGTCGCACCAGAGCACCCAAACCATGAAGCCCGCCACCGCGGCGAAGAAGCTGGGTGTGTACCTCCAAGCCACCCCCGCCGAGTTCCAGGAGGGTGTGGTCTCGCGCACCGAGCTGAACGCGCTGCAGACCGATCCGCCCGAGTGGCTGCGGGAGCTGCGACGCAACGGCCCGCATCCCCGGCCGGTGGTCGCGGCGAAGCTCGGTGTCTCCATCGCGGGCCTCGCCCGTGGCGGGGTCACCGAAGCCCTCACCACGGAGCAGATCGACGCGCTCAAGCAGGAAGGCCCCGAGTGGCTCCAGCGGGAGCGCGCCACCCAGGCCGAGGTCCGCAAGGAAACGCAGCGGATCAAGGAGAAGCAGGAAGAGAAGAAGGCGAAGGACGCGGCGCGCGGCGAGTAACCGCCGCACCGCGTTCCCGGTCTGTTCTCTCTCGGCGTCGGCCGTGTCCCTGGCGGGGCACGGCCGGCGCCGTTCTCAGGCGCTCTTCCAGCGGATCCGGGTGCCGCACAGCGCCACGACGACGGCCGATGCGGCGACGGCGGCCAGCCCCCACACCAGACCGGCGGCGTTCGCGAGGAAGCCGATGAGCGGCGGCCCCGCCAGCAGGCCCGTCGTTCCCATGGCGGCGACCAGCGTCAGCGCGTCGGAGCCCTGTCCCGCCGCGGCCACGTAGACACACGGGGTGACGGCCGCGATGCCCAGGCCGACGCAGGCGAACCCGATCAGGGCGGGGATCACGCCGCCGGACAGCAGGGCGAGCGCGAGACCGGCACCGGCCAGGGTGCTGCCGACCCGCACGACACGTCCGTCACCCCACCGGCTTCGCCAGCCGTCGGCGAACAGGCGGGCCAGGACCATCATTCCGGAGACCACGGCGATGCCCATGGGCGCCAGTTCCGCCGATGCCTTGGCGACGTCCTTCAGGTAGAGGGCCGACCAGTCGTTCATGGCGCCTTCGGTGATGGTGCCGAAGGCCATGGCGCAGCACATCCACAGCGTCATACGGGACGGCAGGGTCAGGCCGCCGCGGCTCTTGCGTTCCTTTTCCGTGCCGGGCCGGTCGTCGGCGGGCCCGTCATCGGTCAGCAGTCCAGGTCCCGCGCAGACGGCGAGGAGCAGCAGGATGACGGCGGCGACGCCGAAGTGCGCGGTCACGGCCGAGGTCACCGTGTTCATTCCGGAGGCGAGGAGGGCGGCGCACAGTGACCCGCCGCTGAACGCCGCGTGCAGTTTGGCCATGGCGTTGCGCTGGTGGGCGGCTTCGAGCGCGGCGCCCTGGGCGTTCATCGCGACGTTCAGGCAGCCGACCAGAATGCCGTCGGCGCACATGACCGCCAGGGCGGTCGGGTAGTTCGGCGCGAGGGCCAGCGCGAGGAGCAGTACGGCGAGGCCGAGCGCCGACAGGAGCGCGAGGCGGCGCGAGCCGAGTCGTCGCATCAGCACCGCGACCAGGGGGAAGGACACCGCGGCGCCCACACCTGCGGCCATCAGGAACAGGCCCACCTCCGCGGCGGTCAGGCCGAGGTGTGCCTTGAGTGCGGGGAGCCTCGATGCCCAGGTGGCGTACTGGAATCCGAGGGAACAGAACAGTGCGGTGATCGCCACCTGTGCGCGGCGGAAAGGATCGTCGAGGCGGAGCATGAGTGCCGTCAGCCCATTTCGTCTTGCGATGACGAGCCGTGCGGTGCGACGCCCGCCGGCTTCGAATTCGCGGCTCGGTATGCCGGTATCGCCCGGCACATGTAGACGGCGTCGGTGCCGTAACTCTTCGGTGGTGCGGCGCCGTTCCGGGGCAGGAATCCGTTCGCCGACCAGAAGGGCGCGCTGCCCGCCACGGCGACCAGGGACATCTGCCGGTATCCGTGTGCCATGGCCGTCGCGGTGAGGTGGCGCAGCAGGTGCTGTGCCAGGCCCCGGCCGCGAAAGCCTTCCGCGATGACGAGATCGTGCAGATGCAGATTGCGCGAAGGGAAGGTGCGGTCCTCGGTCCTGGTCAGGTCCGGGTACCGGAACATCGGGTACGGCAGCGCCAACAGGTAGCCCGCCGGGCGCTTTTCGCGGTGCAGCACGAAACAGGTGTCCGGGGAGGCGCGGGCCCTGGATTCCAGCGCGGCGCGGTCCTCCGACAGTCCGATGGCGCCGTAGGCACGGGATTCCATGGCCACGATGGCGTCCCAGTCGTCCGGGGATATGGGCCGTATCTGCACGTCCTGGCTCATTTACCGGGTGCCTTTCGTGGGAGTTCCGGGCCGTGGGTTCTGGTGGGGCGGGCCGTTGTGTGCGCCGTCCATTCCGTGAATGCAGTGGACCGGGAGGGGACGGAATCCGTTGAAGCCCTGTGTCGTGTAGCTGGTGGCGTAGGCGCCGCAGGACAGCACCCATACGGGATCGCCGGACGCGAGCGCTTCGGGTACCTGGACCAGGCCGTGCTCGTGTGCGTACGCGTCGTCGCTGTCGCAGGTGGGGCCCGCGACGACGGCGGGGACGGTGGCGGTGTCCGGGTGTGAGGGGAACACCAGGCGGTACTGCAACGCGTCCATTTCGTAGAGGCCGTTGAACTTTCCGCAGCTGAGGTAGAGCCAGTGCCTGCGTTCACCGTTCCGTTGCTGTCGCGCGGTCAGCCGGGACACGTGTGCCCGGATGAAGCCGTGGTCGGCGACGAGGTAGCGGCCGGGTTCCACCAGGAATTGCAGGTCGTGTCCCGGTATTTCCCCGAGGTGCTGCATTCCCTCCCTGATCACCGCGAATATCTTGTCGATCGGCGGGTCCAGCGGCCTGCCGTGTTTGTCGAGGTATCCGATGGCCGGCAGGCCGCCGCCCAGATTGACGTGGTCGAGGGATATTCCCCGCCGGTTCAGCTCCGTGAGGACGTCGGCAAGCCGCTCGAAGGCGTGCTGCCAGGCTTCGGCGGTCATCTGCTGGGAGCCGACGTGGACGGAGAGTCCGGACGGGGTGAGTCCTGTGTCGCGGGCCGTTTCCAGGACGCGTACCGCGTCGGCGGCCGAGCATCCGTATTTGTTGCTGAGGCCCCAGAGCGCGCCGTCGCCGTCGGTGGCCAGTCGGCAGAACACCCGGGCGCCGGGCGCGTGAACGGACAGCGCCGTGACGTCTTCCCGGCTGTCGGTGGCGAAATCCCGGATGCCGAGGCGGTGGGCGTCGGCGATGTTCCGGTCGGATTTGATGGTGTTGCCGTAGTGGATACGGTCGGCCGGCACTCCGGTCTTCAGTGCCTGGGCGATCTCGCCGGGTCCTGCCGCGTCGAATCCGGCGCCGATCCGTGCCAGGCGGTCCAGTACCTCGTCGACGGGGCAGGCTTTCATGGCGAACCGGACGGATACGCCGGGCAGTTCGCGCCGCAGGGTCGCGTAGCTTTCTTCGATTCCGGTGAGGTCGAAGAGGATCCGGTCGTCGGTGGCGGCTGCCAGGGCCGCGTGCATGCGCGGGTTGCCCGGCCTCATCGAGGGTCTCGGCCGTGCTGCCGTGCGGCGGGGCGGGGGTCGGTGACCTTGCTCGCGGCCATCAACGGTTCCCATGCCTCGATCAGCAGGGCGAAGTCCTCCATGTCATGCCTGGCTTCGTCGAGGAGTCGCGCGCGGCGGGCCGTCAGGGTTCCGGCGAACGTGGCGTATCTCCCGCCGAGTTTCCGGTAGGACCGTTCGAGACTTTCCAGCCGCCGGATATTTTCCGCCGGGTCCAACAGGGCGCTTTCCCTGACCATTTCGGCGATGGCCAGGGGGCGTACCCGGTGCCGGTCGTCGAGGAGGGACGCGCGGGCCGCCGCCATCCTGTCGTAGACGTGATGGAAATAGAGCATGGACAGGACGAATTTCGCGTACCGCAGGTGGTAGGCGAGGAATCCCGGATCGGTCCGGCGTTCCCTGGTGTAGAAATTCACGATGTTGCGGTTGTGCAGCACGCCGGGCAGCGTGGCGTCCTGGACGAAGTGCAGGAGGAAGTAGTCGCTGCCGATGGTGTCGGTCGCGGGCGGCAGCGGTACCTGTTCGTGCACCTGCTGGAAACTGATGTTGCACATGTCCACCCGCATCGGGTCGACGAGAGCCAGGGTCGTGTGGTCGTCGGTGAACGTTTCCGAGCCGGCTCCGCGGAAGGACTCGTCGACGAGTTCCCGCTTCGCCTCGTCGGTCCAACTCTCGGGGGCCCACAGGCTGACCACGTCGTGGTAGATGTCGCGGTCGAGCCGGTACATCTCGCCGATGTCCACGGAGAGTTCGCCCACGAAGGAACTCCCCACCATGGCCACCGGTTTGTCCGCGTGTTCCGGGGCGAGCGTGTTCTCGGTGACGCCGTACGCCGCTTCGGCCGCGCGCTTTCCGATGGAGGTGAGTTCCTGGTGGACGGGAAAGACGGGTGCGCCGTTCACGACCTGGTAGCGGCTGTCCGAATCCCTGCGGTGCAGGGACCTGCACCCCAGCGCGGCACCGATCAGGAATGCGCGATTGGTGCAGGCGCCGTAGGACACCCCGTCCGGGAGCATGAGGTCGAGTATCAGCTCGGGTTTCGGGAGGTCGGCGTGGCGGATGACCCGCTGGAGAAAGTCCCGCTGGTCCGCCTCGCCGAGGTGGTGCACGTGCACCCGCGGCACCGCGGGAATGCCGCGTGCGGCCTGCGCGTGCTCCGTGAACACGGGCCCTTCGGTGGAGTCCAGTATCAGCAGGTGGACCTCGACGTCGAAGTGTCCGGCCGCGTAGGCCGCCTCTTCGCCGATGGCCGATATCGTCGCGGCGCAGGCCCTGTTGGTGGGAAGGGTCAGACAGATTCGGCGCATGCCCCAGCTCCGGTTGCCTCTTCGGATTCCGTACCGTTCCAGGATTCGAGGCCCAGCAGTCTGGCCCCGAGGTCATTCAGCTCGGCGGTGCCGTAACGCAGCGATTCGGGTTTCTCGGCGTCGCCGAGCAGTGTCGCGTTCCATTCCGGCGTAAGGAGATGGCGCCAGGAATCGACCCGGGAGCGCCGCAGTTCCTCGTGGCTCTCCAGCGCCGGCATCATCGAGAGGTACTGGACCGCGCGCACGCCGTCCCGTGAGGTGTTGGGGGCCACTCCGTGCGCGAGCAGGCCGTTCCAGATCAGCAGGTCGCCGGCCTCCAATGCGGGCTGCACCACGGGCATTTCCGTCCGGTCGAAGCGGGGCCTTATCGGATCCCGGCCGTCCGGCTGGAGGGCCTTCCAGCGGTCGAATTGACGGAAGAGTTCGGGTGCGCACTGGAATCCGCCGTGGTCCGGTGCGGTGTCGTTGAGGGCGATGATGCCCTGAACGCGCTGCGGCAGTATGCCGAGTGTGGTGTCGATGTCCCAGTGCAGTGCGATGTCGAAGCCCCGCTCCGTCGCCGGGATCAGCGCGCGGTCGCGGTTCTTGACGTTGGGCGGGTTCAGGTTGAGCCGGTCCAGGGTGACCCAGAGCTGCTCGCAGTCCCACACGTCGACGAATGCGTCGTAGACCCGCCGGGTCTGGCGGCTGTCCCACAGGAGTTGGTGGTGGTACGCCTCGACGAAGCCGTAGATGTGCAGTTCCCTGTCGAGGTCGGACCGGAAGGGACGGTCCTGGTACCAGGTGTCGGGGCGCCCCGGGTCGAGTTGCTGGAATTCCCAGGTGAATTCCAGGAGTCGCGCCGCCGCGGAAGGCGTTATCGCCCGCTTCACCACGACGTAGCCGTAGGTCTGCCAGAAGGCGAAATCCTCGTCGGACAGCACGCGTAGCGGCCGGGTTTTCCTGAGGTCGCGCAGGGGTGTCCGTACCAGGTAGGTTTCGCCGTCCGAGCTGAAATACGGGATGTCCGATGGACTTCGGTGCAGGTAGCTGTCGGGTGCCGGCATGCGTGCGCTCCATGGCTCGAAGTGACCTGTGGCTGGCCGGATCGCCCCGTGCCGCCGCCGTGCGGGGGCGTGTCAGCGGGGTGGGGGTCGTACGGGGCCGGCGCGGAGAAGGCTGTGGTGCGCCGGCCGGTGCCCATGCCGTCGCGGGCATGGCGCAGTCACAGGTGGCCGTTGGTGAGGGAGTGGTTTCGGGCAGCGGTAAGAGTCGTGCCGGAGTAGGAGGGCTGGTACGCCGCATCCGCCCCTTGCGTCACTCGCGTCCCACTAAAATGGACTAGACCAACTTCCGGTGTCAACACCGGATTCGGCGGCCACGGACGGCCGGGGATGCGGGCCCAGGTCGCCGCCCCACGGAGGACCGCAGGCGGGCAGCGCGACGGCGGACCGGACCAACAAGGCTTCACGACCCGCGAGTTCAGGGCCGCGAGGCGCATGTCGCAGCACCGCCACGCCCGCACGCCGCGCCCGCCTTCCCGATGGACGGCCGGGCCGCACCCGCACCACGCCCCGCGGGCCCCCGCGTCATCCTCAAGGCGTTCTTGACACCACCGATTGGCCTAGGCCAATATCCCTTGGTCTGTACCAATCCCGCCCCTGTGATCGATGTGTCGGCACTATCCGGAAGGCCAGTCGATGTCCTCCAGCAAGCACAACAAGGTGTTGCGACGGCTCGCCCTCTCCGTCCTGCAGCCGGGATTCGTGGGCACACAGGCGCCGGACTGGGTACTGCGGGCCATCGGTGACGGCCTGTCATCCGTCGCGTTGTTCACCCGCAACATCAGCAGCCCCGATCAGGTCAGCCGGCTGACCGCGCAACTCCGGGCGGAGAACCCGGCGTTGATCGTCGCCGTCGACGAGGAGGCAGGGGACGTCACCCGGATGGAATCCGCCACCGGCTCGTCCCGGCCCGGCAACTTCGCCCTCGGCGCCGTCGACGACACCGAGCTGACCGAGGCCGTCGCCCGCGACCTGGGGCGTCAGCTGCACGCCGCCGGGGTGAACCTCGACTATGCGCCCAGCGTGGACGTCAACTCCAACCCCGACAACCCCGTCATCGGCGTCCGGTCCTTCGGCGTGGACGCCTCCGTGGTCTCCCGGCACACCACCGCATGGATACGGGGCCTCCAGTCCGCCGGTGTCGGCGCCTGCGCCAAGCACTTTCCCGGCCACGGCGACGTCGCCGTCGACTCCCACCACGGGCTGCCCAGCTACGACGCCGGAATCGACGAGATCATCGCGCAGGCGCTGCCCCCGTTCCGGGCCGCCCTGGACGCCGGGGTGCGCGCGGTCATGAGCGGCCACCTCCTCGTGCCCGCCTACGACCCCGACCTGCCCGCCACCCTCAGCCCCCGCATCCTCAACGACCTGCTCCGCAAGGAACTCGGGTTCGACGGGCTGATCGTCACCGACGCCATCGAGATGGGCGCCGTCGCCGACCGCTACGGCATCGGCGGCGCCGCGGTGAAGGCCATCGCCGCCGGGGCCGACGCCATCTGCGTCGGCGGGGAGAACGCCGATGAGGCGACCGCCGAACTCCTCGTCGGCGCGCTCGTCGACGCCGTGGCCTCCGGGGACCTCGCCGAAGGGCGCCTCGCCGAAGCGGCCGACCGGGTCCGGGACTTCGCCGGCTGGTCGACCCACCTGGCGCAGGCCGTACCGGCCGACCCGGTCAGCGGCGACATCGGCTTCGTCGCCGCCCGGCGCGCCATCCGGCTGAGCGGATCGGTGCACGAATCCCTCCCGCTGGCCGCCCCGCCGCACGTGGTGGAGCTGGTGCCCGCCACCAATCTCGCCATCGCCAAGGAGACTCCGTGGGGTGTCGGTGCCCCCCTGCGCGAGCGGCTGCCCGGAACGACCTTCGTCCGGGTGCATCACGAGGACTGGACGACCCGGCCCGCCGTCCTGGAGGAGCACGCGCTGGCGCCCGCGTCGGGCCGTCCGGTGGTGGTCGTCGTCCGGGACGCCGCCCGGCACGCGTGGATGGGCCGCGCCCTCGCCGACCTGACCACCGCACGTCCCGACGCGATCGTGGTGGAGATGGGCCTGCCGGGCGCCGCCGCTCCCGGTGCGGTCCAGATCTTCACGCACGGCGCCACCGCGGCCTCCGGCGTCGCGGCGGCCGAGGTGCTGGCCGGCCCCCGGTAGCACGGGGGGCCGGTCCCCCAGCCGGCCCTGATTGCCCTCCCTTCCGCAGGAGTTGGGGCCGCTGCGGCTGATGCGGCCCGGATGCGCCCTGCTTCCGGCGTCCGACATCCGACATCGGCAGGTTTTCCGTACCGCCCGGTGGAAGGGCGCGCCACGGCACCGCCAGGATGCGGGTCGTCCGCGTGCGTCCGGCGCGCGGCGCGGTCCGCCGGGCCGCGGGCCGGTCCCGCCGTACTCCGGCGGCCGTGCGGGCGGGCCCCGCGCCGCTCCCCCGGCTCCCCCATGGCCGCCCCGCCGTCCTCCCCGTGGCAGGGAATCCCTATCAGGGCGTAGCCATTACCGTCTCGACGCCCGCGCGAGCGGCTGCTTCAATCACAGGTATGGATGCAGTGCGACACCCCCTCACGCGGCGACGTCACGTCGACCTCGCGCGGGTGTGCAGCGCCTCCTGTCGACCCTGCCGCTGAGCCTTCCGGGCGCGCTCGCCCCGCCTCGTACGCAGGTACCCGCCGGTGTCCGGCGCCCTGTGACGCCTCCATGGCGCCCTGCCGAGCCGCCCCGCACGCGCCGCGTCATCCGTGACGCCGGCCCGCCGTGCCACCGGGCGCACTCACCGCATCCGCGGAACTGCCGCCCGCCTCCCTTCACCTCTCCGCTCACCGGCCCCTGTGGCCGCGTACGCAAAGGATTTCCGCCATGGCCACCGTCCTCACGCTGACCGGCAGCGCCTCCGCCCCCGGCTCCTCCCGCACCGCGCGTCTCGTCCAGCACCTGGGCCGCGAACTGACCGCCCAGGGCCACCAGGTGCACGGCCTCGACGTCCGCACGCTGCCCGCCGACGCGCTCCTCGCCGCCGACACCTCGCACCCCGCGGTCGCCGACGCCGTCGCGCTCGTCGAGGGCGCCGACGCGCTGCTGGTCGGCACGCCCGTCTACAAGGCCGCCTACTCGGGGGTGCTCAAGACCTTCCTCGACCTGCTGCCGCAGTACGCGCTGCGCGGCAAGAGCGTCCTGCCGCTGGCCACCGGCGGCTCCCCGGCCCACGTCCTCGCCGTCGACTACGCGCTGCGGCCCGTCCTCACCTCGCTCGGCGCCGACGTCGCCCAGGGCTGGTTCGTCCTGGACCGCCACATCACGGCCGCCGACGACGGCACCGTCTCCCTCACACCCGACGCGGACGCCGGCCTGGCACCGGTCGTCGCCCGCTGGCGGGACGCGCTCGCGAAGCCGCAGCGGCTCGCCGCGGCCTGAAGGTCATCGGCTTTCCCTTCCGCGCCGGCCTCCCCCGACGCCCGTGGCGGCGGGCCAACACCCGCCGCCCGGCACGCATTTGCACCGAAAGGCACGTCCCATGCCCCGCATCCCCGCATCCGCCGCCGAGGCGATCACGCGCGCCCGTCAGCTGGCCGAACGCCTCGCCGTCGACGACGCACGCCGCGATGCCGAGCGCACCCTCCCGTACGACGAGGTCCGCGCCCTGACCGAAGCCGGCCTGTTCACCCTCACCGTCCCCCGCGCGCACGGCGGGCCCGGGATCGGCGCCCGCAGCCTCGGGGAGGTGTTCACGGAGCTGACGGCCGGTGACGCGAGCGTCGGCCAGATCCCGCAGAACCACTACTTCTTCGTCAACGTCCTCGCCCACGCGGGCACCGATGAGCAGCGCGCCTTCTTCCACGCCGAGATCCTCGCGGGCCGCCACTTCGGCAACGCGCTCTCCGAGCGTGGCACCCGCACCGCCCGCGACTTCGCCATCGGCTTCGAGCGGCAGGACGACGGCAGCCGCGTCCTGGACGGCACCAAGTTCTACGCGACCGGCACGCTGTTCGCGCACTGGATCACGGTGTACGCCAACGACGAGGAGGGCCGCACGCACGCGGCGTGGGTGCCCGCCGACCATCCCGGCGTGCACATCGAGGACGACTGGAACGGCATGGGCCAGCGCACCACCGGCAGCGGCACCGTCCGCTTCGACCGGGTGCGGGTGCCCGCCGAACACCTCGTGCCGGTCCACACCATCTTCGAGAAGGACGAGGTCTTCGGCGCCTTCGGCCAGTACCTGCACGCCGCCATCGACACGGGGATCGCCGTCGCCGCGCTGCGCGACGGCAAGCGGCTGATCCACTCCCTGGCCCGCCCGCGCCTGGAGACCGGCGTGGCGCGGGCCGCCGACGACGAAGCCGTCATCGACGGGTTCGGCGAGCTGGCGCTGCGGGTCCGCGCGGCGCGTGCCCTGCTGCGCGAGGCCGGTGACGCCCTGGACACCGCGCACGCCGAGCCGACCGCTGAGCACGCCGCCGAGGCGTCCGCCGCGGTGGCCGCCGCCCGCGCCCAGTCCGACGTCGCCGCCCTCGCCGTCTCCAGCGGCGTCTTCGAACTCATCGGCACCCGTGCCGCCGACCGCGACCTCAACCTGCACCGGCACTGGCGCAACGCCCGCACCCACACCCTCCACGACCCGCGCCGCCTCAAGCTGCGCTATCTGGGCGCGTGGGAGCTGAACGACACCCCGCCGCCGCGCAACGGCCTGGTCTGACCCCACCACAACGGCCCGGCCCGAACCCACCGCAGAGGACACCACCACCCATGACCCTGACCTTCCACTGGTTCCTGCCCACCAACGGCGACAGCCGGCACATCGTCGGCGGCGGCCACGGCGTGCCCACCGGGTCGGCCGGCGGCGACCGGCCCGCGAGCCTCGCCTACCTCGGTCAAGTCGCCCGTACCGCCGAGCAGTTGGGCTTCGATGGCGCGCTGACACCCACCGGCGCCTGGTGCGAGGACGCCTGGCTGACCACGGCGATGCTCGTCGAGGCCACCGAGCGGCTGAAGTTCCTGGTGGCCTTCCGGCCCGGACTCGTCGCGCCCGCGCTCGCCGCCCAGATGGCGGCCACCTACCAGCGGCACTCCGGCGGCCGGCTGCTGCTCAACGTCGTCACCGGCGGCGAGGACCACGAGCAGCGCGCCTACGGCGACTTCCTGGACAAGGACGCGCGCTACGCCCGCACCGACGAGTTCCTGCACATCACGCGTGCCCTGTGGCGCGGCGAGAGCGTCGACTTCCAGGGGCAGCACGAGCGCGTGGAGCAGGCCCGCCTGACCCGGCTGCCCGACCCGGTGCCGCCCGTCTACTTCGGCGGCTCGTCGAAGGCGGCGGGCCCGGTGGCCGCCCGGCACAGCGACGTCTACCTCACCTGGGGCGAGCCGCCCGCCCAGGTCGCCGAGAAGATCGAGTGGATCAGGGCGCTCGCCAGGGCCGAGGGCCGCGAGGTCCGCTTCGGGATCCGGCTGCACGTCATCGCCCGTGACACCGCCGAGGACGCCTGGGCGCAGGCCCACCGGCTGCTGTCCGGCGTCGACCCGGCCGTGATCGAGAACGTGCAGCAGGGCCTCGCCAGGTCCGGCTCCGAGGGGCAGAAGCGCATGCTGGCCCTGCACGGCGGCGCCACCGACCGCCTGGAGGTCTACCCGAACCTGTGGGCCGGCATCGGCCTGGTACGCGGCGGCGCGGGCACCGCCCTGGTCGGCTCGCACGCCGAGATCGCCGACCGGATCGCCGAGTACCACGCCCTGGGCATCGACGAGTTCGTACTCTCCGGCTACCCGCACGTCGAGGAGGCCTACTGGTTCGGCGAGGGCGTCCTGCCCCAACTCGCCGCCCGCGGCCTGTGGCGCCACCCCGACGCGGCCTCCCGCGACGAGACGCCGGCGGCGGTGCCGTTCGCGTCGTAGAGCGTCCACCGGTAGGTCGGCGGACGCTCTCACGTGCCCCGGACTCCCCTCCCACCGTGGGTAGTTCGCCGACGTCCCGACGTGACGCCCGCTCATGCGGGGCACCCCCGGCGGACACGACCTTGGACTTCCTCGGCAACCGGCGGCAACCGGAGAACGCGGGAACTGCCCGCCCGTAGCAACCGTCGTGATCTACGGGTGCGGCAAAGTCGCACCGTGCCGGCAGGTCAGGATTCACCCGGCCCGCCGGCACTCTTGCGGACTCCGGAGACGAACATGCGGGAAGTCATCCGATACATCGAAGAACAACGCAAGCGGTACGAAGACCACGACTTCTTCATCCGGCTGTTGGCCGACGAAACGCTGTCGGGGGATAAGCGTCTGGCCTGGGCTCCGAGCGTCATACCGTTCATCATGGGTTACTCCGATCTGAACAAGTACGTCTTCCGCAAGACCGTCGAGGACGGCGAACTCGACCCTCTGCAGGCCCTGCTCAACGACCACACCTACGAAGAGGACTTCCACTGGCAGTGGATGCTCACGGACCTCGCCAAACTCGGGGCGGACGGCCCCATGCCCCTGTCCGACGCGTCGCGGGTGTTGTGGGGAGCGGACTTCCAGCATTCCCGGCGGCTCTGCCTCGGGCTGGCCGAGATGGCCGCCAACGCTCCGACGTATGTCGTGTTCGCAATGGTCGAGTCCATCGAAGCCGTTTCTGTGACGATCTTCGAGCACTGCCAGGGAATTACGCTGCAAAACGGCCAGGAGTGCGAGTTCTTCGGTACGCCGCACTACCTCGCGGAGGCGTCGCACAGCATCAAGTCTCCGGAGGTCGAGACCTCCGAGCTGCCGCTGCTCGACGCATCACAACGTGAGCAGGCGAGGCTCATCGTGGACCGCGTGTTCTCGCTGTTCGACGACTGGTCCACAGCCCTGCTGAATTTCGCCCTGAAGAATGAAACGTACCAACTCACCTTCGAGCGGATGGTCCAGGACAGCAAGGACTCATTCCCGATATCGGCGGCATAATGAGCCGGTCGACGCCCCCACATCCTCGATCCGCGGATGGTGACAGCCCAGCGGGTGCGTTGACCGGCTGTGGCGAGTAGTTTCACCCGCGAACAAGTTCAGCGAGACGCTCGGCTGGAATCCCCCGGCCGAGCGTCTCGCTACGCTCTGGCCACAGCCAGTGGATCACTTCTGGTCGCGTGTTGCCCCGTCCGGCCAGACCACCTCAACCGGTACTCCGGTACTCCGCGCGTAGGCCACCACATCCGCCGTGCCGCCATACCCCCGGGCCGGTTGGCCGTCCCATACAGCGATGAGCCGGTCAACCAGCCCTACGCGGTATTCCTCAGCCGGAACGACGACTTCGAGCCTGCCGCCGTGGTCAAGAACAGCCTCGGCGAACCATGCGTCAGGGCCGTCTGCAATACACGACACCCCGCAGAGATCGTCCGCGTCATACACCTGCAATGCGGTGTCCAGGCGGTCGCGGACTTACCGTTCCAGTTGGGCAGACAGTCCACGGTGTCCGGTAATTCCCACACGCACAGCCCAGTTCCTCTGATCTCGGGTTACAGGAATACGCCGTACAGCCGATCAGTCAAAATCGCGTACGACCTTGGGCGGGGTGGCTCCGGAGAACGTGCGGCGCAAAGCCCGTACTCGCTCAACGATTCGCCCCGACTGGTAGCGCAATCCGACTTCCAACGCCCGTGCCGCCAGGGTGAATGCACCATCGAGCCGCCCTGACGCCATGTGCCCGGACGCCATGTCGAGCATCAGTAGCGCGCACTGTTTGTCGTGGCCTGATGTCATCACGGCAGCAGTGGAGTCCATTGCGCCGGAGACCCACCACGGCAGCCCGAGAAGCGCACCGCACGAGACTCGCGTGGCTGCAACCTTCGCCTCGGTGTAGGAGAACACCCACGGCCACGGTGGCGCCCCCTCCTTCTCCATCCGCTCCGCTTTCCGTTCCGCCGCCGTCAATGCCGCGTCGGCCTGTTCCGCGTCGCCGGCCGCAGCATGCGCCAAAGCCTCGACGCCGAACAGCCACGCATCCGCAATGGCGGGAAGGCCCGGCCCGAGCTGTTTACGCGCCGACCGCGTAAGGCTGAGCCCCTGCACGGCGTTTCCCGCATGTGCCTCGAATTGCGCCAAGCTGCCCAACTGGTATGCCGCGAGCAGCGAATTGCCCCCACGCCGCGCGGCCTTGATCGCCGATCCGTACCACGTACGGGCCGATCCATAGTCGCCCATGTCCCAGTGCGACCATCCGGCCAAGCTCGCCACCTCGCTGCCCACTGCCGCGAGCCGCCCCCGGTCGTCCTTGCTTTCCGCGTTCTGCGCAATGGCCTGTGTCAACCGCAGGTGGGACAGCACCGTTTCCGCGAGTTGTCGGGATGACGTCGATCCGTCCAGCCGACGGAAAGCCGCCGTGGCCACACGCAACGTAGCCACCTGCCCGCTCTCGGCCACGCGTGGCCGCCGAACAGGCACCTTGGAGGCCGCGGGGGATGCGGCAACCGCAGCGGCCCCGACGAGAAAGCTGCGCCGTTCCACGCCATCTCCTGTTCCATCCCCCCTCGCAGCCATCACCGCCGTGTGATCAGCCAGACCGACAAGGTGCGGAGGAATCTGAAGATGGCCGGCCATGTGTGCCAGTTGTGCTGTGTCATATCAGCACAAGCCATTAATACGCGCCATCAGTACCGGATGCAGATCGGTATGTGCGGCCTGACCTTCTGCCAAGTCAGCGCCCTCATACGCGCACGGACCGGCACATGCCTCACCTGCTGCCACCGCGACATGCCCACCTCGCCCGACCACAGCGCCGACCACAGCGCCGACCAACCCAACGAAGTACTGCTGGGGCAGTCCGGCAGAGATGATGCGCGGTGGTCGGCCCCCGGGGCGGAATCCGTCAGCGGCGATCTTCAGTCGAGGCGCGCCGGGATGCTCCTGGTCCGTCGGTGCGGGGTGGATCAGGTGAGGGGGCGGCACAGCAGGGCGTCGGGGCGGCCGTGCTGGAGGGACTTCCAGGTCATGGCGACGCCGGCGATGTACTCGTTGTCGGCGCACTGACCCTTGTAGTCGCTCTCGGCCCAATCACTGCCCTTGGCGCCGCCGGTGGCGGGGCGGTTGTCGCCTCGGTCGAACCACACACTGCGGCCCTCGAGGGGGAGCGGGGTGGCGGAGGGTGCACAGAGCAGGGAGACCATGGCGGGGCCGTTCTTGCTGTAGCCGACCGCGAAGCTGTTGACCGGGCACTGGAGTTTGTTGTAGCCGCCGGCCCAGTCGCCCTGCTTGACGTAGCGCTCGTCGCTGACCATCTCCCAGGCACCCGCCGCCTTGAGCGGCTCGGCGACGTCGGTGCACAGGCCGCGGCCGTTGCTGTGGCTGAGTCCGATCAGACGCTCGGTGTCGGGGCAGTTGCCCTTGAAGTTGTCCGGGCTCCAGTCCGCCTTGGCGAGCATGGTGCGGGAGAGGTTCCAGTCGCCGTGATCGGTGTAGACGATGTTCCAGTGGTTGACCGGGCCGATGGGGCCGCTCTTGGCGGGGGCGTTGACCAGCTTGTTCCAGTCGGTGGCCCGCCAGTCGCCGTCGTCCTCGACGCTGAGCTTGTTTCCGGATGCGTCGTACGAAATCAGCGCCCAGTTGTCGTTCGGCGTGCCCTTGTCGTCGCTCCAGCCCACCAGCGGCCACTGGGCGAAGTCGGTGTCGTTCTTCACCAGGATGTCGGTGAAGTTCTTGAACCAGGTCTTCTCCTTGGCGTCGGTGGAGCCGCGCCCGGCGGCGCCGAACTCGCTGACCCAGACCGGGGCGGTGAAGTGCTTCCCCTCCTCGGTGACGAACAGCCCCTCGTCGCTCACGACCTGGGCGAGCTTCTCGGGGGTGAAGTCCTGGTAACGCGGGTCGTCGGTCGATCCCGGGCCACTGCCCGCACCGGTGTTGGCCGGGCCGGTGTAGCCGTAGAAGTGCACCGCGTAGACCAGCTTGTTCGAGTCGATCAGTGTGTGGGAGAGCGTGCGGACCGGCTTGAGGTCCGGACGCTGGTGGGGGAAGGGGGCAGCAGGGATGCCCTGCCAGTTGATGCCCTCCATGATGATCAGCATGTCGGGGGCGGCCTGGAGGATCTTGTTCCCGGCCTGCTCGAAGGCGGTGTACTCGTCGTGCTCGTCGCCCCGGCCCCAGTTGGCGTCGTCCCAGGTGTCACGGCGGACCTCATTGCGCAGGTCGGCACCGACCACGCGCTTGTCGGCCCGGTAGCGCTTGGTCATGAACACCCAGTCGTCGATCCACTGTTGGGTCGACTGTCCGCTGTTCCAGCGCTCGTTGCCGTCCAGGCCACAGCAGAAGCGGTAGCTGGTGGTGTGATTGTTGAGGATCACCGCGAAGCCGTCGGCGGTCAGCGCCGCGATGACGGCGTCGAACACTTCCAGCGGCGTCTTCCCCTTGAGCTGGGGGTTGGCCGCGACCGCGGTGTCCGGCACCTCGGTCTTGTCGTGCACCAGTGCGTTGGCGAACGGCAGCCGAATGCTGTTGATACCGAGGCGGTGGAAGTCGGCCATGATCCGGCCGATCGGGGTGCGGTCCAGGCCGAGAGGGATGTTGTTCGACTTCTGGTGCGCCTGATGGTTCGCCACGTCGCCGACGTCGCCGCTGCCCACGTACGTCCCCTGGGCGCCCGCCCAGTTGCCGGACTTGAGCTTGAAGCGGTCGCCGTGGGCGTCGACGATGTACCGGCCCCGGGTGCTGAGCGGGCCGGTCCACGAGGCCGCGAGATCGTCCCCCGTCAACGCGGCGGGAGCCGAGGTGGGAACGGTGTCCGGAGCGGCGACCGCTCCGGGAACGGTCACGGCCAGCAGCACGGCGGCGACGAGCAACGCCGGGATTCCACGCATGACGGATCTGACGGTTCCCATGGAGCCCTCCGGGTGTAGTCAACCGCCCTTTCCTGAAGCGGCAGTTGGCGAGACACCGTACACGGCGGTCCGGTCGACCGCACCACCTGGGGCGGCGGCGGACCACCCCCGACCGCAGCCGCCCGCGGCCTCACCCCCGCCGATATCGAGCCGCCGGATGCGTGCCGGGCAGCCGGTCCCCGCGCCCGAACAGTTTCTGGCGGAGCGTGCCTTCGGTGTACTCGGTCTTGAGCAGGCCGCGCTTTTGCAGCACCGGGGCCAGGTGGTCGGCGAAGTCCGTGAAGGAGCCGGGGGTGGTGACGTAGGAGAGGTTGATGCCGTCGATGCCCGCGCCGCGCCACTGCTCCAGTTCGTCGGCGATCTGTTCCGGTACGCCGGCCACCGGGCGGGTCCAGGCGCGTGCGCGCAGGGCCTCGCCGAATGTCCAGTTCTTGTCGGGTGCGCCCTCCACCAGGGAGCGCACGAAGCCCTGCACGCCGTTGGTGTCGATCTCGCCGACGGGGGCGTCGAAGTCGACCTGGGAAAGGTCGAGTTGGAGGGAGCCGGAGAGGTGGGCGGCGAAGCCGTCGAGGCTGGTGTTGTCGCGGTAGGCGGCCAGCTTGCGGGCGGCTTCCTCCTCGGTGGAGCCGATGATCAGGGTCAGGCCCTGGAAGAAGAGGATGTCGCCTGCGTCCCTGCCGTGCGCCACGGCTCGTGCGCGCACGTCGTCGACCTGTGCCCGCGCGCCCTCCGGTGAGATGGCGCCGAGGAAGACGGCCTCGGCGTTGCGGGCCGCGAACTCCCTGCCCCGTTCGGATGATCCGGCCTGGAAGAGCAGCGGGGTGCGCTGCGGTGACGGCTCGGAGAGGTGGGGGCCGTTGACGCGGTAGAAGCGGCCCTCGTGGTGGATGTCGTGGATGCGGTCGGGGTCCGCGTAGATGCCGCGCGCCCGGTCGCGTACGACGGCGTCCTCTTCCCAGCTGCCTTCGAGGAGCTGGTAGAGGACGTCGGTGTATTCCTCGGCACGGTCGTAGCGCTCGTCGTGCAGGGGCAGTCCGTCCAGGCCCAGGCCCTTGGCTGCGGACTCCAGGTAGGAGGTGACCACGTTCCAGGCGACGCGGCCCTTGGTGAGGTGGTCGAGGGTGGTCAGGCGGCGGGCGAAGTTGTAGGGGGGTTCCTGGAGGACGGACTGGGTGAAGGCGAGGCCCAGGTGTTCGGTGGCGTGGGCGATGGCCGCGACCAGCAGCGACGGGTCGTTGACGGGGACCTGGAGACCCTCGCGTACTGCCGTGTCGCGCCCGCCGCGGAACGTGTCGTAGGTGCCGATCACGTCGGCGAGGAACAGCGCGTCGAAGTGGCCGCGCTCCAGGGTGCGGGCCAGGTCCACCCAGGTGTCGAGGTCGGTGTAGGAGGTCTGGCGGGTGTCGTCGCGCACCCATTGGCCGTGGTTGATGTGCGAGACGCAGTTCATGGCGAAGGCGTTGAAGCGCAGCGGTGCGAGGTCGGTCATCGGGTGGCTCCGGAGGGGGTGAGGGGGCGTACGGCGTCCAGGAGGGCGCGGGTGTGGGGGTGGGCCGGGGCCGCGAACACGGCGGTGGCCGGGCCGGCTTCGACGATCCGGCCGCCCTGCATCACGAGCACGTCGTCGCTGACGTGCTGCACGACACCCAGGTCGTGCGAGATGAAGAGGTAGGCGAGGCCGAGGGTGTCCTGGAGTTCGGCGAGCAGGTCGAGTACCTGGGCCTGGACGGAGACGTCGAGTGCCGAGACGGGCTCGTCCAGGACGAGTATGGCGGGGCGGGGCGCCAACGCCCGTGCGAGGGCGGCACGTTGACGCTGGCCGCCGGACAGGTGCAGTGGGTGGCGGTCGAGGGTGTCGGCCGGGAGCCCGACCTGCGCGGCCAGTTCCCGGGCCCGGTCGGCCGCTTCGGCGGGTCCGGGTGTGGGGTGGCCGGGGCGGTGCAGGCGGACGGCGTCGGCCAGGGTGCGGCGTACCGTCCAGCGCGGGTCGAAGGCCGACAGGGGGTCCTGGTGGACGAGTTGGATGTGGTGGCGGCGGTGGCGGCGGGCTTTTTCGGCGGGCGCGCTCCACTCCTCGCCGTGCAGGGTGACGGTGCCGCTGTCGGGGCGGGTCAGGCCGAGGGCGATGCGGGCGGTGGTGGACTTGCCCGAGCCCGATTCGCCGACGATGCCCAGGGTGCGTCCGGCGGCGAGCGCGAAGGACACGTCCGCGACGGCCATCCTGCCCCGGTAGGTCTTGTGCAGTCCTTCGGCGGCCAGGACCACTCCGCTCGGCCGCTCTCCTTCCGGTGCGGGAAGAGTGGGGCGCGGCGTCGCGGAGAGCCGCGCGCCCTTGGGGTGCAGGGCCGGGTCGGCGGCCAACAGGTGCCGGGTGTAGGCGTGTTGCGGGTCCTGGAGGACGTGGCCGACGGGCCCCTCCTCGACGATCTCGCCGCCCCGCATGACCGCGACCCGGTCCGCGAGGCGCCGCACCACCGCCAGGTCGTGGGTGATGAACAGCAGGCCGCGCTCCCGGCTGCGGGCGGCGGCCAGCAGGTCGAGGATCTGCGCCTGCACCGTCGCGTCGAGTGCCGTCGTCGGCTCGTCGGCGATCAGGAGCGGCGGGTCGAGGGCGAGCGCGGAGGCGATCAGGGCCCGCTGGCGCAGGCCGCCGGAGAGTTCGTGCGGGTACTGGGCGGCCCGCAGCGCGGGGTCGGGCAGGGCGACCTGTTCCATCACCTCCCGCACCCGTGCGCGCCGCGCGTCGCGGTCGCCGTACCCGTGCAGTTTCAGGGCGTCCTCGATCTCCTTGCCGACCGGCCGCAGCGGGTCGAGCGAGACCAGGGCGTCCTGGAGGACGAAGCCGATGCCACGGCCGCGTATCCGCCGCAGGCGCCGTTCGCCCCAGGTGCGGATGGACTCGCCCTGCCACTCCAGGCGGTCGGCGCGCACCCGCGCCCCTGGCCCTGGCAGACCGACGAGGGTGCGGGCGGTGACGCTCTTGCCCGATCCCGACTCGCCGACCAGGGCGAGGGTCTCGCCGCGGCGCACGGTGAGCGAGACGCCGTGGACGACGGTGCGGGCGCCGAAGCCGACCGTGAGGTTCTCGGCGCGGATCAGCGGTACGGGCTGCGCGGGCGTCCCGGGCGGTGCGGTGGGCTCATCCGGTGCGGGCATCAGCTGCTCCTCGCGTCCAGCCAGGCTTGCAGGCGCCGGCCGAGAACGGTGGTGGACAGGGTGGTCAGGACGATGAACAGGCCGGGGAAGAACGAGGTCCACCAGGCGTACTGCAGGAAGGTGCGGCCGTCGGCGAGCATCGCGCCCCACTCGGCTGCGGGCGGCTGGGCGCCCAGGCCCAGGAAGGACAGGGACGAGGCCCACACCACGGACTGGCCGATGCCGAGCGTGGCGAGTGCCGCGAGCGGGCGCAGCACGTTCGGCAGGACGGTGCGGCGCACCACGCGCAGCGGCGGATGGCCCAGGCCGCGGGCCGCCTCGACGTAGCCGGAGCGGACCACGGTGGTGGCCTGGGCGCGGATCAGGCGGGCGTACCCCGCGGCCTCGCCGATGCCGACGGCGACGGCAGCGGTGACCGCGCCGGTGCCGAACACCGCGATGAACAGCAGCGCGAGCAGCAGCCCTGGGAAGGCGAAGAGCACTTCGAGTACCCGGCCGACCGCGAAGTCGGCGCGCCGGCCGCCGAGCGCCGCGGTCAGGCCGAGCGTGATGCCGAGGGTGAGGGAGATGGCGGTGGCGCCGAGGCCGATGAGCAGCGACTGTCCGGCGCCGTGGACGAGGCGGGTGTAGACGTCGCGGCCGTTCTGGTCGGTGCCGAACCAGTGGGCGGCGGAAGGTGGTTGGAAGAAGTCGGCCGGTCTGATGGCGTCGGGAGCGTAGGTGGTGAGCAGGCCAGGCGCGAGCGCGGCCAGCACGACGAGGGCGAGGAAGACCCCGGCGGCGATGAGGCCGGGGCGTATCCGGCGCACCCGCGGCTCGGCCTGCGCGGGGGCGGTCAGGGCGGTGGTCACGTGTCACAGCTCCCGTGGCGTGCGGATGCGCGGGTCGACCACCGCGTGGAGCAGGTCGACGGCGAGGTTGACGAGGACGTACACGGCGGCGATCAGCAGCACGATCCCGGTGACGAGGGGCAGGTCGCGGGCGAGTACGGCGTTGAGGAGCGCACGGCCGATGCCCTGGCGCGCGAACACCGACTCCACCACGACCTCGCTGGAGAACAGCGCGCCGACCGCCCAGCCCGACAGCGTCAGCGGGGGCAGCAGCGCGTGCCGCAGGGCGCGGCGAGCGCGCACCGCGGCGCTGCTCATGCCGCGCATCCGCGCCGAGGTGACGAACGGCTGCTCCAGCGCGGTCAGCAGGGCGCCGCGGGTGACCTGGCCGAGGTAGCCGGCGAGCGGTACGGCCAGGGTGAGGGCGGGCAGGACGAGCGCGGCGATGCCGGTACCGCCCGCGACGGGGAACCAGCCGAGCCGGAACGCGAACCCGTACAGCAGCACCACACCGAGCCAGAAGTGCGGCAGCCCCGCGGCCACCGTCTCCAGGCCGGAGCCGAGAGCGCGGGCCGGTGCGCTGCGGCCGGTCGACAGGAGGACCACGGCGCCGGCGAGCAGCCACGCGAACAGCAGGGCCAGCGCGGTCAGTTCGATGGTGGCCGGGAGCTGCT
This sequence comes from Streptomyces sp. NPDC048644, assembly GCF_043199105.1. Classification (NCBI taxonomy): domain Bacteria; kingdom Bacillati; phylum Actinomycetota; class Actinomycetes; order Kitasatosporales; family Streptomycetaceae; genus Streptomyces; species Streptomyces sp. NPDC048644. Next base: position 585,182 of record NZ_JBICVO010000002.1, read on the forward strand.
GGGTGATCACCCCGGCGACCGGTTCCTTCAGGGAGGTGGAGACGCCGAGGTCGCCGGTGACCAGCCGCCCGATGTGGTGCAGGTACTGCGCGTACAGCGGCTGGTCGAGTCCGTAGGCGTGGCGGGTGGCGGCGATGGTCTCAGGGGTGGGGTTGGCGCCCGAGCCGCCGCCGAGCAGGACGAGTACGGGGTCGCCGGGCACCAGGTGCAGGGCGAGGAAGGTCACGGTGGCCGCCGCCCACAGGACGAGGGCGGCGCCGGCGAGCCGGGCGCCGTAGCGGCGCAGGCGGGGGGCGGTGGCGGTCATCGGGTGTTCACCCACGCGTCATAGAGGTAGGGCAGGGACAGGGCGGGTTCGAGTGCCGCGCCGCGGGCGCTCGCGCGGTGCGCGGCGAGCCGGGTGGTCTGCGGGTAGAGGGTCAGCTGGTAGGCCCCCGCGGAGATCAGCCGCTGTGCCTTGCCGTACAGCCGCCGCTGCCCGGCGTCGTCGGTGGTGGCCTGCGCGGCGCGCAGCAGCCGGTCCAGGGCGGGGTCCTTGACGTAGGAGGCGTTGGAGTGGATGCCGTGGTGCACGGCGTACTCGCTGCCGAAGACGGTGTGCAGCACGTCCGGGGTGTTGGTGTTCCAGTAGCCGTCGCGCAGGTCGTAATCACCGGCGAGGTAGCGGGTGTTGACGGTGGCGGCGTCGAGCCTGAGCAGTTTCAGGTCGAAGCCGACGTCCTTGGCGGTGGCCTGGATCTGCTCCATCAGGGCCAGCTGGTTCGGGCTGATGTCGGACTTCAGCAGGACGTCGGCGGTGAGCCTGCGCCCCTTCCTGACGCGGTAGCCCGCGCCGTCCCGGTGACCCCAACCCGCCTTGTCCAACAGCGCGTTGGCCCGCTTCGCATCGTGCGGCCAGGCGTTCTCGTACCCGCTCGCGTAGTGCGGGGTGACGTAGCTGAGCGGGCCGCCCGCGCGCCGGTACTGGCCGAAGAAGACGCTCTTGAGGCCGTTGACGACGTCCGCCGAGTACAGGAAAGCCTCGCGCACCCGGCGGTCGTCGAAGGGGGGACGGGAGGTGTTCAGGGCGAGGTTCGTCGGGTTGCCTGGACGGTCGCGCACCACGACCTTCAGGCGGCCGTCGCGCTCCGCGGACGCCTGGTCCTCCGGCGGCAGCGCGTCGATCACGTCGGCCTGCCCCGACTGCACGGCGGCGAAGCGGGTCGCGGGCTCCGGGATGAACCGCCACACCACCTTGGCGACGTGGGCGGGCCCGGTGTGCCGGGCGTACGGGGGCGGGGAGTTGTAGTGCGGGTTGCGGACGAGTTCGACGTCGGACTGCCGGTGCCACTTCTTCACGATGAACGGCCCGGTGCCGACCGGGGCCGCGCAGTTCGCCTCCTTGCCGCGCTTCAGCGCCTTCGGGGACTCCATCCCGAGGAACGTCTGCGCGAGCATGCTGAGGAAGGGCGAGTAGGGGCGGTCCAGGTGGACGCGGGCGGTGAAGGCGTCGACGACCTCGGTTTTCTTGTAGGGGGCAAGGTAGCCGCCCGCCGTACCCGACTGGGTGGCGGGGTTCACCATGTGGTCGAGGTTGGCCTTCACGGCCGCCGCGTCGAAGCGGGTGCCGTCGGTGAACCGCACGTCGCGGCGCAGGTGGAAGGTGTACGTGCCGGCGTCATCGGAGACCTCCCACGAGGTGGCGAGCCACGGCCTGATCCGGCCGTGCGCGTCGATGGCCACCAGCGAGTCGAGGAACTGCTGCGCCACGTACGCCTGCGGCATGTCGCCCGACACGTGGGGGTCGAGGCAGGTCGGTTCGCGGTCGGTGGCGTAGGTGAGGGTGCCGCCGGGCGCGGGCCGCGCGCCGAGCGGTGCGGTGCTGACACCGCCGGCGCCGCATCCGGTGGCGAGGAGGGTCAGGGCGAGGGCCACCAGCGCGGTGGCGGCTCGCCTGCGGGACGGGGGCTTCACGGGCAACTCCGGGGAGGGGGCCGGGACGAGCGGCCGGAAGGCGGGACGAGGGGCGGAGCCTGGCGGTCAGAAGAAGCCGTTCAGCGGGGGCGGGGTGCCGTTGAGCAGCCAGTCGCCCGCCACCCTGGCCTTGTGTGCGACCGGGTTGTGCGAGGCGAGCGTGCGGGCGTTGCGCCAGTGCCGGTCGAGGTGGTGTTCGCGCAGCGTCGCCGAGGCGCCGCCGACGTCGTAGAGCCGCTCCCCCGCGTCCAACGCGGCGCGCGCCGCGACCACTTGCACCTGCGACACCTGCACCGCCGCGTCGTGCAGGGCATCGGGCAGACCCGCGACACCGTCCGTACCGCGCACCGCCAGGGCCTCGTCGAGCGCATCCGCCGCCCGCAGCACGGCGGCCTCGGCCGCATAGCCGAGCGCGGCGATCGAGCCGACGGTGTGCTGCACCAGCGGATCGTCCACGGCCCGTGCGACCCCGGCGTGCTGCACGGGCCGCGCCTTGTCCTGCGCGTACTCCACGGCATCGGCCACGGCCGCCTTGGCGATGCCGGTGTGCACGGCCGCCAAGTACAGCTGGTAGTACGGGCCCAGATGGGTACGGCGCTGCCGGGCCGTGGCATCGACGGCCACCTCGTCGGCGAAGGCCCGCACCTGCCGCAGCCGCGTGGTGCCGCTGGCGGTGGTCCGCTGGCCCAGCGCGTCCCAGTCGTCGGCCAGCTCCAGGCCCTCCCGGTCGCGCGGCAATACCACCCGGACCCGGCGCTCCTCGTCGTCCAGGGCGATCGCCACGACGTAGTCGGCGAAGAGCGAGCCGGTCGAGTAGAACTTGGTGCCGTCGACCCGGAAGTGCTCCCCGTCGGCCGTGATGCGGGTCCTGATCTCCCCGGGGTGTGCCGTGCCCCGCTCGGACGCCGCGTTGCCGAACAGCGCACCGCCCGCGACGAGCGGGAACCAGCGCTCCCGCTCGGTCTCGGTGCCCTGGCTGATCAGCAACTCCACGAATCCGAAGTGCGGGCGGAGCGCCTGCGCCACGTTGGAGTCGGCCTCGGCGAGGTCGACGACGGCACGGAACAACGCGGCGAGCGAACCACCGCGCCCGCCGTGCTCCACCGGCACCCGGAGCGCCCCCACCCCACTGTCCCGCACCAACTCCACACTCTTGTAAGGGAGTTCACGGCGCGCTTCGAGTGCGGCGGCGTCGGCGCGAAGGCGCGCGGACAGTTCGGGAGGGAGGGCGGACGAGGGCATGCGGGGGCCTCCGGGGGCGGTGAGCGGGCACCCGGGCAGCGCCGGGCCCGGCCGCGGACGCGGTCCGTACGGCATCGGACGGCCGTCGCGCGCGGGAAGGGGGAGGAAGAAGGGAGGAGAGAGGAGGGAGAAGCAGATCCGGAACGGGCGGCGCGGAGGCTACCGGCTACGCGCGCTGTCCACAGTGCGCTCAGGCCCGAACGGCCGCCGGGGTACAGACGGCACTGGAAACCCGCGACAGGTCGACGTGGCGACGCCGCGTGAGTTCCTGCCGTTCCTCGGTCATGCCGCCGATTGAATCAGCCCGACCGCCCCCGGTCGAGACGGCTTTGACGAAACGGCTATAGGGATTCCCTACCAGCCGCGCCCACGACCTGCGAAAACGAAAACGTTGGCAGGGAATCCCGCTCGCCCCGCCCGCCGGCGCCCCGGCCGCATATGACGTCGCCCCGCCTCCCCGGCCAGCTGCCGGAAAGGCGGGGCGCCCCTCTCACTCCCCGGCCGCTACTCCGGCCGAACCGCCTGAATATCCAGATCGATCCGGATCGTCGCGCCGATCGCGGCGATGCCTCTGGCCAGCATCTTGCGCCAGTCGAGGGTGAAGTCCTCGCGGTGCAGTTCGGTGACGGCGCGGCAGGCCGTGCGGGTCTCGCCCGCCATGCCCGTGCCGATGCCCAGGTAGCGGGTGTCCAGCTGGACGTTGCGGCTGACGCCGTGCAGGTGCAGCACGCCCTGCACCGCCCACCGGCTGCCGCCCTTGTGGACGAACTTGTCACCGGCGAACTGGAGGTAGGGGAAGCGGGCCACGTCCAGGAATTCCGCCGACCGCAGATGGTCGTCCCGCATCCGTACGCCGGTGTCCAGGCTCGCCGCGTCGATGGTCACCTCGACCCGGGAGTCCTGCATCCGCTCGCCGATCCACAGTCCGCCCTCGAAGGTGTTGAAGCGGCCGTAGATGTCGGCCAATCCGATGTGCCGGGCGGCGAAGCGGATGGCGGAGTGGTCGGGGTCGATCCGCCACTGGCCGGGCTCGGGCAGCGGGACCGCCGGTGCCAGTTCCAGCGTGACGGGGCGCTGCACGGTGCGCTCGCCCGCCACCACCTCGGCCTCGCACCGGACCGGGCTGAAGCCGTCGGACGTCACCACGAGCCGGTAGCCGCCGGGCGGCAGCGTCACGGTCAGCCGGCCGTTGGGATCGGTCAGGCCGTGCGTCACTTCCTGGCCGTGGGCGTCCCTGACCGAGATCCCCACGCCTGCCATCGCCAGCCCGACGGGATCGTTGACGCACAGATCCAGCGCGCCCGCGCCGCGCGGCAGGGAGGGCTGGGGGCTGTGCAGCGTACGGTCGCGCAGACGATGGAGGAAGGGGAGCGGCATGGCAGGACGGGGCCCATCGATTGTCTCGGTCCGGGGACGGACGGAGGCTGGCAGGATTGCGGATTGAAATCGCACGAAAATGGTGCGGAATCCCTTCTATCCTGTCACCGACGCATCGCCCAAATTGACCATCTGGTGTCAAGATCCATCCAAAGGTGATGTTTCTCGCACCACCGCGGTCCCCGCCCGGACGGCCTCAGTCATCCCAGGAAACTCAGCCGGACCTCGCGGTGCGGGTTGTCCTTGTTGGTGTCCGCCACACTCCGCTGGGACAATCAAACATGCCCCACACGCGTTGACTGAGCGGTACAGGGCCCGCGAGGGTGCGGCGGCAGCGCAGCCTCAGGATCCGACTTGGAGCAGATTCAGCGACCCTCCGGGTACGGCGCCAGGTGGTGCAGGCGCGTGTAGTAGTCGGGGTGCGAGGACAGGAGCTTGCCCGAAAGACTCCGCCTACGGCCGCGGGCGGCGGTTCCCGGGTCAATCTCAGCCGTCTTGCCGCACCCGGACAGAGCCGAAGTCGTCACATGCCCGCCCTCCCGTTCCTCCGCCTGCATCATGTGCAACACCTCGGCGAGCATCGGCCCGAAACCAGCCGCTACCGCATGGTGATCCGCCCTCAGTTCGGTCCGGCGGGTCACGGCGGCGAGGAGATAGGGGGCGGCCACAAGCGTCAGGGTGAGGAACCAGTATTCCCACGCGACCGCCAGCGCGATGGCGCCCACCGCCAGAAGCAGCGCTGCCGCCCAGAAGCTCAGGCGCCCACGGCCCACGACGGTGACGAGCCGGATCAGCCTCCGCACAGCGGCCCACGCAAACCGCCCCGGAACCGCATACCACTGCCCCAGGATCAGGGACCACGCGTGTCCACGGACGTGGTGCCCCAGCTCATGAGCAAGGACGGCGGCCAGCTGACCATCAGACAGGCGCTCCAGTGCAAACCGGGTGACGCCCACGATGTGCCCTGCCGCGGCCAGTGCGTTGAGGTGATCGCTGTCCTCGATCCACAGCTCGTAGGCACGGCCCTCTACACCCGTCCGCGCCGTCACTTCCCGCCACAGCGGTTCCAGCCGGTTCAATTCCTCGTGGGTGGGATGACGGAGGTTCAGCAAATGACGAGCCAGGGCTCTCTCGGTGGGCCGGTGAAACGCCATGGCACCTGAAGCGATCCAGAGCAGGATTCCCAACCAGCCCATGCCGGAGAACAGGAGGTGGAAGAGTGTCGCCACAATCACCAGGCCAGCGAGGAACGAGGGTAACTGCAGCAGCAGTTGACCCACGGCGGTGGCGTCTATGCTGCGCTGCCGCTTGGCGAGGTGCACACGCCCACGACGGCCAAGACCCTCGTGCGGCGCACGCTTCCCAGACCCGGACTGCTGTTCCGGCTTCCCGGCGGGGGGTGCGGCCACGGAAGGTGCCGCGCTGCCCGGGTACGGCGGTGGGGACGGAATCGTCTCGTCCGGGCTGCACGGGGACGGAAAAGGAACAGCAACCGGATAGGCCGGGGCTTCAGGCAGGGAAATGCGACCGGGGTGGGTGGAGTCGAAGGGAGTGGTCATGAGAGATTCCTGTCTCGGCATACGGTCGGATCGTGACGACGCGGTAAGGAGCAGGCCGCCGGTGTGCGTTCAGCCGACGAGCCGCGCGAGGGGAAGAAGCACCACGCCCGCGCAGTAGGCAGCCAGGCCGACGCGGATCCAGCGGTGTTTGGCGCCGACGATGCGGCTGTTCTGGGCCAGCGCCTCCAGCAATCCGTCGGTCTGATGTGCCGCGGTGACGGCGAGGGCCTCGGCAAGCCGCCCGTCCTCCGCGGCACGGCGGATGTCGTCGAAGTACGTCAAGGGCCGCCCCGGCGACCACCGGCTGGTGCCGTACCGGGGCAGGACGGCGAGCAGCAGGCATCCCAGTGCACCGGCCAGAGAGGCCATGGCCACCCACAACAGCACGCTCCCGGAGGCGGAGAGCCCGGATAGAGACCATCCGCGGGCAGCGAACAGACCACCGAGCAGACTCACCGTCATGCTCATGGCCCCCAGAAGCAGCGACGCCTTGCTGTCCGCACGAGCTGTCTCGGAGCGCAGCTCCGTGAGCAGACGGGCCCCCACCGTCGGAAATTGCACCCCACGACTGCTCATCGCCCCTCCTCGGCGCTGTCGGCGGACGATCCGCCCCACTGCTTGTGGAAACGCACCGGAGTGCCGGTGGGACCGGCCCAGGGCAGGGAGTCCGGTGTGGGGGGAGCAGAAGCGATACCGGGCAAGTTGCGTGCGAGGAGCCCCTCCAGGATCTCCACAGCCTGCTTGTTCAGCCCCGCTCGCTGGTAGTCCTCAAGATTCCCTTCCTTCAGAACCTGCAGGGCGGTCTCGGACTGGCTCCGGATCAGCTCCAGTTGGTCCCTTTGCAGGTTCTCCATGACCAACCGGGAATCCTCGGGGTGCTGTGCCAGGTGCAGGGCCCACATCGCCACACCACCGTGCTGGAGGTAGTACTCGTAATAGTGGACCTTCTTCGCCTCCAGCTCCCTGACTTCCTCATCCTGGCGGCCCTGCAGCATGGCCAGTTCGTGATCGTGCCGGGCCTGCTCCGCATTCCGCTCCGCGCTGAGCCGGTCCTCCCGCATCGCCACGTCGTGCGACAGTCCCAGCTGTTCGTCGCTGTACCGGATCCGGCGGAGCTCACGCTGGTGGCCGATCGCCTCGTCATCCAGCCTGAGCCGCACGGCGTACGACGTGCGCAACCCCGCTTCGGCACCCAACTCGCCCGCCCTGGCGAGCACGTGATAAACGGCACGTTCGGCCTCCGCGCTCCGGTCGAGCGGAAAGCCACGGCTCACCGGGTACATCAGCTGCTCCAGCCGGCGCCTCAGGAGACCGGGCACGTCCCGTTCCCCGGAGGCCACGAACTGTTGCGGCCAGGAGACCTGCCAGGTCAGCTCCACCTCGGCGGTGAAGTCGAAGGCATCGTTGTCGCTGGGCAGCGGTAGGGACACGGTGCAGGCGTGCACCCCCATGTCGACTTCGTAGACCGCGGTGTACCGCCTCGCTGTAAACAGGGAGCGCGCCGGACGGTCGGGCGGCAGGTAGACCTCGAACTCCCCTTTGTCCGTGGTGAAGACCAGCGCGTTGTCGATCCGGCAGTAACCCCTGTGGTGGCCGAACCGGGACAACTGACGCACGGTCAATACGGGGTCGATCAGTTCGCTGTGCCGGTCTGCGCCCTGGTCCCAGTCGGGCTCGCGACGGAGGTCCGCCATGGTTGCTCTCTCCTCACTGAGTGGTGTTCCGGAACTTCGCAGCCCGTGGCCGCAGACGAGAAGCGGCGCCTCACAGCACGCCCCGCAGACGGTCGGCGACCGCGGGTGGCGCCCCCGTACCGCCGCGGCCGCCGCGCAGTGTCACGAGCATGTGATCGAGGCGCTTGCGATCCTCATCGGAGACCACCAGCGCCGGAAGGAGCATCGCCAGCTCCCGCTCGGCCCGCGGATCACCGTCCGCCTCGAGGGCCCAGCCGGCCAGCGCCTTCAACGCATCTGCCGTGTACCGCAGATCGCCCAGGGCGATCTGCCACATCAGGGACAGCTGCCGCGCGTCCTCGGCCTGGCCCGCCGAGGCGGCCTCCGCGTACCACCGCAGCATCAGCCGGCTCTCGGCGCGTGTGCAGGCCAGGACGAAAGCGTGCAGTGCCAGTTGGCGGCCGGAAGGCCCGTCCTGAAGGATGTCGAGCAGGCCGCGCAGCACCCGGCCACGCACCGGCGCCGATTCGTCGCTCAGCAGCAGCGCGGCGGACTCGGCGATATGCTGCGCCTCCTGCTCGTCGTCCCCAGTACGAGCGGCTTCCGCCAGCGCTTTCAGCGCTTCGTCGGGCATCCTGGCGCCCACCAGGGCGTAGGCCCGGATGGCTGTCCAGCGAAGCCGTGGTCCGGCTTCCTCGTCGCACCACGAGCGGAGGATCTGCGGGATGTTCGGGGCACCGACGGCATATGCCGTCGCGAGAGCGTTGGCGGCGACGAGGCAGTCGCGGTAGAGCTTCGACTTCGCCCAGCCCTCGATAAGCAGTGCCATCGCCGACGGCAGGTCGGTCTGGGCGAGCACCGCGGCGGTCACCGCCGCGCGGGTACGCACCAGTGGACGGCCGTCCTGCGCGAGCTTCCGGAGCCACGCGAGCAGTGCGGGCCGCGCGGAGGGGTGGCTTGTCCAGACCTCGCGAAGGACCTCGCCAGAGGCTCTGGGTTCCTGGAAGCGGGCCATGCGCTGGAACACGGGGCCCCACTCGGTGTGCTCCTCCTTCCGGTACTCGACCGCTCGGGCCAGGCGCAGGCGTTTGGTGATGGACGTCCCGAAGATGCCGACCCGGGGCTGCCTCCCGGCGTCCTCGGTTCTCTGGAACTCCGCCCACAGGGTGTCGCTGAGCTCCGCGGTCAGAGCGTAGGCGGCCTCGTCGAACGCCGCCAGGGAGATGAGGAACGCCTTGTCCCGCAGAAGGGTTTCATCGTCCCCGAACCATGCCCTGACCTGCTCCCGGACCAGCTCCGGGCCGATGTTCGCCAACTTCTCCCGGGAGACCGTGCCGTCCGCATGTCCGGCAAGGGCTTTCGCGAACTGCGCTGCCTCCCGCAGTTGGTGGTCGTCCCTCTCGAGGAACTCCCGGGAGAGGTCCAGCGCCAGCAGCTCGCGCTCTCTCGGCGGATCGTCCACCAAGGCGTGCAGATGTGACCGGAGCACGGCCTGGGGCGACGGCGGCTGCCACCGGACGGGTTCGACACCCCGCAGGGTCGCGAACAGGTCGACGGTGATGACCAGATAGGCACCCTTGTCCCGGAGAACGTCCCGCACGGCCCACAGATCGATGTCGCGCAGCGGGTTCTCCCTGCCCGTCACCAGATCGCTGACGAGGTAGCCGTGCTGATCGCCGTTGACCTCGTCCTTCAGCGCGGTCGGGCGGATGTTGGGGTCGACGGCGCGTACAGACACGGCATCCAGCGAGCGCAGCAGCATCAGGGCCGCGCTGCGGCGGCCGGAGAAGGGCGCGCCGTACAGCACGAGGACCCTCTTCTCACGTAGCCGCTCGCGCAGGGGGTGCACGAGTTCCTCGTATCCGGCGAACTCCAGGGCGAGCTGGTCGAGTTCGGCCGGGGGAATGTTTCCGGAGGTGTGGGTGGCGGCACCGAAGCGGTAGTGGTGCTCCACCTTCGTGCCGAGGACGACGTCGCCTCCTACACTGCCCCCGCTGACCCCTGTCTGATCACCGCCAACCAGGCTGCCGCCGACGGCGGACGGTACGTGTTCGTACAGGTCGCGCCGAGCCGCCCAGGGGTCCTGCGGGCGGTCGCCCTCCTCTTCAACATGCTCGTCGTTCGTCTGCTCATGCTTGCCGCCCGCCGGGTCGGTGTCGTCCTGGGGGCGGTCCGGTGGCTTGTCACCGGGCTGCTGCTCGCTCATGCCTGCTCACTCCGGCCCTCGTGCCGGACCGTGCCCATGACCACGTCGCCCGTGACGTGGCCGCCGCTGACCCCGGTCTGATCGCCGTTGACCTGACTGCCGCCGACCGACACCGTTCCGCCATTGAAGGCGAATGCCGCCCCACTGCTCGCGGGCGCCGCGGCAGGCAGCGCCGAGGCCCGCCCAGTGGCGCCCTCGTGTGTACTCCTGCCGCCGCTTCCGACGGACCCGGGCTCCGGTGCGGGGGCGGTGGTGCCGTACGGCAGCGAACCGTGCAGCCACAGGTCGAGCCGGTCCTTCTTCACGGACACCGCCGCGTGGTGGAACTCCTCCGGGCGCAGTCCGCGGTGTCCGTGGCGAACCACACCTTCGTAGACGGGGGACGACACTCCCAGCACACAGTCCGCTTCTCGCTGCGCGAGCGCTTCGCGCAGGGCGTCGGCGTCGAGCAGCCGGCAGGACTGGTTGAGGTCATGGCCGACGAGCCCGCCGACCGTGCCCTGCTTCGGGTCTAAGGCGACTTCACCTGCGGCGAGTACCATCCGCAGCCGCATCTGCGCGCTGCTCGATGCCAGCCGGTTGTACTGGCACAACGCATCCGGGATGGTCGTCAGCAGGGCCCGGAGCAGCACCGTTTTCGGGATGTCGGCACTGACCAGCACGATCAGACCGTCGCCGCGGTCCTCTCGGTACTGCATGTTCCGCTCGACACCCGCCGCGGCCAGGGTGTCCTCCACCACGTTGTGCAGTTCCCGGCGCAGGAAGGCCTGCACCACATTGTCCCGTCGGCTGAAGTCCTCGATGTCCAGCAGCAGAATGGTGCGGTTGACGGGTTCTGTCAGACCCAGGCTCATGGGTGCCTCTCGGACTGTCGGGCTCGGTCCGGAGCACTATCTCGTGGGGGTCTGACAATGGAGAAGGAACAGTTGCACACAGCGTCTGTAACCGATGACACACAACTCGCCCCGGCTGCACGGCCGTCGGCTATTCGCCGCCACCCATCCGGCGCAGCTGGTCCGGGCGGATGATGACCAGTCCCCTGCGGCCGGTCCGGACAACGTTGCGTTCCCTCAGTTCCTTCAGAAGTCTGGCCACCGCCTCGCGAGAGGCTCCGACCGCGCCTGCTAGCTCGTGCTGGCTGAGACCGCTGGTCAGGCGCACTCCCTCCGCGTCCTGCACCCCGTGTGTGCGCGACAGCTCCAGGAGCAGGAGCGACAGCCGCTCACGGACTCCGAGTGCGCCTTGCTCCACGCGTCGCCGGTCGCTGGCCTGTGTCCGGTCTCCGGTAAGGGTGAGCAGTTGGAGGGACGAGGCCGGGAATTCCGCGAGATGGCCCAGGAACCGGTCGCGCTCGATCGTGACGGCCTCGACCTTCCCGAGCGCGGTGACCGTCGCAGAGCGCGGGCGGCCACTGGCGGCGGATGCCTCCCCGACGACATCGCCGGGGCCCCGCAGGGCAAGCAGCGCCTCGTAACCATTGGCTGTGGAGCGGGTGACCTTGGTCCAGCCGACGAGAATGATCACCACGTGGGTGGACGGTTCGTCCTGACGGACCAGTACGGACCGCGGGCCGCACTTCATGGGCCGGCCCAGCTCCAGCAGCGCGACACGTTCCTGGTGTTCCAACCGGGCCAGGAAGGGGACCTGGTCGTCGAGCCTGCCGCTTCGCGACGGTGCCACGGGTCTGGACGACGCGGAAACAGGTGATGGTCCCTGCTGCCCGGACACTGGGCCGACCACGCCGTCGGATTCCACCCGCACTCCCCCAAGGCTAGTTCGCTCCATGGTATTTCAACGAAGCCTTCCCCTCGTGCTGTGCATCCAGCCTATGACGCACGGCCCCGAGCACTCAGGTTGCGCGCTTCCTCCGGGTGCCGCCACAGCTCTACACGTGGGAAGGCGTGACACCTCCGGCATCGGCCCCACCGAACGAACCGGCGTGGCGGGCGCCCGGCCCTGCAACTCTGTCTCCCGGGAGCGTGCGAGGGCCGGCACCCGGACCAGGCCCGGCAGGGACGACCGGCTCAAGGTCAACCCAAGAAGCTCAACCGCACCTGACGGTCCGGGTTATCGCGATTCGTGTCGACGAGGCACACGGACTGCCACGTCCCCAGGGCCATCCGCCCGGCGATGACCGGCAGGGTCGCGTGCGGCGGGACGAGCGCCGGGAGGACGTGGTCGCGGCCGTGGCCGGGGCTGCCGTGGCGGTGCTGCCAGCGGTCGTCGGCGGGCAGCAGGTCGTGCAGGGCGGACAGCAGGTCGTCGTCGCTGCCCGCGCCGGTCTCCAGGATGGCGATGCCGGCGGTGGCGTGCGGGACGAAGAGGTTGAGGAGGCCGTCGCCGCCGTGTGCGGCCTCCTGGAGGAAGGCGTCGCAATCGGCTGTCAGGTCGGCGACGGTCTCCGTCGAGCCGGTGGTGACGTCGAGGGTGCGCGTGATGAATGTGGTGCTCATGTGCCCATCTTCGTACGGCGGCTGGTGCCGGGGCCGCAGTCTCGGGGCCGCGTCCGCCATACGCCCGCAACAAAGGTCCACCTGCCGAGACGGCGATTGACCCTCATCTCGGCGCCCCGCTACGTTCGGCGGCATGTCTACGTCAGCCCAGCTCACGACGCGTGGTCACATCGACCTGCTGCGAGTGGCCTCCGCCACCTGTCGCCGCGGCTGCTGACGCTTTCCCTGCCCGAGGCGTCCTCTTTCTGAGGGCTTGCGGCTCTTGTCTCCCTGCCGGGCACGTGGCCCGCGTTTCGCGTTCCCCGTTCCGCGTTCCATAGCGCGTTGTTCCCCCGTGCGTGTCCGCCGCACGTACCCGAGCGGCCGGGTCCGACGTGCGCGTGCGGTTCCGGCACGGGCCCTGCCGGTGGCCCTTCCGGTGGCCCTGCCAGTGGCCCTTTCCGGTGCGCGCCGGTCAACTGCGGTTCCGCGCCCGCCCCTTCCCTCTTCCTCCCCCTCCCCCGTCCCTCCCCTCCGTGGAGTTCCGATGAGTCTCGATCAGGCCGTGGCCGGTCAGGTGCCACCCGATACGTCCGCCGGGGCCGCGGCGCTCGCCGAGGAAGGCGCGTCCGCGGGGCCACCTCCCGAGCTGTCGCGTGTGGTGCCGGTGTCCGGGCGGCGGCGGTCCGTGCCGCGGTGGCTGCGCCGTACGGTCGGCCCCGTGGCGCTGCTGGCGCTGTGGCAGGTGCTCAGTGCGAGCGGCGTGCTGCACGAGGACATCCTGGCGTCGCCCGGCACCATCGCCGCCACCGGAGCGGGGCTGATCTCGGACGGGACGCTGCCGTCGGCGATGGTGGTGTCGCTGCAACGGGTCGCCGTGGGGCTGCTGTTGGGCGGGGTGGCAGGTGTCGCGCTGGCGCTGGCTTCCGGGCTTTCGCGGCTCGGCGAGGATCTGGTGGACGCGACCGTGCAGATGCTGCGGTCGATCCCCTGGGTGGGCATGATCCCGCTGTTCATCGTCTGGCTGGGGATCGGCGAGGCACCGAAGATCGCGCTGATCGCGCTGGGGGTGGCCTTCCACCTGTATCTGAACGTCTATGCCGGAATCCGGGGCGTGGACGCGCAGTTGGTCGAGGCCGGCACCTCGCTCGGGCTGAGCCGCTGGGGGCTGATCCGGCACGTGGTGCTGCCGGGCGCGCTGCCCGGTGCCATGACCGGGCTGCGCTACTCGCTGGCCACCGCCTGGCTGGCGCTGGTCTTCGGGGAGCAGGTCAACGCCGATGACGGCCTCGGCTTCCTGATGAACCAGGCCAGGGAGTTCTTCCGCACCGACGTGATCGTGGTCTGCCTGGTGGTCTACGCGATCCTCGGCCTGCTCGCCGATTTCCTCGTCCGCACCCTCGAAAGGCTGCTGCTGCAATGGCGACCGACATTCACCGGACGGTGACCCCCGAGACGGCCGACGGGGCCGGTGCGGCCGTGCGGGTCGCCGGCCTGGTGCGGGCGTTCGACGGCCGGGCCGTCATCGACGACCTCGAACTGACGCTGCGGCCCGGCGAGTTCGTGGCGCTGCTCGGACGCAGCGGCTGCGGCAAGTCGACGCTGCTGCGGGTGCTGGCCGGCCTCGACCGGGAGATCGACGGCGAGGTGCTGGTGCCGCGCCGTAAGGCCGTGGCCTTCCAGGCGCCTCGGCTGATGCCCTGGAAGCGGGTGTGGCGCAATGTCCTGCTGGGGCTGCCGGGACGGCCCGAGCGGGCCACGGCCGTGGCGGCGCTGGAGGAGGTCGGGCTCGGGCACCGCGCCGACGCCTGGCCCAAGACGCTCTCCGGCGGTGAGGCCCAGCGCGCCTCGCTGGCCCGCGCGCTGGTGCGGGAGCCGGATCTGCTGCTGCTCGACGAGCCGTTCGGCGCGCTGGACGCGCTGACCCGGATCAAGGCCCAGCGGCTGGTGGCCGACCTGTGGCAGCAGCGGGGCTGTGCGGTGCTGCTGGTGACGCACGACGTCGACGAGGCGCTGCTGCTCGCCGATCGCGCGCTGGTGATGGAGGACGGCCGGATCGCGTACGAGACGGCGGTGGACCTGCCGCGCCCGCGCGACATCGCCGACCCGGGGTTCACGGCGCTGCGGGCCCGGCTCCTGGACCGGCTCGGAGTGGCGGGCACCGAGGAGAAGGCACAGGTGGCGACGGCCGCTCCGGCCGGCGCGCACTGACCGCACGGCCGCGCGGCCGGTGCGCGGGGAACACACCGCCTCGCACCCACACGAGAAGAGAAACGGAACGTCGATGAGATCACGACCACGGCACCTCGCGCCGGCCCTGCTGTTCCCGCTCGCCCTGCTGCTGGCCGCCTGCGATGGCGCGGCGGGGGCCGGCGGCTCGGCGGGCGGCACCGGAAGCGGAACCGACGGAAAGGGGTCGCTGACCCTCAACGTCGGTGACCAGAAAGGCGGTTCGGAGGCCGTGCTGCGGGCCGCGGGGGAGCTGGACGACCTCACCTACAAGATCAAGTGGTCCACCTTCACCTCGGGGCCGCCGCTGCTTGAGGCGGTGAACGCCGGGGCCGTCGACATCGGCGCGGTGGGCAATACGCCGCCGGTGTTCGCGGCGGCGGCGAAGTCGAAGATCAAGGTGGTCGCCGGGGCGCACAGCAGGGCGGACGGCGACGCGGTCCTGGTGAAGAAGGACTCGCCGCTGCACCGTGCCGCCCAGCTCAAGGGGAAGTCGATCGCGGTCGCGCAGGGCAGTTCCGCGCACTACCAACTCCTCGCCCAGCTGCGGAAGTCCGGGCTCTCCCCCAAGGACGTCACGCTCAGCTACCTCCAGCCGGCCGACGCGCTGGCCGCGTTCACCCGCGGCAAGGTGGACGCCTGGGCGGTGTGGGATCCGTACACCTCGCAGGCGCTGGAGCAGGCCGACGCGCGGGTGCTGGCGAGCGGGCAGGGTGTGGTCAACGGTCTGGGCTTCCAGGTCGCCGCGCCCGCCGCGCTGAACGACAAGAAGAAGTCGGCGGCGGTCAAGGACTACATCCAGCGGCTGCGCCGGGCCCAGGACTGGGTGCACGCACACCCGGCCGCCTGGGCCGAGGTCTGGGCGAAGGAGACCGGACTGCCGAAGGACGTGGCGCTCGCCGCGGTCAAACGCACCCGGGGCACGGCGGTGCAGGTGGCCGTGGACAAGGACGCAATCGCCTCGGAACAGAAGATCGTCGACACCTTCGCCGCGTTCCACCTCATCCCCCGCTCCTTCGACTTCGGCGCGTTCGTCGACCCGCGCTTCAACGGTGGCCTGCCGCCGTCCGGCACCGAGCCGCGCACCTATGGAAAGGCCCACTGACATGTCCGTACACCTGCACTGGTTCCTGCCGACCGGCGGCGACGGGCGCACCCTCGTCGACCGGCACGCCTACACCGACGGCGGTGTCCGGCGCGACCGCATCACACCGGTGCGCGGGGTGCGCGGCCCCGACATCGAGTATCTGGCCCAAATCGCCAAGGCCGCCGAGCAGTTGGGCTTCGAGGCGGTGCTCACGCCGACCGGGACGTGGTGCGAGGACGCCTGGCTGACGACGACGGCGCTGACCCAGGTCACCGAGCGGCTGAAGTTCCTGGTGGCCTTCAGGCCCGGGGTGATCTCACCGGTGCTGGCCGCGCAGATGGCCGCGACGTACCAGCGTCTCTCGCGCGGGCGGCTGCTGCTGAACGTGGTCACCGGCGGCGACTCGACCGAGCAGAAGCGGTTCGGCGATCACCTCGACCACGACCGGCGGTACGCCCGTACCGATGAGTTCCTCCAGGTCGTGCGGGGGGTGTGGGGCGGTGCGCCGTTCGACTTCCAGGGGGAGCACTATCAGGTCGAGGGCGGCCTGACGGCGCTGCCGCCCGATCCGCTGCCGCAGATCTTCTTCGGCGGCTCGTCGGCGGCTGCCGGGCCGGTCGCCGCGCGGAACGTGGATGTGTACCTGACCTGGGGCGAGCCGCCCGAGCAGGTCAGGCAGAAGATCGACTGGATTCGCGGTCTCGCGGAGCGGGAAGGGCGCACGGTCCGGTTCGGCATCCGGCTGCACACCATCTCCCGGGACACGTCGAAGGAGGCGTGGGCGAATGCCGACCGGCTGCTCGGCGATCTCGACCCGGACACCGTCGCGGCGGCCCAACAGGCCCTGGGCAAGAGCGAGTCGGTGGGCCAGCAGCGGATGCTGGCGCTGCACGGCGGGTCGCGCGACAAGCTGGAGATCTCGCCCAACCTGTGGGCCGGGGTGGGTCTGGTGCGCGGCGGCGCGGGCACCGCGCTGGTCGGCAGCCACGCGCAGGTCGCGGACCGGATCGAGGAGTACCACGCCCTGGGCATCGAGCACTTCGTACTGTCCGGCTATCCGCACCTGGAGGAGGCGTACTGGTTCGGCGAGGGCGTACGGCCCGAGCTGGCGGCGCGCGGCCTGCTCGACGCCGGCCCGGACGGCGCGCAGGGCGGCGGCCTGCCCGCGTCCGCGTCCGGCGGGGCTCCGCTGCTGGTGGCCGGCGGGCGCTGAGGGCCTGCGTCCTGACCCCGGCCGGATCAGCGCACGTCGGCCGGGGTCAGGACACAGCCTCCGACCTCCGGGTCCTGCGCCCCGGGAGCGGCGCCGGGCCCGGCGTCCGGGCCGCCCCGTCCGGCGGCGCCGGAGCCCGCGGCCGTCATGCCCCCACCATGACGGTCGCGGGCGGGAAGACCTGACCGCCCTCCCGAGTTAGTAGAAACATGAACTACAGCGGAGGGCGTCCCGACGACGCGGCGCGCGAGATCGAAGTCGCCGTGATCGGCGCCGGGCAGGCCGGCCTGGCCGCCGCCTTCCACCTGCGGCGGGCCGGCTACGTACCGGACCGCGACGTCGTGGTGCTCGACCACGCGCCGCGCCCCGGCGGCGCCTGGCAGTTCCGCTGGCCCACCCTGACCTACGACAAGGTCCACGGCATGCACGCGCTGCCGGGCATGGAGCTGACCGGAGCGGATCCCGCGCGGCCCTCGTCGGAAGTGATCGGCGCGTACTTCGACCGCTACGAGCGGGCCTTCGGACTGCGGGTGCACCGGCCGGCGGACGTCGCGGCGGTGCGTGAGGGGGCGGGCGGCCGATTGCGCGTCGAGAGCTCCGACGGGACGTACGCGCCCCGGGCGCTGATCAACGCGACCGGCACCTGGGACCGGCCGTTCCTGCCGCGCGTCCCCGGACAGGAGACCTTCGCCGGACGGCAGCTGCACAGCGCGCAGTACCCCGGCCCCGAGGCGTTCCGCGGACAGCGGGTCATCGTCGTCGGCGGCGGGACGTCGGCGGTCCAGCAGCTGCTGGAGATCGCGCCGGTCGCGGCGGCCACGACCTGGGTGACCAGACGCCCGCCGGTCTTCCGCGACGGCCCGCTCGGTGAGGAGCAGGGCCGGGCCGCGGTCGCGCGGGTCGAGGAGCGGGTGCGCGAGGGCCTGCCGCCGCAGAGCGTGGTGAGCGTGACGGGCCTGCCGATGACGGAGGCGATGCGGCAGGCCCGTGCGCGCGGCGTACTGGAGCGGCTGCCGATGTTCGCGCGCGTCACTCCCGGCGGGGTGGTCTGGGCGGACGGGCGGTCGGCCGACGCCGACGTTCTGCTGTACGCGACGGGCTTCCGCGCGGCGATCGGCCACCTCGCGCCGCTGCGGCTGCGCGAGGCGGGCGGCGGCATCCGCCTGGCCGGCACCCGCGTGGTGCGTGACCCGCGGATCCATCTCGTCGGCTACGGGCCGTCGGCGAGCACGATCGGCGCCAACCGGGCGGGCCGGGCCGCGGTCCGCGATCTGCGGCGGCTGCTGGGTCCAGCCGACGAGCCGGGGCCCGGCACTCCCGCATGGGAACACACGAACGCGGGATCGAGTGTTCGCCAGAAAGCGTGATCGATGCCAAAAGGGGTTTCCAGGGCACCTCGCGCCGGGTGATGCTTACGGGGCGCAAGCGACGGACTGCAGAACGTCACAGCGCCTCCGGTCGACATCCCTTGCTGGGCCGGAGAGTTGGTCCCACATTGCACATTCGCACAAGGAGAAACACACCCCATGGACATCCTCACCAACCTGCTTGCCGGCGTCCTCCACTTCGTGGGTTGGCTCGTCTGACGGACCGTGCTCCACGGCGCCGCTCCTCCCCGTCCCAGGGAGGGGCGGCGCCTTCCGTTGTGCCGGGGCGGCGCCGTGCGTCAGTTGTCCATCGTCGTGCGCGCCGTCTCCGGCAGCGCCAGGTAGACGCAGAACGACACCAGGCAGAGCACCGCGACGTACCAGGGGAACAGGTCGGCGTGGCCCGCCGACTTGAACCACGTGCCGACGTACGGGGCGGTGCCGCCGAAGAGTGCGACGGTCAGCGAGTACGGGAAGCCGATGCCCGCGGCCCGTACCCGTGCGGGGAAGATCTCAGCGTTCACGGCGGCGGCGACCGCGGTGTATCCGGTGAGCAGCACCATGCCGGCGCACTGCACCAGCAGCAGCGAGACGAAGGTGTCGGAGATCAGGTGCAGCAGCGGCACGGCGAGCACCGCGAAGCCCAGCGCGAAGCCGAGCAGCAGCGGCTTGCGGCCGATGCGGTCAGAGAGCATGCCGCCCAGCGGCTGCAACAGCGCGAAGAAGACCAGCGAGATGGTGCCGACGGTGAGCGCTTCACCCTTGTCGAAACCGACGTTGACCTGCGCGTAGGTCGGCAGGTACGTGGTCCAGGTGTAGTAGGCGAGGGTGCCGCCCGCGGTGATGCCGCAGATCAGCAGGGACTGGCGGGGGTAGCGGCGCAGCCCTTCGAAGAGCCCGGGACGGGCGGCGGCCTGCTGTGCGGCGGTCGGGGCCTCCCCTGCTCGAACGGAGCTGAGAGCTTGGAATGGGGCCTCCCCTGCTCGAACGGAGCTGAGAGCTTGGAATGGGGCCTCCCCTGCTCGAACGGAGCTGAGAGCTTGGGGAAGGGTTTCCCGCGCACCATGCCTGATCCACAGGCCCAGCAGGCTCAGCAGCGCGCCACCGATGAACGCCACCCGCCAGCCCCACAGGCCCATCTGCTCCTCGGTGAGCAGGGTGGCCAGCAGCGCGGCGGTGCCGGATGCCAGCAGCTGGCCGATGGTGGTGGAGACGTACTGGAAGCTGGAGAAGAGGCCGCGTCTGCCGGGTCCTGCCGATTCGACGAGGAAGGTGGTGGAGGCCGCGAACTCGCCGCCCACGGACAGGCCCTGGATCAGCCGGGCGACGACCAGCACGACCGGGGCCAGGACGCCTGCGGTGGCGTAGGTGGGGGTGACGGCGACGAGCAGGCTGCCGCCGCCCATCAGCAGGATGGTGACGGTCAGTGCGGCGCGGCGGCCACGGCGGTCGGCGACCGCGCCCATCAGCAGGCCGCCGATCGGGCGCATGAAGAAGCCGACGGCGAAGACCGCGAAGGACGACAGCAGCGGGACGAGGGAGTTGCCTGTGCCCTCGGGGAAGACCTGTTCCGCGAAGTAGACGGCGAGGAACGAGTAGGCGTACCAGTCGTACCACTCGACGGCGTTGCCCACCGACGCGGCGGCCAGCTGGCGCAGTGGGGACGGTGGCCTGCGCGCGCCGGGTGGCCCGGTTTCCGTCAAGGGTCCGGTGTGTTCCGCGCTCGACATGGTCCTCCGCTCGGGTACTTCGGCTGAGCCCGCCGCCGGGGGCGGGCCGGTCCAACACGCGATCATGTACCGCGGGGGCGGGTGGCCGCCAGGGTCGGAGGGCGGCCGAAATCTGTGGGCAACATGCGGGGCCGTGCGGCGGGGCGAGCCGGTCCGCCCGCGGGGTCACGGAGCGCGTCCGGCGGGCGGCGCCGCGTGGTGAAGTGGCGTACCGGGGGCTTGTATTGGGGCGCGCCGTGTTCGATCCTGCTGCTTCCTGTTGCCTTACGTTCGGAGTTGTCGCATGCCTGCTCGCCGCATGTCCCGCCGTTCGTTCCTGGTCGCCGGCAGCGCTCTGGCGGGCTGGGCCGCGTTCGCCGCGCAGAAGAGCGCCTTCGCCGCCGAGGCCGCGGGCACGGGCGGTGAGTGGAACGCGCAGCCGCAGGTCTTCCAGGTGAACCGCGAGGCGGCGCGGGCCCGCCTGATCCCGTACCGGGACGCCGGCGCGGCGCTGGCCGGCGTGGTCGACGACTCCCCGTACTACAGATCTCTGAACGGCAGTTGGCGCTTCCACTGGTCCAAGAACCCGGACGAGCGGCCGGCCGGATTCCACGACCCGGGGTACGACGACAGCGGCTGGGACCGTATCCCCGTACCGTCCAACTGGGAGATCGAGGGCTACCCGGAGCCGATCTACCTCAACATCAAGTACCCCTGGACCGGTTACGAGACGCCGGTGCCGCCGCACGTCCCCGAGGGGTTCAACCCGGTCGGCTCCTACCGCCGCGCCTTCACCGTGCCGGGCGGCTGGGACGGGCGCCGCACCCTGCTCTCCTTCCAGGGCGTGAAGTCGGCGTTCTTCGTCTGGCTCAACGGCGAGCGGATCGGCTACAGCGAGGACAGCTACACCCCGGCCGAGTTCGACATCACCGACGCGCTGAAGCCGGGCCGCAACACACTGGCGGTCGAGGTCTACCGCTGGTCCGACGGCAGTTGGCTGGAGGACCAGGACATGATCGACCTGTCCGGGATCTTCCGCGACGTCTACCTCTACGCGATTCCCCCGGTGCACGTCCAGGACCTGGAGATACGCACCACCCTTGACGACACGCCGCGCGACGCGGAACTGACCGTGCGGGCGACCGTACGCAACCGGGGCGCGGCGGGCGCGGGCGCGCACCGGCTGACCGCGACGCTCCACGACGCCGACGGCAAGGAGGTGCTGCCGAAGCCGCTGACCGCCGCCGTCGGCTTCGGCGAAGGCAAGGACGTGACGGTCGCCCCGCACGCCGCCGTCAAGGCCCCTCGCCTGTGGTCGGCCGAAGACCCGTACCTCTACACCCTGGTGGTCACGCTCTCCGACGCGGCGGGCCGTGCCGTCGACGTCCAGCGCACCCGGGTCGGCTTCCGCAGCATCGCCCACGGCCCCGGCACCTTCACCGTCAACGGGCAGCCGATCGTGCTGCGCGGCGTCAACCGCCACGAGTCCGACCCGGACCACGGCCAGGCGGTCACCGCGGAGCGGATGCGGCAGGACGTCCGCATCATGAAGCAGCACAACATCAACGCGGTACGCACCTCGCACTACCCCAACCACCCGTACTGGCTCGACCTCTGCGACGAGTACGGCCTGTACGTCGTCGGCGAGGCCAACCTGGAGTCGCACGGCGTGCGCGAGGTGCTGCCCGGCGGGCTGCCGGAGTGGACCGACGCCTGCCTGGACCGGATGCGCTCGATGGTCGAGCGGGACAAGAACCACCCCAGCGTGGTGGTCTGGTCGCTCGGCAACGAAGCGGGGCAGGGCGCCAACTTCCGCAAGATGGCCGACTGGACGCACGGCCGCGACCCGTCCCGGCCGGTGCACTACGAGGGCATGAACGACGTGGCCGATCTGCACAGCGAGATGTACACCGCGCCGGACGGCGTCGAGCAGTACGGAAAGTCCGGCAACCCGAAGCCGTTCATCCTGTGCGAGTACGCCCACTCGATGGGCAACAGCACCGGCAACTTCCAGGAGTACTGGGACGTCTTCGAGCGCTACCCCAACCTGCACGGCGGCTTCATCTGGGACTTCGTCGACCAGGCGATCCGCCTCCCGGTCCCCGGCGACCGGCGGCACAGCTACCTCTCCTACGGCGGCGACTGGAAGCCCGGCTACCCCACCGACAAGAACTTCTGCTGCAACGGCATCGTCTCCGCCGACCGCACCCCGCATCCCGCCATCCACGAGGTGAAGAAGGTCTACCAGGCGATCCGGATGGCCGCTGCCGACCCGGCGAAGACGCAGATCACCGTCACCAACCGGCAGTTGTTCCGCGGTCTCGACGACTACGAGCTGCGCTGGGAGGTCACCCGCGACGGCGAGCGGATCCAGCACGGCACGCTGCCCGCGCCCAGCGCCGGGCCGGGCGCCGACGCGACCGTCCGCATCCCCCTGCGGCGGCCGACGCGCCCGGAGCCCGGCGCCGCGTACTGGCTCAATCTGTCGTTCGTGCTCCGGCGCGACGCGCGCTGGGCTGACGCGGGACACAGCGTCGCCGCCGAGCAGTTCGCGCTGCCCTGGCACACCCAGGCACCGGCGGATCCGGATCCGTCGGCGCTGCCGCCGCTGCAGCTGACCGAGACCGGCGAGCAGGTCACCGTCACCGGCCGCGACGTCGAGGTCGTCCTGGACAAGGCCACCGGCACCCTGACCGCCTACCGGCACCGCGGGCGCACCCTGGTCTCCGGCGGCCCGGTGCCCAACTTCTGGCGGGCGCCCACCGACAACGACATCGGGCGCGGCGCCCAGAACACGCTCGGGACCTGGCGCGACGCGGGCAGCGGGCGCACCGTCACCGGCGTGCGGGCCGCCCAGCCGTCCCCGTCCGAAGTCACCGTCGAGGTCACCGCCACGCTGCCCACCTCGCCCGCCGTCTCGCACTGGGACACGGTGTTCACGGTGCGCGGCGACGGCGAGGTGCGCATCGCGCACACCCTGCGCCCCGGCGTGCTGCTGCCCGATCTTCCGCTGGTCGGCGCGCTGTTGACGGTACCCGCTGGGCTCGACACCTTCACGTGGTACGGGCGGGGCCCGCAGGAGAACTACCGGGACCGGCGCACCGCGGCGTTCGTCGGCCGCCACCGCTCCACCGTCGACGCCCAGTTCGGCCCGTACGTGCGGCCCCAGCAGACCGGCAACGTCACCGACGTACGCACCGCATCGCTGACCGCCCGTGACGGCACCGGGCTGCGGGTGAGCGCCGAACCGGGCGATGACGCACCGCTGTTGGAGCTGAGCGCGCTGCACCACACCCCGGCCGACCTGGACGGTCCGCTGCATCCCTACGAGCTGAAGCGGCGCCCTGAGATCCATCTGGGCGTCAATCACCGGCAGATGGGGGTGGGCGGCAACGACTCCTGGGGCGCGCCGCCGCTGGAGCAGTACCTGCTGCACGCCGACCGGACGTACCGCTACGGCTACCGGCTCGCGCCCGCCCGGGGCGGGTCCGCCGGGTGACCTTGCCGTTGGCGGGCGGCCGGTGCGTACGCCGCGCAGCCGCCGGGTGGCCCGCGCGTGGCTACTCGGCGGGGGCCCGGCCCGCCGTGCGGGCGGCGTGCAGGGCGAGCGCGATGAGCGGGAGCTGGCCGGGCAGCCGGCCGTAGGCGATGGCCTTGAGCGGGGCCGGGCGGTGCCGCCAGTCGTAGGCCATCTGGACGTTGGCGGGGAAGACGGCGGCGAACAGCCCGGCAGCCGCGAGCGCGCCGGCCCTGCGGGTGCGCGGCAGGGCGACGGCGGCGGCGACGGCGAGTTCGGCGGCGCCGCTGGCGTAGGTCCAGGCGCGGGCGCTGCCCGGCAGTTGGCGGGGCACGATCGCGTCGAACGGCTTGGGCACGAGGAAGTGGGCGACGCCGGCCGCGGCGAGCGTACGGGCCAGCAGTCGGGCGGAGAGTGCGGTGGCTGCCACGGTGTGCTCCCGGAACGGTCTGTCGGGCGGGCGGACGGCGGACGGGACGCAGGGTGGGTGCGGCGGCCACCCCGACCATTGAACCGGCCGCCGCGAGCCCGACCTTACCCGTGGGTCACTTAGCTGGTCACCACCTGATCACCGGCAGGTGTGAGGCGTGCGTCACGGTCGGCAGGCTCCTGGTGGGCGTCGCGCCGCAGCAGTGCGGCATAGCGTCCGTCGGCGGCGAGCAGCTGGTCGTGGGTACCGCGTTCGGCGATCCGCCCGCCGTCCAGGACCACGATCTGGTCGGCGTCGCGGACGGTGGACAGGCGGTGCGCGATGGTGACCGTCGTGCGGCCTCGGGACAGCGCGTCGATGGCCTGCTGGACGGCGTGTTCGGTACGGGTGTCCAGGGCGCTGGTGGCCTCGTCGAGTACCAGGACGGGCGGGTCGCGCAGGATGGTGCGGGCGATGGCGAGCCGCTGCTTCTCGCCGCCGGAGAAGCGGTAGCCGCGCTCGCCGACGAGGGTGTCGTAGCCGTCGGGGAGCGAGGTGATGTGGTCGTGGATCTGGGCGGCCCTGGCGGCGCGTTCGATCTCGTCGTCGCTCGCGTCGGGCTTGGCGAAGCGGAGGTTCTCGGCGACCGACGCGTGGAAGAGGTAGGTCTCCTGGGAGACCACGCCGATGGCGCGGGCCAGAGTGGCGAAGTCGAGTGCGCGTACGTCGGTGCCGTCGAGGGTGACGCGTCCTTCGGTGGCGTCGTAGAGCCGCGGCACGAGGTAGCTCAGGGTGCTCTTGCCGCTGCCGGTCGCGCCGACGACGGCGAGGCTGCTGCCCGCCGGGACGGTCAGGTCGATGTCCTGGAGGGTGGGCGCGTCCGCGGCGTCGTAGGCGAAGCCGACGTGCTCGAAGCGGATCTCGCCGCGGGGTGCGGCGATGCGTACCGGTGCGGCGGGCTCGGTGAGGGCGACGGGCAGGTCGAGGTATTCGAAGATGCGCTGGAAGAGGGCGAGCGAGGTCTGCATCTGGACGCCGGTCGTCAGCAGCGAGACGGTGGGCCGCAGCAGGCCCTGCTGGAGCGAGACGAAGGCGACCAGGGTGCCGAGCGAGAAGGCGGGCCCGCCGAGTTGGAGGACGAGTCCCGCCGCCCAGTAGATGAGCGCGGGCATGGCGGCCATGACGACGCCGATGGTGGCCATCCGCCAGCGGCCCGCCATGTTGGAGCGGATCTCCAGGTCGACGAGGCGCTCGGATTCGCCGGCGAAGCTTTGGGTGAGGGAGTCGGCGCGGCCCATGGTGCGGCCCAGGAGGATGCCGCTGACCGACAGGGATTCGGTGACGATCGCGGACATGGCGGCCATCTGCTTCTGCCGCTGGGTGGTGATCCGCTTGCGTTCGTTGCCGACCCGGCGGCTGATCCACACGAAGAGCGGGAGCAGCAGCAGGGAGACGAGGGTGAGCCGCCAGTCGAGGGCGAGCATGGCGACGACGGTCGCCACGACGGAGGTGAGGTTGGAGACCAGGGAGGTGGCGGTGGAGGTGACGGTGGCCTGCATGCCGCCGATGTCGTTGGCGATCCGGGACTGGACCTCGCCGGTGCGGGTGCGGGTGAAGAAGGCCAGCGGCATCCGCTGGAGCTTGGCGTAGACGGCGGTGCGCAGGTCGTGCATGACGCGCTGGCCGACGGTGGTGGAGAGCAGGGTCTGCAGGACGCCGAAGACGCTGGTGGTCACGGCGGTGAGGATCATGCCGAGGGCGAGCAGGGTCAGCAGTCCTGTGCGGCGCCCGGGTATCGCCACGTCGAGGATCTCGCGCAGCAGGAAGGGCGAGGCGACCGAGACCAGCGAGGAGGCGCCGACCAGGAGGCCGACGAGGGCCAGGCGGCCACGGTAGGGGCGGAAGAGTGCCAGGATCCGCCGGAGCTGGACCGGCTGGTCCGGGTCCTTGGGCGGTGGGGTCCACTCGGATTCTTCGCGGCGCATGGGCTCCTTCGGAGGGTGTGCGGAGAGGCGGACGTCGTGCGACGGTCATGGAGCCTAGCTCATTGTTACCTATACTCACAATGAACTTGATCCTGTTATCCTCCGTCCATGTCCTCCCCCGAGCCGACGCACAGCACCTCCCAGGTCGCCGAACAACTGGTACGGCTGACCCGCCGGATGCACCGCGCGCAGAAACACCGCATGCAGCAGCTGGACATCGCCTTCACCCCCGCGCAGTCCCGGCTGCTGCGGATCGTGGACCACCACCGCGACACCCCGCCCCGGATGGCCGACCTCGCCGAGCGCCTCGAAGTGGTGCCACGGGCGGTGACGACGCTGGTCGACGCCCTGGAGGCGCACGGCGCGGTCCGCCGGGCACCCGATCCGGCCAACCGCCGGGTGGTACGCGTCGAGCTGACCGACTCCGGACGCGCCACGCTCGACGCGCTGCGCAGCGCGCGCCGGGCCGCCGCGGAGGACATCCTGGCTCCGTTGACCGCGGAACAGCGCGAGGTGCTCGGCGGTCTGCTGGCCACCCTGGTCGACGGGCCGGGGCCGCGCTGCTGAGAAAAGCCTGCGTCTGGAGGAGTCGCCATGCCCCTGCTGGAGCCGAAGCCCGGGGCCCTGCGGCCCGCCGCGACCGGGGCCCCCTCCCCCGACCGGGTCGCCGCGGCCCGCGCACCCGGCACCCCCGAACCGCTGCGCGGCGACCTGATCGCGCTGCTCGGCCCCGACAAGGTGCTGCACACCCTCTCCGACCTGGTCCGCTACGCGTCCGACGCCAGCCCCTACCGCTTCGTCCCGCAGGTCGTGGTGCTCGCCGAAGACATCGACGACGTCTCCGCGGTCTTCTCCTACGCCCACGGCAAGGGCCGCCACGTCGTCTTCCGCGCCGCCGGGACCTCCCTCAACGGCCAGGCGCAGGGCGAGGACATCCTCGTCGACGTCCGCAGGCACTGGTCAGGCATCGAGGTGCTCGACGGCGGCACCCGCGCCCGCATCAGGCCCGGCACGACGGTGCTGCGCGCCAACGCGGCGCTGGCCAGGCACGGCCGGCTGCTGGGGCCCGACCCGGCCAGCGCCGTCGCCTGCACCCTGGGCGGCGTGGTCGCCAACAACGCGTCAGGGATGACCGCGGGCACCACCCGCAACTCCTACCGGACGCTGGCATCGGTCACCCTCGTCCTGCCGTCGGGCACCCTCGTCGACACCGCGGACCCGGCGGCCGACGCGGAACTGGCGCACGCCGAGCCCGAGTTGTGCGCCGGACTGCTCGCGCTCAAGGCCACCATCGAGGCGGACCGTGACCTGGTCGCCAGGATCCGCGCCAAGTACGAGATCAAGAACACCAACGGCTACCGCCTGGACGCCTTCCTCGACGGCAGCACCCCTGCCGAGATCCTGCGCGGCCTGGCGGTCGGCTCCGAAGGCACCCTCGGCTTCATCGCGGAGACCGTCTTCGACACCCTGCCGCTGGACCGTCACACCTCCACCGCGCTGCTGTTCTTCCCCACCCTGCGGGCGGCGGCCACGGTCGTACCGCGGTTCAACGCGGCGGGCGCGCGGGCCGTCGAGCTGATGGACGGCAACACCCTGCGCGCCTCGGTGAGCGTCGCCGGGGTGCCTGCCGACTGGGCGGACCTGCCGAAGGACACCACCGCACTGCTGGTGGAGTTCCGGGCACCCGACGAGGACGCGCTGCGCGCGTGGGAGCAGACCGCCGAACGGCTGCTTGACGACCTGGAGTTGGTGATCCCGGTCGGCTCCGTCACCAACGCCTTCACCCGTGACGCCGGCACCATCGCCGGATACTGGAGCGCCCGCAAGGCGTTCGTGACGGCGGTCGGCGGCTCACGGCCGGCCGGCACCACCCTGATCACCGAGGACTTCGCGGTACCGCCCGACCGGCTGGCCGACGCCTGCGTCGCACTGCGCGAACTCCAGGTCCTGCACGGCTTCGACGCGGCGGTGGCCGGCCACGCCGCACACGGCAACCTGCACTTCCTGCTCACCTTCGACGCCGCCCGCCCCGACGACGTGGCGCGCTACGCCGCCTTCATGGAGGAGTTCTGCACGCTGGTCGTCGACCGCTTCGACGGCTCACTCAAGGCCGAGCACGCCACCGGCCGCAACATCGCCCCGTTCCTGGAACGTGAATGGGGGCCGCGCGCAACGGAGTTGATGTGGCGGATCAAGCGCCTCGTCGACCCGCACGGCATCCTCGCCCCGCGCGTCCTGCTCGACCGCGACCCCAAGGCCCACCTGCGCGGCCTGAAGACCATCCCGCGCATCGAGGCGGTCGCCGACCCCTGCATCGAATGCGGCTTCTGCGAACCGACCTGCCCCAGCCAGGACCTGACCACCACCCCACGCCAACGCATCGTGCTGCGCCGCGAGATGCTGCGGCAGCCACCGGAATCCCCGGTCAACGACGCGCTGCTCGCTGCCTACGGCTACGACGCGGTCGACACCTGCGCCGGCGACTCCACCTGCAAGCTGGCCTGCCCGGTGGGCATCGACACCGGCGCGATGATGAAGGACTTCCGCCACCTGCGGCACTCCCCGCGCGAGGAACGGTCGGCCGCGCTGTTCGCCCGGCACTTCGCGACCGTCGAACGGGCCGCCCGCCTCGCGGTGGCCGCCGCCCGCCGGATCGACGACCGACTCCTTGAGTCGGCGACCGACGCCGCCCGCAAGGCCGTACGCCCCGACCTGGTACCGCGCTGGCTGCCGCAGATCCCCGGCGCCGCGGCCCGCACCCTGCCCGCCACCACCAGGGCGGACGCGGTCGCGGTCTACTACCCGGCCTGCGTGAACCGCATCTTCGGCGGCCCCGCCTGCGACCTGGGCCCCCCGCTGCCGGAAGCGGTGGTCGCGGTCTCCGGGCGGGCGGGCAAGCCGGTGTGGATCCCGCCGGACGTGACCGGGACCTGCTGCGCCACGATCTGGCACTCCAAGGGCTACGAGCGGGGCACCGTGGTGATGGCCAACCGCATCGTCGAGGCGGCCTGGGGCTGGACGGCGGGCGGACGGCTGCCGCTGGTCGTGGACGCCTCCTCCTGCACCCTCGGCATCGCCCACGAGGTGACCCCCTACCTGACCCCGGCCAACCGCGCCCTGCACGCCGAGCTGACGGTCGTCGACTCCGTCGTCTGGGCCGCGCGCGAACTCCTGCCGCACCTGGAGATCCACCGGACGACCGGCTCCGCCGTCCTCCACCCCACCTGCTCCATGCGGCACTTGGGCGACGAGGCGCAGCTACGGGAGGTCGCCGAGGCGTGCGCGCGGGACGTCGTGGTCCCCGACGACCTGCGCTGCTGCGCCTTCGCCGGGGACCGCGGGATGCTGCACAGGGAACTCACCGAGTCGGCGACCGCGAGGGAAGCCGCCGAGGTCGGCGCCCGCACCTTCGACGCCTACCTGTCCGCGAACCGGATGTGCGAGGTCGGCATGGACCACGCGCTGGGCCGCCCCGCCTACCACTCGGTGCTGGTGGAGCTGGAGCGGGCCACCCGGCCGCCGACGGCCACCGGATGACGCGACACAAGGGTGCGCCCGGCCTCCCGTACGGAGACCGGGCGCAGCCCTTGTGGCATCAGCTCTTGGCGCCCACATGCAGGGCCACCGCGCTCTTGGCCGGCACGGTCAGCTGCGCCGTGCCGTCGTCGCCGACGGTGACGGTGTTGCCATCGCAGTGGTCAGCCGCGGCCTTGACGACGTTGCAGTAGGTGCCGCCCGGCAGGGAGGTGGTGAAGGTCTGCGTGAGGTCACCTTCACCGTTGTTGAGGGCGACGAAGCCGGATTTGCCGCGGCCGAAGGCGAGGGCGCTGCCGCCGTTGTCCCACCAGTCGGTCAGCTCGGCCGAGCCCACCGCGTTACGGAATCCGACCGTGCCGGTGATCTCCTGCTTGGCGTGCTCGCCGGTCCAGCCGCCGGAGCCGCTGGGCGGGCCCGCGTCCTTGTCGGACCACTCGTAGCCGGAGTAGACGTTGGGCGAGCCGTAGGGCGAGGCCAGCATGAACACGTTGGCGAGGGTGTAGGCCGCGCCGTCCTTGTAGGTCAGCGTCGAGCCGTTGCGCTCGGTGTCCCAGTTGTCGACGAAGGTACGGGCCGAGCCGCTGCCGAGCTTGCCGTCGGCCACCGACCTGAGCTGGGCGATGTTGCCCCCCTGGAAGGCGCTCTTGAGGTGGCTGCCGTAGCGGAATTCGTCGACGTCGCCGATGCCGGTGTACTCGTCGGGCTGCACCGCTTCGCCGCCGCCGTAGATGACCTCCTGCACCCAGTAGCCGGGGTCCTCGGTCATCTTGCCCTTGATGGCGGCGAGGTCGTCGGCCGCCATGTGCTTGGCCGCGTCGATCCGGAAGCCGTCCGCGCCCAGCGAGCGCAGGTCGTCGAGGTACCTGGCGAGGGTGGTGCGGACCGCGTCGCTGCCGGTGTCGAGGTCGGCGAGGCCCACCAGTTCGCAGGTCTGGACGTCGTTGCGGTCACCGTAGTTCGAGATGTCCTTGCGGCAGCCGTGGAAGTCCTGGTCCTGGTAGACGCCGGGATAGCTGTACTTCGTGTACTGGGTGCCTCCGGTTCCGGTGCCGGATCCTGACGACATGTGGTTGATGACCGCGTCCGCGATGACCTTGACGCCGGCCGCGTGGCACGCCTTCGTCATCGCGGCGAAGTCGTCGCGGCTGCCGAGACGGCCGGCGATCTTGTAGCTGACGGGCTGGTAGGAGGTCCACCACTGGCCGCCCTGGATGTGCTCGGACGCGGGTGACACCTCGACGTAGCCGTAGCCCGCCGGGCCGAGTTCGTCGGTGCAGGACGTGGCGACGTCCGCGAAGCTCCGCTCGAACATGGTGGCGGTGACGGTCTTCTCGCCCGGCGGGGTGGCCTGCGAGGTCCAGGGCGCGAACGAGGCGAGGCCGGCCGCGGCCAGTACCCCGGCCAGCGTCCCGCCCAGCACACGGGAACGATGCTGCATCTTGCGGCTCCTTCGGCAGTCGGGCGCGGCGCACCGCGCCCACGAAGAGCAGCCAGGCGCCGGGCCGCCGTGGGGGGTTTCCGGGTCGGAGCCTGCCGGTTTCCGTGTGCACACGTCAAGGGTTCCCGCAATTTTTTCCAACGCCTTGCGAAAGAAATTGCGGCCGTCCCGCCCGCCTCAGCCACCCCTCACACACCACGGTTCCCGCTCCGCGCCAGGCCCCGGGAACAAGAGTCCAAGGGGCCGAACGAGGAATCCAACCGGCCCTCTTGTGTGTCGTACCGCCCAACCGCCAGGGTCCTGACCGAGGTTCACGTATGCACCGCGCCATCCGATCCCTGGAGGACCGATGAACGAGGCCCATTCGCAGAACCACCCTCACCACCCCCCGCAGAACCGGCCCGACGGCGACCACAGGACGGAGCACCCGCAGGCCGATCCGCCACGGACCCACGACACGGAACAGGCCGTCCGCCCCGACGGGCCGCACCCCAGCCGCCGTTCGGTCCTGTGGACCGCGGGCGCGGCCGGCGCGGGCCTCGGGCTCGGCGGGCTCACGACAGGCAGCGCGGCGGCGGCCACCACGGACGCCGCGAAGCCGGGCGCCGGGGCGTCCGGCACGGCGGCACCCGAGGCACGGGGCCGGACCATGATCGGCGTACCGTTCGAAGGGCGCCGCACCGTACGCGTGGGGATCATCGGCCTCGGCAACCGCGGCGGCTCCATGATCGATCTCTTCCTCGCCGTCCCCGGCGTCCGCGTCGTCGCGCTGTGCGACCCGGTGAAGGAAAAGACCGCCAAGGCCGCCAAGAAGGTCACCGACGCCGGACAGCCCGCACCCGCCGTCTACACCAACGGCGAGCACGACTTCGCGAACCTGTGCAAGCGCGGCGACCTCGACTTCGTCTACGCCGCGACTCCCTGGGACTGGCACTTCGAGATGGCCAGAACGGCGATGCTGCACGGCAAGCACGTCGGCGTGGAATGCCCGCTGGCGCTCCGGCTCGACGAGCTGTGGGAGCTGGTGGACCTCTCCGAACGCACCCGCAGACACTGTCTCCAACTGGAGAACTGCTGTTACGGCAGAAACGAACTGCGGGTCCTGCGCATGGCACACGCCGGGCTCTTCGGCGACCTGCTGCACGGCGCCGGCGCGTACAACCACGACCTGCGCGGCCTCATGTTCGACCCGGAGTACTACGAGGGCCCGTGGCGCCGCCTGTGGCACACCCGGCTGCGCGGCGACCTCTACTCCAACCACGGTTTCGGCCCGGTCGCCAACTACATGGACGTCAACCGCGGCGACCGCGCCGTACGGATCTCCAGCTTCGGCACACCGGCGCTGGGGCTCGCCGCGTACCGCAAGGAGCACATGCCGGCCGGCGACCCGAGCTGGAAGGAGTCGTACGTCGAGAGCGACCGGACGATCAGCCTCGTACAGACCGCCAAGGGCCGGGTGATCCGGCTGGAGCACGACGTGTCGACGCCGCACCCCTACAGCCGCATCAACAGCCTCGGCGGCACCAAGGGCGTCTTCGAGGACTACCCGGAACGGATCTACCTGGAGCCCGACCAGAACAACGACGAGTGGGGCGACTTCGCCCGGTACGCGGACTGGGACCACTGGCTCTGGAAGGAGCACGCCAACCCGCCGGGCGGCCACGGCGGCATGGACTACATGATGGTCTTCCGGCTGATGCAGTGCATGCGGCTCGGCCTGGTACCTGACTTCGACGTCTACGACGCGGCCACCTGGACCGCCCCGGTCCCGCTGAGCGACGCCTCACTCAGGGCGAAGGGCGAGCCCCAGGAATTCCCCGACTTCACCCGCGGACAGTGGAAGCACGCCCGGACGGGGATGGATTCGGCCAGGCCGGAGGAGTAGGAGGGGGAGAAGGCGGAATAGGCGGGTGGGGGGAGGCGGGTGGCGTCCTCCCCCGCCCGCCGGGGGGGCCGGCCCGGCCGGATTCAGCCCCACCCGGCCTCACTTCGCAAGATGCGCCCTGTCCCCCATGACCACCACCGGGTGCCGCCCCGGATCGAGCGAGCGCAGCAGCGTCGCCATGCCCGACTCGGAGATGCTGACGCAGCCGGACGTACCGCTCCCGTGGTCCATGTGCAGCCAGATCCCGCCCCCCTTGGACTCACCCTCGGGGCGTACCGGATCCAGCGGGGAGGTGCCCTTGACGCGGTTGTAGTTCACGGCGACGACGTAGTCGAAGTCGTGCCGGGTGTTCTTCGACCAGTACGCAGGCGGCGTGAACGCGGCCGTGTGCGTGTACGGCAGACGGGCACCCGGGTCGGCGAGCACACCGCCGGCGTCGGTCAGCGTGAACACACCGACCGGGCTGCGCTTGTCACCTTCGTGGTGATCCACGCTCCAGCCGTGCCGACCGTTGTGTGCCGGCCAACTCCCCTTCTGGTCCCACCCCTTGGCGCCTTTCTCGTACAACACGACGGTGGAGCCGGCGGAATCCGCACCCTTCCCGTAGACGGCCACCACCTGGCGCGAGCCGGACGGGATGCGGGCGCGCAGCGTCGCGCCGACACCGGGGACGTTCCGCAGATGCGTGGTGGCGGAGGCGTGCGCCTGCCCACCCTGCCGCTTCCCCTGTCCCGCTCCGTCGCCCTGCCCACCCTCGCCACCGCTCGTGCCGCCCCCACAGCCCGCCAGGAGAACCAGCCCCGCCGCGGCCACCGCCGCCGTCCGCATCGCACTGCCCACGCTTCGCATGAGCCCCATGGTCCCACCGCAGGCCCGAACAACCTTCGGCGACCGCCCGTTACGCCGGTACGGCACGCGCCTGGCCCGATCCGCCCGACGCCCGGAAAAACCGTTTGAAATCGACCGCCCGACACGCCAGCCTTCCATGACTCGCCCCCGCACGGTCCACCGCACACGCACACCGCACACCGCACACCGCACACGCATACCGGCAACGGCAACAGACCTGTGGCGCGGAGCCACGGGCACGGTCATGGCCAAGGGGGCCGGTTCGTACGGGATGCGACGAGCAACAGGGGCGAGCGCTCGTCCCACAACCGAAGGCTGGTGGACGAGTTGGTATCGCAGGCACGAAGCGCCGCCCCCCTGAACGACCGTGGCGATACGCACCGACCGACACGCACACGAGCCAAGCCAGGCCAGGCACGAAGGACACGGATGTGAGCGACGAACCGATGTGAGCGGGTCAGGACGCGGGCGGACACGAGCCGGAGTGGAGGCGGACGGCTCCGCTCCGGTCGTCGGCGCTCGCTGGGGAGGGCGGCGCCTGCCGCTTCCTGAAGGGTGACCGCTCGGGCTGGGCCTGCCGTCGGCCATGCGCGGCCGGTCATACGCGGCCAGCCATGCACGGTCGGTCATGCACGGTCGGTCATGCACGGTCGGTCATACGCGGCCGACCGTGGCATACCTGCCGTCAACAACCGCTTGGTGACGGCGTGTTACTCGTCCTGCTCCTCACACCGGCCGGTTACCGAATACCGGTCACCGATTGCGACGGTCGGCACCTCACATCCCCCCACTGGCAGTTCGCCCCACCCACCACAACCACGCCCCTGGACATCATGCAGATTCGCGATCTTCCGTTCACCGACCCCGGCGACCCAGACGTACGAACCGGCGGCAAATTCCTTCTCTGGCTCTACAAGAAGCAGCTCGGCGGGCAGATCAAGGCCCTCCTCTGGGGCCTGGTACACACCGGCGCTCTGGCCGCCTTTCCGCTGCCGGTCGGCCTCGCCGTGCAAGCCGTCGTGGACCGCTCCGGTGACCAACTGGCCTTGGCCGGCGGCCTCCTCGCCCTCCTCGGCGCCCTGGTCGCACTCGGCGACACCATGCTGCACCGCTCTTCCGTGACCAACTGGATCACCTCTGTCGCCCGGGTCCAGCAACTGCTCGCCCGCAAGACGACCGAGCTGGGTTCCGCCATGACCAGGCAGGTGGCCGCCGGAGAAATCGTGGCCGTCAGCACCGGCGACCTCGAAAAGATCGGATGGTTCGTCGAGGGGATCTCCCGTTTCGGCTCGGCTGCCGTGACCTCGGTCGGCGTCTGTGTCTGGCTGGTGTTCTACCAACCGGCCCTCGGCATCGTGGTGGCGATCGGCACGCCGGTCCTGGCACTGGCCGTGCTCCCGCTGCTGCCGCACGCCACCCGACGCGCCGACGCCCAGCGCGAAAAGGCCGGCCGGGCAACCGAACTGGCCTCCGACACCGTCGCCGGACTCCGCGTACTTCGCGGCATCGGCGGCGAAGAACTGTTCCTCGGCCGCTACCGCAGCGCCTCCCAGGAAGTCCGCAAGGCCGCCGTCCGCAGCGCCCGGATGTGGTCGCTGATCTCGGCCGTCCAGGTAGCCCTGCCAGGACTGCTGCTCATCACGGTGGTCTGGTACGGGGTCCGGCTCGCGCTGGACGGCCGCATCACGGTCGGCGAACTCGTCACGATCTACAGCGCGGTCACCTTCCTGCTCTTCCCGCTCCGGCACTTCGAGGAGATCGCCATGGCGTACTCCTTCTCCAGGCCATCGGCGAACCGCGCCGCCCGCGTACTGGCTCTGAGCCGCCCCACCGGCGGCCGGCTCACCGAGCACGGACCGCTGACCGGGGAGCTCCACGACCCGGTCACCGGCCTCACCGCCGCGTCAGGCAGGCTCACCGCCGTGGTCTGCGGCGACCCCGACGCCGCAGGACGCCTCGCCGACCGCCTCGGCGGACACCCACCGGACCCCGCCCCGGACCCCGAGGACCAACACACCGCCGACACCAAGGGTGTTGGTGACGCCGCGTCGAACCCGGAGCTTCCCCCCACCACCGCCGACATCGCGGAGTCCCCCACCCCTCGCCCCGGCATCACCCCGGACCTCACCTACGGCCCACCCACCACAACTCACCTCAACGGGACAGCCACCTCCGTACTCCTGGGCGGCATCCCACTCGACGACGTACCGCGCACCGCCGCACGCGCCGCCGTCCTCGTCCAGGACAAGGACCCCACGCTCCTCTCCGGCACCCTCGGCGAACTCCTCGACGTGCCCTCGTCGGGTCACATCGGCATCGACGAGGCGTTGTCGGCCGCGCAATGCGGCGATGTCCTGACGGCGTTGGCCCAGGCATCCGTCGACGAGTCCGGCAACCCGATGCTCACCCGCATCACGGAACGCGGCCGGTCGCTCTCCGGCGGCCAGCGCCAGCGGCTCGCCCTGGCCAGGTCGCTGGTCACCGACCCCGAGGTGCTGGTGCTCGACGAACCGACCAGCGCCGTCGACTCACACACCGAAGCCCGCATCGCCGACAGCCTCCGCAACATCCGAACCGGCCGCACGACGATCGTCCTCACCTCCAGCCCCCTCCTCCTGGACAGGGCGGACCACGTGGTCTTCCTCCACGAGGGCAAGGTCACCGCCGAGGCCACACACCGCGAACTGCTGCACACCACCCCCGCCTACCGTGCCGTCGTCACACGCGAGACCGAACCCGGTCACCCTGCTGAACCCGGCGGGATCAGCGAGTCAGCCGAGTCGGCTGGGTCGGCTGAGTCCGCCGTGCCCGCCGAACCCGCCGAGCCCACTGAGTCGGCCGCACCGGCCCGTCCGGGTGGGGCCCCCGCCCCCGCCCCACCCCCCTCCGCCTCCCCCGCTCCCACCGCCTCCCCTCCCCACGCCACCCCCCTCAACAGCATCAGCCCCACCACGAGCACCGACACCGGCATTGGCACCGGGGCCAACACCGGCGTTGGCCCCGGCACCAACACCCCCATCGGCACCCGCACCCGCGCCCTCACCACCCCCGCACCCGAACACGCCCCACCTGCCGACACCCCGACCAACCACACCAACGAGACCGGCCAAACCAGCCAAACCGACCAGGTTGCCCAGGCCACCCAAGCCGCCCACTCCGAGGAGACCTCATGATCGGCCTGGCGCCGCCGGCGCACGATCCGGATGCCCCGCAGACCGCCACGACCCTGCCCGTCGGCTCCCCCGCGACCGTACGGGCCTATGTGGGCGGCCTCATCCGCCGCCACCGCCGCGCCTTCACCGTGCTGATCAGCGTGAACGCGGCAGCCGTGGTGGCCTCAATGGTCGGCCCCTATCTGCTCGGCGGGCTGGTGGAGGATCTGTCCACCGGAGCACGGCAACTCGAACTGGCGCCGACCATCGCGGTGTTCGCCGTCGCACTGGCCCTCCAGACCGTCTTCGTCCGCCTCGTGCGCCTGCGCGGGGCGATGCTCGGCGAACGGATGCTGGCGGACCTCCGCGAGGACTTCCTCGTACGGTCGGTGGCGCTCCCGCCGAGCGTCCTCGAACGGGCCGGCACCGGCGACCTGTTGTCGCGGATCACCACCGACATCGACCGGCTCGCCGAAGCGATGCGCGAGGCCGTGCCGGAGTTGGCCATCGGCGCGGTGTGGATCATCCTTCTGCTCGGCGGACTCACCATGACCGCGCCGCCGCTCGCCCTCTCCGTTCTCGTCGCCCTCCCTCTGCTCATCATCGGCTGCCGCTGGTACTTCACCCGCGCCCCGAGCGCCTACCGCTCCGAAGCCGCCGGCTATGCCGCGGTCTCCGCGGCCCTCACCGAGACCGTGGACGCCGGACGCACCATTGAGGCGCACCTGCTGGGCGCCCGGCGGGTGGCGCTCTCCGAACGCCGGGTACGCGAGTGGACACAGTGGGAGCGATACACACTGTTCCTTCGATCGGTGCTGTTCCCCGTCATCAACGTGACCCATGTGCTGCTCCACGGTTCGGTGCTGATGCTGGGCGGGGTGTTCGTCCTGAAGGGCTGGATCACCCCCGGTCAGCTGACGACCGGTGCGCTGCTCGCCCAGATGATGGCCGAGCCCGTCGCCATCATCCTGCGCTGGTACGACGAGTTGCAGGTGGCGCAGGTGTCCATCGCCCGGCTCGTCGGTGTGCGGGAAATCGAGCCGGAAGCCGCCGACGAGACGACGGCACCCGACGGCCGGGACGTGCACGCCGACGAGGTGTACTTCGGCTATCGGGCGGGGGTGGACGTGCTGCACGAGGTGTCGCTGCGGGTCCGTCCCGGCGCGAGGGTGGCACTGGTGGGGCCATCCGGCGCGGGGAAGTCGACGCTGGGGCGGCTGCTGGCCGGTATCTACGGGCCACGTGCCGGCACGGTCACCCTGGGAGGCGCCGCGCTCTCCGAGATGCCGACGGAACGGGTCCGTGAGCATGTGGCGCTGGTCAATCAGGAACATCACGTGTTCGTGGGGTCGCTCCGTGACAACCTGCTGCTGGCCCGCGCGCGGGCGAGTGAGGGCGAACTGTGGGCGGCGCTGGCCGCGGTGGACGCCGCCGCGTGGGCCAAGGCTCTCGACAAGAGGCTGGACACCGAGGTCGGTTCGGGTGGCCATGCGCTGACCCCGGCCCAGGCCCAGCAGATCGCGTTGGCCCGTCTGGTACTGGCCGACCCGCACACACTGGTACTGGACGAAGCGACCTCCTT
This sequence comes from Streptomyces sp. NPDC048644, assembly GCF_043199105.1. NCBI lineage: Bacteria > Bacillati > Actinomycetota > Actinomycetes > Kitasatosporales > Streptomycetaceae > Streptomyces > Streptomyces sp. NPDC048644. Next base: position 623,583 of record NZ_JBICVO010000002.1, read on the forward strand.
GCTCGACCCTCGGGCGGCCCGGCATCTGGAACGGTCCCTGGCCAAGGTCCTGGACGGGCGGACGGTCGTGGCCATCGCCCATCGCCTGCACACCGCGCACGACGCGGATGTGATCGCCGTTGTCGAGCAGGGCAGGATCAGCGAACTCGGCAGCCATCAGGAGTTGGTGTCCGCGGACGGTGCCTACGCAGCTCTCTGGCGCTCCTGGCACAGCTGACGGCGGCGGACCGTTCCGGTCCTGAGCCGTCCTCCGGCTCGGGACCGTGGCGCCGTAGTGCTTCTGGCGCGCGTGGACCGTCAGCGTCGGTTCTCCGCCCCTCGGGCGGAAACGGGCTACGGCGTTACGGACAGCCGGTCGCCGTGAGGCGCCGTGGGCCGCCGCCCCCGCCGCATCGGGCGGGCCGAGGCGAATGTCGGGGCCTTCCCGCCTCCGGGCACCGTGAGCCGACTCGGCCCACCCGTCGCCATGATGGTGGTGGCGGCAGCGCTGTGGCAGGGCGGTCAGAGGTAGCCGAGGGCTCCCAGGGCGCCGATGCCGCCGAGCAGCATGAAGGCGGGCATCAGGACTTTCAGCTCGATCCAGCTGCCGGCCCGGAAGCGCATGGCGTGCGGCGGGCCCACCGGGTACCAGCGCTTGCGGCCTATCGGGATGGGCCACAGCACGGGGCAGCCGGAGACGGTCAGGGCGTCGCCGATGTCGTGGACCAGTGCACCGAGGACGATCGGCAGGCCGAGCCAGAGGTACTCCTGGCCCGGTTCGGCGAACAGCCAGCCCGCGCCGTTGCCCGGCTGGTCGAGGATGCCGGCCAGGATCCAGGCCATGGTCGCGCCCAGCAGCCACACCAGGACATCGCTGGAGACGCGTGCCGCGCGCCACAGCAGACCTTCGATGGCGAGCACCATGTGGACGAAGAGGATGCCGAGCACCGCCCAGCGTCCGCCCTGGGTGGCGAGGAGGGACATTCCACCGCCGACGAGGACCGCCCACAGCCAGGTGTGGGTGAGCGTGCGGTGCCCTCCGGCACGGTTTGAGTCGCCACGCATCTTGGTGGCTTTGTACACAGCGTGCGAGAGGGTGTCGACGAGTTCGCAGAGCATGCGCGAGAGCGGTCCGAAGGCTCGCGAGATGGTGGCTGACTTGTGGTCGAGGTCGGGCGCGAGCGCCGCCCCGGCGCAGATCAGAGCTCCGCAGACGAGCACGGGCCAGGGCATCGGATACCCGGCGGTCGCGGCTGCCGCTCCCACTCCCAGCCAGGCCGCGGCTCCGGACAGCGAATGCGCCGGTCCCATCATGGTCGTTCTCCACCCCTTGTTTTCTTGGATCTCGCGTTTCTGACGCCCGGTCGGCGACACAGCGTAGCGTCAGATGATCTCCATATGAGTGGCCGGTTCCCGGATACGGGTCGAGGGCAGGCAGTATGGGGGCGTGACCCTTATCGATCATTTGCCGAAAGACGCCGACCCCGATGCCCTCTTCGAAGCTTTTTCGAGCTGGGCCGAACAGCAGGGGATCACTCTCTACCCTGCCCAGGAGGAGGCGCTGATCGAGGTGGTCTCGGGGGCGAATCTCATCCTGTCCACGCCCACGGGCTCCGGTAAGAGTCTGGTGGCGGCGGGCGCCCATTTCACCGCGCTCGCCCATGATCAGGTCACCTTCTACACGGCGCCGATCAAGGCGCTGGTGTCGGAGAAGTTCTTCGATCTGTGCAAGCTGTTCGGCACCGAGAACGTCGGCATGCTGACCGGTGACGCGTCCGTCAACGCGGACGCTCCGGTGATCTGCTGCACGGCGGAGGTGCTGGCCTCGATCGCGCTGCGGGACGGCAAGGATGCCGACATCGGGCAGGTCGTGATGGACGAGTTCCATTTCTACGCGGAGCCGGACCGGGGCTGGGCGTGGCAGATTCCGCTGCTGGAGCTGCCGCAGGCGCAGTTCATCCTGATGTCGGCGACGCTCGGCGACATGTCGCGGTTCGAGGGGGATCTGACCCGGCGTACCGGGAAGCCGACGTCGGTCGTGCGGTCGGCCACCCGGCCGGTTCCGCTGTCGTACGAGTACCGTGCGACGCCGATGACGGAGACGCTCACGGAGCTGTTGGAGACGCATCAGTCGCCGGTGTACATCGTGCATTTCACGCAGGCCGCGGCGGTGGAGCGGGCGCAGGCGTTGATGAGCATCAATATGTGTACGCGTGCGGAGAAGGACGAGATCGCGCAGCTCATCGGGAATTTCCGGTTCACGACCAAGTTCGGTCGGAATCTTTCGCGTTACGTCCGTCATGGCATCGGTGTGCACCACGCCGGCATGCTGCCCAAGTACCGTCGGCTGGTCGAGAAGCTGGCGCAGGCGGGTCTGCTGAAGGTGATCTGCGGTACGGACACGCTGGGTGTGGGGGTCAACGTGCCCATCCGCACGGTGTTGTTCACGGCGCTGACGAAGTACGACGGCACCCGGGTGCGGACGCTGCGGGCGCGGGAGTTCCACCAGATCGCCGGGCGTGCGGGGCGGGCCGGTTTCGACACGGCGGGGTTTGTCGTGGCGCAGGCTCCAGATCATGTCGTCGAGAACGAGAAGGCGCTGGCGAAGGCCGGTGACGATCCGAAGAAGCGCCGCAAGGTGGTGCGCAAGAAGGCGCCGGAGGGTTTCGTCAACTGGGGCGAGAACACCTTCGAGAAGCTGATCGCTTCCGATCCCGAGCCGCTGACCTCGCGTTTCCGGGTGACGCACACGATGCTGTTGTCGGTGATCGCCCGGCCGGGCAATGCCTTCACGGCGATGCGTCATCTGCTGGAGGACAATCACGAGCCGCGCCGCAACCAGCTCAAGCACATCCGTCGGGCCATCGCGATCTACCGGTCGCTGCTGGACGGCGGCATCGTGGAGCAGTTGGACGAGCCGGACGCGGAGGGCCGGATCGTACGGCTGACCGTGGACCTTCAGCAGGACTTCGCGTTGAACCAGCCGCTGTCGACGTTCGCGCTCGCGGCGTTCGACCTGCTGGATCCGGAGTCGCCGTCGTACGCGCTGGACATGGTCTCGGTCGTGGAGTCCACGCTGGACGATCCGCGGCAGATCCTCGCGGCGCAGCAGAACAAGGCGCGTGGCGAGGCCGTCGCCCAGATGAAGGCGGATGGGGTCGAGTACGAGGACCGCATGGAACGCCTCATGGATGTCGAATACCCCAAGCCGCTGGAGGAGTTGCTGTTCCACGCCTACGGGCTGTACCGCAAGAGCCACCCGTGGGTCGGTGACCATCCGCTGTCGCCGAAGTCGGTGATCCGCGACATGTACGAACGCGCGATGACCTTCACGGAGTTCACGTCGTTCTACGAGCTGGCGCGTACCGAGGGGATCGTGCTGCGTTACCTCGCGAGCGCGTTCAAGGCGCTGGATCACACCGTGCCGGACGATCTGAAGTCCGAGGATTTCCAGGACATCATCGCGTGGCTCGGCGAGATGGTGCGCCAGGTGGACTCCAGCCTGCTGGACGAGTGGGAGCAGCTGGCCAATCCCGAGGTGGAGACGGCGGAGCAGGCCGCGGAGCGGGCCGATCAGGTCCGGCCGGTCACGTCGAATGCGCGGGCGTTCCGGGTTCTGGTCCGCAATGCGTTGTTCCGCAGGGTGGAGCTGGCGGCGCTGGACAAGGTGGAGGAGCTCGGCGAGATGGATGCCGACTCCGGCTGGGACGTCGACGCCTGGGGCGATGCGATGGACGCCTACTGGGACGAGTACGACGAGCTGGGCACCGGTCCGGATGCGCGGGGCCCGAAGCTGCTGCAGATCGATGAGGACGCCGAGCACGGGCTGTGGAAGGTGCGGCAGACTTTCGCCGACCCGAACGGCGATCATGACTGGGGCATCTCCGCGGAGGTGGATCTGGCCGCCTCCGACGAGGAGGGGCGCGCGGTGGTGCGGGTCACGGATGTGGGTCAGCTGTGAAAGGGGTTCGGCGGACGCCGGCCCCGGAGGCGATGGGGGGTCACCGGTCATGACGGGTTCGGCCGAGAAGCTGGTCGATCTGCTGGATCTGGAGCAGATCGAGGTCAACATTTTCCGTGGTCGCAGCCCGCAGGAGTCCCTGCAGCGGGTGTTCGGCGGGCAGGTCGCCGGGCAGGCGCTGGTGGCTGCCGGGCGGACCACGGAAGGGGACCGGCCGGTCCATTCGCTGCACGCGTATTTTCTGCGGCCGGGCCGTCCCGGGGTGCCGATCGTGTACCAGGTGGAGCGGGTCCGCGACGGGCGGTCCTTCACCACCCGCCGGGTCGTCGCCGTCCAGCAGGGACGCACGATCTTCAATTTGACCGCCTCCTTTCACAAGCCGGAACCCGGCTTCGATCATCAGTTGCCGATGCGTCGGGTGCCCGGACCTGAGGGGTTGCCGACGATCTCGGAAGAGGTGCGCGAGCGGCTGGGTGCGCTGCCCGATGCGCTCCAGCGGATGGCCCGCCGGCAGCCGTTCGACGTGCGGTATGTCGACCGGCTGCGGTGGACCGCGGACGAGGTCGAGGGTGCCGAGCCGCGCAGCACGGTGTGGATGCGGGCGGTGGACCCGTTGGGTGACGATCCGCTGGTGCACACCTGCGCGCTGACCTACGCCAGTGACATGACGCTGCTGGACGCGGTGCGTGTCCCGGTCGAACCGCTGTGGGGCCCGCGCGGATTCGACATGGCCTCCCTCGACCATGCGATGTGGTTCCACCGGCCGTTCCGTGCGGATGAGTGGTTCCTGTACGACCAGGAGTCACCGATCGCCACGGGCGGCCGTGGGCTGGCCCGTGGGGCGATCTACGACCGTGAGGGCAGGCTGCTGGTGTCCGTCGTCCAGGAAGGGCTTTTCAGGAAGCTGGGCGGCTGACGTCGGCGTGCCGTGGAAGGCCCGGGGGCCGCTCGGAGGCGGTCGGGGGCTTCCCGGCGGGCCTCCTCCAGGGCCCGGGAGAGGTTGACGCGGTACCACAGCACTTCGTCGAACTCCTCGGCGGTCAGGACGTGTTCGAAGGATTCCCGTGCGGCGGCGGTGGCCGTGATCACGGAGGCGAAGTGTGGCTTGAGGCGGCGGAGCAGGGACCGCTCCAGCGGGTCGCCGACGACGGATGCGCATTCTTCCGGGGGCAGTACGGCGGCGATGACCGCGGCTGATTCCCAGGGGTCCGCCGTCTGTCCCATGAGCTGGGCGACGCGGCGCCCGCGCCACTGGCGTGCGCGCCAGTCCTGTCCGTCGTCGAGCATGACGCGCATCGCCGCGGGGGTGTTGCCCCGTAGGAGTTCGGGTTCGCGGTCGGCGAAGTCGGCCACCTCCGCGGCGAGGTAGAGCCAGACGAGGGCGCCGTAGCGGTTGACGTAGAACCTGACCGGGCCGAAGCAGCCGGACCTGGTCAGGCGCAGGAAGCGGCTGGGTGCGATGCCCATGAGTTCGGCGGCTTCCGTTGTCCCGACGGTGCGGATCCGTTCCCGGAGGGTGTCCGGGAAGCCGGGCTCGGCCTGCAGCCTGGCGATCTCCTCCGCCGGGACGCGGCGGCGGTTCAGTGGGGCACCGCCGCCGGGCCGGTTGTCGGTTCCTGCGGGTACGGTGCGTACTTCCCCCAGTTGGGTGGCGAGTTCCAACTCGCCGGTCCTCAGCTCCAGTTCGCGGGCGGCTCGCCCCGTGGCGAGCGTCTGCTGCCCGTCGCACATCACAGTCATGTCTGTTCCCCCACAGCTCGGTCGATCACTGACAGTCACGACTGTAGCGAGGGGGGATGACAGTCGGTCAACCCACGCCTCAAGCCTGTGGATAACTTTGCGGCTGCCGTGCCGCGACGGCGAGGTGTTCGCCGACGCGGTTGACGAGCAGGGTCATTTCGTAGGCGATCTGTCCCATGTCGGCCTCCGCGCCCGCGAGTACGCCCAGGCAGCTGCCCTCGCCGGCCGCGGTCACGAACAGCACCGCGTCATCGAATTCGACCATCGTCTGCCGGACCCGCCCGGCCCGGAAATGGAGCCCCGTCCCCTTCGCGAGGCTGTGCAGTCCCGAAGCGACCGCGGCCAGATGTTCCGCGTCCTCCTGTGTCAGCTCCTGGCTCGTGCCCGTGACCAGCCCGTCGTTGGAAAGCACCAGCGCGTGCCGTACCTTCTCCACGCGGTTGGTCAGATCGTCCAGCAGCCAGTCGAGTCCGCTGGTCAGTGCCATGCCGGTTCCTCCCCGTGTCCCCGTCCGCGCCCGCGACGCGGTCGGCAGCCCGTCCACAACTGCCGTGCCAGCGTGGCCCACCTCCGGCGTCTCGGCAAGCGGCCCTGCAGTGCGGCCCCACCGCCCGGCGTGCCCTGCTCCGCGCCGCAGCTCCGGATGGGGAGTATGTGCACATGGCACGAAAGATGACCAAGGACGAGTGGCAGAAGTTCGTCTCCGAGGGAACCCGCACCGGCAAGCTGTCGACCGTACGGGCCGACGGCAGCCCGCACGTGGCCCCGGTGTGGTTCCTCCTGGACGGCGACGAGTTGGTGTTCAACACGGGAAAGGACACGGTCAAGGGCCGCAATCTGCTGCGCGACGGCAGGGTGGCGCTGTGCGTCGACGACGAACGGCCGCCCTTCACGTTCGTCACCCTCCAGGGGACGGCGGAGATCAATGACGAGGTGGCGGAGGTGCTCCACTGGGCCACGCGTATCGCGGCGCGCTACATGGGTGAGGAGCGTGCAGAGGAGTACGGCACGCGGAACGGGGTGCCCGGGGAGCTGGTGGTGCGGGTCACGATCGACCATGCCGTGGCCGTGGCGGAACTCGCCTCCTGAGGGGCGAGCGGCAGGCGGGGCGGCGCGCACACGGTGCGCCGCAGACCGACCGCCTCCCCGTGCGGGACACCCGGCGCGTACGCCCCGTAGGCCGCGGTGGGGCCGGGCGGTCCCGCCCGGCCCGGGGTTCATCCGACCGAATCGAGTACGCGGGATGTGTACCGCCGTCCGGCATGCTCGACCAGCCTGATCAGCACTTCCTTGCCGGAGTCGCGGTCACGGGCGTCGCAGAGCACCACCGGAGTGCCGCGGTCCAGGTCGAGTGCGCGGGCCACTTCGTCGGCGCCGTAGGAGCGGGCTTCCGTGAAGCAGTTGACGGCGACCAGGAACGGGATGGCGCGCCGTTCGAAGTAGTCGACCGCCGGGAAGCTGTCCTCCAGGCGCCGGGTGTCCGCCAGCACCACGGCTCCCAGGGCACCGTCCGAAAGGTCGTCCCACAGGAACCAGAAGCGGTCCTGGCCCGGCGTTCCGAAGAGGTAGAGCGACAGGCCCGACCTGATGGTGATGCGGCCGAAGTCCATGGCCACCGTAGTGGTGGTCTTGCGGTCCACCTTCTCCGTGTCGTCCACCGATTCGCCCGCGGAAGTGAGCTGTTCCTCGGTGCGCAGCGGCCGGATCTCGCTGACGGATCCCACCAGCGTTGTCTTGCCCACCCCGAAGCCGCCGGCCACCAGGATCTTCAGCGCCAGGTCGGGGCCGGGGTCCGGGGCAGCGCCGTTCGGATCCCCTTGTGCGGCTGTCATCGGCCGTTTCCTCCAGGATGCAGGTCCCCGTGCGTCACGGGGCGATCGGATGCACGGCTCGGTGACCGGAGCCGCGGGCGGCTGAGCGCCGTCCGAAATCCATGGCGAGGACCGTACCCCCGCCCCATGAGGAATTCCTTGATTTTCGGGAAAGCTCTTCCGTATACACATGATCAATTCGCTTACTGGCCGGTGTAGTTGGGCATCACCTCCGTCGACTCACCACCCACTGACCGGAATTGGCTGATGGCGATCGTTCCCTTTCGCAGGGGATCGTGCGGGATCATGGGCGCATGACGCAGCAGGAGTCGCCGGAACGCCCGGAATGTGGCACCACGGCGAACCCGTCAGCAGGCGTGGTCGAACGCAACGGCATCGGCCCCGTGCCGGAATCCGAACGCCACGGGACGCCCCGGGCCCTGTTCTGGCCGTGGGCAGCCTCGGGACTGTCCCTCCTGTCCATCGCCTACGGCGTGTACATCGTGGGGCTCGGCCTGAGTCCGTGGCAGGCCGTCGTCACCGGGGCCGCCGGGTACGTGCTGTCGTTCCTCCTGGTCGGCTGATCACCTCCGCCGACCCCAACATCGCCTCTGCGGTGGGCTTCCTGCTCTCTGAATCCGCCGCTCACGGCACACTGGGCGCCATGAACCTCGGCGTCGTGGTGGCACTGGTCGTCGCGGCCGTCCTCTACGCCGCCACCGCACCCCTGGCGGGCCGAGCCGCCACCGAAGGAGCCCGATGACCGACGACCACACCCACCGCACGGAGCACGTCCGGGCGTTCTTCGCGCCGCGCGCGGCCGGCTGGGACAGCCGCTTCCCCGACGACGGCCCCGCCTACGCCGCAGGCGTCGCCGAACTGGGCCTGCGGGAGGGCGACCGGGTCCTGGACGCCGGCTGCGGAACGGGACGCGCCCTGCCCGCGCTACGCGCCGCCGTGGGCCCGCGCGGCACCGTCCTGGGCGCGGACCTCACCCCCGAGATGCTGCACGCCGCCGTACGGGCCGGACGGGACGCCGCCGCCTGCCTGCTCCTGGCGGACGCGGGCCGGCTGCCGCTCGGCGCCGGAACGCTGGACGCCGTCTTCGCCGCCGGGCTCGTCTCCCACCTGCCGGCCCCGGCGGGCAACCTCACCGAACTCGCCAGAACCGTGCGCCCCGGAGGCCGACTGGCGCTGTTCCACCCCATCGGGCGGGCAGCCCTCGCCGCGCGCAAGGGCCACCCGCTCACCCACGACGACCTACGGGCGGAGCCGAATCTGCGGCCCCTCCTTGCCGACAGTGGCTGGGACCTCGTCCGGTACGCCGACGAGGACAGCCGTTTCCTGGCGCTGGCGGTCCGCAGGGACTGAGCGGTCACACGGGGCGGCCGGGCTCCTGCTGCGCATCGGGATGCTCGGTGTGCGGCACCGGGCAGGCGCCGGTGCGCCGCGAGGTGGGGAACGTGCCGAGGTCGGCGACCCGGAAGCCGTCGGGGTAGCCCTTGATCTCGGGGTTCTGCCGGGCGTAGTGCGGCTTGCGGCGCGGCGGGAGCAGGCGCACGGCCCTGGCGCGCAGCCGCAGGGCCGAGCGGACGGCCGTACGGACCGCGGGCCTGGGCCGCTCGTACCGGAAAGCCGCCAGCAGGGAGTCGTCCAGGAGGGCCATGCTGGCGCCGCGTACCACCGGTGCGAGCGGGCCGTACCAGCCCGCCATCAGGTCCAAGGTGGCGTCCGAAACCTTGCGGGCGCCCTCGTCCCAGTCGAAGTGCGCCTCCTCGTAGTCGTCCAGGCAACGCGCGAACTCCTCGTAGGTCTGCGGGAGTTCGGTGATGCCCATGTGGCGGCCGAGAGTGCGGTAGTACGCGGCCATCGCCTGCGTCTCGTGCGTACTCAGGCGCCGCCAGCCGTACGCGTCGAGCCAGCGTTTGGGCACCACCACGAAGGTGCACAGGACGTAGCGCATGTCGTCGTTGCTGATGTCGTAACTGCGGTGCATCTGGTTGATGCGGCGGATCGCCGCGCGGCCGTCCTCGCCGTCGAAACCGTGCTCGACGACGGCGTCCAGGAGGAGCGCGGTGTCGTCGTAGCGCTTCTGGGGGCGGTCCGTCAGCTCCGCGGTCCTGGCGAGGAGCCGGCCGATGCTCGGCACCGCATAGGTGCGGTAGAGGGCGAGTTCCAGGGCCCGGGTGAGGTCCCAGGGGAATTCGTACGTCGCGGTGATGCGGTAGATCCGCAGGAAGTCGCGCTCCGGGTCGAGCCGCCGGATCTCCTTCAGCCAGTCATAGCGCCGCACCTGGTGTCCCGCCCCTTCCATCGCCGAAACATCAATTCTAGGTGTTTCGGGGGTGCTTCACGGGCGGCGCAGGGAAGTACGGCCGGTCTGCGGGGCGGCGTGGCCGGATCGGCATGCAGCTCGGGCAGGACGGTGCCTTCTCCACGGGCGGACCGGGGCTTTCTCATAGGAGACCCGGCGTTCCCGGCGCGCACGGTGCAGGCGGTGGCCGGGGAATCACAGGGGCAGTGACCGCGGCTGGTGACAAGGGCGTACCCAGCCAATTAGGGTGCGCCGACAAACGTCGGACGGAACGGATGGGAGGCTCGCGTGTCCACGACCGAGAGCACCGACAACGACCAGTTGTTCGTGCTGACGGCGGTACTGCTGACACCCGCCCAGTTCCCCAGCGTGCTCGGCGACGACTACCCCGAGGTGTGCGCCGGGCTCGGCCTCGCACCGTACGCGGAGGGCTACGGGCTCGTTCTCGGGCAGGACGGGCAGGGCGCCCGCTGGACGGTGGCCACGGAGGACGTGTCGCTGGTCGCCTGCGCGGTCGCCGCCTGGGACTGCGGGGTGGAATACGACCTCTCACCCGGGGAGGACAGCATCGTCGCTGCCCTGCCCGGCTGGCCGCTCGCGCTGGCCGTGGCGGCCCCCGGCGTCCCGGAGCCGCACGATCCCGAACCCGAGGACGGAGACCCGGCGCCGCTGACGCCTCCGGACGCGGCCGAATGGGGGCCCGCCCAACGGCGCCTGGGGGCCGACGAGATCGCGCTCCAGTGGGCGGCGTGGCGTGAACAGGTGGACGACGACGTCACTTTCGTGGGCCCAGGTGAGCAGCCGCATCCAGGAGTGCGGCGGGTCATGGCGGAGGCGCACGGATACGTGACCGAGCCGCCGCCGCCCGGCCGGGTCCGGTCCTCGTTCGCCGCGGGCGAGGCGCGCACCCTGCGCGTGGACGGGCCCGGCTGGAGCATGGTGGCGCGCACCGACGACATCGCGTTCGTGCTCCTCGACGAGGAACCGGGCGAGGTCCACCCGGTGGGCCGCGGGCCCGAACTCCCTGCCCTGCTCACGTCGTTGGACGAGCTGGCGGCCCGCCCCGTCTGACCCTACGGCCCGCCCCGTCTGACCCTACGGCCCGCCCCGTCTGACCCTCCGACCCGTCCCGTCTGACCCTCCGGGCTGCCCTGCCGCGCTCGCCGACGGCGATTGTCAGACCCCTGTGATGGACTTGTCCTGCATCGATCGAGCAAGACACACGGGGAGGCATTGATGCAGGTGAACAGTGGTGCGCGCAATCAAATGACCACTTCGACGCGGGGAGGGATCCGGGGGCTGGCCCAGGAGCAGGGCCGGGTGGAGCGGCGTGGGCCGAAACCGATAGCAGGGTTCCGTACGGCAACCGCGCGGCGCGGCGCGGACGGCAACTGGTCGGACAGCAACCGGCCGTTCGCACCACGGCCGAAGTGCCGTGCGGCAGGCACCGACAGGGCGGCGGTCTGCGCGGCCTGACAGCCGTAGTGGCACAACGACGGCCGGTACGGGGCTGCGGCCCGGCCCTTGGGTGATGGGCTGCGGGTAGGGGAAGTGGGCGGCGGATAGCGGCTGGCGCCGAGGCAGGGCACGTTGGGGGGACGTTTCGGAGGCGTGCCAGGCCCTGGCTGACGTATTCGCAGAGCTGACGACATTCGGCTGAGGAGGGTGGTGCCGGAGCGCTGGAACGGCGGAGTTGCCGCCACCGGCGCCCCGGCCACCGCCCGGCCCCCGGCCCTTGGCCCCCGGCGACCGGCGACCGGCGACCGGCGACCGGCGACCGGCGACCGGCGACCGGCGACCGGCGACAGCCCAACGCAGTCATTGGAAGACGCCGGCAGCACGTCACACGACAACGGGGCGGGCCCAACGGCGGGACGGGAAGGGAGGAGAGGAGGAGAAGAGAAGAGGACGAGAGGCGACGGGAGCGGTGCGTCCCGTCCCAGTTCGTCGGCGGTTCATGTCACGAGCATGGATGCCCCCGTTCGCGGTCCCCGGCGCACCATCAGGCGGCGCTTCCGCTCGGGCGCTCCGCCCGGCCGGACCTACCGGACCTGCCGGGCCTGCCGGGCCTGCCGGACTTCCATGCGGCCAAACCGAAGGCGAGGCCACCGACCAGGAACCAGGGGTTCCACAACAGCAGCGTCCACAGCCGCTGCTGCGGGCTGACGTTGATCTCCTGGCCCGCAGCGTCGGTCAGCAGCAGCGCCTCGATGAGGATGCCGCGCGCCAGCAGCACGGCGCAGGCACACCAGCCCAGAGCCGTGATCACTCGGCCTGCCGGACGGCGAGGCCGGGGTCCGGCGAGAAGCCATCCCAGTGAGCCGCCGACAAGACACAGCAGTCCCACGCCCCACAAGCCCACCGCCACGAACCAGCCGGGGCGTTCCTCGGCCAGGGGCCCGGCCGAGACGCTGAGGCCCCAACTGCCGCCCAGTGCCCAGTAGAAATGCAGCACGGCGAAAGCGACCGCCCAGGCACATGCGATACGCCCCCACGCCCCCGGCGCTGCCTTGTCCTGTGGGTCTTCATGCATAGCGAGCAGCATGCCACCGGCCCTGGCACGCCACCGTCGGGATCGTCGTCAGCCTCGGCGCCTTGAGACGCGCGGATGCCAGCCGTCCGGTCGGCCACAACATGCGGCCGACCGCATCGGGCTCGGCCGTCCAGAGCCGCACGTCGGCCGTCGCCCGAAGCTTCCGTGCCACGCGTCGGCCGCTCAGCAGCGACGGGCCCCGGAGCCTCCCGCTCCAGGGCATCCGCCCGGCGATTTCGCCTCCCGGGGGTGGCCGTCCCGGGGGATCAGCGCCCCAGTTGCTTGTGGCCGGCGCGGCGCAGCCTGCGTCGCTGCGAGGGGTCCAGCGTCAGGTAGGCGACCGCCGGTACCCCGACCATGACCAGAAGAGCCGCCCAAAGGGGCAGCAGCCATAGCAGGATCACTCCCACCGCGACGCCGCCGACTGCGACCTTCGCCCGTGTGGACATCCTTCACACCCCTTCCGCGGCGCGTGCCGCGCCTCGTGTATTCCATTGAACGCCGTTTCGGCTCCGGAGGTTCCCTCAACGATCGTGGCTTCCTGTACCCTCGGCCGCCACAGCCGCCAGTAGTCAAATTTGAGGAGCCATCGGCGCAGTGCCTCACTTCCCTTCGGCGACAGCCGTTCCTTCGCCCTCCTCCCTCACCGATCTCGCCCACTGTGCGGCGACGTTCCTGCCGTCGGACCCGCCGCGGACCGGCCGGATCGCGTTCTGGCGCCCCGACGGCGCACCCCTCGGCAGCCTCCCGGGCAACGACAACCAGAGCGACGGCCAGAGCGACGGCCGCCCAAGCGACGACCACCGGCGCGACAACGACGCGAGGGGCAACGAAGCGCGCGGCAACGAAGCGGACGGCGGCCGTCTGACGGTCGTCCTGCCGGACGGGGACGGTGGGGTCGTGGTGGACGAGGTCCCGGCCGTCGTCCTGTCCGTTGCCGAGGCGCTGCCGATTCTGACCCGCGCGCGTGCCGCCGGGACCGCCGATCCGGCCGCCGTCTTCTGGGGCTCGGCCGTCCTGCTCGCGCTCCAGCTCGCCGCCCGGGGGCGGCTGCTCCCGGGCCTGAGCCCCGGCGATCACGACGCCTGGCGGCTGGGCCCGCTCGACACCGCCGACGTCGAGCGGCTGCGCGAGCTGGCCGCGGCCATGCCGCCGTATGCGCACGCCACACCGCTGCCCGGCGAAGGGCCCGTGCGGCTGCCCGAACCCGAACGCCATCTGCGGGCCTTTCTCGACGCGGTCGCCGACGGGCTGCCACGCTCCCCCGCCGCTCCGCTCGCCACCGGCGGCCCGGCCTTCGCGGCAGCCGCCCCGCAGCACGTCCCGGAGCAGCACGCCTGGGCGGCGGACGTCGCCGCAGGTCACGACGCGGGTGTACGGATCTCGCTGCGCGTGGAGGTACGCGGGGCGGGGGCGAATGGTCCTGTCGTCCCTTCCCCCGGCCCGAATTCCGGAGCCACCGGCCCTGCCGCGGCGTCCACGGCATCCGCGGCGTCCACGGCATCCGAAGCCGCCGCCCCTCCACCGTCCGGCACCGGGGGCACCGCTCCCGATGTGGCCTTCGCCGCCGTCCTCCAGGTGCACAGCGTCACCGATCCCTCCCTGGTGGCGGACGCGGCCGAGGTGTGGGCCGGGGTGTCAGCGGCCGGTGAGGCGTTCGGGCCGCGGGCGCGGATGGACAGCCTGCTCACTCTGCGCCGGGCCGCCGGTACCTGGGCGCCGCTCGCGCCGCTGCTCTCCGCGGCCGTACCGGACATGATCGAGCTGGCCGACGAGGAGATCGGCGAGCTGCTGGGACCGGCCGGGCGTGCGCTGGCCGCCGCCGGTGTGCAGGTGCACTGGCCGAAGGAGCTGGCCCGCGGTCTCACCAGCCGCGCCGTGGTGGGCCCTGCCGGTTCCGGCGGCACTCCCCCGTACGGCACGGGAGGCGGAACCGAGGACGTGGCGGGTACCGAGGACGTGGCCGGCTCCGGGAGCGGCAGCGGTGCCAGGTCCGGTCCGCCGTCGCTGCTCTCCGCCGATGCGCTGCTCTCGTTCAGCTGGCGCTTCGCCGTGGGCGGCCAGGAGATCGGCAGGGCGGAGCTGGAGCGGCTCGCCGAGGCCGGACGGCCGCTGGTGCGGCTGCGTGACCAGTGGGTGCTCGTCGATCCCGAGGCGCTACGGGCGGCACGGGACCGCAGGGACCGTACGATCGCGCCGCTGGACGCGCTGGGCGCCGCCCTGACCGGGTCCGCCGAGACCGACGACGGCGGGCGGGTCGCGGTCGAGGCTTCCGGGTGGCCTGCCGCGCTCAGGGACCGGCTGGCGGATCCCGAACGCGCCGGTGCCGCGCCCGTCGCACAACCCCCGGCGCTCGCCGCGACGTTGCGCGACTACCAGCTGCGCGGCCTCGACTGGCTGCACCGGATGACCTCGCTCGGTCTCGGCTGCTGCCTCGCCGACGACATGGGCCTCGGCAAGACGGTCACGCTGATCGCGCTGCACCTGCACCGCGCGAGCGCGCCGGAGACCGCAGGACCCACCCTCGTCGTCTGTCCCACGTCCCTCATGGGCAACTGGCAGCGGGAGATCGAGAAGTTCGCGCCCGGCACTCCGGTGCGCAGGTTCCATGCCGGACGGCGCGATCTGACGGGCCTGGTGGACGGCGAATTCGTCCTCACCACGTACGGCACCATGCGGCTGGATGCCGCGCGGCTGGCGGAGGCGGGGTGGGGTCTTGTCGTCGCCGACGAGGCGCAGCACGTGAAGAATCCGTTCTCGGCGACCGCGCGGGCGCTGCGGGCGATCCCCGCGCGGGCCCGGGTCGCGCTGACCGGCACTCCGGTGGAGAACAACCTGTCCGAACTGTGGGCGGTCCTGGACTGGACGACGCCGGGCCTGCTCGGGCCGCTCGGCCGCTTCCGTTCGCGTTACGCGCAGGTCATCGAGGGCGGGACGGCGGCGTCGGCGGATGCGGCCGGCGCGGCGGAGCGGCTGTCCCGGCTGGTGCGGCCGTTCCTGCTGCGGCGCCGTAAGTCCGACCCCGGCATCGCCCCTGAGCTGCCGCCGAAGACGGAGACCGACCGTGCGGTGGCGTTGACGGCCGAACAGGCCGGTCTGTACGAAGCGGTGGTGCGTGAGGGGCTCGGTGATATCGCGGGGGCGGACGGTTTCGCCCGGCGCGGGCTGGTCGTCAAGCTGCTCACCGCGCTCAAGCAGATCTGCAATCACCCCGCGCAGTATCTGAAGGAGTCAGGCACCGGGCGCAACGCGCCGCGGATCGGCGGGCGTTCGGGAAAGATCGAGTTGCTGGACGAGCTGCTCGACACGCTGCTCGCCGAGGAGGCGAGCGTGCTGGTGTTCACGCAGTACGTGCAGATGGCGCGGCTGCTGGAGCAGCATCTCGCGGCGCGTGGCGTGCCCACGCAGCTGTTGCACGGCGGCACTCCGGTCGCCCGGCGCGAGGAGATGGTGCGGCGGTTCCAGGACGGCGAAGTGCCGGTGTTCCTCCTGTCGTTGAAGGCCGCCGGCACCGGGCTCAATCTCACCCGTGCCTCGCATGTGGTGCATTTCGACCGGTGGTGGAATCCGGCGGTCGAGGCTCAGGCCACCGACCGCGCCTACCGGATCGGGCAGACGCAGCCGGTGCAGGTACACCGGATGATCACCGAGGGCACGGTCGAGGACCGGATCGCCGGGCTGCTCGCCCGTAAGCAGCAGCTTGCCGACGCGGTGCTCGGCTCCGGCGAGGCCGCGCTGACCGAACTCACCGACGCCGAACTGGCGGACCTGGTCGCACTGCGAGGGAGCGAGCGATGACCGAGGCGGAGAACCGTGGAGACGAGAGCGTGCGGGGCAGCGACGGCGCGCGGGTGCCGGAACGTACCTTCGCCGCGCTGCCACCGGTGCGCGGCGGGGCCTTCGCGCGCACCTGGTGGGGCCGGGCCTGGCTGAAGGCCCTGGAGGACAGCGCGCTGGACGGTGCACAGGTCAAACTCGGCAGGCGGCACGCGCGGGCCGGTGCGGTCGGCGCGGTGTCGGTGCGGCCGGGCCGGATCACGGCCGTCGTCCAGGACCGTGACCACACCCGTCACCGGTCCGATGTCCTGCTGCAACAGCTCGACGACGCCGACTGGGACCGTCTCCTGGACGTGATGGCGGACCGGGCGGGGCACATCGCCGCGCTGCTTGACCGCGACATGCCGCCGGTGCTGGTCGAGGACGCGGCGGCGGCCGGCATCGACCTGCTGCCGGGGATCGGCGACTTGGAGTCGGCGTGCAGTTGCGAGGCGTGGGATCACTGCGCGCACTCCGCCGCGCTCTGCTACCAGCTGGCCCGTCTCCTGGACGAGGATCCGTTCCTCCTGCTGCTGATGCGGGGCCGCGGCGAGCGGGAACTGCTGGACGAGTTGCAGGCGCGCAGCGCGGCCCGCGCCGAGCCTGCACCGGGCGGCGGCGGGGCGCGGGCGACGGCACCGGCCGGGGTAGAGGCCGCCGAGGTGTTCGCCGCGCGCGACATCCTGCCTCCGCTGCCCGCCCCGCCGCCGCCCGTCGATGTTCCGGGCCCCGCGCCCTCGCTGGGCGGCGGCGCCCCGCCCGCGCCGGGCGTCGACGTGCCGTGCCTGGAGTTCCTGACGGCCGACACCGCGATACGGGCCCTGGGCCTGCTCGCGGAAGCGCTCACCCCCTGGCACGCGGACACCCCGCCCGCGCCCGCGCTGTCCCCCGCGCAGGACGCCGTACGGCTGGCGGCTGCGGGCCCCAACGCGGCCGTCTCGGCGCGGCTCGCGGCGGGTTCCGGGCGCGACGCGCGGGCGCTGTCCCTGGCCGTGCGGGCCTGGCGGCTGGGTGGCGCCGCCGCGTTGGATGTGCTGGAAGAGGATCACGTGCCGGGCCCCGACGCGCTGGCACGTGCCGATGACCGGCTCGCCGCCGCCTGGGACGAGGGCGAGCCGCGGCCCCGGCTGCGGGCGGCACGCGGCCGTTGGACGGTGGTCGGCGAAGACACCCAGATCCGGTACGGGCGGGACGGACGCTGGTGGCCGTACCGCAAGGAACACGGCAGGTGGGTGCCGGCCGGCCCGGCGTCCGACGATCCGGCGGCGGCGCTGGCGCCCTTGTCGGCGGCGGATGACGGCGCTTAGGGCGCGCCCCGCACGGCGGGTGGAGTGCCCCGCACGGCGGGTGGACGTTCCGGCGTGCGGGCCCCGCCGGGGGTCAGCCGCGTGCCTCGCGGTGCGCGGCGGCCCGGCGTACGAAGATCTCGTGGAGGTCCCGGGCGGCCTTCGGCACGGAGGCGGAGCGCGGGCGCTGGAGCACCATCAGGACCTCGGTGCCGTCGCCGGCCAACGGGCGGCAGGTGAGCGCGCCGCTGCGTTCCAGCGGGTCGCCCATGACGCTGTAGTCGGGCAGCACCGTGGCCCCCAGCCCCTCGGCCACCATCAGCTTGCCCATTTCCGCGCCGTCGGTGGAGTAGGAGAAGGACGGTTCGCGGCCCTTGAGGAGGCGGTGCACGAAGCGGTGCATGACATAGCCGGAGCGCATCACGATCAGCGGCTGGGACAGCAGGTCGCCCACTCCCACCTCGCTCAGCTCGGCCAGGGGGTTGTCCGGCCGGATGCACACCACCGGCCGGCCGCGCAGGAGTTCGGTGGTGTGGACGTCCGGCGGCAGGTCGTCGCCGCGCAGGTAGTTGACGAGGCCGAGGTCGAGGCTGCCCTCCAGGAGCGAGCGGTGTATTTCGGCCTGCTGCGCGCCGATGACCTCGGCCTGCGTCGCCGGATGGCCGGCCCGGAATTCGCGGATGGTCGGTACCAGCAGCGGGACGGTGGCCGCATTGACCGTGCCCAATCGCACCATGCGGCTGATGTGCAGTTGGTCGTCGGCCGCCCGGCGCAGCTTGTCGACCGAGTCGAGGACGCCGATGATGTGCGGCAGCAGTTCCCTGCCGTCGTCGCTGATCTTCGCGCCGGAACGCTTGCGTTCGAGAATGTCGACGCCGAGTTCACGCTCCAGATTGCGGACGGTTTCACTCAGCGCCGGCTGCGAGAGATGCAGTTCCTCCGCGGCTTTGCGCAGCGAACCGAGCCTGGTCACGGCGGCGATGTATTCCAACTGCTCGATCCGCACGAGAACACACCTCCGGCGTCGATAATCATCCCGACCGGACCGCCGGGCAGCAATTCAAGGAAAACCCTATCACCGGTTCGGCGATACACATCGCCCCCGAACTCGACGAATGGCACACGGAATTGGAGCATTTCTCTCCGGTTCACTGAATTTCCGTTTCCGGAATATGACGCACGATGAAGAGGGAATTACGCGTTCATGAACCGGTAACACCGGTCCGCCTCCGCGCGATATTCGGTGATGCGGTGCGCACCCGCCACCCCTTCGTGCATTCCCGGCCGGCCGGTCCGTACAGGGGCGGATTCCCGCCTCCCCCGTACCGGCCGTTCCGCCCCGTCCGGCTGCGGTGCGCGCCGTGGCCGTGGTTCGCTGGGGCGATCCCCCACCGCCAGGCCGTCGCCCCGCAGCGAGGAGGACACGTGACCGGCACCCCACGTCACGCGCCGCGCACCGCATCGCACGCCGTCGAGCCGCCCCCCGGCACCGGGTTGCCGTACTTCGAGGACCCGTCCCCCGGTAGCGGGGTGCTGCCGCCGCGCGCCTGGTACGCCGGGTCGGATGCCGCGCGGCTGTCGTTGGACGGCACCTGGCGGTTCCGGCTGTCGGGGCGCGCCGACGCCGAGGACGCCGCGTTCGCCCGGCCGGATTTCGACGACTCCTCCTGGGCGGAGCTGCGGGTGCCGGGGCACTGGGTGCTCGCGGGACACGGCGCGCCCGCGTACACCAACACCGCCTATCCGTTCCCCGTCGATCCGCCCCGGGTGCCGGACGAGAACCCGACCGGTGACCACCGCTGCCGCTTCGACCTGCCCGCCGACTGGCCGGGCGGGCCCGCCGTGCTGCACTTCGGCGGGGTGGAGTCCTGCGCCCGGGTGTGGCTCAACGGGCAGGAGCTGGGGCATTTCAAGGGCAGCAGGCTGCCGCACGAATTCGCGGTGGGGCAGTTCCTGCGACCGCGCCGCAATGTGCTGGCGGTGCGGGTCCACCAGTGGTCGTCGGGCAGCTATCTGGAGGACCAGGACCAGTGGTGGCTGCCGGGCATCTTCCGGGGCGTCTCGCTCCACAGCCGCCCCGACGGCGCGGCAGTCGACCATGCCGTGCACGCCGGGTTCGACCATCTCACCGGCCGGGGCACGCTGTGCGTGACCTCCGAACCGGCCGGCCGGGTGACCGTGCCCGCGCTCGGTCTCGATCTGGCGACCGGTGAGCGTGCGACCGTGCCCGTACTGCCGTGGACGGCCGAGACCCCGGTCCTGTACGACGGCGAGCTGACGGTGCCCGGCGAGCGGATTCCGCTGCGGATCGGGTTCCGTACGGTGCGGGTCGAGGACGGACTTCTGAAGGTCAACGGGCGTCGCATCCTGCTGCGTGGCGTCAACCGCCATGAGTTCCACCCGCGTGACGGGCGTGCCGTGGGGCCCGGCACGATGCGGCGCGATCTGCTGCTGATGAAGCGGCACAACATCAACGCGGTGCGCACCAGCCACTATCCGCCGCACCCGGCGTTCCTGGGGCTCTGTGACGAGCTGGGGCTGTGGGTCGTCGACGAATGCGACCTGGAGACGCACGGTTTCGGCCGGCAGGAGTGGCAGGGCAATCCGGTCGACGATCCGCGCTGGGAGCCCGCGCTGCTCGACCGGGCCCGCCGGATGGTCGAGCGGGACAAGAACCACCCGAGCATCATCCTGTGGTCGCTGGGCAACGAGTGCGGCACCGGGCGGGGGCTGTCCGCGATGGCGTCCTGGATGCGGCGGCGCGATCCGTCCCGCCCGCTGCACTACGAGGGCGACCGCAGCTGTGCCGACACCGACGTCTACTCACTGATGTACGCCGAGCACGCCGAGGTCGAGCGGATCGGGCGGCGCGCGGAGGAGCCGCTGGCGGACGCCGCGCTGGACGCCAGGCGGCGCGAACTCCCCTTCCTGCTCTGCGAGTACGCGCACGCGATGGGCAACGGCCCTGGCGGGCTGAGCGAGTACCAGCGGCTGTTCGAGACGTACCGGCGCTGCCAGGGCGGCTTCGTCTGGGAGTGGATCGACCACGGGCTGCGGCGGCGGACACCGCAGGGCGAGGTCTGGTACGCGTACGGCGGCGACTTCGGTGAGGAGCTGCACGACGGCAACTTCGTCTGCGACGGACTCGTCTTTCCCGACCGGGTGCCGTCGCCCGGCCTGGTGGAGCTGAAGAAGGTCGTCGAGCCGGTACGGATCGAGGCCGGGAGCGCGGGGCCCGGCGGCGCGGCGCGTACCGTCCGGATCCGTAACCTCCAGGATTTCGCGGATCTTTCGGCCCTCGCCTTCCGTTGGACATACGAGGTGGCGGGCGAGGTGTACGGCGCGGGCACGCTGTCCGTGCCGGAGGTGACGGCGGGCGCGGAGGCCGAGGTGCCGTTGCCCGCCGTGCCGGACGCCGGGCGCGGGGGCGGCGAGGCGTGGTGGACGGTCCGTGCCGTGCTGGCCGACGACACCGCGTGGGCGGCGGCCGGGCACGAGGTCGCGTGGGGGCAGCTGCCTGCGGGCACCCGTCGAACGCACGTCGTCCCGTCCGGGACGGCAGCGGCGGTGCGGCGCGCCGATGGCGGTCTGCTCGTCATCGGCCCCGGTGCCTTCGACGCGGTGACGGGCCGGCTCGTCTCGCTCGACGGATCGGCGCTGACCGGGCCGCAGTTGGACGTGTGGCGGGCGCCGACCGACAACGACGAGGCGGCGGCGTGGCAGGCGGGTCCGCGGCCTGCCACCGAGTGGCGGCGGGCCGGTCTCGACCGCGTGCGGCACCGCGTCGACGCAGTCGATGCGGGCCGTGACGCGCTGGTGGTCCGCACCCGGGTGGCGCCTGCCGGGGTGGATTTCGCGCTGCGCACGGTCTACCGCTGGACGGCGCGGGCGGGGCTGCTGCGTCTTGAGGTGGCCGTCGAGCCGACGGGCGACTGGCCGGTTCCGCTGCCGCGGCTGGGTGTGCGGATGGCGGTGTGCGGCAGTCTGGGTCTCGCGCGGTGGTTCGGCGGCGGGCCAGGTGAGGGCTATCCGGACACCCGGGCGGCCTGCCGGGTGGGGCGCTGGGAGCTGCCGGTGGACGCGTTGCAGACGCCGTACGTCCGGCCCCAGGAGAACGGTGCGCGGCCCGACGTCCGCTGGGCCACGCTGACCCGGGCCGACGGGACGGGCCTCCGGATCGACGGCGAGCCCGACTTCTTCTTCACGGCGCGGCGGTGGAGCGACGCGGAGCTGACGGCGGCGCGGCACACCACCGATCTGACGCCGGGCGAGGTGCTGTGGCTGCATCTCGACCATGCGCAGCACGGCATCGGCAGCCGGTCGTGCGGTCCCGGCGTGCTGCCGCAGCACCGGCTGGAGGCGGCACCCGCCGGGTTCGCCTTCACGTTCTCGACCGTGCGGTGAGCCGCGGGGCCGGTGACCGCGCGCTTCAGACGGCGAGGAAACGGTCGCCGGCCTCACCGTGGAGGCGGCCGGCGGGGAGCTTGCGGCCGAAGGCGAGCAGCAGGAGGTCCTGCGCACGGCCGGTCAGGAGCGTGCCGGTGCCGAACGACCAGTCGAGGTCGTGGGCGCGGAGCCGGACGCCGTCGAGTCCGGCTCCGAAGAAGGCGGCGGACTTGGGGGTGACGCGGTCCAGGAGGAGCCGCAGGCGGTCCTCGGGTATCCGGCGGTCGATGCCGAGGGGGACGGTGATGTCCAGGCCGTGGACGACGTCGTGGCCCAGTGCCGCCGCGGTCCCGCCGACCGGCGGCGTCCAGGGGTGCGTCGCGTTGTCCCGGAGGAACGCGGCCAGTTGGGGCGTGGTGTGGGTGGCCGCGTCCCTGCGGGCGCAGCGGCCGGTCATGCGGTGGAGGCTGCCGCGGGCCTTGGTGATTTCCCACAGCGTCCGGGGCAGCGGGTATCTGAACCCCAGTGACATGTGGGCGGCGGCCTCGCGTACCCGCCATCCGGCGCAGAGGGTCGGCGCGTCCCATGCCCCGGCCGGCAGGCCGTCCAGTACGTCGGCCAGTTCGCGGCGTTCGGCGGCGATCGCCGTGCGGATGTCCATCGCGTTCTCCTGGTTCGTCGGCAGTCGGCGGGGAGGCCCGTGGTGTGGCGGTGACGTCCGGGTGTCTCCCTGTCCCAAGGGTGTCGGGTGACGGTGCCATCGGTCCAAGAGCTGATCTTTCTCGTCGCTGGAATCCCTGGTTGTGGAGCTTCGGCAGCTGCGGTACTTCGTCACGGTCGTCGAGGAGGCGAACGTCACCCGTGCCGCCGCCCGCCTGCACGTGGCGCAGCCCGGGGTGAGCGCCCAGATCCGGCGGCTGGAGCGGGAGTTGGGGCAGTCGCTGCTGGACCGCTCGGGGCGTTCGGTGACGACGACGGAGGCCGGCGATGCGGTACTCCCGTACGCGCGGGCCGCGTTGGCCGCCGCGGACGGGGTGCGGCAGACCGTGGACGAGTTCAGCGGGCTGCTGCGCGGCCGGGTCGGGATCGGTCTGGTCTCCGGTGCGGCCACGCACGAATTCGATGTGGTGTCCGTCCTGGCCGACTTCCACGACCGGCATCCGCAGGTCGAGATCGGTCTCACGGAGGACTCGTCGGAGCGGATGCTGGCCGCGGTGCGCCGCGGTGAACTGGACATCGCCGCGGCCGGACTCGTCGACGAGGAGCCGCCGCCCGGCCTCGCCCTCCAGATGGTGGTGGACGAGCCGCTGGTCGTCGCGGTCGCTCCCGGCGATCCGCTGGTCGCGCAAGCGGGGCAGGCCGGCATCCCGCTGGCCGCCCTGGAGGGCCGGCCGTTGATCAGTCTGCCGCGCGGCACGGGGCTGCGCGGTGTGCTCGACCGTGCCTGCGCGCAGGCGGGCTTCCGGCCGCGGATCGCCTTCGAGGCGGCGTCCCCGCTGCTGCTGATCCGGCTCGCCGCCCGTGGCCTGGGGGTGGCCGTCGTCCCCGAACTGCCTCCGGGTACGGCGGCGGATTCCGGGCTGCGGACGTTGCGGATCAGCGAGCCGCAGCCGCGTGGCCGGATCGCGCTGGTCTGGCGGGCGGACGGGCCGGCGAGCCCGGCTGCCAGATCGCTCCTGGAGCGGCTGCGGGCCGCCCTCGTGCCGACGGCGGCGTGAGCCCGCCGCGGCGGCGGACGTACGATCCGGAGCAGGCCGGAAACCGCGGTCGTACCGCAGCAGGAAGGGTTGTGTCCCATGGTCAGCGCGCTCCCGTCGTTCGCCGATGCGCTCGCAGCGGGCCCGGTGGTCCTGGACGGCGGTCTGTCCCAGCAGCTGGAGTCGGCGGGGCACGATCTGAGTGACGCGCTGTGGTCGGCGCGGCTGCTCGCCGAGGATCCGGAGGCGGTGGTCCGCGCGCATCTCGCCTTCTACGAGGCGGGGGCGCAGGTGGCGATCACCTCCAGCTATCAGGCGACGTTCGAGGGCTTCGCCCGGCGCGGCACCGGCCGCGATGAGGCGGCGGCGCTGCTGGCCCGGAGCGTGGAGCTGGCGCGCGACGCGGCGCGGCGTGCCACGGCCGGCGGGGCGGCGGGGCCGCTGTTCGTGGCCGCGTCGGCGGGGCCCTACGGGGCGATGCTGGCGGACGGTTCGGAGTACCGCGGTCGCTACGGCCTCTCGGTCGGGGAGCTGGAGCGTTTCCACCGCCCGCGCCTTGAGGTGCTGGCGGCGGCGCGGCCCGATGTGCTGGCGCTGGAGACGGTGCCGGACGCGGACGAGGCCCGTGCGCTGCTGCGGGCGATCCGCGGCCTGGGCACGCCGGCCTGGCTGTCGTACAGCATCGAGGGCGGCAGGACCCGCGCCGGGCAGCCGCTGGACGAGGCGTTCGCGGTGGCCGCCGACGTGGACGAGGTGATCGCGGTGGGTGTCAACTGCTGTGCGCCGCAGGACGTGGACCGTGCGGTGGAGACGGCCGCGCGGGTCACCGGGAAGCCGGTGGTGGTCTATCCCAACAGCGGGGAGCGCTGGGACGCGCGGGCGCGGACGTGGTGCGGGACCGCGGCGTTCCGCGCAGATCAGGTCGCCGGATGGGCGGCGGCCGGTGCCCGGCTGATCGGCGGCTGCTGCCGGGTCGGCCCGGAGGTGATCGCCGGACTGGCGGCGCAGTTGCGGCGTTGACGGTGGTGGTCGCGGACGGTGTCAGGAGGCGACCACCACCGGGCGGCCCGCTCAGCTCAGCGGCTTGCTGAGCTTCTTGGTGCCGGTCCTGTTGCCCATCAGGCTGCAACTGACGGTCTTGATGCCGATCTTGTAGCCGCTGAGGTTGGGGAACTGGACGTAGGTGCCCTCGGCGGTGCCCGTCGGCTGCGCGGCTGCCTTGCTCTCCAGTTCGCTCTTGCAGAGGGACGCGGCCTTCTGCTTGATGGCGGAGCTGGTGGTGAAGCCGGAGTCGAGCTGGTGGGTGGCGACGACCTCGGCGTCGTGCGGTCCGTTGCAGGAGGCGGCGTCGTTGTTGCCGCCGCCGTCGGCTGCCAGGTCGTAGCAGTCGCCGACCTTGAGCCGGAAGAACGGTATGGTGCCGTCGCTCGGCGAGGGCAGTGCGCTCGCCGGGTCCGTCGTCGGCGAGGGCTCGTCGCTGGGTGTCGCGTCCTCGGTCGGGGAGGCTTCGGTGGTGGAACTCGACGCGGGCTGCGCCCGGTTGTTGTGGTCGTCGTCGCCGCCGTTGACCATCACCACGGCCACGATCACGGCGGCCACCACGACGACCCCGCCGCCGATGATCGCCGCGATGGTCTTGCCGTTGCCGCCGCCGGGGGGCGGTCCTGGCGGCTGCTGCCAGCCGCCGGGTCCGCCGGGGCCCGCGGGTCCGCCGGGGCCGTAGCCCGCGCCGCCTGCGGGCGGGCCGAAGCCACCGGGCGGCGGGCCGCCGGCCGGCGGGTAGCCGCCCTGCCCGTATCCGCCCTGTCCGTAGCCGCCCTGCGCCGGTCCGCCGGTGCCGTAGCCGCCTGCGGGCGGGCCGAAGCCGCCCGAGCCGTCGTTCGGGGGCTGGTTCGGCGGCGGGGGCGGAGGCGGCGGAAAGCTCATGGCAGAAATGATCGCTTCTTTGCGGGGTCTTGGGAAAGTCCGTGACCGAGCTGGTACATACAACGGCTGAAATGTCCGGCGACTGGGCACGGTTGGCCTCAGCCGTCCGTTCCCACCCTACGGCCCGGAGGATTCCCGTGTTCATCGACCTGCCCCTGGACGAACTGCGTGGATACCGCCCGCCGCTGCCCGAGCCCGCCGGGTTCGACGCGTTCTGGCAGCGCACCCTGGAGGAGGCGCGCGCCCACGCCCTCGATGCCCGTTTCACCGAGGTGTCCGCCGGGCTGCCCGTACTGGACGTCGCCGACGTGGAGTTCTCCGGCTTCGGCGGTCACCGGATCCGCGGCTGGTTCCTGGCACCACGGCAAACGGACGGGCTGCTTCCGTGTGTGGTGCAGTACCTCGGCTACGGCGGCGGCCGGCAGCGTCCGCACGACTGGCTGCGGTGGCCGTGCGCCGGGTACGCGACGCTGGTGATGGACACCCGGGGACAGAGCGGCCCCGACCGGCCCGGGGACACCCCCGACCCCGTCGCCTCCCCGAATCCGGGCGTCCCCGGCAAGATGACCCAGGGTCTGCTGGATCCCGACGCCTATTACTTCCGGCGGCTCTACACCGACGCGGTCCGCGCGGTGGAGGCGGCACGCACCCACGAAACGGTCGACGCGGACCGGATCGTGGTCGCGGGCGGCAGCCAGGGCGGCGCGTGCGCGCTGGCGGTGGCGGGGCTGGTGCCTGATCTGGCCGCCGCCCTGATCGACGTGCCGTTCCTGACCGACATCCGGCGCGCACTCGACCTCACCGACGCCGGCCCGTACGGCGAACTGGCCCGCTACTTCGCGGGCGAGCGCGACCGCGTCGACCACGCCCTGGCGACCCTCGACCACGTCGACGGGCTGAACTTCGCCGCCCGCGCGCAGGCCCCCGCGCTCTTCGGCACCGCGCTGCGGGACGCCGTCACCCCGCCGTCCACCGGCTTCGCCGCGTTCCACCACTATGCGGGCGTCAAGGAGCAGCGGGTGTGGCGGTTCAACGGGCACGAGGGCGGCGGCGGGCACCAGCGGGAGGAACAGATCGCGTTCCTGCGCCGCCTGTTCGGCCGGGACGCCACCGGGGAAGCCGCCGACGGCTGACCGGTGGTCCCGGCCCGCCGCGTTTCCCGGAGGGCCGCACTACTATGCGGCAGCGCGCCGGGGAGGCTCCCGGAAGCGCCGTCGGCGTCCGGCCGTCCGCCCGATCCGGGCCCCGGCTCCGACACACACCTCAGGAACGAGGCCCGGGGCACCGGCCGGGCAGAGGGAGGCAGCGCGATGGGCGCACAGTCGGCGGGACCGCTCGTCGTCGGCGTGGACAGCTCGACCCAGTCCACCAAAACGCTGGTGGTGGACGCGGATACCGGCGTGGTGGTCGCCCGCGGGCAGGCGCCGCACACGGTCAGCGGCGGTGACGGCAAGGAGAGCGATCCCGCGCAGTGGTGGCGGGCGCTGGGCGAGGCGCTGCGGCAGTGCGGCGCCGCGGCACGGCAGGCCACCGCGCTGTCCGTCGCCGGGCAGCAGCACGGCCTGGTCACGCTGGATGCCGCGGGCGCGCCGGTACGCCCCGCGCTGCTCTGGAACGACGTCCGCCCGGCGCCGCAGAGCGCGCGGCTGATCGAGGAGCTAGGCGGTCCGAAGGCGTGGGCCGATCGGGTCGGGAGCGTGCCCGCCCCCGCCTTCACAGTGGCCAAGTGGGCCTGGCTGCGGGCCAACGAGCCGGCCGCTGCCGCCGCGACGAGGGCGGTGCGGCTGCCGCACGACTACCTCACCGAGCGGCTCACCGGCGAAGCCGTCACCGACCGCGGCGACGCGTCGGGAACCGGCTGGTGGGCTTCGGCGACCGAGTCCTACGACACCGCGATCCTCAACCACGTCGGTCTTGATCCCGCGGTGCTGCCCCGGGTCGCCCTCCCTGGAGAGGCGGCGGGCACCGTCCACACCGGTGATCTGCCGCTGCCGCGCGGTGCGTTGGTGGCGGCCGGCACCGGCGACAACATGGCGGCTGCCCTCGGCCTCGGCCTGCTCCCGGGGCAGCCGGTGCTGAGCCTGGGGACGTCGGGGACGGTGTACGCGGTCTCCGGGCGCCGTCCCGCGGACCCGTCCGGTACGGTCGCCGGTTTCGCCGATGCCCGGGGCGACTGGCTGCCGCTCGCCTGCACCCTGAACTGCACCCTCGCCGTGGACCGGATCGCCGCGCTGCTGGGCAGGGACCGTGAGGCCGTCGAGCCCGGTGGCGACGCGGTGGTCCTGCCGTTCCTCGACGGCGAGCGCACCCCGAACCTGCCCGGCGCCTCGGGCCTGGTGCACGGTCTGCGGCACGACACCACGGCCGGGCAGCTTCTCCAAGCGGCGTACGACGGCGCGGTGTTCGCGCTGCTGAAGGCGTTGGACCAGGTGCTGGACGAGGACGCGGCAGCCGGTGCCCCGCTGCTGCTGATCGGCGGCGGCGCGAAGGGCAGGGCCTGGCGGGAGACCGTACGGCGGCTGTCCGGCCGGCCGGTCGCGGTGCCCGATGCGCAGGAGCTGGTCGCGCTCGGCGCCGCGGCGCAGGCGGCGGGGCTGCTGCTGGGCGAGGATCCGGCGGCGGTGGCGCGTCGTTGGGGTACGGCCCGCGGTGCGCGGTACGCGGCGCGGGAGCGGGACGCGAGCGCCTGGGAACGGCTGGCCGGCACGCTGGCGGACGGGGACACGCTGCTGCGCAGGTGAGCGCCCGCCGCGCCCCGCCGCCGGCCGGGGCGCGTGCCGGGTCCGGTGTCCCGCCGCCCCTGGAACGGGCGTTGACGGCCCGTACGCCGCCGCCCGTCCACGCTCGGCCCACGCGCCGCGCTACGGCATCCGGGTGATCCGGTGTCACTTTTCCGAACAGTTCTGACCTGCGGATTTTCTTCTTTGGTCGGGCCATTGACGGATCGGCCACACCCTTGGCAGGCAACGCGCCGTTGCGCATCATGAACACAGGCCGCACATGTCATGTACGCGCCCCCTCGGCCCTGTCAGGAGTCCTCATGGAGCCCGACCGCCAGCCCCCGGCCCGCCGGCGACTGCTCACCGGCGCCGCCGCGCTCGCCGCTGCCGCCGCCCTCACCCCCCTGTCTGCGGCATCGGCCCGCGCCACACCCCGCACCCGCACCCCGCGCGCCACGGCGTATCCCCCCACCCACTGGAACCCCGCCGACACCGCCAACTACACGGCCGCCGACCGCCCGACGGAATACCCCGTCGACATGGTCGTGGTGCACGTCACGCAGGAGACGTACACCGACACCATCAAGCTCTTCCAGGACCCGGCACACCAAGCGGCGGCGCACTACGTCGTCCGGTCGTCCGACGGCTACATCGCCTCGTGCGTACGCGAACGCAACGTCGCCTGGCATGCCGGCAACTGGGACTACAACACCCGCAGTATCGGCATCGAGCACGAGGGCTGGGTGGACGATCCCACCTGGTTCACCGACGCGCTGTACCAGCAGTCCGCCCTGCTGACCGCGGCCGTCTGCGACCGCTACGGCATCCCCAAGGACCGCACCCACATCATCGGCCACGTCGAAGTGCCCGGCACCGACCACACCGACCCGGGCCAGTACTGGGACTGGGCGCGCTACATGCAACTGGTCACCGACGCGTCGTCCTGACACTCCGCCCGGCCGCCGGCACCCCGGCGGCCGGGCGGCACGGCGGCCGTTCACCGCTTCTACGGATTCACGACATCTCCGGTCCATAGTGAACTTCCATGACACATGGGACAGTTGGCGTGACCTCAGGGGGCATCGTGAGACGGCGGCATGGACATCTCCGGGCGGCGCTGACGGTAGTGGCGGCATGGGGCGTACTGGCCGGCGCCGGAGCGGCCGAGGGCGCGCGGGCCACCGCAGCGCCCGGCACGCTGCACCGGTTACCTGCCGTCCGGCTGGCACCCGGCGTGCAGTACAACGCGTTCCGCATGACGGTGCCCGGCGGCGTCGCACACGGCCATCTGCTGACGGTGGACCTGGGCGCGCCGCAGGTGTCGGTGGACCTGCTGTACCCGGGGGCGGTCGGCGCACGGTCCCCGGTGTCCCGGCTGGCCGCCGCGCGCCGCGCGGTCGGCGCCGTCAACGGCGACTTCTTCCACATCACCGAAACCCAGCACCCCGGCGTCGAGCCGACCGGCGCATCGGTCGGCCCGGCGATCTCCTCCGGACGCACCCTGAAGGCCGCGGTACCCGACGGCCAGCGCTTCGGCCCCGCCCTGCCACCCGGCACGACCACCCATGACGTGCTCGGCGTCGGCCGCGACCGGCGGGCACGCCTGGACCGGCTCACCCTGCGCGGCGCGGTCCTGACCGCCCGCCGCACGCTGCCACTGCGCGGGCTCAACCAGTACGCGCTGCCGGTGAACGGCATCGGCGCGTACACCTCCCGCTGGGGCCCGGCCTCCCGGGTGCGCGCCACCTGCGGCACGGACACCGACCGCGCCGCGCCGTG
Source organism: Streptomyces sp. NPDC048644 (assembly GCF_043199105.1). Lineage (NCBI taxonomy): Bacteria > Bacillati > Actinomycetota > Actinomycetes > Kitasatosporales > Streptomycetaceae > Streptomyces > Streptomyces sp. NPDC048644. The sequence goes on from NZ_JBICVO010000002.1 coordinate 653,531, forward strand.
CAGCGACACGACGTACGAGGTCACGGTCCGCCGCGGCCGGGTGCGCGCGGTGGCGCGGCGGCCGGGCAGCGGCGCGATCGCTCCGGGGAGCGTGGTGCTGGTCGGCCGGGAAGAGGGAGCGCGCCGGCTGCGTGCCCTGCGGCCCGGCGACCCGGTGCGCGTCCGCCACCGGCTCGTCGGCCGAGGCGGCTCGCCGCTGCGGTTCGCGGTCGGCGGCTTCCCCATCCTGCGGGACAGCCGCCCGCTGCCTGGCCTGGACACCGCGACCCGGGCGGTGCGGACCGGCGCCGGCATCGGGGACGGCGGCCGTCGGCTCTACCTGCTGTCCCTGGACGGCACGCGGGGCGAACCGGGGCTCACGATCGCCGAACTGGCCGACGCACTGGGCAGGTTGGGGGCACGGGACGGCATGGATCTGGACGGTGGCGGCTCGTCGACCCTGGTCACCCGCGCACCGGGCAGCACGGACACCGTCGTCCGCAATCACCCGTCGGGCGGCGCCGAGCGGCCGGTGGCCAACGCGGTCGGGGTCTTCTCGGCCGGATGAAGGGCCGCGCCGCCCGGGAGGCCACCGGCGGCGGGACGGCGGGGCGCCGCCGCGGTCACGGGCGCAGGCTGCTGACGACGTCGGCCGCTCCGGACAGGCCGTTGTGGATGTCGGGGGCGAGGCTGCTGCCCGCCAGGTAGAAGCCGAGCATGCCGCAGACGATGGCGTGCGAGAGCTTGAGTTTTCCGCTGCGCAGAAAGATCACCGTCAGAATCAGCAGCAGCAGGATGACCGAGATCGAAATAGCCATGGGACACCTCCTGGACCGCCGCCCGAACGGACGGCTACGAGTGGCCAGTTTGGCGTATTTCGGCGTATATCAGCTTCGTCACCAGGTGCGCCGATCAGGTGATCACTGCGGGTCACGCTCCACGGTCCGTCCGCGGCCCCGGCACCACGGGCCGCAGTGTGGCGTGGATCACGTCACTTTGGGCAACGAGTCTTCGCCTTCCGCCGTCTTAGCGGCCGACGGCGCCGATACTCCCCCGCCTCGACGTACCGCTACCGCAGACGAAAGCACCACCATGAGCCAGAATCCGTGCCCCAGCCGCCGCACCCGGCCCACCGGGCTGCGGCACGCCGTGCTCACGCTGCTCCCGGTGCTCGGCCTCGGCGCGCTGACCGCCTGCGGCTCCGCCGCCGCGTCCCCCGCCAAGGGCGACCCGGTACGCGTGACACTGGGCGCGGCGAGCGGCACCGCCACCGTGCGGGCGGGCGACCGGCTCACGGTGACGGCGTCCGGCGGGGTACTGACGGAGGTGACGGTCACCGACCCGGAGGGCCGGCACCTGACCGGCGGGCTCGGGGACGGCGGGACCGTCTGGACCTCGGGGGCCAGGACGGCGCCCGGCACCAAATACTCGGTGCTGGCGCGGACCAGGAACCCGCAGGGCGGCACCGGCGAGGCCAAGGAATCGGTGACCACCGCGAAGGCGGGCAAGTTCAACAAGGTGACGCTGCGGCCCGGCTCGCAGGGCGCCGTCGCGGGGGTCGCGCAGCCCGTCTCGGTCACCTTCGACTTCCCGGTGACCGACCGGGCCGAGGTGGAGAAGCACCTGAAGGTGACCACCGACAACCACACCACCGGGTCGTGGGGCTGGGTGCGCACCGCATCGGGCAGGGACCGGGTCGACTGGCGCCCCAAGGACTACTGGAAACCCGGCACCCGGGTCGGCGTCCAGGCCGGCCTCGACGGGGTGGACTCCGGTGGCGGGCGCTACTTCGCCAAGGACCACGACCTGCACTTCACCATCGGCCGCAGCCGGATCGTCAAGGTCGACCTCGACCACGGGCGGCTGACGTTCGTCGAGGACGGCAAGGCCGTCAAGCGGTTCCCGGTCACGGCCGGAGCTGACGGCACGAAGCCGCCGCGGACCGGCGTCTTCCCGCTGACCGCCCGCGACGTCTCGGCCGCCGGTCCCTCCGGGTCCGTACTGCCGGGCGCCGCCTGCCACCGCGCGCCGCACCACGCCGTCCGCCCCGCGCCCTCCGGGAGGCCCGCGCCCGCGGCACCCGGGGACGCACCGCACCGGGTCCGGGCCGGCGCCGGCTGCATCGGGGTCTCGCAGGAGGCCGCCGACTGGCTGCGCGCCCGCCTGGCACCCGGCGACCCCTTCGAGATCACCGGTTCATCCGCGGGAGGGAGTGCCGAGACCGACCACCGGACCCCAGACTGGACGATCGACTGGTCGCGCTGGCAGCGCCTGAGCGCCCTCGCGCCGACCAACTGACCCCTTCAGAGCCTAATGTGACGGAATGAGCACCGTGCAGGACCAGGATCAACTCACGGGGTGGCGGCGCTTCCGGCGCCGCGTCCCCAACGGCTTCGCCATCATCTTCAGTGTGCTGGGGCTGTTCTGCGCCATCACGGCGCTGTTCGGACCGCTGCGACGCGGACTCCATCCGGTGATCTACTGGCTGGACACCCTCACCATCCCCGTGGCGCCCAACTTCGCCTACGCCGTTTTCCTGTTCCTCCTGGGCGCGGCGATGACCGCCCGCAAACAGGTGGTGCTGTGGTTCGTGGTGGCGTACATGCTGCTGGTCGCCCTCGCGGACGCGCTGTTCCTCGCCGCGGGCTACTGGGAGTACGCGTTCTCGCTGGTGCTGTGCACCGCGGCGCTGCTCCTGCTGGTCGTCTCGCACCGCGAGTTCTACGCCATCACCCGGCGCGGCGCCTTCGCCCGTGCCGCGCTCGTGCTGGTCGGCGGTCTTGTCGCGGCGGTGCTGGTGGGCTGGGGCCTGGTCTCGCTGTTCCCCGGCTCGCTGGAGGCCGGCGGCGGCAACCGCCTGCTGTGGACGGCCAACCGCGTCTGCGGCGGGCTGGTCGGCGGCCGGCTCGTCGAGGGCTACCCGCCGCACTGGCTCGGCGCCCTGCTCGGCCTGCTCGGCGCGCTGGCACTGCTGAACGCCGCCGCCACGCTCTTCCGTTCGCAGCGCATGGAAGCGGCGCTGCACGGCGACGAAGAGGCCCGCATCCGCGCGCTGCTCGCGCGCTACGGCGGCGCGGACTCGCTCGGCTACTTCGCCACCCGCCGGGACAAGGCCGTGGTCTTCTCCCCCAGCGGCAAGGCCGCCGTCACCTACCGCGTCGAGGCCGGCGTCTGCCTGGCCAGCGGTGACCCGGTCGGTGACCGTGAGGCGTGGACGCAGGCCATCGAGGCGTGGCTGGAGGTCGCCGGACGCTACGGCTGGCAGCCGGCCGTCATGGGCGCGAGCGAGGACGGCGCGAAGGCGTTCGCCCGCTGCGGTCTCGGCGCGCTGCAGCTCGGCGACGAAGCGATCTTGCACATCAAGGACTTCGAGCTGGACGGCCGCGAGATGCGGGTGACCCGGCAGGCCGTCAACCGCGTGCAGCGCACCGGCGCCACCTTCCGGATAAGGCGCCACGCGGCACTGTCGGACGAGGAGATGCGCGAGGTCATCGACCGGGCGGACGCCTGGCGCGACACCGAGACCGAGCGCGGCTTCTCGATGGCGCTTGACCGGCTCGGCGACCCGGAGGACGGCGACTGCCTGCTGGCCGAGGCGTTCGACGGCGACGGCAAGATGATCGCGCTGCTGTCGTTCGTGCCCTGGGGCGACGACGGCATCTCGCTGGACGTGATGCGCCGCGACCGCAGCGCACCCAACGGCGTCATGGAGTTCATGGTCGCGCAGCTGTGCGCGCAGGCCGGGCAGTTCGGTGTGCACCGGGTCTCGCTGAACTTCGCGGTGTTCAGGTCGGCGTTCGAGGAGGGCGCGCGGATCGGCGCGGGCCCGGTGCTGAAGTTCTGGCGCAAGCTGCTGCTGTTCTTCTCCAAGTGGTGGCAGCTGGAGGCGCTCTACCGCTCGAACGCCAAGTACAACCCCGAGTGGTACCCGCGGTTCCTGTGCTACGCGGACGCCGGCGCGCTGGCCAGGATCGGCCTGGCCTCCGGCATCGCCGAGGGCTTCGTCGCCGTACCGAGCCTGGGCAAGCTGTGGGGCAAGGGCCACAAGAAGAAGCTGCTGGCCCCGGCCAGCACCGCGGGCCTGCCCTCGCTGCACGAACTGGGCCTGGTCAGCGAGCCGGCCACCGAGGAGGAGCAGCGTGAGCGGGAACTGGCCGCGCTGCCCGACCAGGTGCGCACCCGGCACCGCAAGCTGGAGCGGCTGCGGGCCGAGGGCACCGACCCGTACCCGGTGGGCGTGCGGCGCACCCACACGCTCGCCGAGGTCCGCGCCGAGCACCCCGGGCTCGGGGCCGGCGAGCACACCGGCAAGTCGGTCACCGTGGCCGGGCGGGTGCTGCTCACCCGTGACCACGGCGGGGTGCTCTTCGCCGTGCTGCGGGACTGGTCGGGCGACCTCCAGATCGCGCTGACCCGGGACGGCAGCGGCGACGCGCTGCTGGACCGCTTCGGCTCCGACATCGACCTCGGCGACCACGTCGAGGCCGAGGGCGAGGTCGGCACCAGCGACCGCGGCGAGCTGACCGTGTTCGTCACGACGTGGCGGCTGACGGCGAAGTGCCTGCGCCCGCTGCCCGACAAGCGGCGCGGTCTGTCCGACCCGGAGGCCAAGGTCCGCAGGCGCTACGTCGACCTGGTCGTCTCGCCGGACGCGCGGGACACCGTACGGGCCCGCAGCACGGCCGTGCAGGCGCTGCGGCAGGGGCTGATCGACCGGGGTTACCTGGAGGTCGAGACGCCGATGCTCCAGCAGATCCACGGCGGTGCCAACGCCCGTCCCTTCCACACCCACATCAACGCCTACGACCTCGACCTCTATCTGCGGATCGCGCCGGAGCTTTACCTCAAGCGGCTGTGCGTCGGCGGCATGGAGAAGGTCTTCGAGATGGGCCGGACCTTCCGCAACGAGGGCATCTCCTACAAGCACAACCCCGAGTTCACGATGCTGGAGGCGTACCAGGCGTTCGCCGACTACGACGTGATGCTCGACCTGACCCGGGAGCTGATCCAGGGCGCGGCCGTGGCCGCCTTCGGCAGTGCGACCGCGCGCAAGGCGGATGCAAACGGCCGCCTGGTCGAGCACGACATCTCCGGTATCTGGCCGGTCAAGACCGTCTACGGCGCGATCTCGGAGGCGCTGGGCGAGGCGGTCGACGCGGACACCGACCCGGATGTGCTGCGGCGGCTGTGCAATGCCGCTGCGGTGCCGGTGAAGCCGGAGATGGGCCGCGGCGACCTGGTGCTGGAGATGTACGAGCGGCTGGTGGAGGAGCGCACGACGCTGCCGACCTTCTACAAGGACTTCCCCACCGACGTCTCGCCGCTGACCCGCCAGCACCGGGTGGACCCCCGGCTCGCCGAACGCTGGGACCTGGTCGCCTTCGGCACCGAACTGGGCACCGCCTACTCGGAGTTGACCGACCCGGTGGAGCAGCGCCGGCGGCTGACCGCACAGTCCCTGCTGGCGGCCGGCGGCGACGTGGAGGCGATGGAGCTGGACGAGGACTTCCTCCAGGCACTCGAATACGCGATGCCGCCCACCGGCGGCCTCGGCATCGGCGTGGACCGGCTGGTCATGTTCCTCACCGGCCTGTCGATCCGCGAGACGCTCCCGTTCCCGCTGGTGCGGCGCCGCTGAGCACCGCCACCGCAACCGCCACTGCGCGCCCTTCCACCGGGAGGGCGCGCAGTGGTGTCAGACCGTCTCGATGCCGAGCAGTGCGGGGTCGGTGGCCAGCGCCGTGAAGCGGCCCCGCGGGTCGGTGAGCATCCTGCGGGTGGTGAGGTCCAGGAGGCCGCAGACCGCGTGCACCTCGGCGGCGGGAGTGCCGTCGGTCTTGACGATCCGCTGCTCGATCCGGAAGGACTTGCCCTCACCCCAGACGAAGGCGCAGCTGACCTCGACCTCGTCGCCGGCCCGCAGCTCCCGCAGGTAGCGGATGGTGGTCTCCACCGTCACCGGGCCCATGCCCCGTTCCACCAGGGTGCTCTGCGGGACACCGGCGGCCCGGAGCGCCGACCAGCGGGCGTGTTCGGCGTACTGGAGGTAGACCGCCTGGTTGAGGTGGCCCTGGGTGTCGGTCTCGTAGCCGCGGACCGTGACACTCACGGTGAAGAGTGCGCTCCCGGCTGCCGTATCCGTCACGATCGCTCCCGCTGCTCTCGGTACCGGTCCGGCGGTCCGCCGGCGGCACGTTCCGGCCGTGTGTTCCCATCGTAGGCGGCGTTGATCGTCAGCGGGCCTGATCGGGCGGGCCCGCCGGGCCGTTCGTCTCCTGGAGCTGATCCCAGCGGACCGTGCGGTCGCACCAGCGTTCCAGGAGCGTGCGGTCGTGGCCGACGGCGAGCAGTCCCGCGCCGGTCATCTCCCGGTAGTCCTCGACGGCCCGCACGAGGGCGGCGGTGGTGGACGCGTCGAGCATCGCGGTCATCTCGTCGCAGATCAGCCAGCGCGGGCGCAGCACCAACGCGCGGGCCAGGCAGGCGCGTTGCAGCTGCCCGTCGCTCACTTCGTGCGGGCGGCGGGCGAGCAGGTCGTCGGTGAGGCCGACGGCGGGCGCCCACTGTGCGACGGACGCGGCGGCTTCCGTGCGGCGACCGGTCGCGCGCAGCGGTTCGGCGATCAGGTCGGCGAGGCGCAGCCGGGGGTCGGCGGAGAGCCGCGGCTGCTGGAAGATCACGCCGAACGCGGTCCGCAGCTCGCGCGGGGCGCGGTGCCGCCAGGCCCGTACCGTCCCGCCGTCCATGACGACGGTGCCGCCTTCGGGCCTGTGCAGCAGCGCCGCGACCCGTGCCAGCGTCGACTTGCCGCAGCCGCTGGGGCCCAGCAGGCCCACCGATTCCCCCGCGCCGACGGTCAGCGAGATGCCGGACACGACGGGCCGCTTCCGCTCGTATCCGGCGGTGATGTCACGCAGTTCGAGCACGGCCTGGCTCCTTGACGGGGGTGCCGGCGGTGGCCGGCGCGCCTTCGGGGTGGTGGCAGGCGACGCCGCCGGACGGCACGGGCGGTGTCGCGCAGCGGTCGGTGGCGCGGTCGCAGCGGGCGGCGAAGGCGCAGCCGGCCGGGAGCGCGCCGAGTTCCGGCGGCAGCCCTGGGATCGGGGTGAAGCCGCGGTCCGGCAGCGCGTCAAGCAGTCCGCGGGCGTACGGGTGGCGCGGGCCGCGGGCACCGAAGAAGGCGGTGGCGTCGGCGAGTTCGACGATGCGTCCGGCGTACATCACGGCGACCCGGTCGGCGATCCGCTCGGCCGCCGCCAGGTCGTGGGTGATCATCAGCAGCGCGCGGCCGTCGTCGGCGTGCCGGCGCAGCGCGTCGACGGTGCGCTCGACGAGGTCGCGGTCGAGTCCCGTGGTGGGTTCGTCGGCGAGCAGCAGCCGGGCGTCGCCGACGAGGGCCAGCGCACTCGCCGCGCGCTGGGCGAGACCGCCGGAGAGCTGGTGGGGGTAGCGGTCGAGGTGGTCGAGCGGGAAGGCGGCGCGTTCCGCCGCCGCCTCGGCCGCCGCCCGCAGCTCGGACCGCGCGCCGCGCCGCCCGGTCAACTCGCGTACGGTCTCTTCGAGTTGGGCGCGGACCGTGCGGACCGGCGTGAGGTGGGCGGCGGGGCTCTGCGGGACGAGTCCGATGCGCCGGCCACGGATGGTGCGGGCCAGCTGCCGTTCGGACGCGGTCAGCAGCTCGACGGCTGGCTCCCCCGGCGCCTGCCCCGCCAGATGGGCCGAGCCCGCCGTCTCGGCGTTGCCCGGCAGCAGCCCGAGCAGGGCGGACGCCAGAACGGACTTGCCGCAGCCGCTCTCGCCGACCAGCGCCAGGCAGCTGCCGGGCGCCAGGTCGAAGGAGGCGTCCGATACCGCCTCGACCTGCCCGCCACCACGCATCCGGAAGCGGACCGACAGGCCACGTACGGACAGCACCGGGGGCTCGGGGTGCGTGGTTTCCTGCGCGTTCACAGCATCAGCTCCGATCGGCGGCGTGGGTTCAGCCGCTCGCGCCAGGCGCCGGCCAGGCCGGCGATGGCGAGGGTCGGCACGATGATGAACAGGCCGGGGAAGAGCGTCGGCCACCAGTCGCCTGCCAGCAGGGAGCTGCGGGCGGAGTTGACCATGATGCCCAGGCTCGCTTCGTGGGCGGGCAGGCCGAGCCCGAGGAACGACAGGGCGGACTCGTGCCAGATGGCGTGCGGGACCATCAGCACGGCGGCGAGGCCGGCCTGCGGCAGTACGCCGGGCAGCAGGTGCCGCAGCGCCACCCGCCATCGTGAGGCGCCTCCGGAGACCGCCGCGTCGATGTACGGGCGGGAGCGCAGCGAGAGGACCTCGGCGCGGACGATGCGGGCGGTGGACAGCCAGTGGGTCAGCGCCACCGAGATGATCACCGGCCAGACGCCGGGCCGGAACATCGCCACGATGAAGATGCCGAGCAGCAGGTGCGGCACCGAGGAGCAGAGATCGACGGCCCGCATCACCGCGCGGTCCACCCAGCCGCCGAGCGCGCCGGCCAGCGCGCCGACGGCGGTGCCGATGACCGCGGCGGCGAGCGCGGCGACCACGCCGACGAGCAGCGAGACCCGCAGCCCGTAGACGCAGCGCAGCAGCAGGTCGCGGCCGACCTCGTCGGTGCCGAAGGGGTGGGCCCAGGACGGCGGCTTGAGCTTGAGTGCCAGGTCGACGGCCTGCCGGTCGAGGGGGATCAGCAGCGGGACGACGAGGACGGCGAGCACGACGGCGGCGACGAGGACGGCGGAGGTGCGCACCCGGAGGGTGCGGTTGCGGTGTCCGGCCGCGGTGCCGGTGCCGCGCCGGTGCCAGGTGACGGGGGCCGCGGGGGCCTTCGCGGTCGGTGTGGGGTCAGCCATCGAAACCCACCCTCGGGTCGGCGAGTCCGTACAGGAGGTCGGAGAGGAGATTGCCGGCGAGGACGGCTGCGGTGGCCAGGACGGTGAGCGCGGCCAGCAGCGGGAAATCCACCGAGGTCGCCGCGTCGACGGTGGCCGCGGCGATGCCGGGCCAGCTGAAGACCGTCTCGACCAGCAGCGCGCCGGTGATCAGTTCCGGCACGCGGGAGCCGATCAGGGTGAGCACCGGCAGCAGCCCGGAGCGGAGCGCGTGCCGGAGCAGGACGGTCCGCTCGCTCAGGCCGCGGGCCCGTGCGCCGCGTACCGGGTCCTCCTCCAGGGCGTCGCCGACGCCCTGCCGTACGTAGAGCACGAACCACGGGAGCTGGGAGACGGCGAGTACCAGGGCGGGCAGGACGGCGTGCCGGGCGATCTGTCCGGCCGATGCGACGTCGCTGCCGGTGTCGGTGAGTCCGCCGGCCGGCAGTACCCCCAGCTTGAGGGCGAACAGCCAGACGGCGAGCAGGCCGAGCCAGAACGGCGGGGCGGCCTCCAGCGCGTAGGCGACGGAGGTGACGGCGCGGTCGAGCAGCCCGCCGCGGCGGCGGGCGGCGAGCACGCCGAGCAGGGTGCCGACGGCGACGGCGAGCACGAAGGCCAGCGCGCACAGCAGCACGGACCAGCCGATGCGCTCGCCGATGACCTGCGAGACGGGGGCGCGCAGGGTGGCGGAGTCGCCGAGGTCGCCGGTGAGGGCGCCGGTCAGCCAGTCCCACCAGCGGGCGAGCAGCGGCTGGTCGACGCCGAGGTTGTGCCGGAGCTGGTCGAGGTTCTGCTGCGATGCGGTGAGCCCGGCGTCGCCCGCGTAGGCCCGTACCGGGTCGAAGGGTGAGGCGGCGGCGATGGCGAACACCCCGAGGGTGACGGCGAGCAGAACGGGCACGGCGAGCAGGACCCGCCGTGCCGTCATCCGCGCCATCGGCCCCCAGGGCACAGACGTGGGGGTCACGTGGCGGGCTGCCAGTCCTCTACGTTCCACCAGGGGCCCGAGGCCAGGCCGTGGTCGTGCGGCTCGGTCTGGGTGGTGAGGTCCTTCCAGCGGTCGGCGAGCACGTAGACGTGGTCGACGTGGGTGAGGAAGGTGTAGGCGGGGTCGTCGACGAGCCGCTTCTGGATCGCGTCGTAGGCGGCCTTGCGGGCGTCCTTGTCGTCGGTGCGGCGAGCCTCGACGAGCTTGGCGTCGACGGTCTTGTCGGCGTAGCTCGACATGTTGTTGAAGCCGTCGCCCGCCAGCGAGGAGTGCAGCAGGAGGTACTGGTCGAAGTCCGGGTCGGCGGGGCTGCCGCCGCCGGCGAGTACCGCGTCCTTGGTCATGTTCGGCTCGATGGCCTCCCAGGTGCCGGACTCGACCTTGGCCTCGATGCCGGCCTTCTTGGCGTCGGAGGCGAAGGCGAGGGCGTGCTCCTGGCGGAGCTTGTCGCCGGAGAGGTACCAGAGGGTGAAGGAAGCACGCGTGCCGTCCTTCTTCCTGATGCCGTCGCCGCCCTTCTTCCAGCCGGCGTCGTCGAGGATCCGCTCGGCCTTCTTCAGGTCGTGCGGCCGTTCGGTGCCCTTGGCGAACCAGGGGCTGTCGGTGGGCACCGGGCCGTAGGCGGGCTTGCCCGCGCCGTTCAGGATGCCCTTGACCATGGCCTCGCGGTCCACGGCGAGGTCCAGGGCCCGGCGTACGGAGCGGTCGCCGGTGACGGGGTTGCCGCTGGGCAGGGTGACGTTGCGGTAGTCGAAGGTCTTCGCCGTCAGCGTCGTGCGGGCCTTGTCGTCCTTGAAGGTGGCGGCGAGCTGCGGCGGCAGGATGGCGCCGTCGAGGTCGCCGGAGCGCAGCCGGGTGGCGCGGATGTCGTCGTCCTTGATGATCGCCATGGTGAAGTTCTTCACCTTCGGCGCGCCGCCCCAGTAGGAGGGGTTGGCCTTGAAGGCGAGCTTCTCGCCCTTGGACCAGCGGGTGAGGACGTACGGGCCGGTGCCGACCGGCTTGGTGGTGAAGCTGCCGTGGTTGACGTCCTGCTTGCCGGCGATGTGCTGCGGGGCGATGGGCAGGACGGTGCGCTCGGCGAACGGCGCGTAGGGGTACTTGAGGTGGAAGACGACGGTGTGGTCGTCCTTCTTCTTGACGTCCTTGACGGCGTCCAGTTCGGCCTTGGAGGCGTTGTTGGTCTTCTCGTCGAGGATGGTGTCGTAGGTGAAGACGACGTCGTCGGCGGTGAAGGGCTTGCCGTCGCTGAACTTCACGCCCTTGCGGAGGGTGAAGGTGTAGGTCCTGCCACCGTCGGTGATCTCGGGGAGGGCGGCTGCCAGGGCCGGCTTGAGCCGCATCTCGGCGTCGTGGGTGAGCAGCCCGTCGAATATCTTGGAGTTGCCGTCCTTGCCGTAGCCGAGCAGCGGGCTGAGCGTCTCCGGTTCGTACGCGATGCCGACCACGGCGGAATCCGCGCGCCCCGCCGCGGCGCCCTTGCCGTCGTCCGGCGTCGAACAGGCCGTCGCTGTCAGTGCCATGGTGGCCGCCAGCGTCACCGCGGCGGCTCCCCGTATGGACCGGGCCGTCATCCCCACTCTCCTCTGCGCATCGACTGCTCTTGCATATTCAATGCAATTAAAGCAAACGTAAAGGTGGGGTCATCAACCGGCCGGATGTTCCAGTTCTCCCCCGGCGCCCGCCTGCCGGTGTCCTGGGGCGCAGACACCGGCGCGGCGGCGCGGGCGGGACGCCGTCCGTCAGGCGCTGCCGGTCTTCAGCGTGAGCTGCCACTTCGCCAGGGCCTCGTCGACCGGCTGGAAGATCGTCAGGGTCTCGCCGTCGCTGTCACAGCCCGCGGTGCCGCCCCCGGAGTGCACGCCGATGGCCTTCGGGTCGCCGGGCTGGGTCACGTAGGCGCCGCCCGAATCCCCTGCCGTGGAGCAGGCGTTGGTGAACGCCATGCCCTCGACGATGTCGGTGCCGTAGTCCACGGTCTGGTCGACGGCGGTGATCTCGCCGCAACGCCAGCCGCTGGCCTCGCCCGAGCGGCAGACGGAGGTGCCCACCACGCTCTGCTGCGAGCCGGTGACCGCGACCGGGGCGCCGCCCTGCCCGGCCACGTCGGCGCTCAGCGTCCACTCCGGCCGGTCCACCGTGACCAGGCCGAAGTCGCCCTCCCGCCCGTTGACGCTGTGCGTGCCGCCGGTGTTGGAGGTGCCCAGCCGGCTGCCGTCCTTGCCGTACGCCGGCTGGTCGGCCTCGGCGGTGCAGTGTCCGGCCGTCAGGAAACCCCGGAACCCGGCGGCCCCGGTGACCGAGAAGCCGATGGAGCAGATGCCTTCGTTGCCCGGCAGCCACTTCTCGCCGCCGACGACCTTGCCGCCCTGCCGGCGGGGCGACTGGTCGCCGCGGGCGACGCGCACCGGGATGCCCGCCGCGGCGCCGAGCTGCTGCACGGTGCCGGCGAACGTGTCGGTGGCCTCCGTACGGGCGGTGCGGTCGACGCGCACCACGACGCCGTTGGCGCGCTCGTCGACGCCCCAACCCGTCACCCCTGCCACGCCGTTGCCCGCCTTCACCGAGATCTGGCGGACCAGGGAGGCGAGTTGGCCGTGGCTGTGCCCGACCCGCTGAGCGACCGCTCCCGCCGCTTCCACCCGCCGCGCCTCGTCGGCCCCGGTGACCGCGACGACCAGCCTGCCGGTGGTCTTGTCGAACCACATTCCGGCGGCCGGACCGGCCAGCGCGTGGCGTACCGCTGCCGCCGTGCGCTGCGCCTCGGCCTCCTGGGCGAGCCGGGCGCGCGCCTGCTCGGGCGTCAGGCCCAGGTCCCTGCGCATCGCGTCGAGCATCCCGCGCTGCGCAGGACCCGGCGTCGGCGTCGGGTCGGGGGGCGGCGCTGCGTGCGCCGGGTTGATCGGGCCGACGGCTGCCATGACGGCGGCAGCGGTCGCGCCCCAGACGGCTGCCTGGCGGTAGCGGCGGTGCATGGGATCTCTCCTCGCGGGGGGTCGAGTTCGCGTCGTTCCGGCTCGTTGAGCCTGCTCGACCTCGCCGCTCGCGGCAGGGGAAAGATCACCCGGCATCATGAGGGGATGCCACCCGAGACCCGGCCCGCCGCCCCCGGGCCATACGGCCCCGACCCGTTCGGCGGCCTCCCCGCGGCCCTGCGCAACGTCGCCTACTCGGCCGCCCGCCATCCGGGAGCCGGGGCACCTGATGAGGCGTCACCCACGGCCCGGGGCGGCGGCGACCTGCGGACGGGCGGCGGCTCCCCCGGCGCGCCTGATCTCAGCGGCGGCGCGAACTGCCAGCGGTACGCGTACGCGGTGCTCCACCACTTCGGCCTGTGGGTGCCGCCGCTGCGGTCGGCGGAACTGTGGGCCGACGTGCGGGCGACGTACCGGGTGGACCGGCCGGGGCCGCTGGACCTGCTGCTCTTCGACGGCGGCCCGGTGGCAGGGCGGCCGGAGGGGTACGGGGCGCACGTGGGGGTACGGCTCGGCCCCGATCAGGTGCTGCACCTGTGCAAGGAGGTCGGCCGGCCCGTGGTCTGGCGTCCCGCCGACTTCGCGGCGCGCACCCGCTATGCCCGGCTGCTGGGCACGAAGCGGGTGCGTGGGGGTGTCCGTCCGCCGGGCCTGTAGGACGTGTCCGACACGTGGCCGTCGGGTGGCGGCGGTCCGTCGGGCGCGGCCCGGGGGCGGCCCTCAGAACCCTCCGTCGCCGCCTCCGAAGCCACCGCCTCCGCCGAATCCACCGCCGTCACCGAAACCGCCGCCGTCACCGAAACCGCCGCCGAAGTCGTCGGCGTTGAAGTCGGAGCCGGAGAAGTCGCCGCCTTCCGTGCCTCCGGGGCCGCCGAGGTCGGCGCCGTAGGCGTGCGGGGCCATCATCATGTTGCCGAGCATGGTGCCCATCAGCAGGCCGGGGAGCATGCCGCCGCCGAAGTAGCCGCCGGCCCAGGGACCGTAGGACGGTCCCGCGTCCCAGTACGGGCGGTCGCCTTCCGCGGTCCTGACCGTACGGGCCATCGGCTCCCTGCCGTCGTCCAGCCTGACCTTGTCGGCGGCGCAGACCGGGACGGTGCGCTGGGCACCGTCGGCCGGGGCCCAGGACACGTCGACGACGGACGGGCCGTGCCGCGGGTCGAAGAAGCAGGGCACCCGGCGCTCGGGGAGCGGGGCTTGGGTGCGGCGTGCGGCGAGGGTGGCGAGCGAGAATCTGCCGTCCTCCAGCGCCTCGGTCACCGGCTGTACGTCGCGCGGGTGCTCGGCCGCCGCCATCGCCGATTTGGCGCTCTCGTACGCGTCCAGCGCGTGACTGTAGTCCGCGCGCATCGCGTCGTCGGCGCCCGGCTCGCCCGGCTGGAAGTCGAGCCGGTCCAGTTCCTCGCCGAACGCCGTGATGTCCTCGTCGACCACCACCCGCAGGTCTTCCAGGGCCGCGCGCTCGGTTTCGGCGCGCCGCTTGCGGTTGCGGCGGGCGATGGCGTACGCGCCGCCACCGCCGACGACGGCCAGCACGCCGATGCCAACGGCGGTGCCGGTGCCGAAGCCGCCGCCGTTGCCCGTGCCGCCCCAGGACGCCGGGGCGTGCCCGTTGGCCTGCTGGTCGGCGGTGTCGACGAAGCTGTTCAGGCGTTCGTTGACGGTCGGGTACTGGGAGTTCTTGACCGCGCCGACGAGGTTCTTCACCGAGCTGGACGACATGACGCGCGCGTCGGCGCCCGCGTTGAAGCCGTCGCCCAGCTCCACGGCGTAGACGCCGCTGATGCCGACCTTGGTGCGCAGGTCGCGCAGCAGGGTGCTGGGCTGGTACTCGGCGGCCTTGGGCAGCACGGCGACGAAGATCGGCTTGCCGGAGTCCTTGATCTTCTTGGCCAGCGCGTCCGCCTGGCCGGACGAGAGCTGGTCCGACGCCCGTGAATCGACGTAGACCGGCCCCTTCTTGAGCGCCGCGGCGGCCTCATCGAGCCCTCCGGCCGCGCTGGCGCCCGGCGCCAGCGCGGCGACCGCCGCCAACAGGAGGGCCACCAGCGCGAGAACCGGCAGGAGCAGCGCGCTACGACGTGCGGTCTTCATACCTACGACGCTACCCGAAGGCCCCATTTTGGACACGGCTACGGGCGCGGGCAGGCGCATCGGCGGGCCGCCGGACCGATGAGGTGGCGGAGTGTTCCGCCGGGGTCGCGGTCCGTTATGCGGGTGCCGGCCGTACAGGGGTGCCGTGGCCGGGGCGCCTCCGTACGGCCGGGGCGCCGCTACGGTGCGGGCAGTGCCGCCAGGTCCGCCAGGGTTTCGCGGTGCCGGCCCGGCGCCCCGAGTGCGATCTCGTCGCTCTTGGCGCGCTTGAGGAACAGGTGCGCCGGGTGCTCCCAGGTCATGCCGATCCCGCCGTGCAGCTGGATGCACTCCTCGGCGGCCCGGACCGCCACCGGCGCGCAGTACGCCTGGGCGACGGCCACCGCGACCGGCGCGTCGGGGCTGTCCGTGGCCAGCGCGTCGGCGGCATTGCGGGCCGCCGCGCGGGCGGATGCGACGTCGAGCCAGAGCGCGGCGAGCCGGTGCTTGAGCGCCTGGAACGAGCCGACGGCGCGGCCGAACTGTTTACGTTCGGCGGTGTACCGCACGGTTTCGGCCAGGCACCACTCGGCGACGCCGAGCTGTTCGGACGCCAGCAGGCCCGCCCCGGTCAGCAGCGCCCGCCCGACCGCGGCGCGGGCCCGTTCGCCGGTGGCCAGTGGCCGGCCGGCGGCGCCTTCGAGGGTGAGGTGCCCGAGCGGGCGGGTCAGGTCGAGCGGCGTCACCGGGTCGTGCCGGACGCCGTCGGCCGTGGCGTCGACCGCGTACAGCGCGGGGCCTTCGGGGCCTTCGGCCGGTACCAGCAGGACCTCGGCGGCAGCGGCGTCGGCGACCGAGGTGATCCGGCCGCTGAGCGCACCCTGCGCGTCGGCGCGCACCCGCTGCGGGTACGCGGTGCCAGGCGCGGTGGGCAGCGGCAGCGCGAGCACCGCGACGGTGCGGCCATCGGCGAGCCCGGTCAGCAGGGCGGCCACGTCCGGGAGTTCCCCTTCGCAGCCCAGCAGTGCGGTCACCGCGATGACGGCGCTGGTCAGGTACGGGACGGGCGCCACGGAGCGGCCCACTTCCTCCAGCACGACCGCGGCCTCGCGGGCACTCGCGCCCGCGCCGCCGAACGCTTGCGGCACCAGCAGGCCCGCGGTGCCGATGTCCGTGCCGAGCGCCCGCCACAGGCCGGCGTCGTACCCGGTGGCCGATTCCAGGCCGTCGAGCACGATGGCCGGATCGCAGCGGTCGGCGAGCAGCGCGCGGACGGCGGCCCGCAGATCGTCCTCGGCCTCGCTGTAGAGGAGGTCGGGGCCGGGTGTGGATGCAGTCATCGGGGGAGGTCCTTCCAGGCGACGTCCTTGTCGTTGCGTGGCTCGGGCGGCAGCCCCAGTACGCGCTCGGCGACGATGTTGAGCAGCACCTCGGATGTGCCGCCTTCGATGGAGTTCCCCTTGGCCCGCAGATAGCGGTAGCCGGCCTCGCGCCCGGTGAAGTCGACGCCGTCGGGGCGGCGCAGCGTCCAGTCGTCGTACGTCAGCCCGTCCTCGCCGAGGAATTCCACCTCCCAGCCGCTGATCTGCTGGGCGAGCCGGGCGAAGGCGAGCTTCATGCCGCTGCCCTCCGGGCCCGGCTGCCCCTTGGTGAGCTGCTGGCGCAGCCGTTCACCGGTGAGCCTGGCGACCTCGGCGTCCACCCATAGGGACAACAGCCGCTGGTGGAGGTCGTGGGTCCGCAGTTCGGGGCGGGCGCGCCAGTCACCGGCCGCGACGCCGATCATGCCGCCCTCGCGCGGTGTCCTGGCACCGCCGATGGCGACCCGCTCGTTCATGAGGGTGGTCTGCGCGACCCGCCAGCCCTCGCCGACCTCGCCGAGCCGGTGCGCGTCGGGGATCCGCACGCCGGTCAGGAAGACCTCGTTGAACTCCGCCTCGCCGGTGATCTGCCGCAGCGGCCTGATGTCGACCCCGGGGTCGGTCATGTCGCACACGAAGTACGTGATGCCCTGGTGCTTGGGCAGGCCGGGGTCGGTGCGCGCGATGAGGATGGCCCAGCGGGCCTGGTGGGCGCCGGACGTCCAGACCTTCTGCCCGTCGACCAGCCAGTCCCCCGTGCCCTCGGGTCCTTCCCCCTCCGCGCGCACCGCGCGGGTCGCCAGCGCCGCGAGGTCGGATCCCGCGCCCGGCTCGCTGAACAGCTGGCACCAGACTTCTTCGCCGGTCCACAGGGGGCGCAGGAAGCGCCGCCGCTGTGCGTCGGTGCCGTAGCGCAGGAGGGTGGGTGCCGCCATGCCCAGGCCGATGCCGATCCGGCCTGGGTTGTTGTCGGGGGCGCCGGCGGCGGTCAGCTCGGCATCCACCACGGACTGGAGTGCGCGGGGCGCGTCGAGCCCGCCGAGCCCTTCGGGGAAGTGGATCCAGGCGAGTCCGGCGTCGAAGCGGGCGCGCAGGAAGTCGAGTGGTGCGGTGGTGGCGGGCGGATGCGCGGCGAGCAGTTCGGCGGCGCGCCCGCGCAGGTCGGCTGCGTCGGTCATCGGGCCTGCTCCGCTCCGGGGATGACGACGAGGCGGCCGGTGGTGGTGCCGTCGGCGACCCGCTGGACGGCGTCCGCCGCGTCCTGAAGCGGCACCCGGCCGCCGATCAGCGGCTTGACGACGCCGCCGGCCGCGAGCTTGGTGAGCTCTTCGTGGCAGGCGGTGACGGCGTCCGGGTCCTTGGTGTTGTAGAGGCCCCAATGCAGGCCCAGGATGGCGTAGTTCTTCACCAGGGCGTGGTTGAGCCCGGGGGTGGGGATCGCGCCGCCGGCGAAGCCCACGACGACGATCCGGCCCTCGAAGGCGATGCACTTGACGGACTTGGCGTAGGCGTCGCCGCCGACCGGGTCGTAGACCACGTCGGCGCCGCGGCCACCGGTGGCTTCCTTGACGGCCGCGACGATGTCGTCGCCGCGCCGGTCGATGACGAGGTCGCAGCCCAGTGCGCGGGCGGTGCGGGCCTTCTCCTCGCCGCCGACGACGCCGATCACCCGGGCGCCCGCGGCCTTGCCGAGCTGGACGGCCGCGCTGCCCACGCCACCGGCCGCGGCGTGCACCAGCAGGGTCTCGCCCGGCTGGAGCCGTGCCCTGCGGTGCAGGCCGAACCAGCCCGTCTGGTAGCCGATGTGCAGGGCGGCGGCCTCCGCGTCGTCCAGTGCTTCAGGGGCGGGGCGCACCGTCGCGGCGTCGACGACCACCTGTTCGGCGAAACCGCCGGCCGGCAGCGGCGGCTGGGCCAGCACCCGCGCTCCCACCTCGCCCGCCGCGCCCTCGCCGACGTCCAGCACCTCGCCGCAGATCTCCACACCAGGGGTGAACGGCAGCGGCGGCCGTACCTGGTACTGGCCGCGGCACAGCAGCGCATCCGGGAAGTTGATGTTCGCGGCCCGCACCCGGAGCAGCAACTGCCCAGGACCCGCCTGCGGTTGTGGCACCTCTTCCAGCCGCATCACCTCGCGCGGCTCGCCGTTCGCGTGTACGCGCCATGCCTTCACCTGGTGCCTCCACAGACCTCGGGTTCGCGGGTGGCGCGGGACCGTACGGGCTCCGGCGCCACGGGCATACTAAGCGGTCGGTATCCCTGAGGGAACAGCTTCGGGAAACCCCTCGCGAGGCGCCGCCCTACGTACGCCCCTCCCGTTCCTGGGCGTCCTTCATCGCGTCCGACGAGGCGGCCCAGCGGGCGCGGACGACCGGGTAGCCCGCCTTCTCGCAGGCGTCGCAGACCAGTTCGTCGTCGTCGACGACGTGCCGGACCTCGCGGCCGTTCGCGAGGCGGCGCAGCAGGTCGAGCTTGGCCTGCCGGGCCGGGCGGCGGTCGTCGTTGGCCCGCATCCAGAGGCGGCCGTCCGGCAGGCCCTGCGCGGCGAGCCAGGCGAGGGTGTCGCGGCGGCAGCGTTCGGGGCGGCCGGTGAGGTAGGCGACCTCGCAGTCCCTGGCGCTGTCCAGGGCCAGCGCCACGCCTTCGGGCAGCGGGGGGTCTTCGGTGGCCGCCGCGAAGAAGGCGCGCCAGTCGCGCGGGGTGCGTTCGATGAGGTACTGGCGGTGCCCGGAGTCGGCGAGCGTGCCGTCCAAGTCGAAGACCGCCAAGGGTCGTTGTGCCATCTTCCGTGCCGTCCGTTCCGTTCGTCCAGATGTTGCGCCGACCGCTGAGACCGGCGGGAAGCGGGAGCGCGGGCACGCCCCGGGCGGGTGCCGTCACGGGGGTCGGCGTCCCCGCGGAGCCGTCCATGTCCCGGCCACTGCCCGGCCCGCCGTTGTTCACGAGCGACGGCACAACTCCCGTGTAGAGCCTCCGGTCCAACGGGGTGACCACAGGCACCACGGCGCACCGACACCCCGAAGGGCCACTTCCGCATGCGCAGCTACCGCATCCTCACCGCCACAGCCGCCCTCGCCCTCGCTCTCGGCTCGACCGCTCTCGCGGCGCCGGCCGCCCAGGCAGCCGCGAAGGCCACGGCCACCGTCGTCCACGAGGACAGTGAACTCTGGTACAAAGCCGCCCCCGGGCAGCAGAATAGGCTGACGGTCGGCGAAGAGATCGAGCACCGCGGCGAGTTCGATTCGTACTACGTCCTCACCTTCCACGACCGGTACGACATCGCCATCGACGCGAGTGCCGCGAGCGCAGACGCGTGCACGTACCCCACGCAGGGCGACCACACCGTCGTGCGCTGCGCGGTCAAGATCCCGGAGAACTCGGACGACTCGGACAGCTACGACATCGACCTCGGCGACCAGGACGACACCGCGACGCTCGAACCGGACAGCAGCGCATGGGCCGGGGTCCACGGGGGTCCTGGCAACGACGTGCTCAAGGGGTCCGCATCCGCCATGCTCCACGGCGATGACGGCGACGACCATCTCGACGGCGGCGGCGGCCCGTTCGGCTTCGGCTCCTTCGGCGGTCCGGGGAACGACACCCTCACCCGCTGCGGGCAGGACTGCTACGGCGGAGCCGGGAACGACTCGCTGACCGGCACCGGCGAGGAGAACAGCCTGCACGGTGACGACGGCGACGATGTCCTGCACGGCGCGGGCGGCACCGACGTCCTCTATGGCGGCAAGGGCAACGACACGCTGTACGGCGAGGCGGGGGACGACACGCTGTGGGGCAACAGCGGTGACGACGTCCTGTGGGGCGGCGCGGGCACCGACAAGCTTTCCGGCGGGCCCGGCCGCAACGAGCTGCACCAGGACTGAACTCGCCCTGCGTCGCCGGAACGGGCCGCGAGCCCGACCTGCTCCACACGGCAGGCCGTACCCCTCGGGTCAGGCATCCTTCGCGGAAAGCTGCGCCCGTAGGGCGAGGCGGTCGGTCTTGCCTGCGGGTGTGCGCGGCAGTCGGTCCATGACCGTGATCCGGCCCGGCGTCAAGGCGCGCGGGATCCTGTCGGCCGCCCACCTGCGCAGTTCGCGTGAGGTGGCCTGCCTGCCCGAGGCGAGGACGACGGCCAGGCCGACCTCGGCGGGGCGGCCGGCCGTCTCGTCTCCGGGCAGCAGGACGGCGACCGCCTCGCGTGCCGCCGGGTGGGATTCGAATGCCGCCTCGATATCGCCGAGTTCGATCCGGTGTCCTCGGATCTTCACCTGTTGATCGAGTCGGCCGAGAAACTCCCATCTGCCGTCTTTGTGGAGCCGGCCGAGGTCGCCCGTTCGGTAGCAGCGGCGGTCGCCCTCGGGAAGAGCGAAGCCGGCGAAGCGGTCAGCGGTCAGTTCCTCCCGATCCAGGTACCCCTGGGCGAGGCATGCTCCGTGGATGAGGATCTCGCCTTCGATACTGCCGTCGGCCGGATGGATCGCCGCCGCGTCAGGGTCGTGCTCCGCAAGTTGGTGGGCCTCCAGGGGGTTGAGGTGCAGGCCGGTGTCCGGCAATGGGCTGCCCAGGCCGATGACCCGTGGGTCGGTGATCCGTTGGGCGCTCGCCCAGATGGTGGCCTCCGTCGGGCCGTACAGATTCCAGAGTTCGGCGGTGAGCGGAAGCAGGCACTGGGCGAGCGGTGTGGTCAGGGCCTCACCGCCGCACCAGATGCGGCTGCCGGGCAGTCCCTTCCAGCCGGCGGCTGTCACCAGGCGCCAGAAGCTCGGGGTCGCCTGTAGTACGTCGGGGCGGTATCTGTCGACGGTCTCCGCGAAGAGGCCCGGATCGCCGCGCGCCTCCGCCGGGGCGGCCACCACGGCGCCACCGACCTGCAACGGGAGCAGGAGTTCGGCCAGGGAGATGTCGAAGGAGAGCGCGGTCAGCGCCAGCATGGCCTCACCGGCGGCGAGCCCGGGGGTGCGGGCGAGCCCGCCGAGGCGGGTACCGAGTGCCTGGTGGGAGACGGCAACGCCTTTGGGCACGCCGGTCGAACCAGAGGTGTACATGACGTATGCGACGTCTTCGAGTCCGGTGCGGGGCGGGGATTGCGGTGTGCGGGGAATCGTCTCGGCCGTGAGCCCGTCCCCGGTCCCGTCGTCGCGGAGTACCAGTACCGGGCGCGCGTCATTGAGCACCGCGTCACGGCGGGCCCGAGGGTAGCTCTGATCCAGGGGCAGCAGCGCACGTCGGCTCAGACCGGCGGCGAGCAGCGCGGGCACACCGGCCGAAGCGTCAACCGCATCGAGCGCGATCAAAGAGCCCGGCGGCGTGAGACGGGCGATCCGTTCCGCCAACTTCCTTACGGTATCGGCGAGTTCGCGGTAGCTCCAGGTCCGCCGATGGCCGAGGAGAGCGACGGCATCGGGCGACTGCTCGGCATGTCTCAGGAATGCATCTGCCGCCAGGATCATCCTGTGCGCCCCTCCAGCGGGTGCTGCGGTTCGGTGTGGGTGGCCTTCTTCAGCCCTGGCCGGCCGCGCGGCCAACTCGGCGGCCAGGGCGGGCGCTCGGAGGTTTCCCTACTCGCTCTTCCGGTACACGGTGACGTGCCCCGGGTGCGGGAAGGGCTCGCCGTCCCACCCCGTCCGGCGCTCTTCCCGCGTCAGACCGGCCATGCGCGCCATGAGGTCGAGCTCGGATGGCCAGGCGTAGCGGAAGGACATCGGGTAGAAGCGCGACCCCGACGTGGACAGAACGACTTGCTGACGGTTGACCCGTTGCTCGTCCGCATCGTGGAGGCTCATCAGGAGGACCGCCTCGTCGTCGCCGAGGTGCATGGTGTCGGTCCAGTTCTCACGGCCGTACTGATCGACGTCCAGAACGAAGGTCTGGAGCACGAAGGCACCTCCGTCCTTCAGCCGGTCGGCCACGTTCTGGAAGCAGCGCAGCTGTTCTTCCTGCGTGAGGAGCAGGAAGAAGCTGTGGTACACGCAATAGACCAGGCTGAATTCGCCCTCGACCGGCACATCGGCGAAGTCCCCCAGGACGACGTCAAGTTCGGCGCCGCCCGGCTTGGCGCGCAGCTGCTCCAGCATTTTCGGGGACGATTCGATACCCGTGACCGGTACGCCGGACCTGGCCAGGGCCAGTGCCACCCGGCCCGTCCCGATACCGAGTTCGAGTGCCGGGCCGCCGTCGGCGACCTTGGCGAGGAAGGCACTGGCTGCCTCCTCGTCGTCACCGGCGGCCCACGGCGTCGCGTCGTAGGCTTCCATCCGGTCCCATGCGGCGGGGCTGTCGAATGCCTTCACTGCTGTGTCTCCTTCCGGGTGTGCGCCGCCCCTTCGGGAGAACGCAGCGTGGTCCCTACCTCGTCGATGTGGCGTCGGCACTCCTCATCGGTCCCGCTGAAGCCCTCCGGGCGCCACCCTTCGGGCAGCGGCCGGCCGCTGTCATGGACCGAGTACTGCTCCTCGTCGTTGACCACGACGTCGTATGTGGTCACGGAAGTCTCCTGGGGCACTTCCGACCTCTTTCTCCGGACGGCGAACAGGCCCACTCCGGCCAGGGGAATGAGCGCCAGCGTCAGTACGCCGGACAGGGCGAGGCCGCCGCGGCTACCGACCGCGTCGATCATCGGGCCGCCCGCCGCCAGGCCCAGCGGGGCCGCGAGCGTGGAGCCCGCCACCCAGAGGGTGACCACGGGCTGCTGCTCGTCGGGGCCGAGTTCGGACTGGATGAAGCTGAACGCGACGGGGATGAAAGGCGCCCACACCAGACCGCCCAGCGCGAAGACCACCATGGCGACGGGCAGGTTCCCCGCGGCGGAGAGCGCCAGCGGACACAGGCCCCACAGGGCGATGATGGCGATCAGCACCACGCGTTCCGGCACCCGGCGCACGTAGTTGGTGGCGAGCGCTCCCAGGAACGCGCCCGCCCCGAAGGCGCCCCAGGCGAGCCCCAGACCCGCGCTTCCGGAGTCCAGCGGGCCGCGGACCAGCAGTGGGAGCGCCACTTCCACGGGCATGTAGAAGAAATTGAAGAAGAAGATGACGGCGAAGAGCCTTGCCAGCAGCGGCCTGCTGCGCAGAATCTGCCAGCCCGCGGCAGGGGCGGCGTCGGCCTCCGCATCCTCCTGCTGCGGCGCCGGCACCCACAGCGCCACGACGACGAGCAGCACCACCGAGCCGAGCGCATCGAAGCTCAGCGCCGCCGCAGGACCCCAGACCGCCACCAGCAGGCCGCCGATCACGGGCCCGACGACGAACAGCGCGAAGTTGCTGTTGACGCCGAGCAGTCCGTTGACGGCGAACAGGTCCTCCTTGTCCACCATGCCGGTCGCCAGGAGGCGGCGGCTGCTGGTCCCGGCCAGACGGAAGACGGAGCCGACGAGCAGCCCGACGACCAGGACGGGCAGCGTCAGCTCGTCCGTCGCGGAGAGCACGGCCAGCGCGAAGAAGATGACGGGCCGCAGCACACAGTCGACGAGCAGCAGCGCACGGGACGGCAGCCGCAGCCTGCCGAGACCCAGCGCCAGCGCCAGCACGGTGGACAGCACGAACGGCGCGGTCTCGACCACGGAGATCGCGACGGCGGGGGCGAGCGACCCGTGGATGCGCAGCGTCTGGATGGGCATCGCCACGATCACCGTGCCCATCCCGACCTGCGACAGCAGGTCACCGATGAGCAGCGCCGCGAGGCGCCGGTTGCGCAGCACCTCCCGGTAGGAGCGGCTGACCGGCTCCTCGGTGTCCACCGGCTTCTCAGTCATGGGCCGCCACCGTGCCCGCCTCGATCGCGGACGGTGTGAAGGACAGGTCGGCGACCCGCAGTACGTCCGGATCGAGCCGGGCCCACAGCGCGCCGCTCGCCGCCGTGGACTCGCTGAGGGCGAACCTGGCGTCCCACCGTGACTCGTCAGGGCCCAGGTACCGCACGAGCTTGCGGCGGGCCCGCGCGGTGTCGAACGCGACCGTCCGCCCGCGCCCGGATGCCACCACCTGCCGCGTCAGTCCGGTGCCCGGGTCGCAGACGTCGACCACCAGCTCGAAGGCGGGATTGCGGGCCAAGCGGTCGGGCAGCCGGGACCAGGACCCGGTGAACACCCAGAACGACTCGTCTTCCCACAGGTACCAGACCGGCCGCACGACCGGACCGTCCGTGGCGAGACGGGCCACCAGTGGCTGCGCCAGGAATGCGGGGACGTCGAAGGGCGCGTCGGTCAGCGGACCGAACGAACTCCCGCGCCGCGTGGCCTTCCACGTTCGCTTCACCCGGCCGCTCCGCCCTGGCCATCGGCCCACGCCTGGTGGAGGCGGTGCGCGGCTTCCGTCAGCTCGTCCGGGCCGACTCCGGAGAACGAGAGCCGCAGCGTGCCGCGGTCGGGGTCGGCGGCGTAGAAGTCGGTACCCGGCACGTACGAGACCCGGTGGGCGAGGGCGCCGGTGAGCAGGTCCTCGGCGTTCGTCGTGCCGGCGAAGCGGGCCCAGACGAAGAAGCCGCCGCCGGGCACGTCGAAGTCCAGCGCGTCGCCGAAGTACCGGCGAAGACCCGCGACCAGGGCGTCCCGCCGCTGTGCGTAGAGCGATCGGGCCGCCTTGATGCGCGCGTCCGCGAAGCCGGGACGGGTGACGAGTTCCAGTACGGCACGTTCGATGAATCCCGAATTGCCCAGGTCGGATGCCTGTTTGAACATCCCGATGACCGGAGCCAGTTCGGCTGGCGCGGTCACATGGCCCAGGCGGGCGGCGGGGAACAGGACCTTCGAGAAGCTCTCCAGCCTCAGCACCCGGTCCGACAAGGACGCGAGTGCGGGGAGGGTGTCGCCGTCGTGCGCGTCGTAGCGGAGTTCTCCGTAGGGATCGTCCTCGACGATGAAGAAGCCGTAGTGGTCGGCGAGTTCGGCCAGGCGTTGCCGTTGCACCAGGGACAGCGTGGCGCCGGTCGGGTTCGCGAAGTTGGATACGACGTACAGGAACCGTGGACGCAGTCCGCGCTGCAACGCGGCGCTCAGCTCGTCGAGTTGCGGGTCGTCGGCCAAGGGGACCGGTACGAGGTCCGCCTCGAACAGCCGGAAGACCTGGAGGGCCCCGATGTAGGACGGCCGGTCCACGACGATGACGTCGCCTGGATCGATCAGCGTCTTGCAGATCAGGTCCAGCGCCTGCTGCGAACCGTGCGTCAGGGTCACGTGTTCGGGCCGGCCGGTGATGCCCAGGCGGGTGGCGTTGCGGGAGACGATCCACTCGCGCAGGTCGGCCAGCCCGGCCGTATCGCCGTACTGCAAGGCGTCCGGGTCGTCCCTGAGCAGCCGGCTCGTCACCTCCTGGACGTCGGCGTTCGGGAACAGCTCCCGGGCGGGGCTGCCCGCGGCCAGCGGAATGATCCCAGGGGCCTCCGCGAGCCTCAGGACCGATCCGATCGCGGAGGAACGCAACCGTGATGTCCTCGATGCCAGGGGCACGGCTCCACCCCGGTGCTGATCGGGCTTCACTCGGCTTTCTCCCTCTCTGTTGCGGCGACTAGCGTGAGGAACTCGCCGAAGGACTCGGCCTCGGCAACCATGCGGGGCGGGACGCGCCGTTCGAGGCCGGTGCTCAGCCGCGTGGCGATGCGCACCGCCTCCAGGGAGCGCCCACCCAGCGCGAAGAAGTCGTCGAGGTCGTCCAAGGGGTCGGTCTCCTCGATACCCAGGATCTCGCGCCAGACCTGCTCGGCCGCCTGGCGTATCCGGGCGGGCACCTCCACAGCGGCCGGCGCTGCGGGCGGGGGCGCGTCCCGGGCGGGCCGCGAGGCCGTCGTGGCCCGCGTCGCGAACCGCGGCAGTTCGTCGTAGTGCACCTCCGTGCCGGAGGCCAGGTGCTCGGCCGCGCTCAGCACGGCGTCGGCGATCCGGCCCGCGTCGTCGGCCGTGATGAGGTCCGCGTCGTACTCGAAGCGGGCCAGGATCCGCTCGTCCGTCTCGTCCCAGGAGACCATCAGGTCGCACCGGGGGCCGCGGCTCGGCAGCCAACGAGCCGTCCACGTCCGACCGGTCCCGTCCTGGACAGGCGCGGTCGAGCTGAAGCTGTTGAACAGCACGCTCTCGAAGGGCGAGGTCCCGGTGTGGCGGGTCCTCGCCGCTGTGACGAGGTGTTCCAGCGGTACGTGCCGGTGCGTCCAGGACTCCACACAACTGCGCCGCACCTCCTCCAGGAACACCCGGCGCGACGCGCCCTCGGGAGGCGTCACCACGAGCGGCGCCGTGTTGGTGAAGTAACCGATCTGCCCTGCCGCCTCTTGGGGGCGTACGGACATCGGCGCGGAGACCAGGACCGGGCGCGGCGCGGGACCGCTGCGCAGGGCGGCCGTCAGGCAGGCGATCCCCATCATGAACGTCGTGCATCCGGCCGCTGCCGCCTCGGCGCGCAGTCGTTGCCGCACCGGCGGGGGGATCTCGCGGTGGATCACGCCGCTGCGCCGCCCGCCGCGATCCGGTGTCCCGTCATCGGCAGGCACCGACCGGGCAAGGGCTCCGGCGGGCACGTCATCGAACCTGTCCGCCCAGCGATCCGCGTCGGCCCGGTGCTGCGCGTCGGCCTCGCGGGCCCGTACCGTCCGCACCACGTCGGCGTACGACGGCGTGGGGTCGCCTGCGGCCTGCGGGGCGAGCGCCCCGCCGCCGGCCGCCGCGTACGCGTCCGCCAGCCCGTTGAGCAGCACCGCCATCGAGCCGCCGTCCCAGACCAGGTGGTGCACGACGAGGGCGAGCGTGGCGCGCACGTCCGAGACCCGGTAGAGCCGCGTGCGCAGCAGGGGCGCCCGCCCCAGGTCGAAGGGGACGAGCAGTCCGTCCCGCACCACGGTGTCCAGCAGGCCGTCGGGCCCGTCCTGGCTCTCCGGGTACGGCACCTCCTCCAGCGGCACCTCGACAGCGGACGGCGGTCGCACCACCTGCACCGGCCCGGAACGGCCCACCACGAAGGCGGTGCGCAGGGAGTCCTGGGAACGGACCACGGTGTTGATCGCGGTGCGCAGGGCCGCGGTGTCCAACGGCCCTTCGATGTCGATCGCCACGGTCTCGGTGTACGCGAGGGTGCCGGCGATCAGCTGCTCGCGGAGCCACAGTCCGCGCTGTGCCCCGCTGAGTGGCAGGACCAGCGGTGCGTCGCGGGTGGGGGCACCGTTCAGGTGCCCAGCCAGCTCCCGTCGGCGTGCGCTCGTCGGTGCGGTGTTCCCCCTCGTCATGTGCCCTCTGTCCGGTCGATGACCGTGAGCAGGTCCTCGACCTCGTCGTCGCTGAGTGTGTCCAGCCAGTCCGTGGTGGCCGCCTCGTCCGCCGCCGTCGGCCCCGGTGGCGGCGGCACGTCAGGTGGGGCGGGGCGGCCGGCGGCGGGAAGGCGGAGCGCGGCGGCGATACGCCGGGGGGTGCGTTCCTCGAACAGCACGGCGGCGGGCACCTCGACGCGGAACTGCCCGGTGAGCGCGGTCATGAGCCGGGCCACTCCGAGTGAGTCGCCGCCCAGAGCGAAGAAGTCGTCGTCGCGGCCCACCCGTTCGGCGCCCAGCAGGGTGCCGAACGCCTCGGCCACGGCGCGTTCCCCGGCGCCTGACGCCGCCGCGTACGTGTCGGTGATGACGTTGTCAGGACCGGGCTCCGGCAGTGCCGCACGGTCCGTCTTGCCGCTCAGCAGCGTCGGCAGGGCGGCGAGCCGGACGAAGGTCTTGGGCACGGTCGACGGATGCAGCCGTTCGGCCAGGAAGCCCCTGAGTTCGTGCACCGGAGGGGCGTCGTCCGCGCCGCAGACCACGTACGCGATGACCGCGTCGGACCGTACCCGGACCGCGGCGGCGTCGATCGCGGGGTGCTCCAGGAGGGCGGCCTCCACTTCGGCGGGGTTGAGGCGCACACCCCGGGTCTTCTTCTCGCCGTCATTGCGTCCGACGTACCGGATTTGCCCGTCCGCGCCGCGGCGCACCAGGTCGCCGGTGCGGTACATCCGCTGCCCCCGGCCGGCGAACGGGTCAGGCAGGAACGTCGCCGCGGTCAGTCCCGGACGCCCCAGGTAGCCGCGGGCGAGCCCGATGCCGCCGATGTACAACTCCCCCGTCTCGCCGTCCGGTACGGGGTGCCAGGCGTCGTCCAGCACGTGGGCTTGGGTGCCGTCGATCACGTCGCCGATCGGCGGCAGTTCGTCCACGGCTCCACGCGAGGTCAACGGGGCGACCAGGCGCACTCCCGACGTCTCCGTGATGCCGTAGGAGTTGACCACGTCGAAGGGCACATCGCCCGGCCATGAGCGCAGTTGCTCGCCTCCGGTGATCAGCACGCGTAAGGCGGTGTCATCGGGCCAGGGCAGCGCCATCAACTGCTCGCCCAGGCGGGTCACCACGACGCTCCAGGTCACGCCTGACTCCAGGAGCCACGTCCGGACCGCTTCGGCGTCCCATTCCGTGCTCTCCTCGGCGATCGCGACGGCCGCTCCGGCACCGAGCGGCGACCACAGCTCCCACCGGGTGATGGCGAACCCGGGCGACGACAGCCAGCTGCCCACCGTGTCGAACGGGGCGAAGCGGTAGGTCTCGGCCGTCCACACCGCTTCGTTGACGATTCCCGAGTGCGGGACACCGACGGCTTTGGGTTCACCGCTGGAGCCGGAGGTGAAGAAGACGTAGGCGATCCGCTCCGGCTCGGGAGCATCGGCGAACCACCGGTGACCGCCTCCCGCCGCGGTCTCCGGCAGGACGCGGCAGCCGGGGCCGATCGACAACTGCGCACCGGAGAGCGCCAGCAGCCGTTCGGCACGTTGCGAGGGGAGCAGCGGATCGACGGGCACACACGCGCCACCGCGCTTCCAGATGGCAAGGGTCGCCACGACCTGGTCGACACAGCGCGGCAGCCGGACGGCCACGGTGGTGCCTGGCCCGACGCCGTGCTCTCCCAGGATCCGGGCCAGGCCCGACGCCTTGGCGTCGAGTTCGGCGTAATTGAGCGTCTCCCCCGTGCTGATCAGGGCGGTCGCACGAGGATATGTGCGGGCCATCAGCTCGACGCGGCCGTGCGTGGTCGACGGCCGGGTTGACGTCACCGGACTGTGGGTCATGGTTCTGGGACCGCCTGTCGTCGTGATCAGTCCTGGCCGGCTTCTTCGGGGCCGATCGATGCCAGGTCGGGCAGGACCTTCTCCCCCAACAGCCGTACGGTACGCAGCGCTTCGGGCTGGGTGATCGATCCGTAGCGGCAGTGGAGGCTGATCTCAGCCCCCGGGTAGAGGTCGTGGATGCGACGCAGCGCGGCTCCCACCTCGGCCACCCCGCCGATCACGACGTTGTCCGCCGCCATCAGGTCGGAGAGCTTGGTGCTGCGGGCCGACGCTTCCATGCGCTCGTACCCCGGGTACTGCGCGGAGGCGTTGCCCCGCCAGCTGCTGTACGCCTCGATCTGCTTGTCGCGGTAGACCTCGTAGTGTTCCTCGGCCCGCTCGACCGCCTCGGCGTGGCTCTCCGCGACGTAGGCGTGGTAGCTGACGTGCAGACGGTGGGTCCGGGAGTGACCGTGCTCGACCCTGGCCCGCCGGTAGCTGTCCAGCAGACCCGTCAGCTTCTCGTGGCTCGCCACCACCGGCATGACCATGAGGTGATAGCCGTGGCGTCCCGCCCAGACGAAGGTCTCGGGTGACGTCGTGGCCGCGATGAACACCGGCGGGGCGGGCTGCTGGGCCGGCCGGGGCAGGATCGGAGGGAGCGGGCCGAAGCGGTGGAAGCGTCCCTCCCAACGGAAGCCGGAGTCCGTCCACAGACGATGGATGGCTTCGACGTTTTCCTCAAGAAGCGCCCGGCTGTCGTCCATGTCCACGCCGAACGCGGCGAACTCCGAAGGGAGGAAGGCCCGTCCGAAGCCGGCGTCCAGTCGGCCGTGCGAGAGGTTGTCCAAAACCAGTAGGGACGAGGCCAGTTTGATCGGATGGGTGAACGCCGGAGTCACGGCGCCGGTCACCAGCCGCACCCGGCGCGTGTGCCTGGCCATGGCCGACAGGAGGGCCACCGGGTCGGGACTGTAGCCTCCCCACTCGTGAAAGTGGTGCTCGACCATCTTCACGTGGTGGAAACCGAGTTCGTCCGCCTCCGCGCCCAGTTCCAGGCATTCGTCGTAGAACTGGTCGGCCGCCGCCTCCGCGGGCCCGACCGTGGGCAGGAAGTTGATGCCTAGCTTCATCCGGTTCGCTTCCTCTCTCCGGCGGACAGCGTCAGCGCCGTTGGCACGTCGTCTCGTACAAGTTCCGGTACTGCTTGTCCGCGAACTCCAGCTTGGCCAGCGCGCGTCCGGTATCCACCGCGACATCGTGCGGGATCAGCAGCGGTTCGGACGCCGATGCCTCGGCCATGAGCTGGGACTGGGCGGCGCGTTCCATCACGATGAAGAGCCACACCGCTTCGCCGATGCTGCGCCCACCGGTGAGGAAGCCGTGGTTCTGCATGATGACCGCGGTGCCGTCGCCCATCGTCTTGACGACTTCCTTGCCTTCCCTGCGGGCGTTGACCAGGCCGAGGAACTGTCCGTAGACGCTGTGCCGCTGGTACAGGACGCAGGCGTCCTGGGTGATGGGGTCGAGGCGGCGGCCGAGAGAGGACCACGTCTTGCCGTACATGGAGTGCGTGTGCGCGAAAGCGGTCAGATCCGGGCGGCTGCGGTGCAGTTCACCGTGCAGCGGGTCCACCGAGGGGTTGAGAGCGCCGGTCCCGCGCAGGACGGTGCCTTCGGAGCCGACGAGCAACAGGTCATCGGGCGTCACGTGATGGAAGTCAAGACCGAACGGGTTGACCCAGTAGGCGTTGTCGTCCTCCGGATCCCTGACGCTCACATGGCCGGCGAGACCTTCGCTGTAGCCGAGGGCTGCAAGGAGGTGGATCGCCTCCACCAGGGACTGTCGCACCTGGTCCTGAGCCGGGACGACGGCCGCGTCCGGGGAGGCGGCCGGCGGTGTGGAAGTAGGCATGCCACTCCTTACATCACGTTGCAGGGGCGTCGTAGACGCAGCGGAAGCCCACCTCGTTGTGGCGGTCCGTCAGCAGGTCTTTCCCGCGGTAGAAGGTGGACAGGCACACCGGGGGCGAGGTCCAGGTGCCGCCGCGCAGCACATGGAATGCCTCCGGGCGGTTCATGAATTCCTGGTTGGACCGCCCCCGGAAGAAGGGAGCCATGTCCTCCCTGGTGAAGAAGTTGGTCCGGGTCATCTCCCAGACGTTTCCTGCCATGTTCAGCAGTCCGTACGGGCTGGCACCTTGCGGGTAGGAATCAGCCGGTGCCACCGGGTCTTCGGGCCAGCTCACCGTCGTGGAAACCAGCAGCTCCTCCAGCTCTGCCAGATCCTTGATGTCGTCCTTCCGGTAAGCGGCGAAGACGCTCTGAGCCCTTTCATTGCTCCAGGTGTCACCCCAGGGGTACACCCGCCCGTCCGTACCGCGTGCCGCCTTCTCCCATTGGTTTTCCGAAGGCAGTCGCCCTCCGGCCCACCGGGCAAATGCATAGGCGTCGTACCAGTCGACTCCCACGACCGGGTGGTCGGGATGGTTGAAACGCAGGTCATGCCAATGGGCCGGGGTGTAGTCTTTGCCTTCGGGTTCATCCGGATGAGAGAATTCACGGCTCTCTCCGACCTCCGCGAGGAAAGCAGAATACCGGCGATTCGTCACCGCGGTCCGGTCGATGTAGTAGGCCGGCAGCTCCTCCGTCCGCAGCGGATTGTCGGTGTTGTCCATCTGGAACGGGCCGATCTCCAGCACTCGGGCTCCCGCGATGAACGGCCCGGCCGGAATGAGGACCGCATCGCTCAGATCAGGCTCTCTCGCCGCCGCTGCCACTGTGGCGTGGAGGTCGGCAAAGTGCTCGTTCTCCAGCGTGCGCAACTCTTGGAAGTCGGTCGACTGAAAGAAGTTGAGCAGCCCGTTTTTGGTGAAGGCGGCACCGCAGCCGACAGGCTTGCGCGCATAGGCCGGCTTGGTGAAGTTGCTGGGCCAGCCGGAGATGCGGATCATGTGCGGCACGGCCTCTGCAATGCGGTGCTGACCTGCGACTTTGATGGCGGTGAAGGCAACCCAGTCCACATCGTCGTGAATCGCCTCGCTGATCGCCTCGCGGGCCTCCGCGTGTTCGATGAAGCGCTCCGCCAGGGTCTGCACGGCCAGCCGCCGCACATTCCAGTCAGCGTGCCCCACGGCCCACTCGCGCAGTTCCTGGACGGACAGATCGGAGGCCGCCGCGCCGGTCAGCGCCTTCTCGATTTTCGCTATTCTGTCGCGGTACTCCTGGCCACCGAGAGACCTCAGGAGCGCTCCATCCACAAGCTCGTGCAGCATTACCCCAGCCTATTGTTGTCACGGTCTGCCGGATGAGTGCCGGGTGAACACAAGGATCACCCGGCACTCACTTATCTGCTGGCGGCGACTACCACTTCGTCGCGGCCTCACCCGATTCGCGCGATGCCAGGAAGTCTTCGGCGGTCATGTCTGGTCACCTCCTTCACTACTAGAGGGAGCAACTGACAAGCCGTGGATGGTTTCCACGGCCGCTCGTGTGGCCGGCCAGAGCTTGAGCCGGCCATTCCAGGGAAACGCGAAGGCATGCCGCAGAACGAGCGGCGTCGGAGGGTTCCAGACGCAGCGGATACCTTCAGCGTAGAAGTTTTCAAGGAATGTACAGCGATAAGTGAGACTCATTGAAGGTCGGAGATCAACTGTACGATGAACTGATCGTAGAGCATGAATTAGCGCGCATCCAGACCCCACCTCAGAGAAACATCATCTGGCCGAAACAGTTCCCCTACCGACCAGTTCCCGTGGCTAAATATGGGTTTAGAAGGCGTCCCCACGACCCCGGATCCCCGGTATTTGCCCGGCTCATCCGGACTTGGGTCAGTTGATCGTCGGCATAGGCGGTGAGCCTCAAGAACAGGCACACACCACTCCCCGTTGATCATAGAGTTCTCCACACTCCAAGATCCACAAAGATGCCGTGTGCGTCGCGCCACCTCCGCCTCACCGCTCCCGTTCGCCCCGGCCTCCCCCACAAGCCCTGCGTAAGGGGCCCACACGGCATCAAGTACGCAGCCCGGTCACCGAGTTCACCTCGCGTACCGCACCGTTCACCTCGGGCACCGATCCACACGGAGCCGGCAAAAACCGGCCGCCTTCGGCCTGCCCCACCACGCGCCCCCGGGCTGGACCCCGCGCAGCGCGCCGAGGCGCCTCGATCCGGCCAAGATCGGCACGGTCGTCGTCGCCCACCTACGCGATCACCGCCGCGAGATCGTCCCCGAGGACGGGCACATCGAGGCCGGCGCCGTGCGCACAGTGCCGCACCCGGCCGGACAAACGGCCCAAGGGACGGTCACCAAACCTGAGTCGGCCCCCGGATGCTGCCGAGGCCGTCGGCTCGCTGATCGGTGTTGCTCAGCCTGCCGGTCCCGCCACCATGGGCGCCCGTACCGCCGGTTCGAGCAGCGACAATGTCCGCTGCTGCGCGTCCAGGCCGACGTGGATGCCGACCGGCATCGGCAGATTCGGGCCGGCATGTCCGAACTCGACGTTGCCCAGGACGGGGATGTCACGGTCGCCGAGTACGTCGAGGACTATCTCGGGGAGAGTCGGGGACGCGTCGGGCGCACCGAGCCCGCCGATCTCGCGCGGAACGCCCACGACCATGCCGGAGATCCGGTCGAGGATGCCGCAGTGCCGCAGTACCTGCAGATAGCTCCACACATGCGAGGCGTGGCCACCCATCTCGTCCCAGAACAGCACCGCGCCGTCGAACCGTTCGAGCGGCAGCGCGTAACGCGTCGCCTGCGCCAGCACGATGCGATTGAGCACCCCGCCGATCAGCCGGCCTTCGGCGCGACCGGCACGCCAGCACTCCCACGACGGGCCGGCAGGCAGCGCACCGATCGCCTCCGCGCCGGTCAGCAGCGTCGAGTAGAGCGTCTCAAGTTCCGCTCTACGAGCTGCGGGTGCGGTCTGCCACGCCTCTCCGAGCCCGGGGGTGGCCAAGTCGGCGTGGAATCCGACCAGACCTGTGCGCGCATGGAGCACCAGATGCAGCAGCGAGATGTCGCTGTAGCCGAGGATCGGCTTGGGATCGGCAGTGATCGCCTCGACGTCGATCAGGTCGAGGTAACCGAGCACCGTCTGGCCGCCGTCATGCGCGATGATCGCGCGCACCTCAGGATCACGCAGAAGACCGTTGAACTCCTCGGCAATCTCCGCCGGCGGAGCAGCGCTCCACCAATGGTGCCGCCCTGCTTCGAGCAGCGGCGCCCGGCGCACACGGAATCCCATCCGCTCGAGCACGGCCACCGACCGGTCGAGTCCGGGTACCTGATCGATTTCGAGCGGCCCGGACAGCGAGGCGATGACGACGAGATCTCCGGGCGCCAGGGCGCGAGGACGAAGCGGTTGAGGCAGTG
Organism: Streptomyces sp. NPDC048644; assembly: GCF_043199105.1. Taxonomy (NCBI): domain Bacteria; kingdom Bacillati; phylum Actinomycetota; class Actinomycetes; order Kitasatosporales; family Streptomycetaceae; genus Streptomyces; species Streptomyces sp. NPDC048644. Next base: position 688,199 of record NZ_JBICVO010000002.1, read on the forward strand.
CGGCACGGGTCACCGGCGCAGTATCCCGGCACCCGTGACAACCCGCTACACATTTACCGATCGACCCCTGGTGCCCTGTTGGCGCTGTCGTGCAGCGCCTTCACCGGTGCCGCGCGCCCCGTCGTTGCCCTGCGCGCCGACCCGGTGAGTACCCAATTCCCATCCGCCTACGCCCAGTTCAGCGCCCTGTGCGTCCGGTGCCCGCATGGATGACCGGCTGCCGCATCCACGCGGCTTCGTCTGCTGCAGGCAGCTCAGGGGCACTGCGGCAGATGACGTACCGGCCGGGCGCCGACACCGAGGGGTGGTCTTCCAGTGCGGCGACGAAGGAGCGGTGAATGCTCTCCGGGGTCGCCCGGGGATCCCCGCTCCGGACATACGCCACCAACTCCTCCCCCGCCCCGGAATCGACAGCGAAGAGGGCCGCGTCCGTACTGCCCGTCACCTGACGCAGGACTTCCGATGCCTCCTCCATATCAACCCAGCACTGGTCGATGAGCTTCCAGCCGTCGCCCCGTTCCGGTCGTGGCAAGCCGATGATGTCCGGGAGTTCCGCGCAGCGCACCTCGCGGTCGACCGCCGTGATGAGGAGCGCCTCCAGGCCACGCAGCAGCTGCTTGATCTCCACGGTGGAGAGGAAGGCGGTGTCCGCCATGATGTGAAATATGTCGTCGCCACCTGGCACGTTCGGGCCCGCGTCCAGGAAGAATGTGGCGTTCTTCCGCTCCCAACTGCCGTTCACGTACACGGTGGACTTCTCGGCAAGCTTGCGGAGTTCCGCGCCGGAAAGCCCCGTACCGGCTCCCGGGCGTTTGAGGTACCGGCGGTCGTTGATGAATGCTTCGAAGAGGTCGGTGTAGACACCGCGTTCGTGGTTCCGACGTGCTACGCGCTCGTACAGCTCGACGGGGTCACACTGCGCATTCATGATGGTGTCTATGGCCGTGTTCCCGACGTCCCGGATGACTTCCGTGAATCCGCGGTGCCCGATCGGAACCGCCATGAGGGAGTTCCCCAGCGCAATGCCCACCATGTTGCTGAAGTCCTCGACGAATCGATTATTGCTCACCGTCTTGAGGAGGACGTTGCTGTTTCCGGTCACGGAACTCAGCACCGCCGCGGTCGCTGCGGCCAGTACGGCGGGGTTGGTGACGCGGTAGCGGCCCGCAAGGATGTTCAGCGACTCGGAGATCGCCTCCGAATTCATGGACACATTCACATAGCGCGGCTGGGCGGGTTCCCTTCGGCGATAGGAGAACATGCGCGCAGGTGTCGCCCGCAGTGCGGTCTCCCAGTAGCCGAGCGTGCTCTCGGACTGCCGGATCCCCTCCCTCGTCGCCTCGTACGCAGCTCGGTCCAGCGGTTGGTACGCCGCGCCGCGCCGCGCCGCGGACTCGGCGCCCTCCGCCACGATTCGGTGGAATTCATCCTCAAGTATGCGCTCGCCCACCCCATCGATAGTGATGTGGGAGATGACGAACAGGACCCGGTTCGGCGAGCCGTCGACCTCGACCACTGCGGCCCTCGTAGGCCATTCTTCGGGGAAGTTGAAAGAAATGTCGTGATGGATGTCGAGCCATTCACGTGCCACCGCATCGACATCGGCTGAACCGGGTGACAGGATCTCGACCGACAGGGCGCCTTCCGCGGTCACCTCCTGCATCGGTTCCCCGCCGTCGGAGACGGTGAAACGCGTCCGCAGCGCCTCATGGCGTTGCACGAGAGCGCCCAAGGCATCCAAGATGTCTTGCGTGGAATGCCTTTCGGGGATCTTGAATTGCAGAGCCTGATTGTAGAAGTGATCCTCCGGCTTGAGCCATTGCGTGTCGTTCCACAGAAGGCGCTGCGCCCACGTCAGACGCCGGGTGTCGCGACGGCAGCCGGAAAAGCGGATCTCTTCCACCCGGGATGGTTGCACGGTGCTCTCCTTTTCGCGCGATTCTCCGCCTCGACCTGCCTCGTCCAGCCGGTCGTCACCGCCCTGGCAGAGCAGTGTCCGGAGAGGTCGGTCACCGCGCTCACCCGTCACCGCGGTCGATGCAGCGCGCCCACGGTCACACCGCTCCGGGCGCCGAGCGCACACTCGCCGTCCGACCGTTCATCGCCGTTCCGGAGGTCAGGCACCGTCGTGATCGTTTCTGGCGCCTCACCAGTTCCCTGTTGCCCACCCGTTTCCTTCTTGCCCACCCGTTGCGCTTCCAAAACAGGGCGGTCCGCCTGCCGGACGGCGGTCCGGCACCCCGACTGACGTACCGTCATCTCGCCGCATCCCAGCGGCAATCGCCGTTCGGCGCGCGTCCGGATACGGACCGCGGCCCGCTGTTCAGGCGTGGGCGCCGTCCGCCGTGCCGTCGGGCAGGGTGACGGCGATCCGGTCGGCTGCGATGGCCTGCGCGAGGGAGAGGCGGTCGTACGCGAGGTCGGCGCAGGTCGCGGTGTCCATTTCGAGCCGGGCGTCCGGGTGTTCGGCGGGGCCCTCGCGGTAGCCGGGCGCTTCGCCGTCGAGGGTGAGGTGGAAGGTGCCTTCGTCGAGGACGACGTCCAGCACGCCGGGACCGCCGGCGAAGTGGTCGGCGATGCGGGTCATGAGCGGTACGGCGAACCAGTGGGCGCGTACCGCGTCGGTGGGGCGCGGGCTGCCGAGGTCGGGCGCGCCCCAGTCGGCGAGTGCGGTGAGCGCCGGCAGCAACGCCCGGCCGCGCCCGGTGAGTTCGTAGACGAAGGCGGCGCCCGGCGGGGCGAGTCTGCGGCGGGTGACCAGTGCGTCGCGCTCCATGTCCTTGAGGCGGGAGGCGAGCATGTCCGTGCTGACGCCGGGCAGGTCGGCGTGGAGTTCGGTGTAGCGGCGGGCTCCGCCCAGCAGTTCCCGGACGATCAGGAGCGTCCAGCGGTCGCCGACGGCGTCCAGGGCTCGGGCGACGGCGCAGTACTGGTCATAACTTCGGCGCGGCATGACACCAGCATAGACAATCGGTTGGACTTTCCAAGTGGCAACTTGGTAAAACCAAGTACGGTGAGGGATACGGAAGCCGCCGCGCCGCGGTGGGTGAGGAACCGGGAGGCCGCCGCATGCAGTTCAAGCAGTCGAGCAAGATGGCCGACGTCTGTTACGAGATCCGTGGGCCGGTGATCGAGCACGCCGACGCGCTGGAGGAGGCGGGTCACAGCGTGCTCCGTCTGAACACCGGGAATCCGGCGCTGTTCGGCTTCGATGCGCCCGAGGAGATCCTCCAGGACGTGATCCGCAACCTCTCCCGTGCGCACGGCTACACCGAGTCGCGCGGCATCCTCCCCGCGCGCCGGGCGGTGGCCCAGCACTACCAGCGCAATGGCCTCCCCGATGTCGGCGTCGACGACATCTACCTCGGCAACGGCGTATCGGAACTCATCTCGATGGCGGTCCAGGCCCTTCTGGACGACGGTGACGAAGTCCTCATCCCGGCCCCCGACTTCCCGCTGTGGACGGCGGTCACCACCCTCGCCGGCGGCACCGCGGTGCACTACATGTGCGACGAGTCGGCCGACTGGCTGCCCGACCTCGACGACCTCGCGTCGAAGATCACCGACCGGACCCGCGCGATGGTCATCATCAACCCCAACAACCCCACCGGCGCGGTCTACCCCCGCGAGCTGCTGGAGGGCATGCTCGACCTCGCCAGGCGGCATCAGCTGATGGTGTTCGCCGACGAGATCTACGACCGGATCCTGTACGACGGCGAGGTGCACCACCACGCCGCGGTGCTCGCCCCCGATCTGGTGTGCCTGACCTTCAGCGGGCTCTCCAAGGCGTACCGCGTCGCCGGATTCCGCTCCGGCTGGCTGGTCGTCTCCGGGCCCAAGCAGCACGCCGCCGACTACCTGGAGGGCCTGAGCACCCTCGCCTCGATGCGACTGTGCCCGAACGCGCCCGCGCAGTACGCCGTCCAGGCCGCGCTCGGCGGCCGGCAGAGCATCGAGGGCCTGGTCCTGCCGGGCGGCCGGCTGCGCGAGCAGCGCGACGTGGTCTGGGAGCGGCTGAATGAGATCCCTGGTGTCTCCTGCGTCAAGCCCAAGGGCGCGCTGTACGCCTTCCCCCGGCTCGACCCGGCCGTGCACAAGATCCACGACGACGAGAAGTTCGTGCTCGACCTGCTGCTGCGGGAGAAGATCCAGGTCGTCCAGGGCACCGGATTCAACTGGCCGCGCCCGGACCACTTCCGCATCCTGACCCTTCCGCACGCGGACGACCTGGACGCGGCGATCGGCCGGATCGGCCGCTTTCTCGCCGGCTACCGGCAGTGACGGACGGCCCCGGCCCCGCGCCGCCGCGCCGTCGGTCCGCGCCCCGCGCTTGGCCGGTTCCGCCCGGCGGCACGGGGCGCGGACGCGGGTGACGACGGCCTGCCGTCACCCGCGCATCACCTCCTCACTCGAATGGACGTACGACTCCGAGTGAGCTGCCCTCCCCCGGAGCCGCCAGCTTCCGCGGCCGGTACCCGCCCCTCGTCACCGGCGGAGCGCCGACGCCCTTGAGCGCATCGGCCGCAGCCGCTTAGGTGGAGGACGGCAAGCCTGCCGCCACTCCGGAGGGGAGAGGGAACCCATGCCCGTACGGCCTGCGGTGACGGAAGCGGAACTCGAAGCCCACCTGCACGGAATATGCTTCAAGACGGGTCCGCCCCGGCTCATCGGCGTCGAGATCGAGTGGCTGGTGCACGATGCGCGCACCCCCCGATGTCCGGTCGAACCGTCCCGGCTGCACGCCGCAGCCGACGCGCTGCGCGCCCTCCCCCTGGAGTCCCTCCTCACCTTCGAACCCGGTGGCCAGCTGGAGCTCAGCTCGCTGCCCGCGACGTCGCTGACGTCCTGCATCACGTCCGTCGCCGCCGACCTCGCGCAGGTCAGGCCCGCCATGCTGGAGCGGGGCCTGGGCCTGGCCGGGCACGGCCACAATCCCTGGCACGCCCCGAGCCGAGTGCTGTCCGAACCGCGCTACGACGCCATGGAGGCGTACTTCGACCGCTGGGGATCGGCCGGCCGCTCCATGATGTGCGCGACCGCTTCGGTGCAGGTGTGCCTGGACGCAGGGCACGAGGAGCCGGGGCCGCTCGGGCTCGGCAGGCGCTGGCTGATGGCGCATCTGCTGGGCGCGGTGCTGACCGCCGCCTTCGCCAACTCGCCGACCAGCGAGGGCTGTCCCACGGGCTACCGCACGACCCGGCAGGCCGTCTGGTCCCAGCTCGACCCGGCCCGCACCCTCGCGCCGCCGCTGGACGGCGAGCCGCGCGACGCCTGGGCGCGCTACGTCCTGGACGCGCCGGTGATGTGCATCAGGTCAGGTGAGGGGGCCTGGGACACTCCCGACGGCCTCACCTTCCGCGACTGGGTCCGTACGGGCGGCCCCAGGCCCCCGACGCTGGAGGACCTCGACTACCACGTCACCACCCTCTTCCCGCCGGTCAGGCCGCGCGGCCATCTGGAACTGCGCATGATCGACGCGCAGGCGGGCGACGCCGGGTGGGTCGTGCCGCTGGCCGTCACGGCCGCCCTGTTCGACGATCCGGAGGCCGCCGAGCGTGCCTACCGCATCGTCAAACCCCTTGCGGAGACGGCGGGTTCACGGCCCGCGCCGCGCAATCCGCTGTGGCGCAGGGCCGCCCGCGGCGGGCTGAGCGACCCGGAGCTGCACGCCGCGGCGCTGGCGTGTTTCACCGCCGCGCAGGACGCGCTGCCGCGGCTCGGCGCCTCGCCCGGAGTCCTGGCGGCGGTCGCGGAGTTCACCGACCGCTATGTGGCCCGCGGACGCTGTCCCGCCGACGACCACCTCGACGCCCTGTACGCCGCGGAGACCTCAGGCGCCCCGCAGGGCGGGCGGCCGGACGCCGATCCTGCGGACGCCCTGGACCTGTCCGGATTCCTGGGCATGGGCGGCGCGGGGCACCCGCAGGACAGCACAGGCAGCGCTGCCGAGGCCGACCTCACCCCTGGGAAGGACAGCCCGTGACCTACGACCCCGAGTCGCTGCGCGCCCGTGCGGCCACCGCGCTGCTCGCCGCCCGCGACCGTACGCACCTGCTGACCACCTGCGTCGACGAGCCGGAACTCATCGCGCAGCACTCCCCCCTCATGTCGCCTCTGGTGTGGGACCTGGCGCACATCGGCAACCAAGAGGAGCAGTGGCTGCTGCGCACCGTCGGCGGGCGGGAGGCGCTGCGCCCGGACATCGACTCCGTCTACGACGCCTTCGAGCACCCGCGCGCCACCCGCCCCTCGCTGCCGCTGCTCGATCCGGCCGAGGCACACGGCTATGTCTCCGAGGTCCGCGGCCGGGTCCTGGACGTGCTGGAGCGCAGCGCGCTGCGCGGCGGGCCGCTGCTGGACGCCGCCTTCGCCTTCGGCATGATCGCCCAGCACGAGCAGCAGCACGACGAGACGATGCTCATCACGCACCAGCTGCGCAGCGGCCCCGCCGCGCTGACCGCCCCGCCGCCGCCCGTCACGTCGGACGGCATCCTGCCCGCCGAAGTCCTGGTGCCCGGCGGCCTGTTCACGATGGGCACGTCCACGGAACCCTGGGCCCTGGACAACGAACGGCCCGCGCACCGCCGCATGGTGCACGCCTTCCTCATCGACACCGCGCCCGTCAGCAACGGCGCCTACCTGCGCTTCATCGAGGACGGCGGCTACGACGAGCCGCGCTGGTGGTCGGCGGACGGCTGGGCGCAGGTACGCGAACAGGGGCTGCGGGCCCCGCTGTTCTGGCGCCGGGAGGGCAGCAGCTGGCTGCGCCGCAGGTTCGGGGTGACGGAAGAGGTGGTGCCCGACGAGCCGGTGGTACACGTGAGCTGGTACGAGGCGGACGCGTACGCGCGCTGGGCGGGGCGGCGGCTGCCCACCGAGGCCGAGTGGGAGAAGGCCGCCCGTCACGACCCGGTGGCCGACAGGTCGCTGCGCTACCCGTGGGGCGACGAGGACCCGACGCCGTCCCACGCCAATCTGGGGCAGCGGCACCTGCGGCCCGCCCTCGTCGGCAGCTATCCGGACGGCCGGTCGCCGCTGGGGGTCGGCCAGTTGATCGGCGACGTGTGGGAGTGGACGGCCGGCGACTTCCTGCCCTATCCGGGGTTCGCCGCCTTTCCCTACCGGGAGTACTCGGAGGTGTTCTTCGGCGGCCCGTACAAGGTGCTGCGCGGCGGCTCCTTCGCGGTGGACCCGGTGGCCTGCCGGGGCACCTTCCGCAACTGGGACCTGCCGGTCAGGCGGCAGATCTTCACCGGATTCCGCACCGCACGGGACGCCGGCGTCCCGTCGGACGCATGAGCCCGGCACTCGCGGCCCCGGACGACGCACACCGGAAGGGGCGGTAGCCGATGTGCCGTCACATCGCCTATCTGGGGCCGGACGTCCCCATCGGCCAGGTGCTCCTTGAGCCCCCTTACGGGCTGTACCGGCAGTCGTGGGCGCCGCGCCACCAGCGGCACGGGACGGTCAACGCCGACGGGTTCGGCGTCGGCTGGTACGCGCCGGGCGACCCGGTGCCCGCCCGCTACCGGCGGGCCGGTCCGATCTGGGCGGACGAATGTCTGCCCGGCATCGCGCGGGTGGTCCGCACCGGCGCGCTGCTGGGCGCCGTCCGCGATGCGACCGAGTCGGGGGCTGACGCCGAGGCAGCCGCCGCACCGTTCGCCGGCGGGCACCACCTGTTCAGCCACAACGGCGCGGTGCGCGGCTGGCCCGATTCGCTGGCCCCGCTCACCTCCGCGCTGCCGCCCGCCGAGCTGCTGCGGCTGGCGGCCCGGTGCGACGCGGCGTTCTGCTGGGCGCTGGTCCTACACCGGCTGGCCGTCGGAGACGACCAGGGCCGGGCGCTGGCGCACACGGTCGCCGCGGTGGCCGAGGCCGCGCCCGGATCCCGGCTCACCTTCCTGATGACCGACGGCACCAGCATCGCCGCCACCACCTGGGGCGACACCCTCTTCCACCTGTCGATCCCCGGAGGCGGCACGGTCGTCGCCTCCGAGCCGTACGACGACTCCCCCCACTGGACGGAGGTGCCCGACCGCACGCTGCTGCGCGCCACCCGCACCGAAGTCCGCCTCACCCCGCTTGAGGAGCCCGCACCGTGAGCCCCTTCTCCCTCACCCGCACCCTGCCCCCCGATGCCACCACGGCCGCCCTGCGCGCCGACGTGTCCCAGGGCCTGACCCGCACGCCCAAGCAGCTGCCGCCGAAGTGGTTCTACGACGCACGGGGCAGCGAGCTGTTCGACGAGATCACCCGGCTGCCTGCCTACTACCCGACCCGCGCGGAACGGGAGATCCTGCTGGCCCGCGCCGACCGGATCGCGGCGGTCACCGGCGCCCGCACCCTGATCGAGCTGGGCTCCGGCTCGTCCGACAAGACCCGTCACCTCATCGACGCGCTGACCGGGCTGCACTCCTACGTACCGGTCGACGTCAGCGGGTCCGCGCTGGAATCGGCGGGCCTGGCGCTGCTCGCCGACCATCCCCGGCTCGCTGTGCACGCGCTGGTCGCCGACTTCCAGCAGGGCATGACGCTGCCGCCGACGCCCGGACCGCGGCTGCTGGCCTTCCTCGGCGGCACCATCGGTAATCTGCTGCCGGCCGAGCGCGCGGTGTTCCTGCGCACGGTGCACGGCCTGCTCTCCCCCGGTGACGCGCTGCTCCTGGGCACCGATCTGGTCAAGGACGAGGAGACGCTGGTCGCCGCGTACGACGACCCGGACGGGGTGACGGCCGCCTTCAACAAGAACGTGCTGCTGGTCATCAACCGCGAGTTGGGCGCCGATTTCGATCCGGCGGACTTCGCGCACGTCGCGGTGTGGAACGCCGATGACGCCTGGATCGAGATGCGGCTGCGGGCCCGCCGTGAACTGACCGTGAAGATCCCGGCGCTGGACCTCGCGGTGCCGTTCGCCGCGGGCGAGGAGGTGCGCACCGAGGTCTCCGCCAAGTTCCGTGCGGACGGTGTACGGGCCGAACTGGCCGCCGCCGGGCTCGACTTGGCGCACTGGTGGACGGACGACGCCGGGCGGTTCGCCCTGTCGCTCGCGGTACGCCGCTGATCTGACGGGCCGGCGCACGGCCCGCCTCATCCGGGGAACGCCCCGCGCGGCATCCGGCCGGTGTGACCCGTCGGGTTGTGCCGGGCGGGTGCCGCGGCATCCGCCCGTATGGTTCGATGCTTCGATCACACGTGCGTATCGGCGGCGCGCTGCGGGCGCGGCCGGTACTCGTCCAGGGGCAGGGGTAGCGGTATGGGGACGAGGCTGGACCGGCGGGGTTTCCTCAGAGGGGCGGCCGGGCTTTCGGCTGCCGGTGTGCTGGCGGGAGTGGGCGGCGGGTTCCCGGCGTCGGCGGCCGAGCGCCGTACGGCCACGGTGTCCGCGCTCGACTGGATGTCGGCGGTCGGCGACGCGACCCCCGTGCAGCGGCTCAGCATCCCCGGAACCCACGACTCCGGCGCCCGGCACGGCGGCCCCTGGGTCGCCTGCCAGAACACCGCGGTCGACGCGCAACTGGCCTCCGGCATCCGCTTCCTCGACGTACGCTGCCGGGCCATCGACGACGTCTTCGCCATCCATCACGGCGCCTTCTACCAGGAGATGATGTTCGGCGACGTGCTCAACGCGTGCCGGGACTTCCTGCGGGCGCACCCGTCCGAGACGGTGCTGATGCGGGTCAAGCAGGAGTACTCCGAGGTCGCCGCCGATGAGTTCCGCCGGATCTTCGACATCTACCTGGACGACAAGGGCTACCGCTCGCTGTTCCGGCTGGACGGCGGGCTGCCCGCGCTGGGCGAGGCCAGGGGCAGGGTCGTACTGCTCGCGGACTCCGACGGAATGCCGGGGGTGCGCTACGCCGCCCCGGAGCTGTTCGACATCCAGGACGACTACATGGCCGAGCCGTTCGGGAAGTGGCCTAAGGTCGAGGCGCAGTTCCGCAAGGCCGTCGCCGAACCGAGCAAGCTGTTCGTCAACTACGTCAGCACCGCCGCCCTGCTCCCGCCCCGCTCCAACGCGGACCGGCTCAACCCGCAGGTCAAGAGCCTGCTGGAGGGATCGGACGGCAGCGGCTGGCAGGGCCTCGGCATCGTGCCGATGGACTTCCCGAACGAGTTCGGCCTGGCCGAGACGCTGATCCGGCACAACGTCGGCGCGGCACTGGCCTGACCGGCGGGCGCGTCGCGCGCGGCTCGCCAACTCCGGGCCGCGCGCGGCACATTGCGCGACAGGACACCGAGGAGTGCCCCGAAGGGCCTTCCCGGAGGGGCCCCGCGGGAGTAGGTATGGCGGGACCACCGCTGCACCTCGCCGGAAAGGCCCCCATGCGCGCGCAGGATCCCGGAAAGCGTTCCGACACCACCGAGTCCCGCCGGCAGCCGCGCACGCCCACACCCACCGCGGCGCCCGCCGTCGGACCCGACGTGGCCGGCGGCGCGGAGCCGTCCGCCGCGGCGATGCTCGCGTTGCAGCGCAGCATCGGCAATGCCGCGGCGTCCCGCCTGGTGGACGAGGCGCGGCACCGGCACGGCGCCGGCTGCGGCCATCAGGAAGCGCCCGCGGTGCAGCGCTCCGCCGTGCACGACGTGCTGCGCGGGTCGGGGCAGCCCCTGAACGCGCCGGTCCGCGAGGAGATGGAGGCCCGCCTGGGCGCCGACTTCTCGGACGTACGCCTGCACACCGACACCACGGCGCAGCGCTCCGCGTCCGAGATCGGTGCCCGCGCCTACACCTCGGGCAGCCACATCGTGATCGGGTCGGGCGGCGCGGACCGGCACACCCTCGCCCACGAACTGACCCACGTCATCCAGCAGCGCGAGGGGCCGGTGGCGGGCACCGACCACGGTGACGGGCTCGCGATGAGCGACCCGTCGGACCGGTACGAGCGCGCTGCGGAGGAGAACGCCACCAGGGTCATGCAGGGCGCGCCCCCCGAGGCGGCCCCGCGGGCGGCCGAGGGGACGACGCAGCCGTCACCGGAGTCCGCCGCCCCGGCTCCGGGCACAGGACCGGTGCAGCGCAAGCTCGAATACGGGGCGTGGTCGGGGAAGTACATCAAGAACGAGCAGTTCATGAGCCTCTTCCCGCCGACGGAGCGGGGGGCGGGAGCCGAGGGTTTCGAGGCGCCCTTCCTGGACCTGGTCAAACAGGTGGAACAGGGCGGGCGCGAGGTGTACTTCCAGGAGCAGCCGCCGTCGGTGAGCGGCGCACGCGCGTCGTTCAGGGCCGACGGAGGCAGCGGAAGCCTCGCCATCCAGCCGCCTGCCGAGGGCGCGGGCCCCGCGGTACTGCGGGAGTTCGCCACGACGCTGACGCACGAGCTGCAGCACGCGGTGGACTTCATCAACAAGCGCTTCCCCGCCGACAAGGGCGTGAAGTACGCGGACGACACGGAGCAGAACAAGAAAATCGGCCACCTGGCCGCCGAGCTGCGGGCCTTCGGCGTCGAGGCGGCGGCGGGCGCGAAGCTGGCGCTCGGCGACCACTACGCCGAGGGCGAGAAGCCGTTCAGCTCCCTGGTGTCGGCCCTGAGCAGTTCCTCGATCTCGCCGGAGCAGAAGGCGCTGGCCATCGAGTTCCAGCACCTCGCCTCCTACTCGCGTACCCCGAAGGGCATACTCGCCGCCTTCGGCCCGGCCATCAACGTCAACTCCAGCAAGCTGCTGGAGCGGACCGCCGCCTACCTCAGCCAGTACAAGATCGTGCCCCAGATCCCTTCGTCAGCCGACACCCTTGAGTGGCTCAGGAACAATCCGCAGGCCGTGACGTCCGGTCTCGCCGAAGGCACCCAGCTGTATCTCAGCCGCAGGCCGCAGCTGAAGAAGTAGGCCGCCGGCCGGGCGCCGTGGTCGCGGGCGCCCGGCACCGGCCGCCCGGCCTCAGGCGCCGCCGCGCGGCTGCACCGTCTTGAGGACGGACGGCAGCGGGTACCAGTCGGCGGTGGCGAAACTGGCGTGGGCGGCGGCGAGTTGGCCCACCCTGGCCAGCGCCGCGGCCTCGGTCGGGCGGGTGCCGTCGATCTCCGGCGGCACCTTGTGCGCGTCGGTCATCACGAGAAGGTAGTGGCGGGTGTCGTACCAGGCGGTGTCGATGCCGTCCTTGAGGTAGGCCGACGCGTCGCCGTCGAAGACCACGAACCAGGGGCGCAGGGAGCGGTCCTGGTACCGCTCGCGGGGGTCGCCGGGCGCCGCGCCGTGCACCGCGGGGAAGGCCGTCGATGTGGCCAGTCGGCCCTGTGCCGCCAGGTCCTTGAGGTGGGTGGCGTACTCGACGTCCGTCCAGAGGTGGTCGAGCGGGTTCTTCTCCTCGACGGTGCCGGGGATCAGCTCGATCAGGAACTTGCCGGCCAGCGACGAACGGTCGGGCCAGCCGGCCGCTGCCGCCTCGTCCAGGGTGGCGTGCCCGGCGGCCAGGTCCCCGGGGCCGTAGACCGCGTCGCCGAGTTTCCGGCGGACCAGGGCGTCGAACTCGGCGGGGCCACGGCCGCCCTTGGCGTTGAAGCCGTCCTTCATCTCGACCTTGACGAGTATCGGGCGGTGGCCGGGGTGCGCGTCGTGCCAGGCCCGCATGTCGGCGAGGCAGCCGCCGAGGTCCTGGTTGCGGTCCTTGGTGCGCAGGTCGGACGCGCGGGACGCGTTGACGCAGTTGCTGTTGTTGCCGAGGGGATTGCTGTGCGAGACGCGCCAGGACGAGCCGAAGCCGTTGGACCAGACGTCGAGTTCGAGCAGCGCGGCGCCGGAGTCCAGCGCGTCCGCGAAGTACGGGTACTTGTCCTTCTCGTAGGCGTTGTGCACCCCCACGCCCGTGCTGGTGGCGTACGTCGTCGCGGCGGGTTCGGCGCCCGCCGGAGCGCTCACCACGACCATCGCCGCCGCCGCGACGGCGACCGCTGCCCCACACCGGACCTTGTTCATCTGTCCCGCCCTCCGTCTGGATCCCCCCGGCCGTGCGGACACTGCGCGGCCCGGCGCCGGTCGGCCGTGCGGCCGAATGGGCAGCAGCGTACGGGAGTTGAGGGTGTGCGGGGTGGGGCACTGCGCACCGCGGCACGCCCCGGTTTCCGGTCGGAGTGATCATCGGGGCACCATCAGGGCTGCACCGGCCGGCTTCGCGGGCCGGGCAACCAACGGAGGAACCATGACGAACCGTAAACCGCACACCGCCCTGCCCTGGGCCGCGGTGGTACTGACCGCGATCGTGGCGCTGTACATGGCGCTGGTCGCGTTCGGCAACATCACCGACTTCGGCACCAACCAGCAGTTCGTGCGCCACGTCCTGGCCATGGACACGACGTTCAAGGACACGGACCTGATGTGGCGGTCGATCACCTCGCACACGGCGGCGGACGTGGCGTATCTGGCGGTCATCGCCTGGGAGACCGCCGCCGCGCTGCTGCTGGCCGTGGGAGCCGCGTGGTGGGCCGTGCGGATACGGCACGAGGGAGGCAGGGGGCGGCTGTTGTCGACGCTGGGGCTGCTGATGGTGCTGGTGCTGTTCGGGGCCGGTTTCCTCGCCATCGGTGGTGAGTGGTTCGCGATGTGGCAGTCGAAGGACTGGAACGGGACGGAGGCCGCCACCCGCAACTTCACCATCGCGGGGATCGCGCTGCTGGTGGTGCAGCTGGCGGGGATGGGGGAACGGCGGGCCGAGCCGGCCGCGTAACGGCGGTGCCTGCCACCGGAGTCGGGGGGTGCGCTCGCGACTCCGGTGGCCCCGGTCACCAGGCGATGCGGTAGCCCGTCAGCCAGTCGGACGTGCCGGCGCCGCCGCGTTCGGCGCGAGATGCTGCGGCCTCGCGGGCGCGGGCACCGTCTTGTGTGCCGACCCGCCCGGCCAGGCCCGCGCTGGTGGCCACGACCTTCTCGACGCGGTCCCGCCGCAGCTCTTCGAACGCGGTGAACGCGGCGCGCGGATCGGCGTGGTCGCGCAGCGCACGGCCGAGCACCACGCCGTCCTCGATGGCCATCGACGCGCCCTGGGCGGCGTTGGGCGCAGCCGCGTGGGCCGCGTCGCCCAGGATGACCATGGTGTCGTTGTGCCAGGTGGGCGTGGTGGTGATGTCGTAGGAGTTGGAGGCGATGACGGTGTCGCCGGTGGCGCGGACGATGGCGGCGGCCGGGGTGTCGTCGTCCGCGAAGAGTGCGGCGATGCGCGAGCGCCAGTCGGCGGGGGTGCGGTCGGCGGCGCCGTCCCCGGTCAGTTCGTCGCCGGGGACGTTGGCGAACCACCAGACGTCGCCGTCGGGGGCGCGGGTGCAGCCGAGGAAGGCACGCTTCCCGGCGATCATGGTGTAGGTCTCGGGTGCGAGCGGGGTGTCGATGCCGTGCGCATAGCCGCAGACGGTGTTCTGGCCGGTGTAGCGGGGCCGCGGGGCCACGGGGTCGATGAGGGGGCGGGTGGCCGAGTGCAGGCCGTCGGCGCCGATCAGGACGTCGCCTTCGGCGGTGCTGCCGTCGGCGAAGGACGCCACGACCCGGTCGCCGTGCGGGCCGCTGACCGTCTCCGCGCCGACCAGCCGCTTGCCGTGCCGGACGGGGATGCCGCGGCGGGCCGCCTCGTCGTGCAGCACGCGGTAGAGCGTGGCCCGCCGCAGGGTGCGGGGGCCGAGCGCGGTGCCGTCGTCGATGCCGGAGATCGGCCGCTCTCCCCGCAGTTGGCCGTCGTCGCCGATGAGCGCGACCCGCCGGGCGGGGAAGGAGTGGTCGACGACGGGGCCGTGCGCGTCGATGACCCGCAGCGCTTCGAGGCCGTTGGTGAAGACCACGAGGAAGGCGCCGACGTCATCGGCGCCGGTCGGGTACGCCTCGAAGATCTCCGCTTCGATGCCCGCCTTGTGCAGGGCCATCGCGGTCACCGCTCCCGCGATGCCGCCGCCGATGATCAGGGCCTTCTCGGTCATGCGCTCCCCTGTCCTGAGCCGGCCGTGACCGGCGGTGGTGCGGCCCCGCGGGCCTGCGGATACCGGATCAACGTACCCGCGGGCCCGCCGGGGCGGCCGGGAAACCGCGCGCCGCGGTACGGATCAGCCCGCCGCGTAGACGTCCTCGATGTAGCGGCCCGACGCGGTCAACTCCCGCAGCCACGCATCGGATTCCGCGTCGGACGCGCCGGTACGGGCCGCGTGCACCGCGCGGAAGGCGGCCCGTACGCCGGGTGCCATCCGGCTGCCGTCGCCGCACACGTACACCCGCGCCCCGTCCTGGAGCAGCCGCCACACCTCGTCGGCATCGGCGGCGATGCGGTGCTGGACGTAGCGCCTGCCGTGCTCGGGCCTGGCGCTGAAGGCCGGGCGCAGGGTGATCGCGCCCGCCGTTTCGGCCGCGGCGAGTTCGGCGGCGTGCAGGAAGTCGGCGTCCGGGGCGTCGCAGCCGAAGTAGAGCAGCGCGGGGGCCGTGGTGCCGGCGGCGACGCGGTCGGCCACCGCGCCGCGGAAGGGCGCCAGGCCGGTGCCCGCCGCGACCATGATGACGGGGGCGGGGTCGGCCGGGTCGAGCCGGAACGCCTCCCGGCAGGGCTGCACCCGGGCGAGTACGGTGTCGCCCGGCCGCAGGCTGTGCAGGTGTCCCGATCCGGTGCCGCCGGGCAGCAGCGAGATCATCAGGTCCGCGTGCCTGGGGTCGGCGGCCGGCGACGACGACAGGGAGTAGTGCCGGGGGCGCAGCGGCGGCAGCAGGTCCAGGATCACCGGCCAGGTGAGGGCCTCGCGCAGCGCGGGGTGCGCCTCGATGAGGTCGATGAGGGTGCGCGGGTCGTCGTCGGTGAGGCCTTCCAACGCGGCCTTCTCCGGCGGGCACGGGTTGAGCGCCGCCAGCACCGCCAGGTCGCCGGGGGCGGGCCTGGCGCCCAACTCCAGGTGGTGGGTGAGGAGTTCGCGTACCGTCAGCGGCCGGTCGACGGGCAGCGCGGGGCGGCCGGGGCGGCCGTCGTGCAGGGCGATGACGGTGTCCTGGTCCACGCCGAGTGCGTGCGCGGCCCGGTCGACGGCGGCCGGTGCGTTGACCGGCAGTACCGCGAGGTGGTCGGCGGTGCGGTAGGACGTGCCGTCGGGCAGCGCTATCCGCAGGAACCGCTTGGGCCGCGGCCTGCCGGGGGCGGTCAGGTCGTACGCCTCGGTGACGGTCATCGGGACGACGTCGTGGCGGACGGCGAGGGCGTCCAGCGGGCCGCCGGTGATCTCGGTGACGGTGCGGGCGGCGGCGTCGGCGGCCGGGGCGCTCGCGCCGATGCTCGCCGGGTCGCCGAGGCGGATCAGCAGTTCGGTGCGGAGCGCGGCGCCGAACTGCTTGACGGCGCCGGTGAGATCGCCTGACGCGTCGGCTTCGGCGCGGGGCAGCAGCCGCTCGCCGCCGAGCGCGGCGAGCCGGTCGTCGATGCGGAGCGGCACATGCTGGTAGGTCGCCGCCCAGTTGCGGTCGCCGACACCCAGCACCGCGAACGGCACGCCGTCGGCTGCCCCGTCGGGCGCGGTGTCCAGCCAGCGGACGAAGGCGGCTGCGTCGTCGGTGGGCTGTCCGTTGTAGGAGGCGGCGACGATCACGGTGGGGCGGTCGGCTGGCAGCGCGCCCGCGTACGCGTCGAGCGGTGCCACGGCGGTGTCGAAGCCGATTCCTGTGGCCTCGTCGGCGAGGCGCTCGGCGAACTCGCGGCAGGTGCCGTAGTTGGTGCCGTGCAACAGCAGCAGCCCGGTGCCCTGCGGGACGCGGGTGGGCAGCCCTTCGGTGGCCGCGGGCGCCGCGTCGCCTTCGTCCGGGGTGCCCCCGGGGAGCACCGCGAGGGCGGCACGCACCGCGGCGCGGTCGGCGGGGGTGCGGGCGGCGAGGCGCAGGGTGAAGTCGTCCGGCTTGAGGGTGAGCGTCTCCTTGATGCGCAGCTGGTAGTCGCCGTGGTCGATCAGCCGGTAGCGGTGGGCCAGCAGGCCGAGCAGCATGGTGGCCTCGTGCAGCGCGAACTGCCGCCCGATGCAGGCGCGTTCACCGGTGCCGAAGGGCTTGTACGCGTGCGGGGAGCGGGCCGCCTCGGCCTCGGGACTGAAGCGGGACGGGTCGAACAGCTCGGGGTTGTCGCCCCACACCGGGTCGCGGTGCAGCATCGGCGTGAGCACCGTGACCTGCTGTCCGGCGCGGACCGGGTAGCGACCGCCGAGCAGGGTGTCGGTGCGGGCCTGGCGGGTGAAGGCGGCGGCGGTGGGCCACAGCCGCAGCGCCTCGTTGAGCGCCTGGCGGGTGAACGGCAGCCTGGCGATGTCGTCGAAGGACGGGTCGGGGTCGCTGTCATCGCCCCACAGCTCGTCGGCCTCGCGCTGGACCATGCGCAGCGCGACCGGGTCCTTGAGCAGGTGGTAGAGGGCGAAGGACAGGGCGCCCGACGTGGTCTCGTGTCCGGCGATCAGGAACGTGATGACCTGGTTGCGGATGTTGGCGAGGTCGAGCGCGGGCCCGGCACCGGCGTCCTGCGAGGCGCCGAGCATCAGGCCGAGCAGGTCGTCGTCACCGCTGACGCCGCTCTTGGTGCGGGCCTCGATGACCTCGTCGACGACGGACGCGAGGTGGTCGGCGTCGGCGCGGAAGGCCGCGTCGTCGGCGGAGTGGTCGCTGCCGGGCTCGCGGGCGAACTTCGTCATGCTCCACTGGAGGCAGCGCACCATCGACTCGACGAACGGGTGCGGGGTGTCGCGCGCGAACGACTCGAAGTCGAAGCCGAATCCGGCAAGTCCGATGGTGTCCAGGGTCATCCGGGTCATGTCGTCCGCGACGTCGGCGGCGGTGCCGTCGGCCGCCTTGCGGTCCCAGGCGGCCATCACCCGGCGGGCGACCTTGAGCATGGCCGGGTGGTAGGTGCGCATCGAGCCGAGCGCGAAGGCCGGCATCAGAACGGCGTGCGCCTTGGCCCAGTTGGGCTCGTCGTTGTACGCGGTGAACAGTCCGTCACCGGCGAACTCCCGTACGTCCTCCAGGACGACCGACACGCCCTTGGCGAAGCGGGTCTCGTCCGCGACCTCGGTGACCAGGTCGAGCGAGGAGAGGAAGATCGTCTCGCGGTCGTTGAGCTTGCGCTTGAACACCGGGCCGTGGATACGGGCGAGATCCATGGTCGTCTGGATGGGGGCGGCGGAGAGTCCGGCCGCCGAGATGTCGGCGACCGGTATGCCGTCGCCGCCGGTGGGTGCGTCGTCGTGGAGCGCGATCGTGTCGGTCATGTCTCCAGCGTGAGGGGCCCGGTGTGCAGGTCCCGGCCGGTCGACTGCATGATTGTGCAGTGAATTCTTCCCGCCGGGTCTTGCGGCGGGCCGAAGAAGGGTCGGACGAGGGGCCATGGACGACGGAACCGGCGCGGACGGGGCCGGATGCGACGGGCCGCGGCATCCCCGGGGTGCGTGGCCTGACGACCCCGCGGGCGACGCGATGTGCGGCCCGGACGACGGTGCGGCGCCCGGCGGTGACCGCCCGGATCCGGGCGGCGCGTACCGGGACGGCCCCTGGCGCAACTACTTCCTCATCCTGCTCGACCGCATCCCCATGCCGATCGCGGTGTGCCGGGCGGACGGCAGGGTGCTGATCGCCAATCCGGCGATGGCCGAGCAGTGGGGCGCGGCCCCCGGGCGGCTGCCTGGCCGCAATCTGCTGGACCTCTTCCACCCGCGCGACACCGCCCAGTTGGACCGGCTGACCGAGGCGCTCCGGATGGGCCGCAGGTCGCGCTATCCGGTGGCGGTGCGCTGGCGTGACAGGTCGCAAGGGCTGGAGCGGGAGGGCGAGCTGACGGTCGATCCGGTCGGCGACCCCTCGGTGCGACCGCCCGCCCTGCTGGCGCTGCTGCGGGTGCGCGACACCGCGCCGCCGCCCCCGCCGCGCGACCGGGCCGGCCCGGTCGAGGCCCGGATCCTGGCGCTGGCGGCCGGCGGTGCCACGACGGCGGCGATCGGGAAGGCGCTGGGCCTGACCGTGGACGGCGTCAACTACCACCTGACGCAGCTGTCCCGCCGCTGGCGGGTGCAGGGCCGTACCGCGCTGGTCGCCAGGGCCTATGTGCTGGGCGTGCTGGATCGGGACAGCTGGCCGCCTGAGCCGGCCTGAGAGCCGGTGCCGCAGCCGTCCGCGTGCCACCGCGCGGCCCCGCGGGGTACTCGGACGCGCGTACGGATAACCTCCCTGATGTGCAGGAAAAGCAGCCCGCGCCCTTCGAGCGCGGAACGGACGGCCCGAAGGTGATCGTCGTCGGCATCGACGGCTCCGACTCGTCGTGGCGTGCCGCCGCCTACGCGGCAGGGCTCGCCCGCCGCCAGGGGGCCATGCTGGCGCTGGTCTACGTCCAGCCGGTGCTGCCGGCCGGTGCGACCATGGGCGCTCCGGTCGTGGACGTCACCCACGAGGTGGCCGACGAGCTGATGGCCGAGATCCGCAGGTCGACCGAGCGGCTCCAGGGGATATACGACATGCGGTGGGAGTTCCACACGCTGCGCGGGGATCCGTACGCGGGCATGGTGCGGATGGCCGACGAGCTGCGGGCCGACGCGGTGGTGGTGGGCGCGTCCGAGTCGGCGGGGCACCGCATCATGGGCTCGGTCGCGGTCCGTCTGGTCAAGGCGGGGCGCTGGCCGGTCACGGTCGTCCCGTAGGGCCGCTCGGTCGATCAGGCCGGACGCCGCGAGCCCGGCCTTCCGCTGAGCGGACCGCTCCGCTGGTGGGCGGCCCGGTGCTGAGGCACCGTGGAGGTGCACGGGCGGAGCGCCGCCCCGGCGAGGGAGAGCACCGTGACCGACCGCACGTACCGGGTGACCGAAATCGTGGGCACCTCCCACGAGAACGTCGACACCGCGATCCGCAACGGTGTCCGGCGCGCTTCGCAGACCCTGCGCAATCTCGACTGGTTCGAGGTGGTCCAGGTACGCGGCCACATCGTCGACGGCGAAATCGAGCACTACCAGGTCGGACTGAAGGTCGGTTTCCGGCTGGAGGACGCCGGCTGACGCCCTGCCGCGTGTCGCCACGGTGAGCTCCCGGGCCGCCCGCCGGATACACCGGGAGTCGCCTTCCGAAGGGGCCGTCGACGGTCCATGATGGTCCGCCGTCAGGCTACGACGGAGGGCACGGAGGTCAGGCATGGCTCTGCGCGCGGGACACGGCGTACTGCGCCGGAAACCGATCGAACACATCGAAGAGGCGGAAGGCGGCTCGGGCCAGCAGCTCACCCGCGTGCTCGGGCTGTGGCAGCTGACCGCCATCGGCGTCGGCGGCATCATCGGCGCGGGCATCTTCACGCTGGCCGGGACCGTCGCCAACGGCAAGGCCGGTCCTGCCGTCCTGATCTCCTTCCTGATCGCGGGCATCGCGAGCGCCGCCGCGGCCTTCTCGTACGCGGAGTTCGCCGGGCTGATCCCGAAGGCGGGGTCGGCCTACACGTACGGCTACGCGGTACTCGGTGAGCTGGCCGGCTGGTTCATCGGCTGGGACCTGCTGCTGGAGTACACCGCGATCGTGGCGGTCGTCGCGATCGGCATCTCCGGCTACTTCAGCTTCCTGGTGGGCGAGTTGGGGGTGGATCTGCCCGCCTGGATGCTCGGCGCCCCGGGTACCGGCGAGGGGCACCGGGTGGACCTGTTCGCCCTGGTGCTCTGCCTGCTGATCGCGTATCTGCTGACGCTGGGCATCAAGAACGCGGCACGCTTCGAGATGATCGTGGTGGGCCTGAAGGTCCTGGTGGTCATCGGCGTGATCGCGGTCGGGTTCTTCCACATCAAGACCGGCAACTACTCGCCGTTCTTCCCGTTCGGGGTGAGCGGCGCGTTCACCGGCGCCGCCACCGTCTTCTTCGCGGTCTTCGGATACGACGCGATGAGCACGGCGGCCGAGGAGTCCAAGGACGCGCAGCGCCACATGCCGAAGGCGATCATCTATTCGCTGATCATCTCGATGGTGCTGTACGTGCTGGCCTGCCTGGTCCTGACGGGCATGCAGAACTACAAGGACATCGACCCGGAGAGCGGGTTCTCGACGGCGTTCAAGTCGGTGGGCCTTGGCAGTCTCGCGGACGTCATCGCGGTCGGGGCCATCATCGGCATTCTGACGGTCATGTTCACGTTCATGCTCGGGGTGACCCGGGTGTGGTTCTCGATGAGCCGGGACGGGCTGCTGCCGAAGTGGTTCGCCAAGACGCACCCCACCCGGCACGTGCCGACCCGGGTGACCTGGATCGTCGGCGCCGCCTCGGCGGCGATCGCCGGGTTCCTGCCGATCGGCGAGGCCGCCGAGTTGACGAACATCGGCATCCTGCTGGCGTTCGTGGTGGTCTGCGTCGCGGTGATCGTGCTCCGCTACAAGCGCCCCGACCTGCCGCGGACGTTCCGCACGCCGGGCATGCCGGTGGTGCCCGCGATCGGCGTGGTCTTCTCGCTCTGGCTGATCACGTTCCTGGAGTGGCAGACCTGGGTGCGGTTCGTGGTGTGGCTGCTGATCGGCCTCGTCATCTACTTCGGCTACTCCTACCGGCGGTCCGAGGTGGCCAAGGCCGAGCGGCGGGCGGAGCAGAACGACAGGCCATAGGGTCGGAGGGACGACGGGCGGGTCGCCGGGCGGGAAGCCGGCGGCCCGCCTTGTCGCGTCAGAAGACGAACGGGCCCGGGGTCTGGGCCGATGTGGCCTTGCAGGTGGCGGTGATGCCGAAGACCACGACCTTCAGCGAGGTGGCTTCGAGGCTGTCGCCCGCGGCGACCGTACCGGTGAGGGGGCCGGTGGAGACGGCGCTGCCGGAGGGGATCGCGGGATTGTCGCTGCCGCTGAAGGTGGTGGTGCCCGAGCCGTTCTTGGTCATCGTGAGGGTGGAGTTGACCGCGCCCGCGCCGACGTCGAGGGGCGCGGTGATCGCCGACGTGGACAGGCTGATGGTGGCCGCGGTGCCGTCCTGGGTGGCGGTGAGCGTCGCCGTGCCCGAGCCGTAACTGCCGCAGTCGAAGCCGATGGTGGCGGTGTCGGGGGTCACCGCGCCCGCGGCCGGTGCCATCGCGAGGGTGCAGGCGAGTGCCGCGCCGACGGCGAGTGCGGTACCGGTTCCGAGCGTGCCGTGTCTCATGGGGGATCCGCCTTCGTGAGGGGAAGAGGGCAGGCCGGCGCCGGGCCGTCGGGGTACTGGAGTGAACGGCAGGGCGTCCCACGGGGCCGCGGTGCGGTCCTGTGGCGGCCACCCCAGATCTGATGGGTGGTCAGCGACCTGAAGCGCTGACCATTGAGGCACGGGCCCCTGAAGAGAGCAAGGCCGACACCTCATGATTTTTGACGTGTCATTGTCAAACAGTCCGCCGGGGTGTGCCACAGCGGCACCCGACCCGACCTCTTGACGTGCACCTGCCCGACCTCAAGAATGAGCGCGCCCTGACATCGTTGTCGGCACCCTCCGGGCCGTACTCCCGGCGGACCGCCGCGCAGCGACGACTCCGGAGGTCCCGACCCATGCCATGGCTCAGTCGCACCCGGCTGCGCACCGCGGGCGCGGTGCTGGCTGCCTGCCTCATCGGGGGCGCGCTCACCGCCCCCGCCGCGCAGGCCACGTCCTCGGGCGGCCCGCTCACCGGCCTGGTCAACCCGTTCATCGGCAGCCGGAACGACGGCAACACCTACCCGGGCGCCGCCGTCCCGTTCGGCATGGTGCAGCTCTCCCCCGACACCGGCCACACCACCGGCTACGACTACGACGACACCCGCATCCGCGGCTTCAGCGCGGTGCACATATCCGGCGTCGGGTGCGGTCTCGGCGGCGACCTGCCGGTGCTGCCGACGACCGGCGACATCACCGAGACCGACTACGCGAAATACGCCGCCTCCTACCGCCACGACGACGAGTCCGCCCGCCCCGGCTACTACCGCGTCGGCCTCACCTCGTACGGC
The DNA here is from genome assembly GCF_043199105.1 of Streptomyces sp. NPDC048644. Classification (NCBI taxonomy): domain Bacteria; kingdom Bacillati; phylum Actinomycetota; class Actinomycetes; order Kitasatosporales; family Streptomycetaceae; genus Streptomyces; species Streptomyces sp. NPDC048644. The sequence continues at coordinate 711,077 of NZ_JBICVO010000002.1, forward strand.
GGCATCGAGGCCGAGCTGACCGCCACCGCCCGTACCGGCAAGCAGCGTTACACCTTCCCGGCGACCGGCAAGGCCAACGTGCTGCTCAACGCGGGACAGGCGCTGCACGAGGTGACCTCCACCCGGGTCGAGGTGCTGGACTCGCACACCATCCGCACCTCCGTCACCGGCCACGGCTTCTGCCAGGACACCGCTCCGTACACCGTCCACACCCTCACCCGCTTCGACCGGCCCTTCGCGTCCTACGGGACCTGGGATGGCGACACGGTGCGGCCCGGCTCCCACGGCTCCACGGCCACCGGCAGGCACGGCGCGTACGCCCGCTTCGACACCCGCGAGGACCGCACCGTCGAGGCGACCACCGCGATCAGCTACGTGGACGCGGCGGGCGCGGCCCGCAACCTCCGTGCGGAGGGCGGCCGTTCCTTCGACCGGACGAGGGCGGCGGCCGACGCGGCCTGGCAGCAGCGCCTCGGCCACGTCGCCGCGCAGGGCGGCGGCACGACGCTGCGCCGTACCTTCTACTCCTCGCTCTACCGGTCCTTCCTCGCACCGAACGTCGGCAGCGACGTGGACGGCCGCTACACCGGCTGGGACCAAAAACCCCACCGGGCGCGCGGCTTCACCTACTACCAGAACTGGTCCCTGTGGGACACCTACCGCACCCAGGCGCAGCTGCTGGCGCTCCTTGCCCCGCGCGAGTCCCGTGACATGGCGCTTTCGGTGCTGCGGATCGACAAGGAGAGCGGCTGGCTGCCCAAGTGGGGCTACGGCACGGTCGAGACGAACATCATGACCGGCGACCCGGTCACCCCGTTCCTCACCAACGCCTACCAGCAGGGACTGCTCAAGGGCCACGAGGAGGAGGCGTACGCGGCGCTCAAGAAGAACGCCGACGGGGTGCCGCCCGCCGGTTCGCCCGCGGTCGGCCGGGAGGCCAACACCCCTTACCTGAAGCACGGTTTCGTGCCGTACATCAAGGGCCGCACACACACCAAGCCCGGCGACTCGGACTTCGACCACGGCGCTTCGGCGACCCTCGAATACGCGCTGTCGGACGCCATGCTGGCCCAGATGGCGCACGATCTGGGGCATCGCGCGGACGCCGACCGGTACGCGGCCAGGGCCCACAACTACCGCAGGATCTTCGACACCTCGACCGGCTTCTTCCGGGCGCGCGACGCGCGGGGCGCCTTCACCGGACCCGCCGACCCGGCCAAGAGCGAGGGCTTCCACGAGGGGACGTCCTGGCAGTACCAGTGGATGGTGCCGCAGGACCTGCCAGGGATGATCGGCCTGATCGGCGGCAAGGAGAAGGCGGACGCCAGGCTCGACGCGTTCTTCGCCTACCCGGAGCTGCTGAAGGACCCGGCGAAGACGGCCCGTGAGGTGTGGGTCAACGGCCCGTACGACTACTACAACGCGGACAAGTACAACCCGCAGAACGAGCCGGATCTGATCGCGCCGTACACCTACCTCTCCACCGGGAAGCCCTGGAAGACCACGGACGTGGTGCACGCCGCACTGACCCTGTTCACCGACACCCCGTCCGGGATGACCGGGAACGACGACCTGGGGACGATGTCGGCGTGGATGGTGCTGTCGTCGATCGGGGTGTTCCCCGTGCAGCCAGGCACCGACAGCTGGGGGCTGAGCACGCCGGTCTTCGACCGGGTGGACCTGACGCTGGACCGGCGCTACTACCCGGCGGGCCACTTCACCGTCACGGCACCCGGCACCTCGACCGCCCGCCGCTACGTACAGTCGGTGACCCTCGACGGCCATGCCGGCGACCGTACCTACCTGACCACCGACGACCTGCGCTCGGGCCGCCAACTGGCGTTCACCGTCGGCTCAAAGCCGTCCGGCTGGGGCACCGGGGAGCACGACGCGCCGCCGCCGGTGGGCACGTCAGCCGGAGCACAGCAGGCCGATCGCCAGGGCTGAGATCACCACGGCGGACACCACCGCCGTGAAGGACCGCCCCCGTGCGCCGGTCAGCACCCTGCCCAGGGCCGCTCCCCCGGCGGCGAGGAACAGCTGCCAGCTCGCGGACGCGGTGACCACGGCGGCCACGAAGGCCACGCCCCTGGCGGTGCCGAGGCCACCCGCCCCGGTGCCGCCCGCGAGCACCAGCGCCGAGAAGTAGAGGATCGCCCAGGGATTGACCAACGTCAGCCCCAGGAAGGCGAGATAGGCCCGGCCGGGGCGTCCCAGGACGTCCCGGCCCGCGTCTGCCGGGTCGCTCCCGCGGGCCCGCACCGCCCGTACGGCGGTGCGCAGCGCCATGGCCAGCAGGATGACGGCGGCGGTCGTGCGCAGCGGGCCCGCCACCGGGGCGAGTGCGTGCGAGAGCGCGGCGCCGCCGGCCACCGCGAGCAGGGCGTAGAGACCGTCGGCGGTCGCCACACCCAGCGCGGCCGTCGCCCCGACCCGGAACGAGGTCCGTGCCGTCACGCTCACCAGGAGTACGGCCAGCGCCCCGACGGGCACCGCCAGCGCATACCCCGCCCACAGCCCCGGCAGAAAGCCCTCGGTCAGCACTCCGCTCAGCGTCCCGCTCCAGTCGCTCATGCCGCCAGCATCGGCGGGCCCGGCCGTTCGGGTCCATCGAAGGTTTCCGCACGGTGTCGTGCGGCGGCGCCTTACGATCGCTTGATGATCGACCCCCGGTTGCAGACCCTCCGTGTGCTGTCCGAGCGGGGCACCGTCACCGCCACCGCCGAGGCCCTGCATCTGACGCCTTCGACGGTCTCGCAGCAGCTGCGGCAGCTGTCGGCGCGGCTCGGTGTGGAACTGCTGGTGCCTGATGGGCGCAGGGTGCGGCTGACGCCGGCGGCGTGGGCGCTGGTCGGGCACGCGGACGCGCTGTTCGCCCGCTGGGAGGAGGCCCGCGCCGACCTCGCGGGATACGCGGACCAGGTGGCAGGGAGACTGCGGATCACCGGCGTCGCGACGGCCATCACCGGCGTGATCGCACCGGCCGCCGAGCGACTGCGCCGTGAACTGCCGCGGCTGCACGTGGAGATCGGCGAGGACCCGGGCGAGAACCGCTTCGAGCTGCTGCTGGCGGGCCGGGCCGACATCGCCGTCGTGATCCCGGCGCCAAACGGGCCTCCGGCGGCCGACATACGGTTCACCCAGCAACCGGTGCTGCGGGAGCCGCAGGATCTGCTGGTGCCCGCCGGGCATCCGTTCGCCGCCCGAGCCGCGGAGGGTGTGGAGCTGGCGGAGGCGGGCGATGAGGTCTGGATCCGCGCGGGCGATCCGGCCGATCAGCACCAACTGCTGCCGGCCGCCTGCGCGTCCGCCGGATTCACGCCGCGCACGTGCCACCACGCGGTCGACTGGTACGCCATCGCCGCGCTGGTCGCCCACGGCTTCGGGATCTGCCTGCTGCCGCGGCTGGCCCCGGTTCCCGGGGACTGTCCCGTCGTGCGGGTGCCGCTGCGCGGGAACCCGGTCCCGGTGCGGCGGTTCGTGGCGGCGGTGCGCCGGGGCAGTGAGCGGCAGCCGCCGGTCGCCCGCGGCCTCGCGGCTCTGCGCGCGACCGCGGACGAGCGGGCGGCGAAGGGGATGTGACGGGCCGTCAGCCCTGGAGTGCGGCCCAGAACTCGTCGAACGACATCCGGCCGTCGCCGTCGCTGTCCTTGGACTTGATGACCGACTCGGCTATCGGTCCGGTGACGAACGGGTCGCCCATCTCGGCCATCGCGCGCTTGAACTCATCCGGCGTGACCAGACCGTCCTGGTCCGCGTCGAACCGCTCGAACTGCTCCTTGGCCTTCTCGATGTCTGCCACGAGAGGTGCCCCCTTCGTCGTGTCCGGTGATGTGACCTGCGTAGATTAGCCGACGGTCAGGTGGCATCCCGGCGGCCCCTCCACCGGGCCAGATAGGGCGCCGTGCGGCCATCGCCGGCAGCCGCGACCTCGGCCGGTGTGCCGGCCACCACGATCCGGCCGCCGTCGGCGCCGCCGCCGGGACCGAGGTCGATGACGTGATCGGCGCCCGCGACCACCCCCATGTCGTGCTCGACGACCACGACGGTGTGCCCCGCGTCCACCAGGCCGTGCAGCTGGCGCAGCAGCACCTCGGTGTCGGCCGGGTGCAGCCCGGTCGTGGGCTCGTCGAGGAGGTAGAGGGTGTGGCCGCGGCGGGTGCGCTGGAGTTCGGTGGCGAGCTTGATGCGCTGGGCCTCGCCGCCGGAGAGTTCGGTGGCGGGCTGGCCGAGCCGCAGATAGCCGAGGCCCACGTCCTGGAGGGTGCGCAGGCTGCGGGCGGCTGCGGGCACGTCGGCGAGGAAGCCGGCGGCGGCGTCGACGGTCATCTCCAGGACGTCGGCGACGGTGTGGCCGCGGTGGGTGATCTCCAGCGTCTCGGGGTTGTAGCGGGCGCCGTGGCAGGCGGTGCAGGGCGCGTAGGTGCCGGGCAGGAAGAGGAGTTCGACGGCGACGAAGCCCTCGCCCTGGCAGGTCTCGCAGCGCCCGGAGGTGACGTTGAAGGAGAACCGGCCCGCGGTGTAGCCGCGGGCGCGGGCCTCGTCGGTGGCGGCGAAGAGCTTGCGGACGGCGTCGAACAGGCCGGTGTAGGTGGCGAGGTTGGAGCGCGGGGTGCGGCCGATCGGCTTCTGGTCGACGCGGACCAGCCGGTCGACGGCGTCGAGGCCGTCGACGCTGCCGATCCTGGCCCTGACCTCCGGGTCCTCGGCCGCGCCCGCCGCTTCGGCCGCTTCACCGGCCCCCAACTGCCCGTCGGACGCGCCCAGATGGTCCCGCACCGCGTCCGCGAGGACCCGGGTGACCAGGGTCGACTTGCCCGATCCTGAGACGCCGGTGACCGCGGTGAAGACGCCGAGCGGGACGTCGGCGTCCAGGCCGCGCAGATTGTGCAGGGTGATGCCGCGCAGCCGTACGGTGCCCGATGGGGTGCGGGGCGCGCGGTCCGGGAGCGGTGGCGGGTCGAAGAGGAATCTGCGGGTGGCGGACTCCGCGCTGTCGGCGAGCTGGGCGACCGGGCCGCTGTGCAGCACCCGTCCGCCCAGTTCGCCGGCGCGCGGGCCGACGTCCACGAGCCAGTCGGCGTTGCGCACCACGTCCATGTCGTGCTCGACGACGAACAGCGAGTTGCCCGCCTCCTTCAGCCGGCCGAGCACGGTGAGCAGCGACTCCGTGTCGGCCGGGTGGAGTCCGGCGGACGGCTCGTCCAGGACGTAGACGACGCCGAAGAGCCCGGACCGCAGCTGGGTGGCGAGCCGCAGCCGCTGGAGTTCGCCGGCCGAGAGGGTGGGCGCGGGCCGGTCCGTGCTCAGGTAGCCGAGGCCGAGTTCGGTGAGCACGCCGATCCTGGCGATCAGGTCGCGGGCGAGCGTCGGGGCCACGCCGTCGTCCGGCGCGTCGGCGGTGGGGCGCAGCAGCCCGGCCAGCGCGGTCAGCGGCAGGGCGGCGAGTGAGGCGATGTCGTGTCCCGCGAAGGTGACGGCGAGCGCTTCGGGGCGCAGCCGCCGGCCGTCGCAGGACGGGCAGGGCTCGGCGACCATGAAGCCGCGCACGCGGCTGCGCAGCGTCTCGCTCTTGGAGTCGGCGAAGGTGTGCAGCACATAGCGTCTGGCGCTCATGTACCGGCCCTGGTAGGGGCGTTGGATGCGGCCGACGTCGCGGACCGGCTCGACGGTGACGACCGGCTGCTCGTCGGTGAACAGGATCCAGTCGCGGTCGGCCTGCGGCAGCTCGCTCCAGGGCCGGTCGATGTCGTGGCCGAGTACGGCGAGGATGTCGCGGAGGTTCTTGCCCTGCCAGGCGCCGGGCCAGGCGGCGACGGCGCCGTCCCTGATGGTGAGCGAGGGGTCGGGGACCAGGGAGTCCTCGGTGACGCGGTGGACGCGGCCGAGACCGTGGCAGGCGGGGCAGGCGCCGGCCGCGGTGTTGGGCGAGAAGGCGTCGGAGTCGAGCCGTTCGGACGTGCCTTCGGGGTAGTCGCCGGCCCGGGAGAAGAGCATCCGCAGGGAGTTGGAGAGGGTGGTGACGGTGCCGACGGACGAGCGCGAGGTGGGGGCGGAGCGCCGCTGTTCCAGGGCGACGGCGGGCGGCAGTCCGGTGATCTCCTCGACCTTGGGCGCACCGACCTGGTGGATCAGCCGGCGGGCGTAGGGGGCGACCGACTCGAAGTAGCGGCGCTGCGCCTCGGCGTAGAGGGTGCCGAAGGCGAGAGAGGATTTGCCCGATCCGGACACCCCGGTGAACGCGACCAGCGCGTCCCTCGGGATGTCCACATCGATGGTGCGGAGGTTGTGCTCACGGGCGCCGCGCACCCGTACGTACGAGTCGGTCATCCCTCCATGATCGGGCACGGCCGTCCGGGGCGTCGGGCGGCCCGGCCGCTCAGCCGGTGGCGGTGGCGGTGGCGTCCTTGACCCGCTCGCGTGCCTCCTCCCACGGCAGCGGGGTGGCGACCAGCGCGCGCAGCGCCCTGACCTGGCGTGGCGGGAGGCCGGCCGCCAGGACGCCGGTGGCGGTGCCGTCCCTGCCGTAGAGGGCGACGGTGCGGTGCGCGGCGCGGTCGATGACGGTGGTCTCCACCTGGTCGGCGCCCGCCGTGAGCCCGTACGCCTGGAGCTTGATGCCGTACTGGTCGGACCAGAAGTACGGCACCGGCGCGAACGGGCGGCGTTCCTGGGCGGGGGTGTCGTCCGCCGCGGATTCCGGTGCTTCGGCGGCCAGTTCGGCCAGGAGGTTGCGGGCAGCGGCCATGCCCTGCTCGGTGGCGTTCATCCGGTGTTCGAAGCGGAGCGGTGCGCCGTGGACGGGGTGGTCCCAGCGCGCCACGTCGCCCGCGGCGTAGATGCCGGGGGCCGCCGCGCAGTACGCGTCGCAGCGCAGCCCGTCGCTGGTGTCCAGCGCCGGTTCGTCGCGCAGCCAGCCGACGGCCGGTTCGGATCCGATGGCCAGCAGCACGGTGTCGGCGGGCAGCAGGCCGCCGTCCGCGAGCCGTACGCCGGTCAGCCGCGCGCCCTCGTCCGTGCTCCCCGGCGCGGTCTCGAAGCCGTCGACGGCGCCGGTGAGCAGCCGTACGCCGCGCGCCCGGTGCTCATCGGCGAGCAGCGCGCCGACGCCGGGGCCCACGGCACGCGACATCGGCACCGGGTCGCGGCCGACGAGAGTGACCTCGTGCCCCAACTCCCGTGCCACGGCGGCGGCTTCGCAGCCCAGGACGCCGTTGCCGACGACCACGAGGCGACGGCCTCCGCCGGTCATCCGGGCGCGCAGGGCCAGCGCGTCGTCGAGGGTGCGCAGGGTGCGCACGCCGTCGATGTGCGCGGCCCCTGGCAGGGTGCGGGCGGCGACGCCGGTGGCGATGATCACTCCGGCGCACCTGAGCTGTTCGCCGCCGTCGAGGGTGAGGGTGCGGGTGGCGGCGTCCAGGCCGGTCGCCCGGGTGCCGAGCCGCAGGTCGAGGCCGAGCGGGTCGAGCTGTTCGGCGCTGCGCAGCAGCAGCCGCTCGGCCTCCCAGGTGCCGTGCAGCAGCTGCTTGGACAGCGGCGGCCGGTCGTAGGGAAGGTGTGTTTCGTCGCCGATGAGGGTCAGCGGTCCTGTCCAGCCGAAGCGGCGCAGCGCCTCGGCGGCGGCGAGCCCGGCGGCCGACGCGCCGACCACGGCGAGCGGCAGGGCGGTCATGCGTGCAGCTCGATGACGGCGGCGGGGCAGATCGCGGCGGCTTCGCGGACCGCGTCGTGCTGTGCGGCGGGCGGCGCGTCGTCGAGCACGACGACGACGCCGTCCTCGTCACGCTGGTCGAAGACCTCGGGGGCGATCAGCACGCACTGGCCTGCGGCGCAGCACTTGTCGGCAGCAATGGTGATCTTCATGGCAGGACTCCCGTGGGGTGGTTCGGTGTGCGGATGCGGTCGGTTCGGGGCGGCACGGGTGGGTGGTGCCGCCCCATGTCACCAGGTGACGGGCAGGGCGTGACAGCCGTAAATCGACATGTCGGTTCGGAACGGGACCTCGTCGACCGGCACGGCGGGCCGCAGCGCGGGGAAGCGGCGCAGCAGGGTGCCGATGACGACCTGCAGCTCGACGCGGGCCAGCGCCTGGCCGAGGCACTGGTGGATGCCGTAGCCGAAGGCCACGTGGTGCTGGGCGTTGGGCCGGCAGACGTCGAGGCGGCCGGCGTCGGGGAAGACGTCCTCGTCCCGGTTGGCGGACGGCACGGCGACGACGACACCCTCGCCGGCGCGGATGAGGTGCCCGTCGATCTCGACGTCGGCGGTGGCGACCCGGCGCGGTCCGTTGCGGATGATGCTGTGGAAGCGCAGCAGTTCCTCGACGGCGCCGCGGATCAGCGCCGGGTCCTCGCGCAGCCGGCCCGCGGACTCCTCGTCCCGCATCAGGGTGAGGGCGCTGAGGCCGATCATGTTGGCGGTGGTCTCGTGCCCGGCGATCAGCAGCAGGGCGGCGAACGAGACCACGTCGTCGTGGGTGATCTCGCCGGTCCGCTGCTGCTCGACGATGAGCCGGCTCAGGATGTCGTCGCCGGGCGCCGCCTCCTTCGCCGTGACCAACCGGTCGAGGTAGTCACGGAGTTCGGTGCGCGCGACGCCCCGTTCGCCGTCCGCGACGGTGCGCGAGAGCAGCGTGCCGGTCAGCCGCTGGAAGAGGGCGTGGTCGTCGTAGGGGACGCCGAGCAGCAGGCTGATGACGAGCGAGGGTACGGGCAGCGCGAGGGCCTCGATGAAGTCCACCGGGCCCTGCTCGCGCTCCATCGCGTCGCACAGTTCGTCGGTGATGCGCTGGATCTCCGGGCGCAGCGCCTCGACCCGCTTGACCATGAATTCACGGGTGACCATCCGGCGCAGCCGGGTGTGCTCGGGCGGGTCCATGCGGATGAAGCCACGGTGCTCACCTGCGGTGGCGCCGCCGGTCATGCCGCTGAGCGGGTAGCCGGCGATGGTGGTGTCGGAGCTGAAGCGGAGGTCGCCGAGTATCGCCCGGATGTCCGCGTAGCGGGTCGCGAGCCAGGCCCAACTGCCGTCCGGGAGCGAGATCTTGGAGATCGGCTCCTCGGTGCGCAGGGCGCCGAACTCCGGCGGCGGGTCGAAGGGGCAGCCGCTCGGCGGCTGGACGGGAAGGGGCGCCGGTGCGGCGGCGGAAAGAGTCATCTTCGCTCCTCGGGCGCACACCGTCGGGGGTGTGCGCCTCACGTCGGACGTATCGCCTAACACTCGTAAACTTACAACCGTAATGAGCAGGTGAACGGGCCGGGGGTGCCGGAAGAGGGAACCCGCGGGGGCGGGAACAGCAGGAAACCGCGCCAAGGCAGGGCAAGGCGGGCGCGGAAGGGCAGGGAACGGGCGGGAGGCGCCCGGAGGGCACGGCTCAGGAGACAGACGCGGGCGGCCGGAAAGGGCGGTGGCGTCCGGGAGGACGGCGGCGACGCGGGGCTAAGCGGCCGGTCACCTTTCGACGAGGAACATCAGCATCCCTCGATGAACGTCAGCGCTCCAGGAGCAGATGCAGGACTTCGTCGACGAACCTGTCCAGCCGGCTGGCGTCCTTGCGGCTCGGCATGACCTGCCAGATCATCACCCGGCCGTGCACCGACGACCACAGCATGTACGGGGCCTCGGAGCGGGCGCAGCGGACCCGCCAGCCGGCGTCCTCGCAGGCCGTCAGCGCGTCGTGCCAGCTGCGCACCACGAGACCTGCCGGGTGCCCGGCCAGCCGCTCGGGACCGACCGGCGTCTGCCGGGTCTCGTAGAGCAGGCGGTAGGTGGCGGGGTGCTCGACCGCGTAGTGGCAGTAGGCGCGCAGCTGGGCGCGGAGCCTGGCCACCGGGTCGGCATCGGCCCCTGCCTGCGCGGCGGCTTCGGACATCGCCCGCGCCAGCCGCTCGAAGCTGATCTCCAGGGTCGCCCAGACCAGCTCGGTCTTGTCGGCGAAGTGGCGGTAGATGCTCGGGGCGGCGACCCCCGCCTCGCGGGCGACGGCACGCAGCGACAGCGCGTCCTCGCTGCCGACCTGCTCCAGGAGACGCTCGGTGGCCCGCAGCAGCTCCTCACGCAGCCGGTCGCCCTGACCGCGTGGATTCCTGGCCCGGGTGGCCGCATTCCCGCTCACTGCCCGCCGGTCCTCTCCCCTGCTGCCCTGCTTTCGGCACCCTGCCGCGTCCACCAGGGTTTCACACCGCGGCGGCCCGGCCCACGCGAGGGCATGTCCGTCAAGTCCGGATGCGGAACGTACAACGTGCCTTGACCGGCCGAAACGGCCTCTCGGCAGCTACTGCGCCGATTGCTTCTCCGCACCGTTGAGCACCCAGTCCGCCACGGCCGCGGCAACGTCGGCAGCGCTGCTGCCGGTGGTGGTGAACTCCCGGCCGATCGCGAGGCGCAGTTCCTCCGCGTCCTCGACCGCTTCCTCGATCTGCTCGGGTGTCCACCCGCGAGCGGCGAGGCGTACCCGCCTGTCCGCGTCGTCGCAGTCCAGGCGCCCCCATGCGGCGCCCGGCGGATTGCGGGCGTGTGCGGTCGCCGCCGTCCATTCGTCCGGCGCGAGGGGGCACAAGATCAGCACAGGGCTGCCCGCCCGGAGCAGCATCGTCGCGATCTTCACCCAGAGCCTGTTGTAGGCGGGCCATGCCAAGCTCGCCTCGGGCGAGGCGATGTCGATCCCGAGCAAGCTGCCGTCGGATTCCAGCAATTCATCGAAATCGACGGTGGCGAACGGGTACGCCCCCAGGTGGCGCAGGAGCGTGGACTTCCCGGCTCCTGGAGCACCGGTGACGACGTGCAGCTGAGGAAATCCGGTCCTGTCCATCGCGGACAATGTACCGACCTGCTGGGACCGGGTCGTCACGGTCGCCTTCGCACGGCCTCGGCACGGCCGGTTTCCTCAGTCCCCCATCACAAGACCGTGCTTGGCCGCGCCCCGGCTCAGCGTCGTCCGGCGGATTTCCTCGCGTACGGCCGCCAGTTCCCGGCTGAGCTTCGCGGACTTGCCGAGCTTCCGCACGCGTCCCGTTTTCGTGTCGAACCACTGCGGGATGAACTCGGCCTTTGACGCGCGCCACCGGTCGCCGTCCTCCGCGGGAGGCGTGAAGGTGAACCGGGCGACGGTCCCCATCTTCCCGTGCTTGTTTCTCATCTCGCCCGCGATTTGGTCGCCCAAGCCGTAGACGACCCACGTCCCCCCGTCGCTCACCTCTTGATCGTCCTGCGTGTCACCGTCCCCGGAGCCGTTGACCTTCTCGTACGGCTGCGGGGTGCGTGCGCGGCTGCCGACGATGAGGTCGATGTCGGGACGCCCGTCGGTCTCCGACGCGGTGAGGACGCGGGCCAGTTCGGTCTGCTGCGCGTCGGGGGCGGTGCGGTACTCGGTCCCCCAGTGCGCGCTGACCACGACGAGGTCGGCGCCCGCCCGGCGGGCCGCGCGGGCGTCGGCGATGATCCGCTGCTCGTCGGCCAGGTTCACCGCCCACGGCGCGGCGGCGCCCCGGCCCTGCGCGCCGACGGTGTACGAGAGCTGGGCGACCTTGGCGCCGCCTGGCGCCGTGAGCAGCGCGGGGCGGGACGCCTCGGCGACGCTGCGGGCCGTACCGGCGTGCCGCAGCCCCACCGTGTCCAGGGCCTCCAGCGTGCGGCCGACGCCGTCGGCGCCGCGGTCCAGGCTGTGCGCGGACGCGGTCGCGCAGGAGTCGAAGCCGGCGTCCTTGAGGGCGGTGGCGACCTGGGGCGGCGCCTGGAATTCGCGGCCACTGGCGAAGGGGCCTTCCAGCGGGCCGAGCGGCGTCGGCAACTGGCACAGCGCGAGGCCGGCCGACGCGATGACGGGCTTGATGCCCTTGAGCATCGGCCGGTAGTCGAAGCCGCTGCTCTGCGCGTCCTGCTGCGCGGTGTCCAGCACCGTCGCATACGAGGCGAGGACGTCGCCGGACGCGACGAGGGTGAAGGGGCTCTTGGCGGGCTCCGCTGACGCGGCGGGCGCGGGGGCACCTGCGTGCCCGCCGGGGGTGGCCCGCGGGGACGGCGGTGGCTGCGGCGCCTCGGTCCTGGCGGCGCAGCCGACGGCGAGACCGGCGAGCAGGACGGCCGCTGCATACCTGGTATACGCACTCATGAGCGAGGCATATCAGCATCAACCGGACGGAAATCGCCGTCGCCCGCCGGTGTCCCGCGTTATCCCCCGTACGGCCGGTCGTGTGCCGGGCGAGACCGCCTAGATGAATGAGTCCGATGTTCTCAGTGGTCGTAGGCGGTCAGGGATCGTTTGGCTGGGGCTCCGGTGGTCCAGTTGTGCCAGATGGCGGTTG